>CALFEQ010000154.1 GCA_937949945.1 uncultured Myxococcales bacterium
GCCCAATCAACGCGTTTCCGACCAGACCGCGGGCGCGCCCGCCCCGGCCTCGATTCATTGCTGCCCAATCAACGCGTTTCCGACCAGACCGCGGGCGCGCCCGCCCCGGCCTCGATTTATTGCTGCCCAATCAACGCGTTCCCGAGCGAGGGCATGGGCGCGCCGGCAACAGCGCGCCCGCCAGCCTCGATTCATTGCCGCCCAATCAACGAGTTCCCGACCAGACCGCGGGCGCCCGCCCCGCCTCGATTCATTGCTGCCCAATCAACGCGTTTTCGACCAGACCACGGGCGCGCCGGCAACGCCTCGATCATTGCTGCCCAATCGAGAGCCCCACACACAGGCGACAAGCACGCCCGCACCTGCTCGCAGCTGTTGGAGGCGATCACGTACGGATGGTGAGGAGACCCCTTGCGCGACAGCAGATGCGTGCGCATCGTTCCCCAGCCAAGTTCATGGCGACTCGGGGGGAAAGGCGAGTGCAGAGGCGGGCGCGCTCCGCGCGTTCTGCGCGGGTCGGGAGTATGGCGGCTCAGATCGAGCTACCGCTCGGTACGAGCTCGAAACCGGCGCGAGGAGGTCGGCGGAAGAACGCGGGCCGAAAGCGCGCGAACCCCGACGCTCGCCCGAACGTCCCGCACCGCAAGCGGCCCGTGCACGTGGGACGCCATCCAGTCCACGTGACGATGCGACTCGCCAAGAACGTGCCGAAGCTGCGCAACCAGCTCGCGCGAGAGACCTTCAAGCGCGTGCTCAAGAAGCAGGCGGAGCGGCCCTACGCGACGGAGTTCCAGGTCGTCCACTTCTCGATCCAGGACGATCACGTGCACCTCATCGTCGAGGCGCTCGCGCAGAGTGAGTCGGAGCACTCGAAGACCAGCCCGGCGCAGCGTCGCGAGCTCGATGGCAACGCGCTCCGCCGCGGCGTGAGCGGGCTCATGATCTCCTTCGCCCGCCGCTACAACCGTGCGCTCCACCGCAAAGGGAAGGTCTGGGGCGATCGACACCATCGACGTGACCTTCGGAACCCGACGGAGGTGCGCAGCACGCTTCTCTACGTGCTCCAGAACTGGCTGCGTCACGGCATGCGCGTCTTCGGCGATGGCCTCGTCGACCCATACTCGAGCGCGCCGCGCTTCGAGGGCTGGGCCGACCCGCACGTGACGTTCATCGAGACGGAGCCATGGCCGAAGCCTCGACCTCGCACGTGGCTGCTCGCCATCGGATGGAAGCGAGCCGGCGGCCTCCTTCGGACCTCGGACGTCCCGCCTGCGGCGAGAAATGTCCGCTGGGCTCCGATCGTGGCCGCGTACGTGCCCGAAACGGGTCCAGCCGTCGCGTAGCTGTCGGCTGTCGCTCGGCCGCATCGGCGCGGGTCGGAGGTCGACGTCGCCGCGTGGAGCCTCGAAAGGTGGCTTCGATGCCGGAGTCAGCCCGCGCCATCCACGGCTCCGCGAACGCTCAGGCAACACTGCAGGAATCGCCATCCATCGGGCGGAGACGCCGCTCCAGGTGAAGTCCGCGCGCATCCTCGTCGTCCCTTTGCGGCGCTCCCGGTGAAGTCCGCGCGCGTCCCGCCCTCCGCTCGCGGCGCCCTTCTAACTCCACACGCATCCCACCAGCCCCTCGCGGCGGCTCTGGTGATTGATTGGGCGACAATCCCGGAGCCCCCGTCCTCCGGCGGCATCACTTGATTGGGCAACAATCGCCCGAGCCTCCGCCCTCCGGCGGCATCACTTGATTGGGCGACAATCGCCCGAACCGCGCGCGTCCGCTCGTGCCCCTGCCACCGCCATGACGCGCGCGCGCTCTTGATTGGGCGACAATCGCCCGAACCGCGCGCGTCCGCTCGTGCCCCTGCCACCGCCATGACGCGCGCGCGCTCTTGATTGGGCGACAATCGCCCGAACCGCGCGCGAGCCTGCTCCGCGCCGCAGCCCCGCACGGCGATGAACGCCCCGCCCTCCATGGATTGGGCACCAATCGCGCCGGCTGCCCCGACATCGCGCCGCGCCCCCTCGCCGGACGCCTCCGGCGCCCTCACCTCGCGGCCTTCCGCCCCAACACCGCCGCTCGCACGGCCTGGAGCGAGGGCGCGACCGCGTGCGGGAACTCCCGCAGCACGGCTCGATACCGGGCCGGTGAGAGCTGCGCGTCGGGCAAGAGGCGCTCGAGCAGCTCGATCGCGTCCGCCTGACGCGCGAGCCGGGAGCCGCCGAGCAGCTCGACGATTTCGCACACCGAGGCGAGCGCGCAGCACGTCGCGTCGACGTCGTCGCGCTCTTTCGTGCCGGGGCGGGGCAGCGGTGGGGCGGGAGCGCCGCTCGAGGGATTCGGCTCCGGGAACCAGCGCTCGAAGCGCGCCGCCAGCGCGACCCGATCCCTGCGCAGCGCCTCGATCCTCGCGCGCTCGCCGTCGCCTTCTCCGGCGTCTTCCGGGAGGCCGACCTCGCGGCGGGCGCGGAGCTCGTCCTCCAGGCGCTCGAGCGCCGCGACGTCGCGATCGCGATCGAGCTGCTCCAGCTCCTCGAGCAGGTCGCCGACCTCGTCCTCGAGGGCGCGCGCGAGGGCCGCCGGGTCCTTTTCGAGCTCGGTCCAGCGGCCGGGCGGATGGATCGCGAGCTCGCCCGTGAAGGTGCCGTCGCAGATCGCACGCAGCTGGTCGTCGTCGATGAAGTGATAGAAGGCCGCTTCGCCCTGCGCGCGCTGGCGGGCGACGATGCCGCGCAGCACCGGGTTCTCCTGTCCGAGGGCGATGACGCTGATCCCGATCGGCACCTCGATCGCCGCTCGCTCGTTGATGATGGCGACCTCGTCGATGGGCGACTCGCCGTCCGTGACGAGCACGATGTGAGCACGCGCGAGGTCCGGATCCGCGCGGCGCGCGAGATCGATCTGCGCGAGGCTCGCACGCAGCGCCTTGTCGATGTCCGTCCCACCGCTCCGCTCCGTCGTGACGACGTCGCGGATGGCCTCGCGCGCGGCAGCCACCGTGCCGACCCGCGTGACGATGCCGGGGTCCTCGTGGAAGTACCGGTAGAGCAGCGTGCAGCGCGTGTCGCCCGGCGACTCGAGCCGGCGGATCAGCGTCGCGAGCTCGGCGACGAGGATCGCATCACGGACGCGAGCGCGCGGGCCCCGCATCGAGCCCGAGCCGTCGAGCACGTAGACGCGCACCTCCGAGCGCATCACGACGCGCGACCGGCGACGCACCTCCTCCTTGACGAAGCGCCGCGCGAAGAGCCGGCCCGCCGCGAGATCGAGCAGGATGCTCCGCGGGTCGTTGATGACCGCACTCGGCAGGTCCTCGACGCTCTCCGCAGGCATGAGCACGAGGTACGGCGTGGGATGGCGCACGATGCGCAGCACCCGCTCCTCCTCTTCGACGCGGACCGGGGAGAGCGCACCGCCCACCTCGAAGACGCCGTCCGCCGCGATGGCCGCGCGGAGGATCTCCACGTCCGAGCCCTCGGGAAGGTACTCGAGCAGCTCCTCCGCCCCTTCCCGCTCGCTCGGTGTCGCTCCCAGCGTCAGCCGCTGCTGCGCGGCCAGTTGCACGCTCGCGACGGCCTTCTTCACCTCCTCGGCGACGTCGCCGAGGAGCTCCGCGGCCGATCGATCGAGCGACTCGCGCGCCGCCTCCGCTCGATCGAATGCGGCGGCGGCCCCCCACACGTTCGCGAGGGCGCGGCCCGTACGCGACGACACCGCACGGTCGCCCGCGGCGAGCGCGTTCCGATCGAGCGCGGACAGCGCCGCGTGGAGGCGCCTCGGGTCACGTCGCACGAGCGCCTGACGTGCCTGATGGAGCAAGGACACGTCGCAGGACAGACCGGCCCCCTCGAGGCGATCGATCCGAGCGATCTCGCTCGCGATCCAACCCGCACGGTCCCGGACGCCTTTGCGCTCCAGCGGCAGCGCCGCCGACGCCTCGAGGATGCGCTGGCGCGCGGCGACGAGGAGCCGGCGCCGGCGCCCGAGCATCATCGTCTCCGCACGCGCCGCCGCGAGCAGGTGATCGATCGCCGCGAGCTCCAGATCGACGAGACGAGCGTCCTCGACGTCGGGATGATCCTCCGTCGGCACCTCCAGTCCCGAGGCCCCTTCACGGAGCGGCACGAGCGGCGGCAAGAGCGCGCTCGTGTCGGCCTGAGCCACGACGCGCGCCACCTCCGGATCCGGCTCGCCCGCCGACGCCGCTTCGATCGCGGCCTCCGCGAGGGAGAGCACGCCGTGGACGCGCCGGAGCCAGGCCGCGTGCGCGATCGGCGAGCGCTTCCGCACGATCGCCACGCGCTCGATCGCCGTGACGTTCGCCTCGAGCTCGCGTATGGCCGCGTCGAGCGCCGACCTCGACGCCTCGAGCGCAGCCCCCGCCGCCTTCGCGGCGCCGCCGACGACCTCGCCCTCCTGCGTCATGCGCTCGCGCAAGAGCGCGAGCAGCGACGAGAGCGCATCGACGCGGATGCTCGCCCGCCACCCGGCGATGGCGAGCACCGGGCGAGCGACGCGAAAGAGAAGCTGGGACTCGATCGCCCGAGGGCCGCGCATCACGCGGTCGATGCGCTCGCCGAGGCTTACGAGCCGCTCGCTCACGATCCTCTCGTCGGCATCGCCGACCGGTCGAGGAGCTCCGCCCACGCGGCGTCCGAACGCCCGCGGCGGAGAGCGGCGAGCATGCGGGCGGAGGCGGCCTCGAGCGCGTCGATGCGGCCTCGCAGCGCCGCGACGCGCTCGGCCGCCTCCGGAAACAGATCGGCGACGACGCGCGCCTCGAGCGCGAAGCGGAGGAGCGCGCCCTCCTCGCGCGTCACCTGGAAGAACTTGCTCTCCGCGAGCTCGGCGAGCGCGCGATCGAGCTCCAAGGCCTTTGCCGACTCCTCCGCAGACGCAGCCCGCTTCGCGAGAGCCACCCACCACCTCTCGAGGAGAGAGAGCGCGCGATCGATGCGCTGCAGGTCGAGGTCCACGATGTCGCGCCGGAGCTCCTCGGGCAGCGCGCCGATGAACGACGCCACGCCGCCGACGAGCTCCTCGGCGGAGCCGGTGATCGACGGCTTGTCCGGCGAGATGCGCAGCGCGAGCTCCATCATCGCGTACGCGAGCGACACGCGCTGCTCGCCGGCGCGGAGCGCGCGGTACCCGGCGAAGTCCGCCGAGCACGAATCGCCCGTCGCCTCGGCCCGGGACTCCGAGCGCGCGAGCGCCGTGACCGCGAAGCGGAGGAGCGTCGCCTTCGGGATGACGGCATGCAGGCCGCTCGCCTGGAGCTGCTCGACGAGGACGCCGACCTGCTGCACGAGATCGAGCCGGTCCGTCGCGGACACGCGCTCGAACGCCGCCCGCACGAGCGGCTCGATGCGAGGGGCGACCACGCGTGCCTTGAGCGAGCCCGCCTTGCCGCCCAGCTTCGCGATGCGCGCGCCGAGCTCGTCGATGTCCGCGAGCGCGGGTCGGAGCGCCTCGAGCAGCCCGCCGAGCCGTTCGGCACCCACGCGGGCGAGCGCGCTCGCGACGCTCTCGCGGAACGCGGCGTCCTCGAGCTCGACGAGCTCGTCCTCCGCGCGCGCGATCGCCACCGCAATCGCGCGATCGTGATCCTCGGGCGCCGGCTCCTCCGCCCCCGCGGCGCGCAGCGTGGCGCACGTCTCGACCAGCCGCTCGAGCGCGGAGAGCACCTCGTCGGAGCGGCTACGGACGTCGTCCGCCGACCGCTTCGCGTCGAACGAGAGCCCGACGCTCGTCGCCGAGAGCGCCGCCGCGTCGAGCAGGATCCGGATGGCGCGCCCGCGCAGCCAACGCGCGACCGGACGCGTCGTGCCGCTCGCCTTCTCGATGCCGTCCGCGAGCTGCGCGAGCTCCGCGACGACGTCCCGCGCGCCGGAGTGCGGGCCGGCGCCGGCGGTCGTACCGAGGCTGACGGCGCGCTCGGCGAGATGCGCGAGCGTCTTCTGCAGCAGCTCCGACGCCTGGAGGGAGCCCGGGCCGCCGGCGTCGCTCACCTCCGCGAGCTTCGCGGCCGTCTCGAGGAGCGGCGCCGGATCCTTCGACGGGACCGCCTCCTCCACCGCCCGCTCGAGCGCGCCGACGTCGGGCGCCTTCCTCGTGACGCGGCGCTCGATCCTCGGCAGGCGCGCGAGCGCACGGTCGAACAGCTCGCGCTCCGTGCGCATGATCGAGAGCTGCCGCCGCTCGCGCGGGTCGGTCTCCCTCTCGAGCAGGCGACCGAGCTTGTCGTAGTCCGGTCCCGAGAGCAGGAGGCTCAGGCGCAGGAGCGCGAGATCCTTCGGCTGCACCTCGAGCTCGCGGCTCGGGTCGAGCATGATCGCGTCGTACATGCAGATCGCGCGCAGGATCTTCCCGAGGCGCACCGTCGTGCGGGTCGAGAGGTAGCGCGTCGGCATGAACGTCGGATCGTGCTTCGCCGCCGTCGCGAGGTCGGCGTCGAGCCGCTCGACGAGCGCACAGAGCGCCGTGCAGATCTCGTCCGGTACGACGATGCGTTCGACCGCGGCCTGCAGCACGTCGAGGTCCTGGATCGTGAGCAGCGACACGAGCCGCCGCGGACGAGCGCCGCCGATCTGCGCGCGGAGGACGCGCCCGAGGCTCTCGGGATCGGTGAAGCCCTTCGGCACGAACGAGACGAACGCGATGCGATCGACGAACGCGAGGAGCGTGTCGCGCGAGCTCTCGAGCACCTCCGCCAGGTAGCGGTTCGTGGTCATGAGCGCGCACTCGATCTTCCCGACGGTCGTCTTCGTCCCCTGCTTCAGCTCGCGCTCGTGCAGGACGTTGAGCGTCGTGCGAAGGAGCATGTCGCGCCCGTCGAGGACCTCGTCGAGGAACGCGTGCACGGCGCCGAGCATGCCCTCGTCCGTGAAGTGCTCGGTGCGCCCCGTCTGCATCAACGTCTTGAAGTCGATCGGGCCGACCAGATCGGTCTGCACCGTGCTCTCCGTGAACTGACGCGCGAAGACGCTCGGCTGCCCCGTGGCCTCGTCGACGATGCGCGAGAGGACGGCCGACGCGATCGCGCTCTTCGCGGTCCCCGGTGGCCCGGTCATGAGGACGTGCTCGCGGCAGAGGAGCGCCAAGCCGATCTGCGCCAGCAGATCCTCTCGCTCGACGAACGTCCGATCGAGCTCCTTGAAGAACCCTCGGAACCGCTCCGCAGCCGCGCGCAGCTCCGGGGTCGACGTGACGACGTTCATCGGGACGAGGGTAGAGCATTTCGCCGGCGACGGCCCGACACGCCGCACGGCGCACGTTGGAGGGCAGAGCAAGCAGCTCGAGCGACCGCCCGCGCACGTGCAGCTCGTGGGCGCGCGCGCACGAGCCGTGACGCGAGCTCACGAGCTCCCGAGTTGCCGCGTGACGAGCGCCACGTGAAGCGCCGCGTGACGGCGCCGCGCACGCGATCACGGGATCGCTCGCCCCACGCAAGCTGGGCGCGCCGATTGCACCTTCTTCCACCGAGGACGCGCGGCACGCGAGATCGGGGGCATGGTCGAGCTCCGTGCCGCCTGCTGACGGGTGAGCATGCACGAAGAGGAAGCGAAGAGGCTCGCCGCGCTCGCGGCGCTCGACGAGCTCCCGGACGCGGGCGTCGTCGGGCTCGGGACCGGGACCACGGCCGCCTACGCCCTCGAGGCGCTCGGCGAGCTGGTCCGCAAGGGTCGGCGGCTGCGCGCCGTGTGCACGTCCGAGGCGACGCGTGCACGCGCCATCGCCGCTCGCATCCCGCTCCTCTCCTCCGAGGGGCCATGGAGCATCGACGTCACGATCGACGGCGCCGACGAGGTCGACGACGCCCTCGATCTGTCGAAGGGCGGCGGCGGTGCGCTCGGGCGCGAGAAGATCGTGAGCCACGCCTCGAAGCGGCTCGTCATCGCCTGCGACGCGACGAAGCGCGTGCGTCGCCTCGGCCAGACCCGTCCCGTCGCCGTCGAGGTCGTCGCGTTCGGTCACAAGACGACGACGCGCCATCTCGCACGCTTCGGCGAGCCGCGCCTGCGGATGCAAGGAGGTCTGCCGTTCGTCACCGACAACGGCAACTACGTCGTCGACGTGACGGTACGACCGATCGAGGACGCGGCCGCGCTCGATCGCGAGCTCCGTGCGATACCGGGCGTGGTCGAGACGGGACTGTTCGTCGGTCGCGCCGACGTGGTCTACGTGGCCGGCGACGGATGGGTCGAGCGGCTCGTCGCGCGACGCTGACACACGACGAGGAACGCCGGCTCGACCCGACGCGCCGAAGCCGATCCGCGCACGAGCCGCGTCACGGACCGGTGTGCTTGATCACCGGCTCCTGCGGAAGAGGCGTCACCGAGACCGTCGGACAGCCGAGGACGATGCGCAGCCTGGCCGCCGCGTCCTTCATGTCCGTGCACGCCTGCCCGTAGAGCTGGATCTGCGTGCGGTTCGGCAAGAAGTCCCAGCCGTTCGTGCGGGTGATGTCGCGGGCGACCGTCGTCGTCGTCCCGCTGGCGTCGGTGAGCTGCACGTTGACGAGCGCCGGGTCCGCGCCGTCCGTCGCGAGCGGCAGGTTGAAGGTGCAGTCGAAGGCCTGGAGGCTGATCTCCTCGAAGACCTTCTTCAGATCCTCGGCGAAGTTGTCGTCCGTCAGCTTGTAGAAGCAGGAGTCGTCCTTCTCGCAGTCGGGCGTCCGCTTGGTGCCGCCGGCGACGGCGATCGGCGAGAGGTTCTCCGCCCGCGCCGCCTGACGGTTGCTGTCGGTGAGCCCGATCACGAAGGTGCGGACGATGTCCTTGCCCACGAGGCCCGCGGCCGCCGCCTCGACGACGTGCTCGATGTCGTTCGAGATGCCGCTCCGGCCGCACGACGTCGGGTTGCCGTCGGTGAGGAGGATGACCGACTTCGCACCCGGCAGCGTCGACGCACGCTGCGCCGCGATCGCGGCGGTGAGCGCGGTGGCGAGCGGCGTGCCCCAGTAGAAGCTCGTGTCCGACGCGGTCACGGCGTCCTTCATCGCCTGGACCTGCTCGGGGGTGAGCGTCGCGCTCGGAACCGTCGCGCGGTACGTCGCCGGGTTGCAGCGCGCGGTCTCGCCCGGCTCGGGCCAGCCCGCCTTGCAGCTCACGTCGTTCACCCTCGGATCGATCCCGCAGTACGCGTTGACCGGCGCGTCGCCCTGCGGGAACAGCATCAGACCCGCGCCCGTCGTCGCGGGCAACGTGCCGAGAAGCTCGAAGAAGGCGTCCTTCGTCGCCTCCCACCGCGTCTGCTTGCTCGGCAGGCGGATGTGCATGCTGCCCGAGCGGTCGTAGAGGAAGAGGACGTTCGAAGGCTCGCGCGTGGCCGTGTAGCTGCCGACCGCCTCGGCGCACATCGGCGGCGCGGGCGGCTCGGTCCGCGGAGCGACCGTCCCGAACTCCGGCTGGAAGTCCGGATCGGCCGGGGCCGCGTCATCGGTCTCGCTGCCGCAGGCGACCATCAAGCCGCAGGAGAGAAGAAAAGCGAGGCAGACCGACGATTTGAGCCGCAACATCCAACCAACCTCCGAAGTGCGGCGGCTGTATACTACCGCTCACACTGTACGCAAGTCGTCGCCGGTCGATTTCTGACGATTGTCTGTGACAGCGCGCCGCCGCTGCGAGAAACGCACGCGCGGAGCGAACGCCGCAGGCACGACGCCGCCCGTTCAGGGATAATCGACCTCCTGCCCGATGACCCAAGGCACGACGACTCTCCATCACGCCGCGGCCCCCGCCTCCCCGAGCGTCCTCGGCGTGAACGCGAGCGCTGGCGCCGCGGCCGGAGCGGTGACCGGCCTCTTCGTCCTGTTGGTCGATGCCGCCCTGCGGACCCGATGGGGCGCCTACGGCGTCGCGACGCACATGCAGGTCATGGCGCCGCTGCTCCTGACCTTGGGGATCGTGTGCGGCTCGGTCCTCGCCGTCCTCGGGTCGGCCTGGCGGACGATCACGAACGCGATCGGCGGCTCCGCGAAGGAGAGCATCAACCGGGCGGGCATCGCCGTGGCGGTGTCCGTGGCGTCGGCGCTCTGGCTCGCGCGCATCACGCCGAAGGGAGCTCTGCGCACGAGCTGGATCGTGCCGCTCGTGCCGTGGGTCGGCGCGTTCGTGATCGGGGCGGCGACCCTGGGATGGATCGCCCTCGAACGATCGCGGTCGGCCCGGCGGCGGGTGGCGCTCGTCGTCGTCTCGGTCGCCGCCGCGATCGGGCTCTTCTACCTCGACGCGACCATCCTCGTCGGCACGCACCGCCGCGTGCACGTGATGCTCGAGGCGCTCGGGACCCTCCTTTCGATCGGGGCCCTCCACAGCGTCTTCGTGCGCATCGCTCGAGGGGTGCGCTCGGGCAACGTCTTCCGCCCCGTGGCCGGCGCCATCGCGTTCGCCTGCCCCGCGATCGTCATCTCGCAGCTCGCGACCGGGGCGCCGTACGTGCGCGAGGTGCGCCACCTCTTGTACGAGCCGACGGCGCTCGGCGCCCTCGTCACCGGAATCAGCGGGCTCGGCACCCCGCCGCCCCCGCCGATGGAGACCAACGACCGCTGGGTCGTCGGCGAGCAGGAGTCGCTCGCGGAAAAGGACGCCCTTCTGCGGCTCCGCGCGGACTACAGCAAGTACAACATCGTCGTCTACTTCGTGGACACGCTCCGCGCCGACACGGCCCACGACCCGGAGGTGATGCCGAACCTCAACGCCTTCGCCAAGCAGAGCCTCGCCTTCGACGAGGCTTACAGCACGGCGTCGGACACGTTGCAGGCCCTCCAGACGCTCTTGGCCGGCCGCTACGACAGCGGGCAGATCCCGAGCTTCTTGCAGCGTGCGCGCGAGGCGGGCGTGAACACCTCGCTGTTCATCTCGCAGTCGGCGCGCCACTACCTCGAGTCGCAGCTCCCCGATTTCCGCTTCGACGAGACCATCTCCGTCGCCGATCACTCCCCCGAGAAGACCGTCTGGGGTTACGGCGCCGACATCCCGACCGGCGACGAGCTCGCCGAGCGCGCGGTCTCCTGGATGGCGAACCGCCGCGACCGGCGCTTCCTCTCGTGGGTCTACAACTACGACCTCCACGGCTGGCGCGATCTCCGCGACGAGCTGCTCGACCCGCGTCCGCCGTCCGGATGCGAGCCGGAGGTCCGCTACCGCTACGTCGCCAAGTCCGTCGACCGCGCCTTCGGGCGACTGCTCGAAGGCATGCGCTCGCTCGGCCTCGACGAGCGAACGATCATCTTCTTCGTCTCCGACCACGGCGAGGCGCTCGGCTACCGCGGGTTCGCGACGCACTCGGCGTTCCTCTGGCAGCCGCTCGTGCGCGTGCCGCTCGTGCTCCACGTCCCCGGGCTCGAGCCGCGCTCGGTGGCGCGGAAGGTGTCGCTCGTCGACGTCAGTCCGACGGTGACGCGATTCCTCGAGCCGAACACGAGCGCTCCGTACCACGGCATCGACCTGCTCCGCCTCTACGCGGATCCCGACACCGAGCGCGCCCTTCCCCTCCTCATGCGCGCGAGCAGCGAGGGGCGTCAGAGCATGCTCGGCCTCGTCCACCAGACGCGCAAGCTCGTGATGCCCGTCGCGGGCGGGCCGGCGCAGCTCCACGATCTCACGGCCGACGATCCCGACGAGACGGACCTCTCGAGCGTGGAGACCGAGCAGGCCCTCGAGCTCCTGACGGCCCTCATCAGCTCGCCCATCTCGATCCGCTGAGATTCCTCTCACGAGGGACGGCTCGCGACGAGCGTCCCGCACGCCCCGCGAACGTCGCGCCCGCGCGAGCAGCGGACCTTCACCACGCAGCCGTGCGCGCGCAGGATCGACACGAACGACGCCACGCGATCGGACGAGGGCTCGCGATACGGTGACTGGGCCCACGCGTTGAAGGGGATCACGTTGACGACGTGCCGGAGATCGCCCACCCAACGCGCGAGCGTCTCGGCGCTCTCGTCGTCGTCGTTGACCCCGGCGAGGAGGACGTACTCGAAGGTGATCTTGCGGTGACGCGGCCACAGATCGAGGGCGGCCCTGAGGTCGGCGAGCGACCACTTCCGATCGATCGGCATGAGGCGCCTCCGCACGTCACCGACCACGCCGTTCACGCTCACCGCGAGCTCGGGCAGATGCCGCGAGGCCGCGAGCCGCGCGAGGCCCGTGACGTGGCCCGCCGTCGAGACCGTGATCCGGCGAGGCGCGATTCCCAGGCCGGCCGGATCGCACAGGACGTCGAGCGCGCGGATCAGCTCACCGACGTTGTGCAGGGGCTCCCCCATCCCCATGAAGACGACGTTGAGCCGGTCGGCCGTGTCGGGCCCGTGCCTGCGCATGACCGCGAGGAGCTGGCCGACGATCTCGTGCGCTGCGAGGTTCCGGCGCAGGCCCATCGTCGCCGTCGCGCAGAAGGTGCAGCCCATGGCGCAGCCGACCTGGCTCGAGAGGCACACGGTCACGCGCGGCCGCGCGACCTCGCGCGGCATGTGCACCGCCTCGATGCGCTCGCCGTCGACGAGCTCGAGGACGAGGCGCGTCGAGCCGTCGGCCGACGGATGCTCCTCGACGATCTCCGGCAGCCGCAGGTCGAGCACGCGATCCGCGAGCGCTCGAGCGGCCCGCGCGAGCGCAGGGCCATGCTCGTCCCAGGTGGCGATGCGCTGGAGCCGGCCGAAGAGGTGACGGGGATCGCGCTCGTAGCCGAGCGCACGCAGGTCGTCCGGCGTGCAGCTCCACGCCGGCACACGAGCCTCCGCCTGGGGCCCCGACGACATGGAGCCACTCTGTTCGCGCGTGCCGCTCTCGTCAACGACGCGCCGCGCCCGCGGCTCCGGTCACGGCCCGGTGCAGGTCCCCGAGGTCCGCTCGTTGATGGCGGGGACGCCCTGGATGTAGACCGCGATCGCGTGCGCGTCGCTGTCGGACAGCGCGCCGTAGGCTCCGGTCGGGCCCGAGGGCATCGGCGGGCAGATCCCCGACCCGGTCTTGTCGCGCCCGAGCTTGAGCGCCGTCTTGATGTCGTCGACGCTCCAGCCGCCGATGCCGGCCACGAGCTGCGAGGTGATGTTCGCCGAGTACACGGTGACGGGCGCTCCTCCGCCCACCGTCACGTCGGGGAACGGTCGATTGCCCGCGAACGGCTTCGACATGTCGATCGGACGCACGGCGCCGGCCGGCAGCTCCGGCGTGTGGCACGCGAGACAGAGACCGGCCATCGTCGCGAGGTAACGTCCGCGCTCCGCGGTCGCGTCTCCGTCTCGAGCGGCGGGGATCGTTCCAGGCTCGATCGGCTGGGCGGCCACGGGGACGTTGTCGAACGGCGGGTCGTTCTGCGGCACGACGTGGTCGACGCCCGGCACCGTGCGGAGGTACGCGACGATCGCGTCGGCGTCGTCGTCCGTCATGTTGCGATAGACCCAGTACGGCATCACCGGGTGGAGGTTCCGGCCGTCGGGGCGCTTGCCGGTCGTGAACATCGCCTTGATTTGGTCGTCCGTGTACGCCTGAAGGCCCGTCGCGTGATCCGTCAGGTTCGCGCTGTGGAGACACCCGTCGCCCTCTCTCCTCAGGCACTCGACGCCGGCGAGATAGCGCGCGGGATCCCGCATGCCGCTCGGGAGGCGCGGCGTGTGGCACTCGCCGCAGATGCCGATCGTGTCGACGAGGTATCGGCCTCTCGCGATCATCTCCTCCGTCACGGGCTTCCGGCCGGCGTCCTCGGAGACCGTCACGTCGGGCGCGTTCGTGGTGGTCGACGTCGAGCCCTCGGGCAACCTCCGTCCGATGCCTGCGTCGGAGAGGTCCCGCGTGGCGGCGTCGTCGTCCGAGCAGCCGAGCGCGATCGCCGCGAGCACCAGCGGCGACGAGAGCACGAACGCGGCGACGTACGCGTGCGCCTTGCGGAGTGGACGCGAGAAGATCTTCCGTTCCATCGCTCATCCACGTTGGGTCTCGGCCCGGATGGTGTCGATGCGATCCTGGTCGCACCCGAGCGGCCCATCGTCCGCGCGACGTCAGTCCTCGACCTGCACGAGACACGTGCCGCTCGTGAAGCGATCGATCGGCGGCAGCGACAGGATGTACGCGGCGATGTCGCGCGCGTCTTCGTCGGTCAGGCCCGCGTAGCCGCCCATCGGACCGAACGGCATCGGCGGGCACATGCGCCCGTGGTTGCGATCCCGTCCTTCGCGCATCGCCCGCACCACGTCGTCGATCGTCCATCCGCCGATCCCGGAGACCGGCGCCGGCGTGATGTTGCTCGAATAGATCGTCGCGGGGAACGGGGGCGACGACAGACCGAGGAGCTTCGACGAGAAGGCGCGATCACCGCCGAACGGACGGCGCATGTCGATCGGGCGCGGGGCGCCGGCGGGCGCGTCCTCCGTGTGGCACTCGAGGCACCGACCGGCCATCGCCGCGAGGTAACGACCGTTCTCGAGGTCGGGCCCTCCGTCGACCTGCGCCGCCCTCGCCCTCGGGATCGTGTTCGGATCGATCGGCGCCGCGGGCCTCCGCGTGATGAACGGAAGGTCGTTCGGCGGGACGATGTGATCGACGGGCGGAACCGTCCTCAGATAGCGCACGACGGCCTCGGCGTCCTCGTCCGTCATGTTCCGGAACACCCAGTACGGCATCAGCGGGTGGAGGACCTTCCCTTCGGGGCGCCTCCCCTCCCGGAACATCCGCTTGATCTGCGCGTCGGAGTACGTCGCCAGCCCCGAGCGCGCACTGGTCAGGTTGGCGCTGTGGAGGCACGCCCCGTCGTCGTTCCGAACGAGGCACTCGACACCGGCGAGATAGCGCGTCGTATCGGGGAACGCGGGAGCTCCGGGCGTGTGGCAATCGCCGCAGCCCGCGACGTGATCGACGAGGTACCTGCCTCTCTCGACGAGGGGATCTCGGACGGCCTCTTCTTCTTCCTTGTCGCCGTCGGCACCGGCTTCGGCCGATCGCGTCGACCGCTCTGCCGCATCGTCGGAGAGGACTTGGGCGTCGTAGCGGTACGTCCGCCGCCTCGGGGTGCCGTCGTTGCGATCGGGCGCGCACGAGGCGACGAGAGCCGTCGCGATCGCCGGTGCAAAGAACGCGAGAACCAGCAGGGCGCGCTTCCGTCGAGGGAGTCGTCGAAGAAGTTCTCGGCCCATGCTCGTAGCGATGGGGCTCCCCCGAGAACGTGTCGATGCGATCGCGCACGCGATGCGATCGGCGAGCACGTCGACGCGCCCTCCGTCGCGGATCGATCGCCGCGTTGTCGTCCACCACCATCTTTGCTTCAACGCCCACCATGAAGACCACCACCATTCTCCTCGCCGCCGGCGCTTCCCTCCTCCTGCTCACGAATGCGTGTGGAGGTGGCAACGGCGCGCCGGCTGCCGAACCCTCCGTCACCACGACGACCGCAGGCGAGATCGACGTCGAGACCGCCAAGCAGAAGGCGTCCGCCGTCGTCCCTGGAGCCGTCGCCGACGCCCGCAAGAAGGACGAGGCGGCCGAGCACTCTTGGCAGGTGAGCGTCAAGATGGCGAACGGCGCCGACGTCATCGTCGAGGTCGATCGCATGAGCGGATCGATCAAGGAGATCTCGGGAGAGGCCGGACCCTTCGACTACGACTTCTCGCCGGGCAACGGCTACATGAAGTTCGGCGACGCGAAGGCGAAGGCGCTCGAGGCGAAGCCGGGTGAGCTCCAGCGGTGGGAGCTCGAGACGGACGACAACGAGTACGAGATGGTCGTCAAGGGCACGGACGGCAAGACGTACGAGGTCACGCTCGACGCGAGGAGCGGCGAGGTGAAGAAGACGAAGGAGAAGTGACGGCCGACGTGTCGGAGCACGAGCCGCGCCGCGATCAGAGGGCCGCGACGAACTCCCTGCCGAACTCGAGCGGGGTGGGGCGATCCGCGGGAGACCTCGCGGTCGCGGCGCGGAGCAGCTTCGCGATCGCCGCGGGGTACGCGCGCAGGCGCTCGGGATCCTCGAGCGGGTCCTGCTTCATGTGAGCGATGATGCGGTCGCGCGGGTTCTCGATGTCGTCGAAGAACGAGCGCCCCGTGGTCACGTTGTAGACCGTCCCCGCGAGGGCATAGACGTCCGAGCGCGGATCGAGCTCGACGGGATCGAGCACCTGCTCCGGGGCGATGTAGCCCGCGGTCCCGGCGACGAAGCGGCCGCCGACCTCCGGGGGCACGCGGATGGCGCGGACCATCCCGAAGTCGATGAGCACCGTCGACAGCGGCGGTGTGACGGCCGGATCGCGGTGCTTCTCCGGATCGAACTTCTCGCCGCCCTTCAGCGGTAGGCGGAGCCACAGGTTCGCCGGCTTGATGTCGCGGTGCACGAGGCCGGCGCTGTGGAGCGCCGCGAGGCCGGCGCACGCCTCGAGGACGACGTTGCGGAGCTCGAAGAGCGTCATCAGGCGCGCGGCCGAGTACTGCTTCAGGTCGGCGCCGATGAGGTACTCGAGCACGAGGAACGGGACCGAGCCCGACACGCCGCGATCGATGATGCTCGCGACGTTCGGGTGGTAGAGGCCGGCGAGCGCCTTCGCCTCCTCGACGAACGACGCGAGGATCCCGGCGCGCTCCGTCTCGGACGCGTTCGCGAGGGCGTCGGCCTTCGGGATCTTGAGGACGAAGTAGCGGTCGGCGCCGGGCTTGCGCACGAGCCACACCGAGCCGACGCCTCCCTCGCCGAGGTTCTTCACGAGCTCGTAGCCCTCGATGACCTTCGCCTCCTCCTTCTTCGGCTTCGGGGGCGGAGGCGGCGTCCGGCGGATGGCCGCGGAGATGGCGACCTCGACGAGCGCGGACGTCACGGGTCCGAGCGACGCGAACCAGACGTCGAGCATCGAGACGTCGCGCGCGCGGATGGCGCGCGCCACGAGCGCCGCGACGCGAGGCGCGTTCTCGGTGGCATGCCGCTCGAGGGAGTCGGCGGTGTTCGGCGTGCTCGGCGGGTGGAGCGCCTTGACCGGATCGGCGAGGGCGAACTGGAGCCGATCGGCCGCGAGCACGAGCTCGAGGCACATCGCCTCGAGGTTGTCCTTCCGTCCGGACGCCGTCGCGAAAGAGGCGAGCGCGCGCGACAGACCGACCAGTGCCTGCGTGAGCTCCGTGTCGACCGCATGCAGCGCCTCGAGCGCAGGGAGCGCCTTCTCTCCCCATCGTCCGTCGGGCTCTCCCGACGAGACCGCCGTACGGAGGGCCTCGGCCTGCTCGCAGCATCGGACGAGCGCGGCCTTCTCGAGCATCGGGAGCGCGTTCGCGAGCTTCTGGAGCATCGCCGGCCGATCGATGACGAGCGCCCACCACGCCGCGAACGGCCCGAGCCAGCGGACGTCGTCGACCTCGCCGAGGGCCGTCCCGCGCGTGGTGTCGACGAGCCGCCAGAAGAGCATGCTGAGCGCCGCCTCGAGCGCCGGCGGCAGCTCGCGCGATCCGTCGGCGAGGCCCTCGAGCTTGCGCAGCCAGAGACACGTGTCGTGGGCCGTCGGCCCGCGCCCCGGCCCGAGCTCGGCGTCCTCTCCGCACGCGTCGAGCGCGTAGCCGCCGAGGCGGATCGCGAGCACCTCCAGCGAACGGTCGACCGGGACGTCTGCGCCTCCGTTCGCGCTCCGGCGCTCGCGGATCAAATCGAGGATCTCGGCCGGTGTGCTCGCGATCGTCTTCCACGTCTCTTCGAGGTCCGGCGCCTCGATCGGCTCGCCCGACGGCCGCGTCGCGAGGAGCGGGCCCCAGAGCCGGAGCGCGAACGCACGCGCGAGCCCTTCGAGCGCGTTGATCGCCGCCGCGCGGTGGCGGAGGCTCCCGTCTCCGAGCGCGATGCGACGCGCCTCGCGGAAGTTCACGGCGAGCGACACGGCGAAGCGCGCCGCGCGGGCGTCGGCCTCCTCGTCGTCGTACTGCGCCGCGATGCGTACGAGGTTCTCGAGGCCGAGCTCGAGGTCGAGCGGATCGCGCTCGGCGGCGTCGATCGCGTCGGTGACGGCGATGACCTCGATCCACCGGCGGGCTTCGTCGAGCGTGTCGGGGGTCGCGACGCGCGCCATCTCGCGAAGCGCGCGCATCGGCGCCTCGAGCTCGGCGCGCGTCGCGGACTCGTCGCGATGCGTCCCGCGTCGCCAGAGCGAAGCCAGACCTCGAGCGAGAGCGCGAGCCGCGATCGCGCCGCCGTCTCCGCGCAGGATGCGCCCCGCGAGCCGATCCCAGATGTCCTTCCGCTCGAAGAAGAGATACGGCGTCGCGGCAGCGACCGCGGCGAGGACCCACGCGTCCTCGGTCGGCGACTCGATGATGCTGACGAGCTGGTTGGCGAGGAACTTGAACCTCTCGGCGGGCAGCGCGCCGAACGCCGTCATCGCCCGCTGCCGGAGGACCTGCGACTCGCCGAGGACCCAGTCGAGGATCGTTCCCTCCATCTGCTCGAGCGCACCCGTCAGGCGCCCGAGCGCACGCGCGGCGTGGACCCAGACGAGCGGCTCCGGGTGGAGGAGGAGCGGCTGCAGCACCTGGAGGGTCCGACCGACGAGCTCCGGATCGGTCTCGGGCGGCAGACCGCGGACGCTCACCTCCAGACAGCGCGCCGCGAGCACGCGCCCGCGGAGCGCGCCGCGCGCCGGGCCGCGGATCATCACCTCGAACGTCTCGGGAGTCCGCCAGAGCCAGCGAGCGAGACGCGGGACCTCGATGGCGCTCGCGCCGGCCTCCCAGATCAGGATCTCGAGCCGCGCGCGCGCCTCCGCGTTCTCGGGCATCGCGAGCGCCACGCCGTCTCCGAGGAGCGGCGCGCACGCGAGCGCGTCCTGCAGCGGCCCCTCGACGACACGACCGCGCGCGAGCGCCGGCACCCGCTCGGCGAAGCGGGGCTTCGTCGCTGCGCTCTCGAGGAGGCGCGCCATCGCGACGTCGCGGCGCCACACGCTCGCGGAGAGCCACATGAACAGGATCTCGCCCGCGGGCTCGTCCCAGAGCGCCGAGAGGGCGCTCGGAGCGGTGATCGTGAGCGGCGGCAGCTCCTTGACGAGCAGGTCGGCCGCGGGGAGCTCACCCTCGAGCTTCGCGAGCGCTCCGGCGCGCCCGCCGACGCTCCACCGCCTCTTCAGGACGTCCGCGAGCTCGGGTCGTTGCTCGATGAGCGCCGTGAGCGTGGCGAACGCAGCCTGAACGTGGGCAGGGACCATGCGCTTGTCACGAGCGTACCCCAAGACGGAAGCGTTTCGTTCGATTCCATTGGGGGGGACGGAGCGCCACGGAGAGCGGGGTTGACAGGGGTCGACGAGGAGCCGGACAGGGCGGAGCCACCCTTCGCCTCCCCTCTCGCGGCCTCCCCTCTCGCGCCGCCGTCGATGTCCGCCGCTGGCGCGCGCTCAGCCGTTGCGTGAAGCGTTGCAGATCGGTTGAGACGGTTGTCGCCCAGTTCGAGAAAGCACCCGCGAACGACAAGCATCACCGAGGTCCATCGCCATCAGCTCGGCGAGAACGCTGACGCGCGGAAAGATCGCGTCTCGCTTCTCTCCTTCACTCCTGGTGCAACTCGCGAGCGCGACTCGACCTGATGCATCGAAGAAGCATGCGTGAAAGAAGCTCGCGGAAGCGGCAAAGCACCAGGTGAGCCGTGGTATGAGTCACGAGATGCCGCGAGGTCGCTCGCTTCGCAGGTTGCTCGGCGTCGCGCTCGTCGTGTCGTTCGCGATGGGGCCCGCGCTCGCGCACGCGCAGGACGAGTCGAAGCGTGCCGCCGCCCGCATCCTCGCGACCGACGGGCTCAAGGCCTTCGAAGAGGGGCGCTGGGAGGCCGCCATCGACCAGTTCATGCGCGCGGAAGCGCTCGTCCATGCGCCGCCGCACCTGCTCTACGTGGCGCGCTCCTTCGTGAAGCTCGGCAAGCTCGGAAAGGCGCAGGAGACGTACGAGAAGATCACGAGCGAAGAGCTCCCGCCGCGAGCTCCGAAGGCGTTCGTCGAAGCGAAGAAGGCGGCCACCGAGGAGAAAGCGGCGCTCGAGCCGCGCGTCCCCAAGCTGACCATCGTGGTCGAAGGCGGCGTCGCCGGCGAGACGGTGGTGACGCTCGACGGCGAGGAGGTCGCGCCGGAGCGGATCGGGGTCCCGCACCCTGCGGATCCCGGCACACACGTGCTCGCCGCGAAGGCTCCGGGGTGGACGAGCGACTCCGTGAAGGTGACGCTCGCCGAGGGAGGATCGGAGACGGCCAAGATCGTGCTCGTGCCCGCGCCGACGTCGGCACCCGTGACCACCGCGCCCGACGCTCTTGGCCCGTCCGGTCGGCGGGGCGTGTCCGTGCCCACGTGGATCGCCCTGGGCGTGGGCGTCGCCGGTCTCGGCGCCGGCACGTTCTTCGTCCTCCGGAACCACGCGGCGCGCAGCGAGGCCGATTCGCTCTGCACGGGTGGGATCTGTCCGGCCGCGCGACGACCCGAGATCGAGTCCCTCGACCGAGAGGCGGACATGGCCTCCACGTTCGCGTGGATCGGCTACGGAGTGGGCGCGGCGGGGCTCCTCACGGGCGTGACGCTCCTCTTCGTCGATGGACCGCTGAGCTCGAAGCGCTCCGCGACGGCTAACATCCATCCGTGGGTCGGCGCCGGCGCTGCAGGGGTCACCGGGAGGTTCTGATGAAGCACACGGCCAAGCGCGTGTCCCTGTACTGCATCGTCTTCGGAAGCGCTGCGGTCGCGAGCTGTCGCGGTGCCGCGGAGCGTCTCTACGACGACGAGATCGTGCGCCTCGACGGGAGCGTCCCTTCCGACATGAAGCCGGAGATCGACGACGACGGTGGGCTCGTCGGCCCGCTCGCCCCGTCGAAGATCGGCGGCACCGTGGCAGGCCTCATCGGGTCGGGGCTGTTGCTCCAGAACAACGGCGGCGACGACCTCCCCGTCGAGACCAGCGGCGCGTTCATGTTCCCCCTCACGGTGCCGCCCGGCGCGCCCTACGACGTGACGGTGAAGACGCAGCCGAGCGCGCCGACGCAGACGTGCACCGTCGAGAACGGCCAGGGCATCGCGCAGGGGACCGACGTCACGAACGTCCTCGTCACGTGCGTGACGAACACCTACAAGATCGGCGGCACGGTCACGGGCCTCTTGGGCAGCGGGCTCGTCCTCCAGAACAACGGAGGCAACGACCTGCCCATCACGGGAAACGGCGACTTCACCTTCGCCGTGCCCGTCGCGAGCGGCGCCAACTACAACGTGACGATCAAGACGCAGCCCACGAACCCGGCGCAGACGTGCTCCGTGAGCGGCGGCACGGGCACGGTCGTCACCGCCGACGTGACCAGCGTCGTCGTCAACTGCGGAACGAACACCTATACCGTCGGCGGGACGATCAGCGGGCTCGCGGGCACGGTCGTGCTCCAGAACAACGGCGGCGACGACCGTGTCCTCACCGCCAACGGCAGCTTCGCGTTCTCGAAGCCGATCGCGAGCGGGACGCCCTACTCCGTCACCGTGAAGACACAGCCCGCCTACCCGCCGAGCAGCCAGACGTGCACCGTCTCGAACGGTAGCGGGACCATGGGCAACGCCAACGTCACGAACGTGACGGTCACGTGCGCTACGAACAAGTACACGATCGGCGGGACGGTCACCGGTCTCGCGGGTACCCTCGTCCTCCAGAACAACGGAACGAACAACCTCACGATCACGAACAACGGCCCGTTCACCTTCTCGACCGCGATCGCGAGCGGCTCCTCGTACGCGGTCACGGTCCTCACTCCGCCGTCCGGCCAGACGTGTCAGGTGACGAACGGCTCGGGTACCGTCCGCTCGGCCAACGTCACGAACGTCACCGTCGGTTGCAACACCCCCATCGTTCTGAGCGAGAACTTCGACGGCGTGACGGCGCCCCAGCTCCCCTCCGGCTGGTCGTCGACCGTCCTCCGTGGCAGCAGCACCGGCGCGCCACGGGCGCGGACGGTGACGAGTGACCCATTCTCTCCGCCGAACGCGGTCTGGCTCGACGACCACGACGCGCCCTCCGACATCGTCCTCGACTCGCCCGCCTTCACCGTGACGACGACGTCGGCCACGCTCACCTTCAACCATCGATTCCGCTTCGAGCACCGTTATGACGGAGGCGTCCTCGAGATCTCGTTCGACGGCGGCTCGTTCCAGGACTTCCTCTCCGCCGGCGGGTCGTTCGTCTCCGGAGGGTACAACACGAGCCGCATCGATGCGTTCAACGGGCGCCGCGGCTGGAGCGGCGACCAGTGGTCGGGGCTCACGACCGTCGCCGTGCTCCCCGCGAGCGCGGCGGGCAAGAGCGTGCGACTCCGCTGGCGCGTCATGAGCGACACGAGCGTCGGCGCTCGCGGCTGGTGGATCGACGACGTCGTCGTGGAGAACTGACCTCGATGATGCTCGTCGTGCGCAGAGCCGAGATCGAGCAGCTACGACGACGCCGGAACGCGTCGTTGTGCTCGCATCTGGTGACGACGGCGGCAATAATGGAGCCGTGAGCGACCTCCCTGACGCGACCCCGATCATCGCACCGGGTGCGCGCCTCGATCGCTACCAGCTCTTGGCGCCCGTCGCCGAGGGCGGCATGGGGCAGGTCTGGCTCGCTCGACTGCTCGGCAAGCGTGGCTTCGAGAAGCTCGTCGCCATCAAGGTGCCGAAGCTCTCCGGCGACGTTCACGTCCAGCAGATGCTCCTCGACGAGGCGCGGATCGCGTCCGGCATCGAGCACGCGAACGTCACCCAGATCATCGAGCTCGGAGAGCAAGGGGACGTCCTTTACATCGTCATGGAGTGGGTGGACGGCGACTCGCTCTCCACCCTCCTTCGCATCCTCGACAAGAAGAGGCTTCCCTTCCCGCCGGCCCTCGCGCTGCGCATCGTGGCCGACACGTGCGCAGGCGCGCACGCCGCGCACGAGCTCAAAGGCCCGGACGGCAAGACGCTGGAGGTCGTCCATCGCGACATCTCCCCGCAGAACATGCTCATCACGCGGGCCGGGATCGTGAAGCTCATCGACTTCGGGATCGCGAAGGCACGTTCCCGACTGGCCGGAGACACGACCGAAGGCATCCTCAAAGGCAAGATCAAGTACATGGCGCCCGAGCAGGCGCTCGGAAAGCGCGTCGATCGGCGCGCCGACATCTTCAGCCTCGGCGCCGTCCTCTATCGCATCCTCGGCGGCCGCCCGCCCTACGAGAGCGACAACGAGGTCGCCACGCTCCACCGCCTCATCGCAGGAGAGCCGCCGCCGCCGCTCCCTCCGAGCGTGCCGGCCGCCATCGCCGACATCGTGTACCGAGCGCTCGCCCCGTCGCCCGACGCTCGCTTCCAGACCGCGGCGGAGATGCAGCAGGCGATCCTCAAGGTGATGGCGCAGTGCGAGCTCGTCGCGGAGCCCCCCGACGTCGCCGCCTTCGTCGCCGAGCACCTCGCCGATCGACAGCAGAAGCGCGCGCAAGCGATCGAGGCCGCGCTGAAGGCCGCCGCCCATCAGGAGCCGATCGAGGTCTCCTGGCCGGTGTCGCTGAACACCTCGCGGAGCCGTACGGCCGCGAGCGGCGGCTACTCACGGAGCTACGCCACGCCGGCATCGAACGCCGACGCCTCGAACGGACGCGCGGGGCCGCTCGTGATCGACGAGGCTCGCCCCGCTCCTTCGCGATCCCTTCGCCGTCTCGCCTCCGTCGCGTTGGCCCTCGGCGCGGTCGGCGCGATCCTCATCGGCATCGTCGCGTTCGGCGGCGCGGCGCGCTCGAAGGCGGCCACCTCCGAGAGCACGACCTCGATGACGCCGGTCGTCGAAGCCGACGCGGCCGCCGATCCCGAGCCGGTGACCTCCGCCGAGGTCGACCCGGCGCCGGCCACCGATCCCGACGCCGTCGCCGAAGACACGCCCGAGGCGACGACGTCCGAGGCGACGACGTCCGATTCGGCGAAGCCCGATGCGTCGACGAAGACCGTGACGAAGACGACGTCGCCGCGCCAGGCCAGCAAGCCCGGCCGCACCACGCGACCGGCCACGCGGCAACCCAAGAAGCCGAAGCCCGACTTCGGCTACTGAGCGCCTCCCCCGATGTGGATCTTCGGATACGGCTCGATCATCTTCCGGCCGTCGTTTCCCTTCCTCGAGAAGCGTCGCGCGTTCGCGGCGGGTTGGGTGAGGCGCTTCTGGCAGGGATCGCCCGATCACCGTGGCGTGCCGGAGGCCCCCGGACGCGTCGTGACGCTCGTGCCCGAGGACGGCGCGGTCTGCGGCGGCCTCGCGTACCGCATCGATCCCCGCGAGGCGGACGCCATCCTCGCGGCGCTCGACACGCGCGAGCAGGCCGGGTTCACGCGACGCACGTTGCCGTTGCTCGATGCACCCGACGCCGCTCGCCCCTTCGCCGAGGGCATCACGTGGGTGGCCGACGCCGCGAACCCGCATTTCCTCGGCCCCCTGCCCGAGCGCGAGATCGCCGACGTCATCCGGCGGCGCCGCGGCCCGAGCGGGCCAAACGCCGAGTACGCGCTCCGCCTCGCCGAGGCGCTCCGCGAGCTCGGCGTGACCGATCCGCACGTCGAGGCGATCGCGAGCTGGCTCGAAGAGCCCGAGCGTCCCTGACCCGGGCTCAGTCGCCGCGCGCGAAGCGCTCGTGATAGGCGCGCTCGAGCGCCTCGCGATGCTCCGGAGCGGCGATGCCGATGAGCAGGCGCGCGCGCTCCTGCAGGCCCTTGCCGTACAAGTTGACCACCCCGTGCTCCGTGACGACCCACTGCACGTGCCCGCGCGTCGTCACCACGCCTGCGCCTTGGTTGAGCACCGGGACGATTCGGGAGATGCCCTTCTTCGTCGTGGACCGCATGGCGATGATCGGCTTGCCGCCCTCCGAGAGCGACGCGCCGCGCATGAAGTCCATCTGCCCGCCGATGCCCGAGTACTGGTAGGTGCCGATCGAGTCGGCGCACACCTGTCCGGTGAGGTCGATCTGGATCGCGCTGTTGATCGCGACGACCTTCTTGTTCTTCCGGATGACCGAGGCGTCGTTGACCCACGCCACGTCGCGGAAGGAGACGAAGGGGTTGTCGTCGACGAAGTCGTAGACCTTGCGCGTCCCGAGGACGAAGGTCGTCACGATCTTCCCGGGCTCGATCTTCTTGTGCTCGTTCGTGATGACGCCCTTCTCGACGAGCGGCACGACGCCGTCGCTGAACATCTCCGTGTGGATGCCGAGGCCCTTGTGATCGCCGAGGAAGCGCAGCACCGCGTCCGGGATCGCGCCGATGCCCATCTGCAGCGTCGAGCCGTCTTCGACGAGCTCGGCGACGTACCGTCCGATCTTCTCGGTGACCTCGTCCGCCTGGTCCTCGTAGCGCACCTCGGGCAGCTCGCGAGCCTCCTCGATCGCGACCGTGATCCGCGAGCGGTGGATGTGGCCGTCGCCGAGCGTACGCGGCATGCGCGGGTTGATCTGGGCGATGATCGTCTTCGCCTGGCTCGCGGCGGCGAGCGCGGCGTCGACCGACGTCCCGAGCGAGCAGTAGCCGTGACGGTCCGGCGGAGAGACCTGGAGGATCGCGACGTCGATCGGCAGCTTGTTCTGACGGAAGAGCGCCGGGATCTCGCTCAAGAAGACGGGGACGTAGTCGCCGCCGTGCCCATCGACCCACTCGCGCACGTTCGCCGAGACGAAGAGCGAGTTCATGAAGAAGTGCTTCCGAACGGCAGGGCGATTCCAGTCGAGCTTGCCGAGCGTGCTGATCGAGACGAGCTCGACGTTCGTGATCTCGCCCGCCCGATCGAGCAGCGCCGCCACCAAGGAGGACGGCGTCGCCGCGCTCCCGTGGATGAACACGCGCTGACCGCTCTTGACGTGCTGGACGGCTTCCGCGGGGGTCTTGCAGAGGATCATCGGGCGCGAGCTTACGCCCTCGTGCGGCCGAGAGGACACGAGTCCTCTCCGAGGACTGCGCTCGGCTCCATTCCGAGGGCGTCCGCCCGCACCGCGCGTCGAAGTCGCCGAGACGATTGAGGATGGCGCCCGGCATCGATCGTGTTAGAGGGCCGGCCCATGCCGTCCTTCGCCTCGAGAGGGCGCCGATCGTCGCTCCTCGTCGCCGCCGTCGTGTCCGCGGCTCTGCTCGCGCCGAGCACGAGCGAGGCGAAGGGTCGCAAGAAGGCGACGCCGCCCGCAGCGCCGCAACCGTGGTGCGCGCCGGAGATCGAGAAGCTCCCGGTGCCGGGTGAGATTTGCTACCTCGACGGCGGCCGCAAGGAGTCGCGCCGCACGCTCGTCATCTTCCTCCACGGCGCCGTCGCGAAGAACACGACGTGGAGCTGGAACCACGAACGCGGCCTCCTCCGCCTCGCCAAGGGCAACCAGGTCGAGATCATCTTCCCGCGCTCCCCCGAGTACGAGGTCGGCTACGTCTGGCCGGGATCGTCGAAGGCGCAGGAGGAGGTGGAGCAAAAGCTCATCGACGAGTGGATGGCGGCGAAGAAGCTGCTCGAGCAGCGTGACGGCCGCCCCTTCGACGAGGTCTTCGTCATGGGGTTCTCGAGCGGCGCGTACTTCGTGAGCTCGCTCGCGATGCGCGGACGCCTCGACGTCGACGGCTACGCCGCGTTCGCCGGCGGCGCGCCGGCCGCGGCGCCTCCGCGGCCGATCGTGCGGCGCTCGCCCGTGTTCGTCGGCGTCTGCGCGAACGACGCCACGAGCGCATCACACTCGCGCGCGTTCGCCGGAGCGCTCGCGGCCGCCGGCATCCCGCGCGCGGTCAACGAGCAGCGCGTGGGCCACGGCCTGTCGCACGTCCACTTCAACTCCGCGCTGGCGTACCTCCGCCGCGCGAACGACAAGGCGTCGAAGCGGCTCGCGAAGCGCTGACCGGGGATCTCACAGGAAGGCCGGAGAGGCGGAAGGGCGCTGGGATCCCTTCCGGTCTTCCGCGCTTCCCGAAATCCGATCACTCCGCCGGGAGGATCTGATGATGGGACGTGTCCGGTCCCGGCACGGGCTCGGTGCTCCGCTCGAACGGCTCGCTCGACTCCGGCTGATCCGCGATCACACCCACCGGCTCGGGCGGCAGCGATCCGCTCAGCGGCTGCTGCGGCGGGTTCGTCGTCTCGTCGTCCGGTGCGTCACCGTCGGCGCAGCCGACGAGGAAGGCCGAGACCGCAAGGACCGCGACAGCACTCAAGATGGAAACACGCTTCATGCTTCACCCCTGTCCGATCAGAGCTCGATGCGTGAGGAATGGACCCCTCAACGTTCGAGACTACGCCCGCGGCGGCAATCACCGCAAAGTCCGAGCGCACGCCGAACGCAGATTTGAGTGAGGGTCGGCGCGCCTGTGGGAAGAAAGGAGCCAGAAAGGAAGGCTCCAGGCTCCGGGCGGAAGGCTCCAGTCGGGACTTCGTCGATTACGCAAACGAGCGACGTCGCCTGACTATTTCGGCGGCGTTCCGGACCGGCGGGAGAGCTCTTCCACACGGCGGAGCGCCGCGCGCGGGGACCGAGGCCGCGGGCCGTTCGTCGCGGCCCCCGCTTCAGTCGAGCTCGCTTGGTTCTTGCTCGCGCGGCCGAGGCCTCGCCCGCTGCTCGGCACGCCGGCGGAGCGATCGCGCGGCGACGGCGCGCAAGGAGACTCGTGATGACGATCAACGCACGCTCGAAGGGCGGCTGCGTCGCGGCCGCCGGGCTGCTCGCACTCTCGATCCCGTCCTGCAGCTCGGAGGGGAGCCCGCTCTCCGTGCTTTGCTGCACCGAGTTCAAAGTCGGCGCCGATCTCTCGACCGTCGACTTCGGCCTCCGAGGAGACGTGCGCGGCCAGTTCGTCGCGTTCGCGCAGGCATCGGCCGATCTCGCGGCCACGGCGACGGCGACGCTCCACGACGTCCAGCACGCCTGTCGCAACATCGCCGTGGAGCTCGGGGCCCCCGAGCAGCAGATCCTCGACGCCGAGTCGCTTCCGGACCGGGAGCGCACGGCTGCGCTCTGCCGACTGGCCGTGGCGCAGATCGACACGCGTGTCACCGCACGCACGCAGGTCACGGTCGCGTACAAGCCGCCGGTCTGCGAGATCTCCGTCCAGGCGCAGGCGCGTTGCGCCGCGCGGTGCGCCGCCGACGGCAAGTGCGACGTCCGCGTGAACCCGCCGGTGTGTCGCGGGGGCAAGCTGCAGATCTCCTGCGCGGGCGAGTGCACGGCCAAGGCGGGCGCGACGCTCTACTGCGAAGGGAGCTGCACCGGCGCCTGCCAGGGCGCTTGCACCGCGGAGGGCGGCGTTCGCTGCAACGGTCGCTGCGAAGGGACGTGCACCGCCGAAGGGAGCCCGTCCGGAGAAGCCTTCGACGCGCAGGGGAACTGCATCGGCACCTGCCGCGGCACGTGCGAGGCGACACCTCCCGGCGTCCGCTGCGAAGGCTTCTGCAAAGGGACCTGCGACGCCGCATGCCGAGCCGAGGGCAGCGCGTCCGTCACGTGCGACGGCCAGTGCTCGGGTGACTGGGAGCCCATCCGCTGCGAGGGAGGGACCCTCGAAGGCGGCTGCGACGTCGAGGCGAGCTGCCGCGCGAACTGCGACGCGAGCGCGGCCGCGCGCGCGGAGTGTCGTCCGCCCGAGGTCACCGTCCGGGTCGACACCGCGGTCGACCCGGAGCTCGGGCACTACCTCGAGGTGCTCGAGTCGAACATCCCTCCCCTCCTCGTCGTGCTCCAGGCGCGCGGAAAGGCGTTCGTCGATCTCGTGGGCAACCTCGCGGCGTCCGCAGGCTCCACCGGAGCGGCCGTCATCTCCGGCGATCTGAGCGCTCGCGCCACGGCTTGCCTCGTCCCCATCGCGACGACGATCGGCGAGGCGGCCGAGAACGCTCGCGTATCGCTGAGCGCCTCGGCCGAGGTCCTCGGCACCTTGAACGTCCGCTGAGCGAGGCTCGTGCGAGCTCCGCACGGGTGGCATACGGCTCGCACCGGCCGCGGGCATGGCCGCGTCGGACGTCATCGATGAGGTGCTCGAATCCGACCTCGTCGACGATCCGACGCGGAGCCCGGCGGCCGAGCCGTTCCGCGCCGAGGTCACGGCGCTCCGGCGGCGGCGCTGGGGCGAACAGGCCTCGCTCGCCGCGGTGACGCTCGGCGCGCTCGGCGGGTTCATCGCGCTCTCGCGCATGATCAGCACCAAGAACGGCAACGCGTTCGATCGCGCCGTGATGCGCGCGGTGCTCCGCGCGCGCACGCCGATCGGCAACGCGATCATGCGCGGCATCACGTTCTTCGGCAGCGTCCCGGGCGCGGTCGGGGCATCGCTCGTCGCGCTCGCGCTCGCACGCAACAAGCCGCGGCTCGCGCTGCAGATCGTCGTCGGCGCTCTCGGCGGCGTCAGCGCGGAGCTCGGCATCAAGCGCATCTATCGCCGCGCGCGCCCCAGGTTGGCCCCTCACCTCGAGGACGTGGTCGGGAGCACGTCGTTCCCGTCGGGGCATGCGACCGCCGCGTCCTCGCTCTACCTCACCCTCGCCTTCGTCGCGTCGCGCAGCCGCGCGCTCCGCCCGCACCGCGGCAAGCTCATCGCCGGCGCGGCCGCGTTCGCGACGCTGATCGGCGCGACACGCGTCTACCTCGGCGTCCACTGGCCGACCGACGTCGTCGGCGGCCTCGCGGTCGGCACCGCGTGGGCGTCGACCGCCGAGGCCGTCTTCGACATCACCGGCGCCGAGCGGATCGAGCGCGCGGCCGGCGTCGCCGCGCCGGAAGAATGACGGCGCTCAAGGCGCAGCGGCGAGGCTACCCAGCCGTCGCGGCTCCGCCGCGCCGACCCACTCGCTGCCGACGCGCCCGATCGCTGGAGCGTCGGCGAGGTGCCCGCGCTCCCTCAGCTTGTAGCCCATGGCCTCGAGCGCCTTCGCGGTGGCCTCGGCCAGGCCGCGCTTCTCGAAGATCACCTCGTCCGGCAGGTGCTGCATGTGGAACCGCGGCGCGCTCACGGCCGCTCCCACGTCGAGCCCGAAGTCGAGCATGTTCGAGATCTGCTGGAAGACGGCCGTGATGATCGTCGGTCCGCCCGCGCCTCCCGCGACGAGGAGGATCTTGCCGTCCGGCCCCGTGACGATCGTCGGCGCCATCGACGAGAGCATGCGCTTGCCGGGCGCGATGGCGTTCGCCTCGCCCTGCACCAGCCCGAAGCCGTTCGCCGTCCCCGGCACCGAGGCGAAGTCGTCCATCTCGTTGTTCAGGACGAAGCCGCCTCCCTTCACCGTGACGCCCGACCCGTACCACCAGTTGACCGTCGTCGTGAGCGCGACGGCGTCGCCGGCGGCGTCGACGACGGAGAAGTGGGTCGTGTGCGGCCCGGTCCCGCTCGCGGCCGCCGACGGGATCTCGGACGACGGCGTCGCGCGGTCGGGGAGGATCGTGGCGCGCTGCTCCTTCGCCCACGCGTCGGAGAGGAGCTCGTCGAGCGGCATCTTCACGAAGTCCGGATCCCCGAGCTTCGCGTTCCGCGCCGCATACGCGCGCCGCATCGCCTCGAGCATGTAGTGGAGCGCCTCCGGCGTCTGGAAGCCCATCTTGCCGAGGTCGTAGCCCTCGAGGATGTGCGCGATCATCGCGAGCGTCACACCGCCCGACGACGGCGGGGGCATCGAGACGATCTTGTGCCCGCGGTACGTGAACTCGAGCGGCTTGCGCCACTTCGCCTTGTACTTCTTGAGGTCCGCGAGCGTGATGAGGCCGCCCTCCTCCTTCATCTGCGCGGCGATGAGCTGCGCGGTCTTCCCCTCGTAGAAGTCCTGCGGCCCCTTCTCGAGCCGCTTGAGGACCGCGGCGAGCTCCGGGTTCTTGAAGATCGATCCCTTCGGAGGCGGCGCTCCGTTCGGGAAGAACAGCGCGGCCGAGACCGGATGTTTCGCCAGGCGCTTTCCCGCCGCGTGCTCGAGGGTCGCCAGGAACGCGTCGTCGACGACGAACCCTTCCTCGGCGAGCTTGATCGCCGGCGCGAGGAGCTCCTTCCACGTCTTCTTCTTCGAGCCGAGCGTGCGATGGAGCTCCCACAACCCCGCGACCGTACCGGGCACGCCGACCGACTTGATGCCGTCGCGCACGTCGGGCTTCGGCTTGCCGTCGGCGTCGAGGAACATGTCGCGCGTCGCGGCGCCCGGCGCGGTCTCGCGGAAGTCGAGCGCGCGGTACTCGCCCCGGATGCGCGTCACCGCGAAGCCGCCGCCGCCGATGTTGCCCGCCGTCGGGTACGTCACCGCGAGCGCGAAGGCCGTCGCGACCGCCGCGTCGACGGCGTTGCCGCCGGATGCGAGGACGTCGCGCCCCACCTGCGTGGCGAGCGCGTTGTCGGTCACGACCATCCCCTTCTCGCTGCGAACGACGACCGGCGTCTGGTACGGCCAGGGCTCGGGCTCCGGCGCGGGGGCTGCGGGCGCGCCCGCGTCCGCGGCGGCGACCGGCGCAGGCGGAGGCACGGCGGTCGTCGGCGGCGGAGGAGCGGGCGCCGGAGGAGAGCCGGCGCATCCGAGGGCGAGCAGGAAGACGAGCGGGCGTAGCCGGGCGAGGCGGAGCGTCATGGCGGTCGTGACGATACGCCAACTCGGCCGGCGTTTGTCGCGCATCGACGCTCCTGCGCCCGAGCTCCCGGCGCGCAGAGCCCTGCCGTGACGCCCGCGGCGGTTCGACTAAGCTGCCCTGCCGTGGACGACGACTTGCCCGACGCTCGCGACGGCCTGACCCGCAAGGAGCGCGTGGTCCTGTGGACGATGGCGAAGCTCCAAGCCGAGCGCGGGGGACGCAACGTCCCGCTCGCGATGCTCTACGGGCGCGTGCTCGAGCACGTCGACATGAGCATCGCGGAGCTCCGCGACATCGTCGCGCGGCTCGGCGCCCGTCGTCGCTGATCGCGATCGCGCGGAGCCGGAGCTCGACGCACGAGCGACGCACGCTCGCGACTGGACGCCGCGAAGACGAGAGCGCGTGCGGCATGCACATGCACGAGCCTCGCGTCGTCTCGCCACGGCCTCGATGGGATCCCTTTGCTTACGGCTCGGCTCACGAGCGAGCACTAAGTTTGTCGACCATGAAGCGGCTCGTGTGTTCCTTGGTCAGCGTTCTCTCGTTCGCCTCCGCGTGCGGTAGCGGCAGCGATGGTCCATCGGGACCGAACGCATCGAACTTCCCCGACGCCGGTGAGGGTCCTTCGCCCGCGTCGGGAGACGCCGGAGGCGCGCTCGGTGTAGACTGCACACATCCCGGTGCCGGCGAGCCGATCGGCGAAGGCCGCTGCGCCTGCACGACCACGCTCGACATCGCCGGCGAGTGGAGCACCCTCCGAACCTGCCGCGAGGGCGACCTCTGTCCGACGAGGAACAAGGAAGAGACGATCGTGTTCACCCAGGAGGGCACCAGCATCCGCTTGGACCGGGGTGACACCTACTCGGCGACCGGCACCCTCTGCGGTGACGTGCTCGTCTTCAACGGCGGCCCCAAGGACGGCCTGAACCCGGAGTGCGGCGTCATCCGCTTCACCGACGACGCGCACTTCTTGACGGACAGCTGCTACGCGTGGTCGGGCGAGTGCAAGCGGACTTACGCGGAGGGCTGCCCCGACCACAAGGGGCAGTGCACGGGCACGGGCGCGAAGCTCCCCGAGTCGGCGGCCGCCATCCAGAAAGTCGTCTGCACGAACCAGTGACGAGGCGGCCCGAGCTCGTCCGAACGCGTGCCGTACGTGATCCCTAGGGAAACGGCCCGAGTGCGACTACCGTACGGGGCGTGATCCTCAGCGTCTTCGACATCTTCAAGATCGGAATCGGCCCCTCGAGCTCGCACACGGTCGGGCCGATGAAGGCCGCGCGCCGCTTCGCCATGGCGCTCGACGGAGCCGGGGCCTTCGACCGTGTCGCGCAGATCGTCGTCGAGCTCTACGGGTCGCTCGGACACACGGGCAAGGGACACGGCACGGACGTCGCCGTCCTCCTCGGGCTCGAGGGCGAGCTCCCCGAGGAGACGGACGTCGACGCCGTGCCCGCCCGGATCGCCCGGATCCACGCCGCGGGCGAGGTGAAGCTCCTCGGCCGGAAGGCGATTGCCTTCCGCGTCGCCGATCACGTCGTCTTCCACCGCCGCAAATCGCTCCCGCTGCATCCCAACGGGATGCGCTTCGTCGCGAGCGACGCGGACGGCATGACGCTCCTCGAGCGCGTCTATTACTCCGTCGGCGGCGGCTTCGTCGTCGACGAGAGCTCTCCGGAGCAGCAGGGATCGCCGGCCGCCGCGCTCCCCTACCCGTTCAAGACCGCCTCCGAGCTGCTCCGGCTCTGCAAGGACAACGGCATCTCGCTCAGCACGTTGGTCCTCGAGAACGAGAAGGCCCTCCGGCCGGAGGCCGAGGTGCGTGCCGGCGTCCTCAGGCTGGTCGAGACGATGCGCGCGTGCGTGCGCCGCGGATGCGAGCGCGAGGGGATCCTGCCCGGCGGCCTCAAGGTGAAGCGCCGCGCCGCCGCGCTCTACCGCAAGCTGCGCGCGGAGCCGCCGTCGGACGATCCGCTCAAGGCGATGGACTGGGTGAACCTCTGGGCCCTCGCGGTCAACGAGGAGAACGCCGCGGGCGGCCGCGTCGTGACCGCGCCGACGAACGGCGCGGCCGGGATCATCCCCGCGGTCCTCCACTACTACGCGCGCTGGGTGCCCGGGGCCGACGACGACGGCGCCGTCCGCTTCCTGCTCGCGGCGGCGGCGATCGGGATGCTCTACAAGATGAACGCGTCGATCTCGGGCGCGGAGGTCGGCTGTCAGGGCGAGGTCGGCGTCGCCTGCAGCATGGCCGCCGGCGCGCTCGCGGAGGTGATGGGCGGGACGCCGGCGCAGGTGGAGAACGCCGCCGAGATCGCGATGGAGCACAACCTCGGGCTCACGTGCGATCCGATCGGCGGCCTCGTCCAGGTCCCGTGCATCGAGCGCAACGCCATGGGCGCGGTGAAGGCGATCAACGCCGCGCGCCTCGCCCTCCGAGGCGACGGCTCGCACCTCGTCTCGCTCGACAAGGTGATCGCGACGATGCGCCAGACGGGCGCCGACATGCTCACGAAGTACAAGGAGACCGCGCGCGGCGGCCTCGCCGTGAACATCATCGAGTGCTGAGCGTCACCGACGCGAGCGCGCGATGATCTCCTCGGCCTGCTCGAGGTCCATCCGGAACACGCGCTCGCAGAGGTCCCAGTCGTAGCCGGCGCGGGCCATCGCGGCGAGCCCGCGCCGTCGCTCGTCGTCCTCGTCCCGCTTCGATGCCCGCCCACCGTCACGCGCGAACGGCCCGATCCGTCGCTTCCGCGCGAACACGACCGCGGCGGCGAGCTCCGCCTCGGCGTCCGGGAGCACGCGACGCGTCGTCGACTCGTCGACGCCCTTCGACGCGAGATGCGCGGCGATGGCCCGCCGCGATCGCCCCGCCCCGGTGAGCGTGCGCGCGCGCGACTCCGCGAACGCCGCATCGTCGAGCAGCCGTACCTCCCGGAGCCGCTCGACGACCGCGGCGATCGCCTCGCGGCAAGCGGCCAGCTCGGCGTCCACGACCTCGGGCTCCTGGGCCCGCGCCGCACGCCGCGCCCACGCCGCCGCCTTGCGCTCGAGGACACGCCTCACCATCGCGGCCGACGCCGATCCCCGCGCGAGGTACGCGAGCGCGGCCTCGTGGAGCTCGTTGCGCGAGGGCGGCGGACCGGGATCCGAGGACGGTCGCTTCACGGGGGTCGCCTGGACGCTAACAGACGGCAGGCTCCAGGCTCCAGGCTCCAGCAGGTCCTGGCTTCCCGTACGCGCCTCGCACCGCCCGCCGAGCCCATCGCTCCACTGCCGGAAGGCTCTCGGCCAAGCTCGTAGTCTCGGTGGAGCCCAGACCTTGGCGCCCGAACGAACTGGAGCCCGGAGCCTGGAGCCCGGAGCCTCCTGTCACGCCGCACTGGACGACACCGCCTTTCGGTTGTATCGCCCGGGTGCCCATGGCCGCCGTCGTCTCGTCGCACGCTCCGTTCGGTGAGGATCCGGACAACCGGCGGGACGTCTACGCGCCCGCGAGCGAGCCGTCGTTCGACAACGCGGAGACGATCGTCATGCGGCGCAGCAGCGTCGTGCCCGTGGCGCCGGCCAGGACGCGGCGTCCGCCCGTCTGGGTCGCGCCCGAGAGCAGCCCCTCGCTCGCGCCGGGCTCGACGGACGTCGAGGCGCCGAGCTCGGCGTCGTCCTCCGGGCTCCGGGCCGTCTCGCGTACGTTGCCGCCTCCTCCGGACGCGGCCGCGGAGCGCGGAGGCAAGCTGCGTGGAGCCACGAAGGTCGGCCTCGGCGTCGCGATCGTCCTCGCCGTCCTCGGGCTGGCGGCATGGGCGGGCACCCACCTCTTCTTCCTGTTCGACCGGACGTGGATCGCGCCGACGATCCTCGCGCCGAGCGACCCGCGCATCATCGCCTTCGCCTCGCAGTACGTCGAGGCGTCCGCGCGCAGGGAGGCGCTGCTCCTGCAGCGCGCGGACGTCGAGATGCGCATCCGGGAGGCCGAGCGGCGGCTCGAGGTCGAGCGGGCCTTCCAAGCGGCGTACGTCGCGGCGAAGGACTGGAACGAGAGCGAGCCGGCCGCGCTGGCAGGCGAGCCCGACGCGACGGCGGCGCCCGCCGCCTTGGACGCCGTGAAGCTCGCGGCCGATCACGAGCGCTCCGTCGTCGCGGCGCAGAAGGCGTCCGACGAGATCGCCGTCGCGACGAACACGCTCGCGGCGCTCGACAGGACCGTGCGCGAGCAGGAGCGCATCCTTGAGGCGATGCGCCGCTCGCCGTTCTACGGGATCACGACCGAGCCCGCGGTCTTCGCCTTCGTGCCCTACGACAACGCTCGGAGCGCGCGCGAGGGCGCGCCGGTCTACGCATGCCGGCTCGGCGTCGTGGGATGCCGGCAGGTCGGGAAGATCGGGCGCGCGGCCGAGGGCGAGATCGTGCAGAAGCACCCGTGGCTCCAGAAGGACGTGCGCGGCACGCTCGTGCGGATGGAGCTCGACGACGCCGCCGCGGCCGAGAGCACGATCCTCTTCGTCGGCCGCCCGTCGCCGTTCTGATCACCGCAGCGCCGCGAGCGCGTCCTTCACCTTCGCGACCGACACCGGCACGGGCGTCTTCAGCTCGGGCGCGAAGATGGCGACGCGCAGCTCCTCGAAGAGCCAGCGCAGCTCCCGCGCGGCGTCCGCGTCGCGCGCGTTCTTCCGCTTCTCGAGGAACGACGTCCAGAGCGGCCCGAACGGCGCGTGCTTGTCGGCATCCTTGCGCGGATCGGCGATCGCGCGCTGGAGGCGGACCTGCGCCGCGCGCAGATAGCGCGGGATGTGAGCGAGGCGATCGAAGGGGACCGTCTCGACGAAGTCGGGGGTGAACAGGTGCTCGAGCTGCGCTTGGATGTCGAGGACGGCGAGGCGGCCGCTCGGGTGCTTCGACGCGTTCCGCAGCGCCTGCACGAGCTTGTCGAGCTCGACGGAGATCGGAGCGAATGCGTCGGAGAACACGCGGGACGCAGGATCGAGGCGCGGCGCGCCCGCGGCGACGAGACGATCGAAGTCTTCCTTCGTCCGAGGGAGCTCGCCTTCGTCGAGGCGGAAGGCGACGTCCGCGATGCGCGCGAGGAGGGCCTCGCGATGCGCGTCGACCTCGGCGCGCGAGCGCGGGACGCCGTCGAGGCGCGGAAACGGGCGCGGCAGGCGCGGCGCGATCACCGAGAGCGTCTGCCTCGTGGCGATCATCGCCAGGCGGCGGACGCCGGCGCGGGTCGCCTGCTCCGCGGCGCTCTCCGACTCCATCGACACGAGATCGACGGACGTGCCGCGGTCGACGATGGCGGGGTAGCTCCGCACCTCGACGCCCGAGACGCGACGCGTGACGAAGCGCGGGAGCTCGGCGAAGTCCCACTTCGTGAGCCCCTTGCGGTCCCACTTCGCCGGCGGCGCCGACTCCTTCCACACGGCGCGGGCGCGCGCGCCGTGCCGCTCGAGCAGGTCGGCGACGTCGCGGCCCTGGGCGAGCGTCTTGCCCTGCGCGTCGACGATCCGGACCGTGAGGCGTAGCCAAGCCGGAACCGCGTCCGGGCGGAACGCGTCCGGCGGGACGCGCGCGCCGGTGACGTCCGCGATCGCGGCGGCGAGGCGCGGGAGCATCGGCCCGTCGAAAGGAACGAGCCTCGATGCGAGCGTCCGTGCGAGCTCGCCGAGATCGCCGAGCTCCTTCCGGAGCGCGCGCGGCAGCTCGTAGAGCAGCGCGCGGATCTTCTCCTCGTGCCAGCCGGGGATCGTCCAATCGAGCTCGCCCGGATCGAGCTGCGGGACGAGCACGAGCGGTACGGTCACCGTGATCCCGTCGTCGTCGGCAGACGGATCGAAGCGGTAGGAGAGCGGCAGGGTCGCCCCGTGGAGCACGATCGCGTCGGGGTAGTCCTTCGGCGAGAGCGTCGGATCGCCGGCGAGGACGTCCTCCATCGAGAGGCAGAGCAGGTTCGGATCCTTCTTCTCGGCCTCCTCGCGCCAGGCCTCGAAGGTCTTTCCGTCGACGACGTGGTCGGGGACGCGCTGCTCGAAGAACGCGACGAGCGCGTCGTCGTCCGCGAACATGTCGCTCCGCCGCGCCTTGTCGCGGAGCCTCGCGACCTCGGCGAGGAGCTCCTGGTTCTTCTTCTGGAACGCGCCGCGCGAGGCGTACTCGCCGCGGACGAGCGCGTGCTCGAGGAAGATGCGCCTCGCCCTCGCGGGTGCGACCCGCGCGTAGTCGACGGTCCGGTCCTTCGCGATGGTGAGGCCGAAGAGGGTCGCGTGCTCCTTCACGACGGCGCGCGCCGAGCGCTCCGACCAATGCGGATCGGAGTACGACCGCTTGACGAGGTGCGCGCCGGCCTCGAGCAGCCACTCCGGCTCGACCTTCGCGACCATGCGCGCGAAGAGCTGCGTCGTCTCGACGAGCTCGAAGGCCATGACCCATTCGGGAGGCTTCTTCGCGAGCGCGGACGACGGGTGGATCGCGAAGCGCGTCTGCTTCGCGCCCATGTAGATGCGCTGCTCGGGGTTCCACTTGCCGATCTTCGAGAGCAGGCCCGTGGCGAGCGCGCGATGGAGCGCGTCGGTCCGGTCGCCGTCCTGCGCTCCTCGTCCGTTCGGCCGCCCGTCGGGGCGCTTCTCCGGGCGACCGTCCGGCGGCTTCTCCGGACGGCCGTGACCCGCGCGGCGCGGCTCGATGCGGAGCTCGCGCACGATCTCCTCGAGCTGCCGGTGCGTCTCGGTCCACTCGCGGACGCGGACGTACGAGAGGAGGTTCTCCTTGCAGGTGCGGCGCAGGTGCGATCGCCCCTTCTTCTCCGCCTCGCGAACGAAGTCCCAGAGGCGGAGAAGCCCGACGAAGTCCGACCGCTCGTCGCGGAAGCGACGATGCAGCTCGTCCGCCTTCTGCTGCGCGTCGAGCGGGCGCTCGCGCGGGTCCTGGATCGAGAGCGCGGCGGCGACGACGAGCATCTCGCGGAGGCAGCCGAGGTCGGCCGCGGCGAGGATCATGCGGCCGATGCGCGGATCGACCGGGAAGCGCGCGAGGCGCTCGCCGAGCGGCGTCAGCTCGCGCCTCTCGTCGAGCGCGCCGAGCTCGTCGAGCACGCGATAGCCCTCGGCGATCGCCTTCGAGCTCGGCGGATCGAGGAACGGGAAGTCCTCGACGCTCCCGAGCCCGAGCGACTTCATGCGCAGGATGACGCCGGCGAGGCCCGTGCGTTTGATCTCGGGATCGGTGTACGCCGGACGCGCGGCGAAGCTCTGCTCGTCGTAGAGGCGGACGCAGATCCCCTCGCGGACGCGGCCGCAGCGGCCCTTCCGCTGCTCCGCGCTCGCCTGCGAGATCGCCTCGATGTGGAGACGCGTCGTGCCGGACCGCGGGTCGTAGCGGGAGAGCCGCGCGACGCCGGTGTCGATGACGTAGACGATGCCCGGGATCGTCACGCTCGTCTCGGCGACGTTCGTGGCGAGGATGACGCGCCGCTGGGGGATGCTCGCGAACACCCTCGCCTGCTCGGCCGCGGTGAGGCGTGCGTAGAGCGGCTGGACGACGGTGTGCCGGAGCTGCCTCGACGCGAGCTCGTTCTCCGCTTCGCGGATCTCGCGCTCGCCGGGCAAGAAGACGAGGATGTCGCCGTGCGGATCGAGCGACGCGACGTTCTCGACCGCGTTGGCGACCGCCTCGGCGAGATCGGCGTCCTCGGGCGGAGGCTCGTAGAGGACCTCGACCGGGAACGTACGCCCCTCGACCTGGATCACGGGCGCGCCGCCGAAGTGCTCCGCGAAGCGCTCCGTCTCGAGGGTCGCGGAGCTGACGACGACCTTCAGGTCCGGCCGCTCGGGGAGGATCCGTTTGAGCCAGCCGAGGATGAAATCGATGGTGAGGCTCCGCTCGTGCGCCTCGTCGATGACGAGCGTGTCGTAGCGCTGGAGCAACGGATCGCCGTGGATCTCCGCGAGGAGGATCCCGTCCGTCATGAACTTCACGTACGTGCTCGGCGACGTCCGATCGTCGAAGCGGATCTGGTAGCCGACGTCCGTGCCGAGGGGCGAGCCGAGCTCGGACGCGACGCGCGCGGCCACGCTGGTCGCGGCGATGCGCCGGGGCTGGGTCACGCCGATCATGCGCTCGAGGCCACGGCCCATCGCGAGCGCGATCTTCGGCAGCTGCGTCGTCTTCCCCGAGCCGGTCGCGCCCGCCACGATGACGACCTGGTGCTCGTCGATCGCACGCGCGATGTCGGCGACACGCGCGGAGATCGGCAGCTCCGGTGGGAAGTGCACCGGTGACCTGCCGTGTTCGGCTCCTTCCGCGGGCGGCGAGTCGTCGAGCATCGGCATGCGAGATAGCACTTTGTCGCGCTCGGCCGAAACGAGTTAGGCTCGAAGGGATGAGTCGCTCGCTGATGATCGTCATCGCGCTCGCGGGAATGATCGGCGCCGCCTCTTGCTCGGAGCGAGAGACCAGCACGTCCCGCAGCTCGTCCTCTTCGTCCTCCTCCTCGTCGTCTTCGGGCTCCTCGGGCAGCGACAAGAAGGACGAGGAAGAGGAAGAGCCGCAGTACGTCTTCGACGACGGCAGCGGCTCGGGCACGACCTGGAGCGATCTCTACGCGGACCTCTTCGGTCCCTCCGGGCGCGCGGGCTGCGCGGGCGCGGGCAACGCTTGCCACGCCTCCGAGGACTCGGAGGGCTACGCGCGCTCGGCCTTCGTGTGCGCCGACGAAGCGGGCTGTCTCGAGTCGATCCTCGGCAGGTCGAACCTCGTCCGCGCCAACGACGCCGATGACCCCGAGTCCTCGTTCTTCGTGAACGTCCTGCGCCGGAAGGACGCCAACGGAAAGATCGTGGGCACCCAGCCGAAGGCGCCGCTCTTCGTCTTCCACGAGAAATCGATCGAGCGCATCAAGACGTGGATCGCGGACGGCGCCAACCCGTGACCACGGACGGCTGAGCGCCGGCGGCTTCGACTTCGCGCGCCCGTGCGCTAACGTCGGCGCGCCCCATGATCGTCCGGCGGCTCCGAATCGCGATTGCCCTCTTTTCGCTCCTCGCCGTCGCCTGCAGCAAGGCGGCGACGGCGGAAGTGGCCGATGCGTCCACGCCCACCGTCACGTCCGCGACGTCCGTGACCACGGCGGCCGCGGCCGACGCAGGCCCGCCGGCGCCTCCACCTCGGGTGCCCAAGAAGTACGCGCGCGTCCTTCACACGGGCGACTCGATGGTCGGCGGCGGGCTCGCGCGAGCGCTCCGCCCGAAGTTCGAGGCGGAGGGCACGAAGTATTACCGCGACGTCATCGAGAGCGGCACGATCCACGAGTTCGCGCAGAACGACCACCTCCCGTCGCTCCTCGCGCGGATCAAGCCCGACCTCGTCCTTTTGACGCTCGGCGCGAACCACGTGCCCCACAGCGTCGATCCGGACAAGGAGATCGGCCCCTTCCTGCCGAAGCTCCTCAAGCGCGTCGCCGGCATCGACTGCTACTGGATCGCGCCTCCGATCTGGAAGCCCTCGCAGGCGAAGTTCAACGCGTGGTTGCGCGAGCACGTCGCGCCCTGCCGCTTCTACGACGGGTCGCATCTCGAGATCGAGCGCCGTCCGGACAAGATCCACCCGAACGAGAAGGGCGGCGAGGTGTGGGCCGAAGACTTCTGGCGGTTCTTCAAGGGCCAGGGCGCCTTCCTCGAGCCCGCTCCGGCGACGAGCGCTCCTGCCCTGCTCTCGCCTCCCTGACGCGGAGACGAGCGCCACCATCACCCGCGAGGAGGAGTAGAGAGGGCCATGCCGATCCGAACGAATCCGCTGGGACAGCCCATCGGCGATCCCGTCCCCGACTTCCAGCCGGTACCGGCGCCGCCGCGCACGCCGATCGAGGGACGCTACTGCCGGGTCGAGCCGCTCGATCCCGCGCGGCACGCCGAGCCGCTGTTCGACGCGATCTCGGAGGACACGGACGGCCGGAGCTGGACGTACATGGCGTACGGTCCTTTCGCGAGCCTCGACGAGTACCGGGCGTGGATGACGGCGACGTGCCTCGGCGACGATCCGCTCTTCTTCGCGATCGTCGACCTCGCTAGCGGAAAGCCCACCGGCGTGGCGAGCCTCCTTCGGATCGATCGGAAGCACGGCGTCATCGAGGTGGGGCACATCCACTACTCGCCTCGCCTGCAGAGGACGCGCGCGGCGACCGAGGCGATGTACCTCCTCATGCGGCGCGTGTTCGACGAGCTCGGCTACCGTCGCTACGAGTGGAAGTGCGACGCGCTCAACGAGCCGTCGCGACGCGCCGCGGAGCGCTTGGGGTTCACCTACGAGGGGACGTTCCGCAAGGCGACGATCTACAAGGGCCGCAACCGCGACACGGCGTGGTTCTCGATCGTCGACGACGAGTGGCCCGCGCTGAAGGCGGCCTACGAGGCGTGGCTCGATCCATCGAGCTTCGACGCCGACGGAGGGCAGCGCCGGAGCCTCCGCGAGCTCACCGCCGAGGCGCTCGCGCGGTCACCCCGCCGGCGCTGACCGACGCAGGGGGCTGTACGCCATTTCGACGATTGTGCCTCGGGCCCGCGCTTCGTACGCTCGTTCGCCCCGATGGATCCCGTCGAGCAGCTCCACGCGGCGATCGCCCAGCACGTCGGCGCCATCCACAGAACTGCCGCGAGCTCTCCGGCGGGGGGCGGGCCCGAGTGGGACGGGCTCATGCGGCATTACGGCCTCTCGCCGCTCGATCCGGCGGAGCGAGCCGCCATCGTCTCGGGGATGCGCCTCGCGCGCGGGGCCGTCCCCGCGGAGGTCCGGATCGCGTTCGTCGGCCTCTTCGAGTGGGCGACGCGCGAGATCGGACGCCTCCGCGCCGATCCGAGGGCGGCGGCGAATCCGCGGCTCGCCTTCGTCGAGCAACGGGTGCGCGATCTCGTCGATCAGGAGACGGCCGCGTACGAGCGCGCGATCGGGCTGCCGCCGCCTCCTCCGCAGCCTCCGCCGCCCGCGGGGGGGACGCCGGGCGCCCCCAGCCTCGCCTCGATCTTCGCCAACGCGCACCAGACGGCGAAGGAGGTCCCGTGGGCGGGGCAGACCTTCAAGACGAGCACCAACCTCACGTGCGTGCATTGCGGCGGCCCGCAAGAGCAGCCCGCCGATTTCATGTGCAAGTACTGCCGGCGCCCGATCGCCGGAGCCATCAAACCCACCGCTTAGGAGAGCTGGTCACTGGCAACCGCAACGGAGGACGGAGGAGTCGACATGAACCCGGCGCAGCAGCAGATCGTCGCGCAGTGGAACCAGTTCATTCAGCAGATCAGCGGGCAGATCCAGCAGCTCTTGCAGCAGGCGCAGGCGGGCTGCCAGCAGCTCATCGCGCAGAACCCGACCGATCCGAGCCCGCTGAACAACGCGCTCAACGCCATCGAGCAGCAGTACAAGGACCTCGGCATGAAGGTCCACGACGCGTTCGACGAGCACTACGAGCGGCTGTGCGAGGCGGGCCCCGGCGAGCCCGGCTACTGCCAGATGCGCTGCGCGATGCGCGCGTTCGATCGTTGGAGGGACGAGCAGTGGCAGCGCTTCGATGCGCGCATGCACGTCGATCAGTACCGCGCGATGTGGCCTCACGCACGCGAGGCGATGAACAAGCCGGTCAACTGCAACCGATGCGGAGGCCCGCTCCGCCGGAGCACGCCGCAGAAGAGCGAGTCGATCACCTGCCCGGCGTGCAACACGGTGAACCAGGTCATGCCCGAGGCGGTCGTGGCCTCGTTCTACGCCGGGATGCCGCACTACTACGCCGAGATCGGCGTGATCGACAAACGCGTGGCGCTCCAGAAGTTCAAGGACGACTGGGACGACTTCTGCGACGCCGAGCACGCGGCCGGTCGCGAGCGCCCGAACGAGCCGCTCGAGCGGCTCAAGCAGCGCGAGCAGCTCGAGCGCGAGCTGTGGACCGCGTACGCCGAGACCCGCGTGCGGAACGAGGGCGGCACGCCCGAGGACGTGCGCACGCTCGTCGAGGCGCGCATGAAGCAGGCGTTCTACGACGAGATGAACCTCAACGACGTCTGGCGCGCCGCCCACGGCATGCAGGGCGTCGCCGAGCAGGCGCAGGTGCCGCCCCACCTCCAGAACGTCGACGAGTGGGGCCCGATCGGCCATCCGCAGCAGAACCCGAACGCGCTCGAGGACAACTTCGTCCACGAGACTCTCCTGAGCCACGCGATGCGCGATCCCGCGCAGCACGCCAGGCTCCTCGAGTCGCTCGGCTACCAGAGCGCGGCCCACCGCGCGCACGTCCACCACACGTTCTTGCGCCACTACGAGGGCTTCTTGTCCACGCCGCAGGGACAGGAGCTCGTCACGCGGGCCGGGATGCGCGCCATGAACGAGGGAATGAAGTACGCGAGCGCCGCCGCCGCCTCGGGCGGGCTCCTCGACCCGATCGAGGGCGTGTCGATCGCCGTCTACGCGAGCCTCCAGGCGAAGCAGGCGAGCGTGAGCGTCGACGAGTTCACGAAGCTCCTCGCGCAGCACCAGATGGACCGTGCGAAGTGGGACCGCGTCGCGAAAGGCTGGCTCGACCGCATGCAGCGGGACACGTCGGGAGCGGTCGCGACGGAGTACGCGAAGCACTTCTCCGGCGGCGGTCAGTTCGCCGCGATGGGCGAGGCCGCAAGGGAGAACATGGCGTCCGGCCAGCTCGGCCTCGCGAGCCCGAACGCCGGGGCCGAGCCGGTCAGCTTCGAGAAGTACTGCGAGATCAGCGGCGCGATGGCCGCCTGGTCGAAGCAAGGGAAGGACGTCAACGCCGGCCTCGACAAGTACTTCAAGATGACGGCGATGGATTTCTCGAACATCAGCATGTACTGGTCGCAGAAGATGATGGCGGACCTGTCGATGTTCGAGGTCCAGACGCGGATGACCGAGGAGTACGAGAAAAAGTACCTGGCGATGCCCTGAGTCGTGGGCGATCCAGGCAGGCGTCTCGACGCGCTCCTCGGCGCGCTTCTGCGCGCGATTCGATGCTCACTCGCGTGACCGGACGCGCGACCTGGCGCGTCCGCGATCCATGGATCGTGCAGTAATCATGTGATTTTCCAGCTGCGACGAGCGCGTGCGTTGCTAATTTTTCATCATGCGCGCAATCGTCCTCATGGCGCTCCTCGTCCCGCTCGTCGCGGCGTGCTCGCCCGCTCCGATCGGAGACTACCCGGACGAGAGCACGAAGCGCTCGAAGCGTCGCACGACACCGGCCGACGAAGAGTCGGACGACGAAGAGGAAGCAAAGAGCTCGTTCACGCTCACCGTCTCCCTCGCCGGTGCAGGCGCGGGAACGATCACCTCGATCCCGGAAGGCCTCTCTTGCAACGGCAATACGTGCGTGGGCACCTTCCCGAGCGGCACCAAGGTGACGCTGAAGCCGACGCCCGAGAAGGGCTCGTACTTCGTCGGCTGGGGCGGCGAGTGCAGCGGCGATCAGCCCGAGGCGTGCGCGCCCGTGATGAACGGCAACGTGTCGGTCAGCGCAGAGCTCGACTCGATCGTCGGCACGTGGAAGGGCACCTACGTCAACACGCGCGACGCGCACGGGTGCACGTTCAACAACGCCGGCGAGCTCACGGTCGTCGTCACGGCGAACGGCGAGACGTTCTCGAGCACGGCTCAGATGGGCGGGCTCGAGCTGCGCTTCGTCTCGAGCTGCAAGCTCTCCGAGTCCGTCTCGGGCGCGGCGCCCGCGACGAACCTCACGATCGACGCGAACAAGCTGAGCGGCAACTGGCCCGTGTTGGTCCAGAGGGTGAACGACACGCTCGACTTCCCGTTCACCGCCACGGTCACGGGCAAGACGATGACCGGCACCTGGAACTGCTCCGGCTGCAAGGACGGAGGGTTCACGCTGACGAAGCAGTGACGCACGGGCAGCTTCGCCGCGCCCCCGCCGCCGACGGCCGCGGCGCGCGGCGGAGCTCGTACGTTTGCGCTGTTCGCCGGAACCGGATCGTGGGATCACGACCGCCGTCGTGGATCCGATCATCTCGGTCCGGAACCTCACGAAACGGTACGCGTCCGGCCTCGTCGCGCTGAAGGACGTCAGCCTCGACATCCATCGCGGAGAGATCTTCGCGCTCCTCGGCCCCAACGGCGCGGGCAAGACGACGCTCATCGGCATCATCTGCGGCCTCGTCAACCCGACGAGCGGCACGGTGCTGGCGGACGGGCACGACATCATCCGCGACTTCCGCGCCGCGCGCTCGAAGATCGGGCTCGTCCCGCAGGAGCTGTCCACCGACATGTTCGAGACCGTCTGGGCGACGGTCAGCTTCAGCCGCGGGCTCTTCGGCCTGCCGCCGAACCCGGCGCACATCGAAAAGGTGCTCCGCGATCTGTCGCTCTGGGAGAAGCGCGACAGCAAGATCATGACCCTCTCCGGAGGGATGAAGCGGCGGGTGCTCATCGCGAAGGCGCTCTCCCACGAGCCGAAGATCCTCTTCCTCGACGAGCCGACCGCCGGCGTCGACGTGGAGCTCCGCAAGGACATGTGGAACATGGTCCGTTCGCTCCGCGACACCGGCGTCACGATCATCCTGACGACGCACTACATCGAAGAAGCGGAGGAGATGGCCGACCGCATCGGCGTGATCAACAAAGGCGAGCTCATCGTCGTCGAAGACAAGGTCACGCTGATGCGCAAGCTCGGGGAGAAGCAGCTCATCCTGATGCTCCAGCGGCCGCTCGAGAGCGTGCCCCCTGCCCTCGCCCAGTACGGCCTCCAGCTCTCGGAGGATCGCATGCAGCTCGTCTACGGATTCAAGGCCGAGGAGGACCGCTCGCGGATGGTGGCGCTCCTGCGCGAGCTCGGAGAGCAAGGAATCGAGTTCAAGGATCTCCAGACGCGCGAGACGTCGCTCGAGGAGATCTTCGTCAAGCTCGTGAGGTCGGGCGGATGAGCGAGGTGCGCACCCCCATGCTCAACTGGTACGCCATCCGCGCCATCTACGTGTTCGAGATGGCGCGCGCCTTCCGCACGGCGTTCCAGACCATCCTGTCGCCCGTCATCTCGACGTCGCTCTACTTCATCGTCTTCGGCTCGGCGATCGGCGGGCGGATGGCCGAGATCGACGGCGTGCGGTACGCCGCGTTCATCATCCCGGGCCTGACCATGCTCTCTCTGTTGACGGAGAGCATCTCGAACGCTTCGTTCGGGATCTACATGCCGAGGTTCTCGGGGACCATCTACGAGGTCCTCTCGGCGCCGATCTCCTGGATCGAGATCGTGATCGGCTACGTCGGCGCGGCCGCCTCGAAGTCGATCCTGCTCGGCACGATCATCCTCCTCACGGCGCGGCTCTTCGTGCCTTACGAGATCGCCCACCCGATCTGGATGGTCGGCTTCCTCCTGCTCACGGCCGTGACCTTCAGCCTGTTCGGCTTCATCATCGGCCTCTGGGCGGACAACTTCGAGAAGCTCGGCATCGTCCCGATGCTGATCGTCACCCCTCTGACGTTCCTCGGCGGGAGCTTCTACTCGATCAAGATGCTCCCTCCCTTCTGGCAGAAGGTCTCGCTCTTCAACCCCGTCGTCTATCTCGTCAGCGGCTTTCGATGGAGCTTCTACGAGACCTCCGACGTCGAGGTGACGACGAGCATGGGCATGACGGTGGTGTTCCTCGTCGTGTGTCTCGCGACGGTGCGGTGGCTGGTGAGGACGGGGTATCGGCTCAAGAGCTAGAGGGCCTCGGGCCTCAGTCTCGAGCGGATCGCCTCACGCGGTGCAGCGGGCCGTCGTAGTACTTCGCCAGCGGCACCGCGGGCTGTGCGCGCAGGCGCTCGACCAGACCGGGCGCGTCCTCGCCGGCGGCGGCGTCGCACGCGGCGTAGAGGCCTCTCTCGCCTTCCTCGAGCGGGTTGTGACGTGCGAGCACCTCGCGGAGCGAGTCCACGATGGTCCGGCTCGGGGAGCGCACGAGGAGCTTCGCGATCTCGCCGTGATCGCGACGGAGCTGCGCCGCCGACGCGAACGGGGCTCCGCTCCGCTCGCGGACGAACGGCAAGAGCACCTTCTCCTCCATCGCGATGTGCCGGAGGAGGCCGCCGCGGAAGGCCGTGTAGATGGCGTCGTCGATCGTGCCGTCAGGACGCTCGGCCTCCCGCAGCAGAGCGTCGAGGCGCACGTGGTCTTCCGTCATGAAGGCTTCGACGGGACCGATGCTCGGTCGGACCGGGGAGCTCGACATGCCTGCGAGTCGTTCAAGCCGCGTGCCACTCGCCTCTGCACGAAGCAGCAAACGTCACGGTCGGCTCGCCGGTCTCCGCGCACGGCTTGCGACGATCGCGGCGCAAGACCTGCGTCCCGAGGCTTCGCGCTCAAGCGCTCGCTCGGAAGACGGCTCGGAAGAGATCCGTCGCGCGATGGAGCTCTTCGATCGAGACGTACTCGTCGGGTCCGTGGGCTTGGGCGATGTCGCCCGGGCCGAGGACGACGGCATCCACGCCGTTCGCCGCGAGCACCGCGGCCTCCGTCCAGAAGCCGAGATCGACCGGCGCGCGTGCGGCATCGCCGATGAACGGCTCGAACGCGGCGAGATCCCTCGTCGCGAGCGGCAGGTTCACGGTGACGAAGCGGACGCTCGCCGACGGCTCCACCTCGCGGACGAGCTTCTCGAGCTCGGCTCGAATCGCGGCCGAGTCGGCGCCCGGCGGCGGACGGACCGAGACCGTGAGCCGCGCGTGGGCGGGCACGACGTTGTGCGCGATCCCGCCGTCCATCTTCGCCACGTTCAGGCACATGCCGAGGAAGCCCGGCGGTCCGACCGTCCTCAGCCTTCGCGCCCAGTCGTCGAGCGCCACCGCCACCCTCGACAGCATGACGAGCGGCGCCGGCAGCGTGTCCGCGCACGACGAGTGACCTCCCGGCCCCGTCACGTCGACCTCGAACATGACGTAGCCGCGATGGCGCGTGCCTGCCTTCAGGCTCGTCGGCTCGCAGACGATCGCGCGTTCGATCCCCCGGCAATGCGGGCTCGCGACGAACGACCGCATCGCGACGCCGCTGAGCTCCTCGTCGCCCGAGAAGAGGATGCCGACGTCCTTCGGCCTCACGTCCGCGAGCGCGGCGAGGATCGCGGCGATGGCGCCCTTCGTGTCCGCGGCGCCGAGCGCATGGATCCTTCCCCCTTCGATGCGCGCGACGAACGGGTCGGACGTCCAGTCGACGTTCGGCGGCACCGTGTCGAGGTGCGCGTTGACGAGCAGCCGCGGCCGCCCGAACCGCGCGTAGACCCACGACGCGCTCCGGCTCACCGCCGTCCGCGGTACGTCCTCCACGACGACCTCGTCCGCGCCGCGCTCGCGCAGCCGCTCGGCGAGGAGGTCGGCGAGCGCCCTCTCGTCCCCGTGCAGCGCGTCCGTCCGATACGTGACGAGCTCGGAGAGGATCTCGACGGGATCGGCGGCGGCGTTCATCGGAGGGCACTCTACCCGATCGCGCCGCCCGTCGCCGCCCCTGCTCGTGCTCGTGCTCGTACTCGCCCTCGACGATCGAGCACCCCGCGACCCCACGAAGCCCCAGCCAGTCGCAGTTGGCCCGCGCCGGAAGTTGCGCTACCTCGGCCGCCGTGCCGGTCTCCGACACGCATCGCGCCATCGACGCCGTCTTCCGCATCGAATTCCCGAAGCTCGTCGCCGGCCTCACGCGCATGGTGCGCGACGTCGGTCTCGCCGAGGAGCTCGCACAAGACGCGCTCGTGCTCGCGCTCGAGCAGTGGCCGGAGACGGGCGTCCCCGACAACCCGGGGGCGTGGTTGATGACCACGGCGAAGAACCGCGCGATCGATCGGCTTCGCCGCGACAAGCTGCTCGAGCGCAAGCACGAGGAGATCGGCCGAGACGCGGAGCCGGAGACACCGGACATGGAGTCCGCGCTCGACGACGACGTCGGCGACGATCTCTTGCGCCTCGTCTTCATCGCCTGCCATCCGGTCCTGTCGCGCGAGGCACGCGTCGCGCTCACGTTGCGCCTCCTCGGAGGCCTGACCACCGAAGAGATCGCGCGCGCCTTCCTCGCCCCCGAGCCGACGATCGCGCAGCGGATCGTGCGCGCCAAGCGGACGCTCTCGGAGGCGCGCGTTCCGTTCGAGGTCCCGCGCGGCGAGGAACGCGCCGCCCGCCTCTCGTCGGTCCTCGAGGTGATCTACCTGATCTTCAACGAGGGCTACGCGGCGACGGCCGGCGACGACTGGATGCGGCCTGCGCTCTGCGAGGACGCGCTCCGCCTCGGCCGCGTCCTCGCCGCGCTCGTCCCGGACGAGCCGGAGGTGCACGGGCTCCTCGCGCTGATGGAGCTCACCGCGTCGCGCGCTGCGGCGCGCACGGGCCCTCGGGGCGAGCCGATCCTCCTCGCCGATCAGGATCGCACCCGTTGGGATCGCCTGCTCATCAACCGAGGCCTCGCCGCCCTCGCACGCGCAGAGGCGCTCGGCGGCGCGCGCGGCCCGTACGCGCTCCAAGCCGCGATCGCCGCGTGCCACGCGCGCGCGCCCACGGCGAGCGACACGGACTGGGCTCGCATCGCGGCGTTGTACGGCGAGCTCGCGGAGGTCGCCCCCTCTCCGGTCGTCGAGCTGAATCGCGCCGTGGCCGTCGGCATGGCGTTCGGCCCGGCGAAGGGGCTCGAGCTCGTCGACGAGCTGACGGACGAGCCCGCGCTCCAGGGCTACCACCACCTGTTCGCCGCGCGTGCGGATCTGCTCGCCAAGCTCGGTCGCCTCGACGAGGCCCGCGTCGAGTTCGAGCGGGCCGCGTCCATGACGCGCAACGCACGCGAGCGCGCCGTCCTCCTCGAGCGCGCGGCCGCGTGCGCGCGCCCGACCGGAACACGACGGGACGATCGCTGACCCTTCGGCGACGTACCTCCGCCGCAGGGATCGCTCTCGGCGCAGCGCTCTCCGGCAGGGACGCGCCACGGATGCTCCAGGACGCCGCAGGGCGCCGTCGTTCGCACGCCTACGCTCGCGCGTCCGAGACCGTCGGGGCAGTTCTCCTCTACGTGGTGCAGAGGTCATCCCGGACATCCGATCGGAGCGGACGAATCCCTCGGGTCTTCGCGAGGATGCGCCCTCCGCTTCCGTGGTGCGTCGTTCGCACTCGTCGGCAGGCGTCACCGGAGGGTCACGTGCGTCGCATTCGCAGCATCATCGCGTTCGTCGTTCTCTCTGGATCTGGATCGACCGTCGCCGCGGGGTGCTCGAGCTCCGCATCGCATGGGAGCCCGCCGCCGTGCGAGGGTTCCGGATGCCAAGACACGCTCACGCCGGCGAACGTCGACTGCGGCGGGCCGAACGCACCCAAGTGCGACGACGGCAGGTCGTGCACGACGCACGACGAGTGCGCGAGCGGCTGGTGCTCGGAATCGGACAAGACGTGTCGCACGCCGCGCAGCGACGACGGCGTCAAGAACGGCAAAGAGACCGACGTCGACTGCGGCGGTCCCGACGCACCGAAATGCGCCGAGGGAAAGCGGTGCCTCGTCGACTCCGACTGCAACGGTGCGTGCAACTACAAGAGCGAGTGCGTCGACGCGCCGAGCTGCAAGCGCCACCTCGGCGGCGACACCTGCGGGTTCGGAGAGGTCGGCGAGTTCGGAGCGCGCCACGAGAGCTGCTGCCGCACGCTGCCCGTCCACGGGTACTCGGACCCGCGCCATCCCGGAAAGACGGTCTACCTCGACAAGTACGAGATCACCGTCGGGCGCATCCGCGCGTTCATCGAGGACATCAAGGCCAGGTACGGCGGCAGGCCGGACATTCGCGCGTGGGTCCTCGAGAACACGCCTCCGATCTGGGATCCGAAGTGGACCGACTTTTTGCCGTCCGACTACGAGGGCGGCACCGTCCGCATCGATCGCCGCCTGCTCGGCGACCGCCGCGAAGGGCCGGACTTCCCACCGATCCCCGATCGCGATCAGGACGTGAACGTCGGGCTCGACTATCAGTTCAACGGGCGGCTCTTCGTGTACCTGCACGGCAACAACTGCAGCACGCACCTGCCCAACGCATGGGGGTTCCCGACGTTCTTCTACCCGGCCGAGGTGATGGCGAAGTACGGCCCCGACTTCCCGCCGCGCGCGGACGGCCGGAACCGCGCGGGGGTCCTCGTGCCCGCGCACGAGCACCTCGAGGTCAAGGCGATGAACTGCATCACGAATGCGATGCTCGCGGCCTTCTGTCACTGGGACGGCGGCCAGCTCGCGACCAACGAGGTGCTCGACTACGTGACCGGAAGCCCGCCGTCGCTCGGCAACGACCCCGGATGCGGGACCCAACGCGCGGAGAACCCGCCGACGAGCGCCAGCGCGACTCGCGGCGGAAGGTGCGCGGACCTCGCGCTCGTCAACGCCACCTACGATGCCGGGGCCTCGCTGCCCGAGCCGGACAGTCCGCTCAACGTCAACAACTACGTGTTCCCGTTCTTCTCCCAGGACGTCCACTACGACAAGGCCTGGGAGATCGCCGCGCCCGGCCGCGGGAGCCTGGCGGCGAACGGCGAGCAGGTGGACATGGTGCGGCTCCGCGACGGGGACGAGCCGTGGATGGACCTCCACGGCAACCTGAACGAGGCCGTCCTCACGATGGATGGCGCGCGCTTCACGGGCAAGTTCGGCCTCAAGTTCCGCGGCATCGGCTACCAGAGCGCTCGATCCGAGCTCAACATCCGGGACGACTGGGAGGCCGAAGGCGGCCTCCGCAGGATCGAGCGTGCAGAGGCGAAGGCGGGCTTCGCCGGCGGCCGCTGCATGCGCTTCAAGTGAGTCGCGCGGGTCGCCGTCGCCTCGCCACCGTCACCACGTGAGCCATGTGCGCCGAGCGGGCGACCGCGGCCGCGGCCGTGGTCCACGAGGGTCCGCGTCTTGCGTCGCGGCGATGGCATGAACCAGGTGGCGGCCTACACACGCAACACGGAGGACGAGCTGCCGCTTCGGGCATACGCGCTGATCCTGTCCGTCTTCCTCGCCGGGTTCGGCTCGTTGCTCGTCAGGGCCGGACGGAAGCGCCGGCTGCCGGAGCGGATCAGCACGCAGGACGTCGTCCTCCTGGGCGTCGCGACGCACCGCCTCACGCGCATCATCACGCGCGAGCGCGTGACCGCGACGCTCCGGTTTCCGTTCACGGAGTACGAAGGTTCGGGCGGAGCCGGCGAGGTGAAGGAGCACGCCCGCGGGCACGGCCTTCAGCGTGCGATCGGCACGCTGCTCACCTGTCAGTTCTGCGCTGGGCCGTGGGCGGCCTCGGCGCTCACGGCAGGGCTCATCGCGAGACCGCGCGAGACGCGCGTCGTCGCGAGCATGCTCGCGATGGTCACGCTCTCCGACTTCTTGCACCAGGCCTACGCGCGCATCCGGCGGCGCGAGAGCTGAGCCTGCCCCGAGCCAGCGTGCCTCGAACCTGCGCCCTTCGAGTCGCGCGTGCCTCGAGCCCCGCGCGTGGCGCGCTGCCTCGCCGCGGTGAACCGATCTCGACTGCTCCGCTCCACAGGGCAGCCGATCCGCGGCAGGCGCGCGCCGTGCACACCGGCGATCATGACCTCCTCTCCGGCGTCGCGACGGAGGACCGAGCTCCGCGACCTCGTCGACCGCTCGCGCCGCTGCCCACCCCGAAAGGCTGGTGCACGATGAGCACGCTCGACCTCCACGAGCTCGCCGCGCAGCTCCGCGTCGACAGCATCCGGTGCACCACGGAGGCGGGGTCCGGGCATCCGACCTCGAGCTTGTCGGCGGCCGATCTCATGGCGGTCCTGTTGCGCGATTTCCTCCGCTGGGACGTCTCCGATCCCGAGAACCCGAACAACGACCACCTCGTCTTTTCGAAGGGGCACGCCTCGCCGCTGCTCTACGCGATGCTCAAGGCGATCGGCCTCATCAGCGACACGGAGCTGCTCTCGTATCGACGGCTCAACAGCCGCCTCGAGGGTCACCCGGTGCCCAAGGTCCCCTTCGTCGACGTCGCCACCGGATCGCTCGGACAAGGCCTGCCGATCGGCGTCGGGATCGCGCTCGCCGCCAAGTACCTCGAGCGCTTGCCCTACCGTGTCTGGGTCCTGCTCGGCGACGGAGAGATGTCCGAAGGCTCGATCTGGGAGGCGTTCGAGCACGCTCGCTACTACCGCCTCGGCAACCTCGTCGCCATCCTCGACATGAACCGTCTCGGCCAGTCGGGAGAGACACCGCTCGGCTGGGACTCGGCGGCGTACGCCGCGCGCGCGCACGCGTTCGGTTGGCGCGCCCTCGAGATCGACGGGCACGATTTCTCGGCCATCGCGCGCGCGTACGCCGCCGCGACGCACGTCTCCGAGTCGCCTGCCCTCGTCGTCGCTCGAACGGTGAAGGGCAAAGGCGTCTCGTTCATGGAGGACGAGCGCGGCCATCACGGCAAGGCGCTCGACGAGGAGGCGTGCGCGAAGGCGCTCGCGCAGCTCGGCGGCGTCCGGAGCGCGGTCGTCACGCCGCTGCCGCCGCCGAACGACGAGCCGGAGCCGATCCCGGCCCCACGCTGTCTGCATCTGCCGAGATACGAGCGCGGTGATCGGGTCGCGACGAGGAAGGCGTACGGCGAGGCCCTCGCCGCGGTGGGCTCGGCGCGCTCGGACGTCGTCGTGCTCGACGGCGACGTCTCGAACTCGACGTACGCGGAGCTCTTCGCCGAAGCGCTCCCCTCGCGCTTCTTCGAGATGTTCATCGCGGAGCAGCAGATGGTCGCCGCCGCGGTCGGGATGAGCGTCCGCGGGTTCGTCCCGTACGCCTCGACCTTCGCCGCGTTCCTGACGCGCGCACACGACTTCATCCGCATGGCGTCCGTCTCGAGAGCCGACATCCGTCTCTGCGGCTCGCACGCGGGCGTGTCGATCGGCGAGGACGGCCCTTCCCAGATGGGCCTCGAGGACATCGCGATGATGCGCGCGATCCACGGCAGCACGGTGCTCTACCCATGCTGCGCGAACCAGACCGCGAGCCTGGTCGCGGCGATGGCGGATCGACCGGGGATCGTCTACCTCCGGACGACGCGCGAAGCGACGCCGGTGCTCTACGCGCCGAACGAGGACTTCCCGATCGGTGGGAGCAAGGTCCTGAGGTGCTCGCCCGAGGACCATGTCACGATCGTCGCCGCCGGCATCACGGTGCACGAGGCGCTGAGGGCGCACGAGCGGCTCCTGCGCGAGGGCCTGCACGTGCGCGTCGTCGACGCCTACTCGATCGAGCCGCTCGACGCCGCATGCATCCGCGCGTCCGTCGCCGCCACGGGCGGCCGCGCGATCGTCGTCGAGGATCATCGCCCGCAAGGCGGCCTGGGCGAGGCCGTCCTCGCCTGCCTCGCAGGCGAGGATCCCGTGGCCGCGCAAGTCATCCACCTCGCCGTGAACGTGATGCCCGGCTCGGCGCCTCCGGCCGAGCAGCTCCACGTCGCGGGCATCGATGCCGACGCCATCGCGGACGCGGCCCGCCGTCTCCTCGCGACCGCGGCCCCGGCCGAAGAGCGCGTGTGCTTCATCTGCGGCGCCCCGGCGACGTGGCGCATCATGCTCGCGGGCGAAGACGAAGCCGTCTTCGAAGAAGACGCGTGCGACGAGCATGCGAGCGGCCATCGGCATGTCGCGCCGCAAGGCCCCGAGACCAGAGCGGGGGCGCCGCCTTTTGGGAGCTGACTCGTTGACTCGTTGACTCGCTGCGAGAAGCGAGGAGCGAGAAAGCCGAGGACGACGGGGAGCGATGAGGGGAGACAGGTCTGCCCCATCTCCCTGTCTTCACCAACGACCTGTCGACCTGTCTTCAGCGACGCCCGAAGGGCGGAGGATTCCACAACCGCCGCAAGTCGTCCGGCAAGCACGCTTCGATGGCGCGCGCGCCGCCGGAGCTCATGTGGAGGCGGAGCGCGCGGAAGACCATCCGTACGATCGCGTCGACGTCGTCCGGATCGACGTCGAGGACCGTCGCGACGCGGCCGAGGAACGCCTCGGCGTTCGACGGCGGGATGCGCTCCGGCTCCGGTTCGTATGCCACGCGTTCGCGGAGGCGTGATGGGAGCTGCGCGAAGAGGCCGTGCGCCTCGCGTGGCGGCAGGATCGCTTCGAGCGCAGCGATCACCGCGAGCGCACGACGCTCGGCCTCCTCGCTCGACCAGCCGGCGTCCTCGCACAGGTCGTCGAGGAAGCGCTTGTACGTGCTGCCCGCGCGCGATGCGTGTCGCTGCGCGCGCAGCTCGGGCGAAATCCGGGTCGACGCGACGCCCACTTCGCGCCTCTCAGCGGCCTACGTGCTGCGCTTCGACCCCGGCGGCGGACGGCTTCGTCGGAGCCTTGATCTCCTCGAGCGCGTGCGTGACGGACTCGCCGCCGACGTCCGCTCGCGCGAGATCGGCGAGCGTCACGATCCCCACGAGCTTCTTGTCGCGGTTCAGCACGAGCAGGCGCTGGATCTGCCGCTCGCACATCTTCTTCGACGCCTCCTCGATGGAGTCGTCCTCGAAGCACCACTCGACCTGGCGCGTCATCGCATCCACCGCACGCGTCTTGTCGGGGTCGTCGCCGCGGGCCACCGAGCGCACGACGAGATCGCGATCGGTCACCACCCCGACGATCCGGTCGTTCTCGCAGACCGGGAGCACGCCGACGCCGGCTTCGCTCATCTTGCTGGCCGCCTCGCGTACCGTCGTGTCGCCGGAGATTACGTGCACGTTGCGCTGCATCACTTCCGAGAGCTTCATCACGTCCTCCGTTCCGAACGCTGCACGCGACGTGCCGCGTGCGATCGCGCCGCGCTCGCGAGAGGCCGCTCGCTGGCGCTTCTCCGTGAGGCTCCTCACTGCCTTGTCGTGGGAGTCCGCGAACGCGGCGATGCCCTCGTCTTCCAGCTCCTCGGCGATGCGCGCGAGATCGATGCCCAGCCGAGAGAGCGACGCCAACTCTTCGTGCGCCCGCTCGAGATCGAGCCCCAGGCGCAGGTCGGGATCGCCGTGCTCGAGATACGCGAGGAACAGCTCACGCGTCACCGTGTCGACCGTGCCGGAGCCCACGAGCGCCTCCACGTAATAGAGGAGCGGGTACGCGGGATCCTTCGGCGAAGTCGAAGCCCAGAGCAGCCGCTGCGGCCGGGCCCCCAGAGACGCGAGACGCCTCCAGCGATCGGTCGAGTAGAGGCGTTGGTACTCCTCGTAGGCGACCTTCGCATTGGCGATCGCGATCCGGCCGCGCAGCGCACGCGCCGTCTCGCGCCGCTCCTCCGGGAGCGCGTCGAGCGCCTTGTCGACCTTCGTATCGACTCGCGACACGAAGAAGCTCGCGACGCTCGCGATCGTGTCGAGCGGCGCGCCCCGCGCCGCCCGTGCCTCGAGCGCCCGCATGTATGCATCGGCGACCTCGCGATACCGCGCGACCGAGAACAGGAGCGTGATGTTGATGTTGATCCCATGCGAGAGGCAGCTCTCGATCGCGGGCAGCGCCGCCCGCGTGCCCGGGATCTTCACCATGAGGTTCGGGCGGCGCACGAGGCTCCACAAGCGCGTGGCCTGCTCCACGGAGCCCGCGCAGTCCTCGGCGACGGCCGGTGACACCTCGATCGAGGCGAAGCCGTCCCCGCCGGCGGTCGCGTCGTAGACGCCGCGGAGCTTGTCGCAAGCGAGCACGAGGTCCCGGACCATCAGCCGCTCGAGCACGGTCTCGCTGCTCTCCCCAGGTGACGCGGCTCGGATCAGATCGTCGTACTGCTCCGACGCCGCGATCGCCTTCTGGAAGATCGTCGGATTCGAGGTCAGGCCGCGGAGACCGTCGTCGATCATCCGCTCGAGAGCTCCCGTCGTGACGAGCTCGTGATCGATGAAGTCGAGCCAGAGGCTCTGTCCCAGCTCTTCGAGGCGATGAATCCGGGTCATGCCCCCCGTGGTGCAGCGCGCGTGCCCGTCGCAGCGGACGAATGCACCGTCGAGTCGGTGCGTCGACGCGCGAAGCACTCGTGGCGACGGTGCCCTCGAGGCGCGCCACACACCGCGCGCCTCCCGCGCGCGGGTAGGTAGAACGGTCCGCGTTTCGTGCGCACCTCGCGCAGGCCGTGCGAGGCCGTTCGCACGAGGTTCCGCCCTCCGCGCGCTGTCGCGCTCCGCGTCGAGCGCCTGCGCTAGCTCCTCCATCGGCGCGCCGCGACGGCGACTCGAGGCGCGCTCCGAGCGCCGCCTGCCAGGAAACGACGGGCATGGCGGCTGCAGTTCGAGGACGCGAACGAACGCGCTGGAAGACGAGACGGCGCGAGGAGGACGAAATGCCGAACCCGCTCATCTACGAGGTGTGCCCGGTGGCCGGAGGCTGGCTCGTGAGGATCCCGGGAGACAGCCTGTCGGAGCTGTACGGGGAGAAGGCCGAGGCCGTGGCTCGCGCTCGCGCTCTCATGGCGCAACACCCCAATGCGACCGCGCGCGTCCTGGCGGAGACGGGCGAGGTCGAGCAGGAATACCAGCACCACCACCCTTCGCGCTGACCCTCGCCCACGGACCGAGCCCGACGCCCCCGACGCCCCCGGGGTCGTCCCGACCTCGGGGCGTCCCGTCCCCGGGGGCGTCTCGGCTCGTCAGGCCGAAACGGTCGCGATCTCCTCCTCGACGCCGGCCTTCTTCGCGACGGCTTCCTTCATCCACCGGCGCACCGACGCGAGGTGCTCCCACTCCGCCTTGAGCGCCTTCTCGAACTCCGTCGCGAGGTCGTCCTGACCCAACCCGCGCGCGAGGTCGATGAGCAGCACCCATCCGTCGTTGTCGGTGAGCTCCGCGACCTGGAGAGCCTGCAGCGCGTCGATGACGGACGTGCGAGGATCCGTGATCACCTGCACGAGGCCCGTCGCGGCGACGCCGACGACGCAAGCCGAGGGCGTCTCGGCGGTGGGATCGCCGCCCATGCGCTCGATCGCGTCCGAGACGAGGTGGAAGTGAGCGAGCTCCTCGTCGTGGTAGTGCCGGACCACGTCGATGGGGACGCCGCACGTGTCGTCGACCGCCTCGAGCTTCGCGATGAAGGCCTCGTAGAGGCGGACGCCCGAACGCTCGAACGCGGCGCGCTCTCCGAGCTTGTCGAGGAACACGACGGGCTCCTTGCCGCCGAGCATCTCGCCCGCCGCCTTGACGACGCCCTTCACCGAGGTCGGCGGCGGCACGCTCCCGATCGGCTCCGCCTCGCGCACGTACTCCGCGCGAATCGCGGCGATCTTGGCGCCGTCGTGCTCCACGTCCGGCACCCCTTCCTCCGCGCCCTCGATGGTCGCCTTGGCGTCGATCGGAGAGGTCCCGATCCCCGTTCGATTCTTTCCCATACCCATGACGGTCTTCATGTCGCGCTCACCTCCTGCTGGACCGCAGCCTTCGCGCGGCCGTCCGCGAGCTCCGTGCCCGGTCGCCAGCGGTAACCCGCGGCGACGATCTCCGAGGGCGAGCCTTCGGAGTTGAGCTGGTTGCGGTACTGGACCGACGGCGAGTCGGGGCCCTCCTCGGACTTGTCGATGAACTCCGTCCCGCGCGTCCGGAGGTCGACCTCCTTCGCGAGCGTCTGCCGGACGAACTCGCGGTGGCTCTCGAAGTCGATCGGCTCCGGCAGCTCCGCCGGGAGGATCTCCTCGGGGTCGCGCTTCTCGATCGCCTTGAACAGCTCCATGCACGCGTGGAGCTGACCGAGCTCGTAGTCGACGAAGCGGTTCCAGATCTCGCGTACGCGCGGGTTCGACTCCGACTGCGCGCAGCAGTAGTAATTGTAGACCTCCGTGGCCTGCATGAGCATCCACTTCGTGATCGGCGACTCGTTTGGATCCAGCATCGACCCGTACTGAGTGACGTGCTGCTCCTCGATCGCCGAGATCTCGGCGTAGAGCTGGCGCGCGAGCGGATCGGCGAACGTCGGACCGAAGTTCATGTAGTAGTCCTCGGTCTGGAACTCCGCGGCCGTGAGCGTGATCGCGTGGAGCTTCGTGAGAGGCGCCGCCGTCTTGTGGTCGTAGTGCCTCCGGATGTCGTCCTCGGGCGCGCGGTGCTCCTCCTTCGTCGGCCGGCCCGGCCGGATGTCCGTGTAGCTGTTGAGCAGGTTGTTCGCGTCCTTGCCCTCGAGCCGATCGAGCAGCGCGGAGAACCGATAGAGGTGGTCGAAGTCCTCGAGCAACCCGAACCGGTAGACCTGCGCGAGGTACTCGTCCGGCTCGTGCTGGGCGACGCTCGCGGTGACCTCGATCGCGACCTGCTCGTAGTTGATCGTGGTCTCGAGCGGCGACATGTCCGGCGGAAGCAGCCAGTTGACGAGCGTCTGCTGGTGCTTGTCGATACGGCGCATCTGGGCGAGCGGTACGCGCAGCTCCTCGTTCATCCAGCTCAGCCCGTGACCCAGGCGGATGGCGAAGCACTCGATCCCGTTCATCAGGATGATGCGCACGCGCGTGAAGGCGTCGTCGTCGAGCTTGCTCACGGGCGTCCGCACCATGTCACGCCAGGTGAAGACCTGGCGCTCGAGCGGCACGCCACGCTCTTTGAGAATGTCCAATGCCACGGCTGTCCTCCTTTCAAGGTCGCGTCGCTCGAGCCGCTCCTCGGCATGCTCGAGCGTCGTCGACGCGAGCGCGATCGCCGCCAGGCGACTCGCCGCGGACGATGCACTCGTCGTGCCCCGGCGCAGCGTGCCGCCGTGCGGCTCGCGTTCGTCTTCAGAGGACGTCGCCCTCGGCCGAGTGCGCGCGAGCGCTCTACGTGGCGCGCGTGCGCACGAAAGGAAGCCAAGCAGCGTACGAGACCGTCAGCGGCTCGTCTTCGCCTGCAAGCTCCTCGCGAGCGAGAGATGCTCCTCCAGGATGGGCAGCGTCTTGGCGGCCCAGGCGCGGAGCTCGGGATCCTCGATGCTCTTGGACGCCTCGCGGAACGCCTCGACGTCCTGCGTGTGCTCCTCCACCATGTGCTGGGCGTACTCCTTGTCGAGCTTGGTGCCGCTCAGCGCAGCGAGCTGCACGAGCTCCCTCCGATGTTCTTCGTCGAGCTCGGTCGGGAGCGGCACGCCCTTGCGTTCGGCGATCCGTCGCAGCTCGTCGTTCGCCTTCGAGTGATCGGCCACCATGCGCTCGCCGAACGCCTTCACGTCGGGGCTCTTCGCCTTGCGCGCGATCTCGCGGCCGAGCGCCACCTCGAGCATGTTCGACTGCGCCGCCTTCGTCATGAACTCCCTGTCCCTCTCGGACAGAGGCGTCGTCGGTCGCTGCGTCGTGCCGGCACGCAGCTCGCCGGCCGCCGTCGTCTCGGTCACACCAACGTCCTGCTTCTTGCACGCGGAACCGAGCGTCAGAAGGACGATGCCCATCGTCGCGAGGCCGCTCTTCGAATGTCTCATCGCGCACACCTCCTGCTGCTGACGACCCACGAGGGTCGGACGAGTCGAGCAGGAAGCGAGCCAGGGAGCGCGACGACGCGCGTCAGCGCGACGGCTTGCGCTGCGGAGCGCGCTTCTTGCCGCCGCGGGCGTGCTCGTAGCCCTCGGCGAGCTCGTGGTTCACGTGCAGGACGCCTTCGTTGATGTGGGCGAACGGGTAGCTCTCGTCGATCACGGGCAACGCGTCCGCCTGCTCCTGCGTCCGCACGACGGCGCCGGCGGGGACGTAGCGGCCCGGCGCGATCTTGACGCCCATGACGAGCGCGCGTGGCTCGAGCACGCAGTTTTTCCCGATCTCCGCCCGGAACACGAGCGACTGCATCCCGACGAACGTGTTGTCCCCGACGACGGCAGGACCGTGGATCTGCGCTTGGTGCGCGATGGAAACGTTGCGCCCGACGTACACGGCGTAGGGTCGGCCGCCGACGCGGACGATGTTCGCCTCGACGGTGTGGCCGTTCTCGTACGTCTCGAGCGCGTGGATCACGACGCCGTCCTGCACGTTCGATCCCGACCCGATGAAGATCGGCTGCCCCTCGTCGCCGCGGATGGAAGCGCCCGGCGCGACGAACACGTCGTCGCCGATCTCGACGGCCCCGATGACGGCCGCGAGCGGGTGGACGTAGTCGTGCTCGTGCAGCGACGGCACCTTCACCTCGGGGCTGAAGGACGTGCGCACGTTCGGCTCGACGTGCCCGGGAGGCCCCGAAGCTTCGGTCGCGCCGCACCCGACCGCACCGAGCCCGACGACCGCGACGAGAAAGACGACCGATCTCATGCTGCACTCCTCCTCCCCGCCCGCGAAGGCGGCGGCCGCGAGCCTCGGGCGACGGGGATCGCGACGAGCTGCTCGGCGATCTCGAGGGCCCGCTCGAGCGAGTCGGCCATCCGGAGCTCCGGATGCTTCGCCTCGAGCCGGGCCTTGTCGAAGATCTTCTGCGGCCTCGGCAGCGGGCCCGCGAGCACCACGTGCTTCTTGTGCCGGACGATGGTCTCGATCGCGTTCTCGAGCGCCACGAAGCCCGTGGCGTCGATCACCGGAACGCGACCGAGGTTCAGCACGAGCACCTTGAACGACTCGTTGTGGATGGCCCCGAGCGTCGCCATCGCGTTCTGCGTCGCGCCGAAGAAGAGCGGACCGTTGATCTCGTAGATGATGACGCCCGGCGGCGGCGGCTTCACGTCGATGTCGGCGATCGACTCGTACGTGAGCCGCGTCTCGGTGATGTCGGCCATGCGTCGCATGAAGAGGACCGCGGCCAACATGAACCCCACGGAGACCGCGACGACCATGTCGATCAGCACCGTGAGGAGGAAGCACGTCAGAAGCACGAGCACGTCGCTCCTCGGCGCCACGCGGAGCAGGTGGATGAAGTGCCGCAGCTCCGACATGTTCCAGGCGACGAGCAAGAGCAACGCCGCGAGCGACGCCATCGGCACGTACGCGACCAGCGGAGCGAGCAGCAGGATCGAGAGCAGCACGACGGCGGCGTGGGTCACCGAGGCGATCGGCGAGCGCGCGCCCGCGCGTATGTTCGTCGCGGTGCGCGCGAGCGCGCCCGTCGCCGCGATGCCGCCGAAGATCGGCGCGAGGATGTTGCCGATGCCGAGGCCGACGAGCTCGGCGTTCGGATCGTGCTTGGTCTTCGTCATGCCGTCGGCGATGACGGCGGACAGGAGCGACTCGATCGCGCCGAGCATCGCGATCGCGAACGCCGGCCCCATGAGCTCCGTCAGCATGTCGAACGACGGCAGGCCGCTCCCCCACGGCAGCGAGGGGGACGGCACGACGCCGGGTATGCCGGCGACCTCCACGCCATCCACCGTCGTTCGGAAGCGCGTCCCGATGGTCGCGACCTCGAAGCCCGGGACGAAGCGCTGCAGGAGCGCGACGCCGGCCGAGACCGAGGCGATCGCGATGAGCGGCGCCGGAATGCGCTTGATGACGCGCGGGACGAGGAGGAGGAGCGCGAACGTGACCGCGGCGACGGCGAGCTCGGAGAGGCGCGCGGTGCCGCGTGCGTTCCAGAGCGCGGCGATCTTGTCGACGTAGTGATCCGGCAGCGGCCCCGTCTGGAGGCCGAGGACGTCCTTGATCTGGAGCGTGGCGATGACCGTCGCGATCCCGGTCGTGAACCCCGTCGTGACGGGGTACGGGATGAAGCGGATGAGGTTGCCGAGTCGGAGGGCACCCATCCCCACGAGGATGAGCCCGGCCATGAAGCCGGCGGTCATGAGGCCGCCGAGGCCGAACTTCGTCACGATGGGCGCGAGGACGACGATGAAGGCCGCCGTCGGCCCGCTCACCTGGAACCTGCATCCGCCGAGCAGCGCGATCGACGCGCCCGCGACGATCGCCGTGTAGAGCCCGTGCTGCGGCGGCGCCCCGACGGCAATCGCGAGCGCCATCGAGAGCGGCAGCGCGACGACGCCGACCACGGCGCCGGCCATGAGGTCCGCGCGCAGGTCGGACGCCTTGTAGCCCTTGGCGAAGGTCTCGCGCAAAGCGGTCGCGATGGGAATGGACCGCAGCCAGCTCCCCATCGATCGCGACGCTTCGATCCCCATCGATTTTGGAGTGCCGTCAGCGCTCAAGCGAACCCTCCGTGTCTCTCCAGCCCTCATCGTCCAGGTGCGCGCGGATCGCGTCGAGAATCGACCACCCCCACGCGGGACGCGGCACGATCACCACGCTCTCCGGCGCCGTGAGACTCTCGAAACGCTGCGGCTGGGACGTGACGAGAACGGGCAACGCCTTCGGTCTCGTCTCGGCGAGCTCGGCGATCGTAGCGATCACGGTCTCCCAACGGAAGTCGTCGGGGAAGAAGACGAAGGCCGACGTCGAGGCCGGCGCGAGCCGCACGCAATCGAGAAGGTCTCGGGTGCAGCGCGCGGTCACGCCCGCGGCGCTCAGATACGCCTGAAGACCATCGAGCGTCTCGGGATTGTTCGAGACGATCGCGACCTCCAAGCCCTCCTTCCGCGGTGCGCTCGCACGCATGAGCGGGGGCCGCAAAGCAACCGGAATGCCAACCGGTGAATCTCACGTACTTTCGCGGCGGATCGCGCTCCTTTGCGAGGAAAAAGTCAAGACGAGGCCCGCTCCCCGCGAGAAACGTCAAGTTGTCATAGCGAAATGCGGATCTTCGGCCGCGAACCGCAAGCCCTGTCCCCCATCTCGCCGTCGTCAGTGACGCGTCGGCGTCCCCATCCGCGCCGCGAACCGCTGCATCGTGCGCAAGCTCACGCCGAGCCGTCGCGCCGCGCGCGAGCGGTTCCCTCCTTCCAGATCGAGCGCGGCCTGAAGAATCGTCTTCACCGTCTCGTCGAGAGGTCGGTCGAGCCGTACCTCGATCGTCTCGCTCGCCTTCGTCTCGATCGGAGGCTCCGTGACGACCGGCGCGGCGACACGGAGCGCCTCCGGCAGGTCGACGACGCGTACGGCCTTTCCTTCTCGGAGCAGACACACGAGCTCGACGACGTTCCGCAGCTCGCGGACGTTGCCGGGCCACGAGTACGAACGGAGCGCGGCGATCGCGGCGCGCGTATAGCGAGGCGGCTTCGTCCCGTGCCTGGCCGAGAGCTGCGCGGTGAACTGCTGGACGAGCGGCACGATGTCCGGGACGCGCTCACGCAGCGGGGGGATGCGCATCGTGATCCCCTGAAGGCGATAGAACAGGTCCGCACGGAAGCGGCCGGCACGCACCTCCTCCTCGAGCGGCCGGAGCGTGGCGCACACGATGCGGGCGTCCACGCTGATCTTGCTCGTCCCGCCGACACGCATGAACTTGCGGTTCTCGAGGAAGCGGAGGAGCTTGGCCTGCACGCCGAGCGGCATCTCCCCGATCTCGTCGAAAAAGAGCGTTCCGCCGGCGGCGATCTCGATCTTGCCGCGGGCCCGGTCGGCGGCGCCGGTGAACGCGCCCTTCTCGTGACCGAAGAGCTCGCTCTCGAAGAGGGCCTCCGGGATCGCCGCGCAGTTGATCGGCACGAACGGTCCGGTGCGGCGGTGCGAGAGCTCGTGCACGCGCCGCGCGAGGATCTCCTTGCCCGTGCCGCTCTCGCCGATCAGACAGATCCCCACCTCCTTCGGCGCGACGGCACGGAGGACACGGTCGAGCGCCCGCATCGGAGCGGAGCGCATGACCGGCTCGAAGACGACGTCGGGCGAACGCTTCTGTCGAGGCACGCGCGAGAACATAGTCGTTCCACGCGCGTGGAGCGAGCGATGCGGAGGGGATTCGGATCAGACGGTCGCGACCTTGCGCTTGCTGCGGAGGAACGCGAGCGCGCCCGCGAAGTGCGCCTCCGACAGGTCGTGGCCGACCTGCTGCACGCTGACCATCCTCGGGATGCCCGCGGCCGAGAGCGACTTGGCGAACGCGCGCGAGTGCTTCTCCGTCGTGGAGTCCTTCGCGCAGACGCCGACGTAGACCGGCGCGAAGCGCACGACCGGTTCCTTCTCGATCTTGTGCGACTGGCCGCCGGCGAACGTGGCGTAGCCGTCGACGTCGAGACGGCCGCGCATCGCGAGCGAGCTCGCGAAGTACGCGCCGCTCGAGAACCCGAAGACGAAGACCTCCTCGAACGCCTGGCGCTCGCGCTCCTCGAGGATGTTCTTCGCTGCCGTCCACTGATCGATGAGCGCCTGCTCGGTGCGCGCCTGCGCCTCCGCCGTGCCCGGCCAGGCGTAGACGGTGCCGGAGGCCGGCGCCTTCGGGAACAGGATCTCGATATTGTGGTGCTTGGCGAGGCGCTGGAGCATGCGCTGGTGGTTCCACGACCAGTTCGTGTCCTTGCCGATCACGCCGTGGAGCCAGATGACGAGCGTCTTGCGCGGCCCCTTCGTGCGGCCGTCGATGTAGCAGACGTCGCTCGGCAGCGTCTCGAAGCCCTCCCCGCACCAGCCGCTGGCCGTCTCCTGGGTCGCCCGCTCCGGGTGCCCGACCGTGGAGGTGCGAGCGTATGCCGAGCTCGGAGCGGCAGAGAGCGCGGAGAACACGAGAGCCCCGAGACAGACACCGAGAGCGGCGACACGATGGCGGCGCGACATGGCGCGGCCGCCCATTCACGAGGGATGCCGAAGCCGAGCTCCTGCGATTTCATCGAGTTCCGCGACGGGCCCGCCGAGCAGAGTCCTCCAGATCGCGGAGCGGAGTCCTCTCCGATGTCTCGAGTCCTCGTGGGAGGACCGGAGCAGAGCCGCGCCGCGGACGCCTCGTGCTCACCTCGGCCGACGGGCGCGGCGTCTTCGCCCTCCGGGCGGTGGAGTGACCGGGCGGCACACAATCTCGGTCGGGATACTCTCGCCGCCCCGGCGCAGGCGAGCGATACTCTCGCGCCGTGCACGTCCACCTGATCGCGCCCTCGAACGAGGACTCGACGTACATCAAGCCGCTCTGGGTCGCCACGCTCGCCGCGCACACGCCGGAGGACGTCGAGCTCACCTTCCGCGACGACGGGCTCGATCCGATCGACCTCGATCGTGAGAACGACGCGCCCGATCTGGTCGGCATCAGCGTCAACTCGAAGACCGCCGCTCGCGCCTACGCCATCGCCGACGCGTACCGGAAGCGCGGGAGCAAGGTCGTGCTCGGCGGCATCCACGTCACGGCGCTGCCCCACGAGGGGCTCCGACACGCGGACGCCGTCGTCGCGGGCGAGGCCGAGTGGATCTGGGAGAAGGTCATCGAGGATGCGAAGGTCGGCAAGCTCGGGCGCCAGACCTCGCTCACGTCCCGCGGCATCTACAAGCACGCGGAGTGGCCCTCGCTCGAAGGGCTCCCGCGCCCGCGACGCCACCTCACACGCTCGCTCAAATACGTCCCATTCGACGTCGTGCAGACGACGCGAGGGTGTCCCTTCCCTTGCGAGTTCTGCAGCGTCTCGACCTACAACGGGACCTCGTTCCGCTTCCGTCCCGTCCGCGAGGTGATCGCCGAGCTCGAGGGGGTCGGGCCGCGCGTCCTCTTCGGCGACGACAACGTGATGATCCACCAGCGGTACAGCCGCGAGCTCTTCGAGGCGATGGTGCCGCTTCGCAAGCACTGGGTCGCGCAGTCGTCGCTCGCGGCGCTCCATCGCGTGGAGAACATCGAGGTGATGGCGCGCGCCGGATGCAAGGCGCTGTTCATCGGCTTCGAGTCGGTCGACGTGGAGACCGTCCGCCACGCGGGCAAGAAGCAGAACAAGCCGTCGCGGTATCGCGAGATCGTCCGCATGCTCTCCGACCACGGCATCGCCGTCTGGGGCAGCTTCGTCTTCGGCCTCGACGACGACACGAAGGACGCCTTCGATCGCACGGTGGAGTTCTGCATCGAGGCGAAGATCACGATGGCCCTCTTCGCCTTGCTCACGCCCTATCCCGGGACCCGCCTGTACAAACGCCTCAAAGAAGAAGGGCGCCTCTTGCGCGACGAGTGGTGGCTCTCGCAGGACCACGACGCCGGCGCCCCGTTCTACGAGCCGAAGAACCTCACGCGCGAGGAGCTGCGCGCTGGATGGGTCAGGGCTTGGCGCTCGATGTACTCGTACCGCTCGATCCTCGCGCGCTACGACTTCGGCCTCGATCACTCCTGGATCCAGAACGTCGCCTACTGGCCGCTCAACCTCCTGATGCACGAGCTCGCCGAGCGGAAGATCGCGAAAGGGGATCGGACCTTCCGAAAACACCGGGCTCTCGAGCTGCCGTTCGGGCTCTGAGGCGTCGAGCACGAGCACGCCCCGCCTCGGCACGAGCGCGTACGGCCGGCCCTACGGCAGGTCCTCGGGCGAGTACGTGATCGCGCAGATGTTGCGGACGAAGTCGACGAAGCCCGCCCAGTCGCTCGACTTCGAGAGGAACGCGTCCGCCCCGCCCATCTTGGCGCGCTCGGCGAGCTGCGGCTTCGGCAGGTCCGACACGAATACGACCGGAACGGTGGCCTTGAACTTCGCCTTCACGCGGCGGCACAGCTCGTCACCGCTGACGCCCGGCATCTGGACGTCCATGAGGACGAGGTGCGGCTTCCAACCCTCGAGGAGGTCGTCGAACTCGCGTGGCGAGGTCGTGGCGCGGACGGAGAACCCAGCCTTCGTGAGCAGCTGCGAGTGGACGCCGAGCACGAACTCGCTGTCGTCGATCATGAGGATGCGGAGCCTGCGATCCTCCGCAACGGCCGGCGCCGGCGCTTGCGGGCTCTCGAGCGTCCTCGCAGCGGTGCTGGTCGCGGGCTTCGCGCGCGTCGGGAGCACGATGTCGATCGGCTCGCCCGACGGCGGCGCGGGAATCGTCGCGCCGAACGCCTCCGGGCTCGACACCGGCCCGCGCGAGCTCGGCGTGGTCGAGATCACGGCCTGCAGATGGGCCGCGTCCTTCGTCACGACGCCGTCGGTGCGATACGCCTCCGAGTCCAGCGCCTGGAGAGCGGTCTCGAGCGTCTCGAAGCGACGCGGCCCCCGCGGAGGCGCGGCCTTCGCGAGCGCCCGATCGATGCGCGCGAGCGCGCCCGTCCATGCTCCCGTGCCGTGCGGCGCGAGGGCGTGCGCGAGCTCGCTCGCCGACCGCCAACGCGCGTCCGGCTCGCGCTCGAGGCAGCGCCCCACGATCTTCGACAGCTCGCGGGAGATCCCCGGCCTCTTCTCGTGGAGCGGGACGGGATCGCGCTGGAGGATCCCGGTGACGATGTCCGAGAGCGTCCCGTCGAACGGAGGCTCGCCGGACATCAGCTCGTAGAGGACGACTCCGAGCGACCACAGGTCCGTCCGCGGATCGAGCGTCCCCTTCCGGAGCTGCTCCGGGGACATGTACCGCGGCGAGCCGACGACCCGGTCCTTCTCGTCATCCATGAAGTCGACCGACATCGCCACGCCGAAGTCGAGCAGCTTGATGATCCGCCGGCCGTCGGGCATGTCGGCGAGGAAGAGGTTCGCCGGCTTCAAGTCGCGGTGGATCACGTGCGTCGCGTGCGCGTGCGCGAGCGCCTCGAGGGCCTGGAGGGCGAAGTCGACGACCTCCGCAGGAGGGAGCGGCCCCCTCTGGGCGAGGACCTTCTCGAGGTCGCTCCCGTCGAGGTACTCCATGACGAGATACGGCGCGCCGTTCGGCAGCATCCCCGCGTCCATCACGCGGACGACGTGCTCGCAGGCGATGCGCGCGATCGCGGACGCCTCGCTCGAGAAGCGGTCGAGCGCCTCCGTCGACGAGAGGGCTCCCGGGAGCAGCGCCTTCACGGCGACGCGCTGCCGGAGGATGACGTGCTCCGCCTCGTACACGATGCCCATCCCGCCTTCCCCCGCCACGGCGTCGATCCGATACTTGCCTGCGATCACGTCGCCGACGATCGGATGGCCTTCCACGGGCTTTGGATCGGGCATCGCCCTCCAGGATAAAGCGTCCCTCGCGCGTTTGGCATCTCCATTGCCGTTCGCTCGCGGCCGAGCCTCCGGACCTTCGCTCGATACGCGCCGATCCGCGGGCGGAGAGGTGGATCGGTCGTGCACGCCCCACCCCCGCGTTCCCGCCGAAATCGCGCATCCGTTGCGTCCGGCGGACGGGCGGTGGGGCGGCGCGCGGCCTGGACGATCCCCTCACCGCTGAGTGCCCCGAAGCGCGGATCCGTCGTGCCTCGGTCGCCAGCGATCCTGGATCGAACGGCGATTCTCCCAACGATCACGCGGGCCGGCCGTCGTAGCTCGATCGGCGGCGAAATCTTTTCGGGCAGCGTCGGCGCGCGTTTTCCACTTCATCGAACGACGCGCACGGGCACGTGCGCTGCAGTCTCGGCGCGCATGCGGAGCGTACCGAAGAGCCTCCTTCCCATCGCGGGGATCGTGGCCGTGACGATCGCCGTCCTGTCTCCGAGCCGGGCGACGGCGGACGCGAACGACGAAGACGCGGCCGATCGCGTCGCGCGCTGCGCGAACCGGCTCTCCATCGCGATGGTCGGCGAGACGGCTTCGCCCGATCTCCTCGCCTCGCGCGCCCCTCAGACCGCGACCGACGCCTTTCTGCGGGACCCGCGCTTCATCGAGCGCTTCTCCCGGTTCATCAACTCGCAGTTCAACATGACCCCGGGCATGACCCCGGCCGAGGACGCCACCTACTACCTCGCCAAGTACGTGCTCGAGAACGACAAGCCGTGGACCGAGATGTTCCTCGGCCCGTACGACATCGTGCCGTCGAACCCGCAGCAGCCGGCGTCCGAAGCCGTCGTGCGGCCCGACCCGAACGGCCTCGGCTACTTCCGGAGCCGAGCGTGGATGGTGCGCTACGCGGGCAACGAGCCCGAGGGAATGCGCATCGTGGCGGCCTACCGGATCATGTGGAACACGATCGGGCTCACGCTCACGGCGACGACGAACGCGCCCGATGCGGACGTCTCGGCCGCGGGACGGCAGGCCACCCAGTGCCGCGGCTGCCACCTCGAGTCCTGGTTCGCGCTCGACAAGGTCGCCGAGGTGCTCGGCAAACGGCGCGGGCCCGACGACGACATCCAGTTCGATCCGCCCACCGGCGGCCCGAAGCAGATCCTCGGCGGGATCTCGGTCTCGAACGACAAGGAGCTCGTCGAGGCGCTCGTGAGCAACGAGGCGTTCGACGTGAACGCCTGCCGCCTCGCGTACAAGTACCTGTACGGGCGTACCGAATACAGCTGCGAAGGCCCCGCCTTCGACCGCTGCGTCGCCGCGTTCAAGAAGGACAAGCGGATCCAGTCCGCGATCGCGGCGGTCGCGAAGGACCCCACGTTCTGCGAGTGAGGAGAATGCACATGTCGAGGACGTTCGCGATCACGCTCGCGGGGCTCGCGCTCGCGCTCGCCGCGTGTGACGAGCCGCTGGAGGACGGCTTCCGGCGGCGCAACCGCCCGCTGGGCTCCGATCCCTCGGGCGAAGGACAGCCGGGGGGCGACGATCCGACGCAACCAGGCTCCTGCGACGAAGGCTCGCCTCACGTCGGCTTCGCCGGCACCGACTTCACCGCGGGCCGCCCGCTCGGCGGGCTCGGCGCGGATCGGCGGCGCATCAAGCCCTTCAGCGCGATGGAGAGCGAGCTGCGTCGCGTGCTCGGTGTCGTCCCCTCGTCGCTCGCGACGAGCGCCTCGGCCTTCGGCGACATCCCCGCGCGGTGGTACGCGGAGCCCGTCGCCGGCGCGGTGAGCCTCTACACGACGTACAGCCTCGCGTTCACGGCCTGCTACGACGCGATGAGCGACTCCGTCTACGCGCAGCCGCCGACGCCGGCCACGGCGACGGAGGAGTGCCGAAAGCTCCAGCACAAGGCATGGCTCCGTGCGCCGACGGCGGAGGAGACCAAGGAATGCGTCGACCTCGCGGTCACGACGCTCGCGAGCGAGCCGTCGCCGCGCAGGCGGTGGGCCCACGCGTGCGCGTCCGTCCTGAGCGCGGCCGGGTTCGTCTCGTATTGAGCGCTCGACGCATGGCGCATCCATCGTGAACCGAGCCGAGACTTCGAGAGTGACGAGGAGCGGACGATGAGGTTGACACGTCGTGGTTTCATCAAGGCGCTGGGCGCCGGCGCAGGCGCGCTCGCAGGGACGCGGCTCGCGGGGCCCGGGCTGCTCGGTCGAGCGCTCGCCGCCACGCCCGAGCCGACGTCGGTCGTCGTGATCTGGCTCAACGGCGGCATCAACGCGATCTTCACGGGCGCGGACGCCTTCACGAACACCGCGTTCGGCGTGACGAGCAGCAACATCACCGCCCTCGGCGGAGGCGTCGTCGTCGACAACACGCTCGCGAACGCGATCCCGCAGGGGCTCCGATCGCGCGTGGCGTCCGTCGGGATCCGCCACGGCATCGCCGATCACGGCCAGGCGCAGTCGCGCATGTTCGTGTCGAACGGCCAGAGCGCGCCCCTCGTGCTGGCGAACGCCATCGGCGGCAACGGCGCGATCAAGGCGGCCGTCGTCGGAGGCAACTCGCTGCCGAACGGCGCGCGCCCGCAGCCCGTCGGCTCCGCCTCGCTCCAGGGCATCACGGACATGAAGGCGACGATCGACGCGGTCGCGGGAGCGACCCCGGCGCCGAACACGGTCGATCGCGAAGGCGCGCTGCACGGGCTCCGCGCGGCGGACGCCATGTCGGACTCCGCGCTCTCGAAGTCGCCCAAGTCGCTCGCGTCGGTCGACCAGGGCTACGAGGCCGCGATCGCCACGCTCCAGAAGCCGGTGCAACCGTTCAACGTGCAGGAGTTCAACAACGCGTACGGGCTCAACGGCACGGCCGTCCGGGGCTTCGCCGCGAAGATGGCCGCCGCCGAGCTCATGGTGCGGACCGGCACGGGCTTCGTCATCGCAGAGGACGGAGGCTGGGACACGCACGGAGACCGGAACGGGAACACCGTCCGTAACGCGTTCAGCCAGCGCATCGCCAATCCGCTCCGCACGTTCCTCACGCGCGTCGTCGAGGGAGAGCTGAACGAGCGCAACGTGATCGTCGCCATCCTCGGCGACTTCCACCGGAGCCTCCCCGGCTCGGACCACCAGGCCAACCTCGCCGCGCTCGTCATCGGCAAGCGCATCAAGAACGGCACGACCGGCAAGACGGACGCGCGCGTGAGCTTGCCTCCGAACACGCCGAGCATCGACGGTTTCTGGCAGTTCTTGGGCGCGGCGGCCAGGCTCGACAACAGCCCGTTCGGAGCGAACCCGCACCCGTCGCTCCTGGCGTGACGCTCCCGCCGCGCGCGGCCCCCACCGCGCCGAGCACGGCGCGGTGAGGACGCTCCGGTGAAGCGCGGAGCGCTCGCGCCGCTCGGCGCGAGCGTATCGCTCCGCTCAGGGACAGGTGCTGTTCGAGTAACCGCCTTCGCCGGCGTCGGCTCCGGCGTCCATCGTCAGCGCCAGATGGCGATTCTCCTCGAGCAGCGCCTTGAGCCTGTCGGCGTCTTCGGCGGCCATGCCCGTGCTGATCGCCGACTGACGAACGAGCTCGATGACGAAGTCGATGTCGGCCTTGTGGTAACCGCCGTTCTGCGGGTTGCGGAAGCCGAGCTGGACGACGCCGTCGGGCCCCACGCACTGGGTGCCCGTGCCATCGACCGAGTCCTCGTAGGTCGCCGGATCCGGGCATCCGGTGAGCACGGCGAGCTGATTCCCGAGGCACTCCGCCTGGTCGGGCCCGGAGGTGTCCATGAAGTGCGCTCCGACCTCGCACGCCGACCTCGCGTTGGTGGGCGTGAGGGTGTAGAGGGCGCGGCGCGCGATGAAGGTCCAACGCGGCAGGCTCGGCTCCTCCATCGGGTCGCCCGCGCTGTCGATGACCTCGTTCGGGTACGTCTCGCAGAGAGGGCCCGGAGCGGAGGCGTCGGGCTCGGGGTCGGGGTCGGCGTCGGGCGACGCGTCCTCGATGCCGGCGTCCTCGATACCGGCGTCCTCGCTGCCGGCGTCATCGCTGCCGGCGTCGTCGCCGGCATCATCGCTCGCGTCTTCGGTCCCGGCGTCCTCGGAGGGCTCGGCGTCACTACCGGAGTCCTCCGACGGCGGCGTGTTCCCGTCCTGTTGTTGCGCGTCTATCACCGGAACGTCCGTAGACGCATCGCTCTCGACGACGGGGGCCGGCTCGTCGTCTCCGCACCCCGAAGCGAAGGTGAACCCAAGGGCGATCAAGGGCACGGCGAAGACGCCGGCCCTAGCCATACGGCGACTCGACATATGGCACCTCCAAGGATCGAAGAGGAAGTCTCGGGACAAACTCGTATGCGTCTCTCGGGAGAGATACAAGCACCAAACGCACCTCGCGCCCGCCGGCGCGCTGCGGAGGTGTCGGTGCCGGTGGTCGGTCAACGAGAGCCGCTGCCCCTCGTCGTCGAGAGCCACACCGTGAACGTCGTCCCCTCGTCGACGACGCTCTTTACGTCGATGCGCCCGCCCATGCGGTTCACGATGTCGCGCGAGATCGACAGGCCGAGGCCGGTGCCCGACGGCTTCGTCGTGTAGAACGCATCGAAGATGCGGTCGAGCCGCTCCGGGGGGATTCCGCACCCCGTGTCCGAGACCTCGACGCCGACGAGCGACGCCGCCTCGTCGTAGCGCGTGCGCACGCGAATCTCTCGCTTCCCTCCTTGCCGCTGCTCGATCGCCTGCGCCGCGTTCACGAACAGGTTGATGAAGACCTGACAGAGCCGAGACTCGCTGGCGATGACCCCCGGGACGTCGTCGAGCTCGAGGACGACGTCCGCGTTGCGCGAAACGGCGGGGCCGGAGACCCGGAGCGCCGTCTCGAGGACGCTCCGCACGTCGACGTAGAAGAGCTCGTCGGTGCCGGCGCGTCCGAGGGACCGGAGATCGCCGACGATCTGCTGCATCCGCCTCGCGGCCTCGCGTGCGTTCGCGGCCGCCTTCTCCCGCCGCTCGGAGTCCGCGCGGCGCTCGCTCACCGCGATCTCGAGGTTCGCGAGCACGCACGTCAGCGGGTTCATGATCTCGTGCGCGACGCTCGCGGCCAGCATCCCGACGCTCGCGAGGCGCTCCTTCTCCGCGAGGCTCGCGAGGATCCTCCGGCGCTCGGTGATGTCCCTCGCCACCACGAGCACCCGCTGGACGTCGCCGTCCTCGACGAGCGGCACGAAGATCCCCTCGTACCAAGCCGTGGTCCGGCTCGGGCCCGGGCCGCGCACCTCGATACGTCCGGGCTTCCGAGTCGCGATCGCCTCGTGGAACGCCTTCCGGTACGCGCCCCGATGCTCGGGATCCGCGACGTAATCGAAGAGCACCCGGCCGAGGACCGCCTCCTCCGTCGTGTGCGGCAGGACCCGGTTGACCGAGAGGAACCGGCCTTCCGTATCGACGATGACGATGAAGTCCGGGTGGTTCTCCGCGAGCGAACGCCACTTCTCCTCGCTCCTGCGGAGCGCCTCCTCCGCGCGCTTGCGTTCGGTGATGTCGAGGAACGTGACGATCGCCCCCGCGAGCGTGCCGTCGGGCTCGCGGACGGGCACCGCGCGGAAGACGGCCCAGTGGACCTCGCCGTCCGGACGGCGGACGCCGAGCGTCGTCGGGCCCTGCGGCTCGCCCGTGGCGAGCACGCGGGTGACGGGACGGTCGGTCGCGGGACAGGGTGAGCCGTCTTCGTGAAGGGTCTCGGGCTCGAAGTCGGCGACGTAGCGCCGGGTCGGCGCATCGTGACGAAGCCCGAGGATGCGGAGCGCCTCCTGGTTCGCGCTCTCGATGCGGCCGTCCCTGCCGACGTGGACCACGCCGCCGGGGACCGCATCGAAGATCCGACGAACGAGCTCGTTGCCTTCGTGTAGGGTCCGGATCGGCGGCACACCAAGACGCTACCGCGGGGCCGCGGGCGCGTCGACCACGGCTCGGATCACGACGCCTGCCGGTGTGCGTCGTCTTCGGCGCGGCGCCGGCGGCTCGAGGCGGTCGGCTCTGCACGCCCGCCGACGGGACGCGCACATCCATACTCGTGCAGTCGATACTGGATGGTTCGGACGCTGATGCCCAGGATCCGGGCAGCCCGCGACGTCGAGCCGTCGCACGATTCGAGCGTCTTCAGGATCGCGTGCCGCTCGAGCTCCGCCATCGTCGAGCCCGGGATGCGGACGGCGCCGAACGAGTCCGACAACGCCTCGAACGGCAGATCGTCCTCGTCGATCATCGGTCCTCGGCAGAGCACGACGGCGCGCTCGATCGTGTTCTCGAGCTCGCGCACGTTCCCGGGCCATCGATGGGCGGCCAGCTTGGCGCGCGCACGATCCGTGAAGCCGTCGATGCGCTTGTGGTTGTCGAGCGCGAACCGCCGCATGAAGTGATCGGCGAGCGCGAGGACGTCGCCGCTGCGCACGCGGAGAGGCGGCATCTCGACGCGCACGACGTTGAGCCGGTAGTAGAGATCCTCGCGGAACCGCCCCGCCTTCACGTCCGCGGCGAGATCGCGGTTCGTGGCGGCGATGACGCGCACGTCGACCTCGATGGGCGTGTTGCTCCCGAGGCGCTCGAAGGTACGGTCCTGGAGAACGCGCAGCAGCTTGACCTGCGTGAGCGGAGGGATCTCGCCGATCTCGTCGAGGAATAGCGTCCCGCCGTCCGCCTGCTCGAAGCGACCGATGCGCCGCTTGTCGGCGCCGGTGAACGCACCTCGCTCGTGGCCGAACAGCTCGGCCTCGAGCAGCGCCTCGGGCAGCGCCGCGCAGTGGAGCTGCACGAACGGCTTGTCCGCTCTCGGTCCGAGCGCGTGGATCGCCTTCGCGAGCTCGCCCTTGCCCGTCCCGCTCTCCCCCGTGATGAGGACCGTCGCGCGCGACCCGGCGATCTGCCGCGCCGTCCGGTAAACCTTCTGCATCGCGGTGCTCGTGCCGACGAGCCCCTGGAGGCCCTCCGAGTCGCGCTCGCGGAGCTGGCGACGGAGATTCTCCGCCTCCACCTTGACGTCGCGGCGTTGAAGCGCGCGCTCGATGACGAGCACCAGCGCGTCGAAGTCGATCGGCTTCGGCAGGTAGTCCTCTGCGCCCGCCCGCATCGCCTTGACCACGGTCGCGAGATCGTCGAGCGCGGTCGCGACGATGACCGGGACGTCCTTCGTCCGCTCGCGCACCTTCTCGAGCAGCGTGAGGCCGTCCATGTGCGGCATCCGCAGGTCCGTGACGATGACGTCCGGCGGTCGCTCGTCGAGGATCTCGAGCGCGGCGGTCCCGTCCTCCGCCGTGTCGACCGTGAAGCCGGCGCCCTCGAGGAGGAGCCTCAGCCCGGAGCGGGCGCTCTGCTCATCGTCGACGATCAGGACGCGGACCCTTCCCTCGTTGCGCTTCATCGCGAAGTCGCACCGGGCAACAACGGGGCCAGCGGCGCAAGCCGGGCATTTCGGTGGATCGCCCGCTCGGCGGCGCAGGCCTTGCGCCTCGACGCAAAAGACGCGCCGGCGGGCGTCCGCCTACGGAGCGGCGGGCGACGCGCCCCGCGGGCGCGGAGCGTGGGCGTGGGGCACGTGCGCGACCGCGGGCCGATGCTCCACCGGGAGACCGAGCAGAGCGCGGAGGACGTCCATGCTCGAGACCATGCCCGCGGCGCGGCCGTCGCGCGCGACGACGACGAGGTGGTGATACCCCGTCTCGGCCATGATGCGCGCCGCCTCCTCGACGGGAGTGTCGAGCGAGACGGACGTCGCCGGAGAGGAGTACCGCAGCTCGCGCCCTGCCCGGATCACGTCGCGGAGCGAGGTCACGCCGATCGGCCTGCGCTCGTCGTCCACCACCGGCAATGCATTGATCCCGAATCGCACGATGGTCTCGAGCGCGTGGTCGGCGCTGGCGTCCGGACGTACCGTGAAGAGCTCGCCGTTCATGATCTCGCCCACCACGCGTGCCATCTCTCCCTCCTTCGCAGACGCCCGATGACGAGCTGCCCGCACCGGGCGGCGCGTGCATGACGGGCGGCGCAGCGATCTCTCCACTTCGCGTGCCAGCTCGCGGTGCGCTTCCGCCCGTGCTCCGGATCGTGCGGCGCTCGCCCGCTGACGCAAACCGTGCGCGTCGGCGTGCAACGCCGGCGTCGCCGCGCGCCAAATGGCGCGAAATGGCCTGCGTCGACTGCGCACGACGCCTGCATCGGGAACGAGCATGCGAGACGGAATACGACTCGGACGCCTGTTCGGGATCAGGTTCACGGTCGATTACAGCTGGTTCCTCGTCCTGATCCTCATGGTCGCGAACCTCGCGTCCGTGTTCTGGCGGGTGCACCCGGAGTGGCACGCCGGAAGCGTGGTCGTCGCGCTCGCGGCTGCGCTTCTGTTCGCCGGTTCCGTCCTCGCGCACGAGCTCGGCCATGCGCTCGTAGCGAAGAGCTTCGGCGTCCAGACGCGGGAGATCCGCCTCTTCCTCTTCGGCGGCGTCGCGGACATCGAGCGCGAGCCGCCGTCTCCCGTCGCCGAGGCGCTCATCGCCGTCGCCGGCCCGCTCGTCAGCTTCGCGATCGGCGTCGCCTCCATCGTCTTCGCGGGGTTCTTCCTGCGCGGCGCTTCCTTCGACGACCCGATGGCGCTCCTCGCGCAGCTCGGACCTCTGACCACGATCGCCTTGTGGCTCGGGCCCGTGAACTTGATGCTCGGCGCCTTCAACCTGATCCCCGGCTTTCCGCTCGACGGTGGGCGCATCCTTCGCGCGCTCCTCTGGCGGACGACCGGCGATCTTCGGAAGGCCACGCGATGGGCATCGAACGTGGGTCAGGCCACCGGCTGGTCGTTCGTTCTGATGGGCATCGCGATGTTCCTCGGCGCTCGGATCCCGTTCTTCGGCGAAGGAGCGGGCAGCGGGATCTGGCTGGCGTTCATCGGGTGGTTCCTGAAGTCGGCCGCCGCGCAGAGCTACACCACCCTGCTCGTCTACGACGCGCTCGACGGCGTCTGCGTCGCGGACCTCATGCGCCGGAGCGGCGTCGTGATCCCGGTGGACGCGCCCGTCAGCCTCGCCGTGATGGAGCTCATGCGGACGGGCGATCACGCGCTCCCGGTCGTGCAGGGCGATCACCTCGTCGGCATCCTCAGCGCGAGCGACGTCCGGCGCGCGCGGCGCGACGCTTGGCACACGACGGCGGTGGGCGCCATCATGACGCCGCGTGCGGAGCTCGTGACGGCGTCGCCGTTCGAGGACGCGTCGTCGGCCTTCCGTCGGCTCGTTCAGCGCGGCGTCGAGCAGCTCCCCGTGATCGCGCCCGACGGGCGGCTCGTCGGAATGCTGGAGCGCACCACCGTGGGCCGCTGGCTCGATTGGAGCCTCGCGTCCGCGGCGCAGCGAGAGGCGCCGCGCGCGGCGTGAGCCCCAGGCGGCCCTACCCGTCGACGGCGCCCGACCTTGTGGACCTCGAGGGCGATGGGCGTCAGCAAGGCGAGCGCGAAGAGCACCGGCCAGTCCGCGAGCGGCACCGGCGCGGTGTGGAGCACGGCGCGCAGCGGAGCGAGGTGCATGGCGGCGACGTGCACGAGGAGCGCCGCGATGGTGCTCCCGAGGAGCAGCGGGTTCCTGAGCGGGCCGAGGCGGAAGATGGACAGCGTCTCCGAGCGCGCCGCGCCGATCTGGAGGTTCTCGAAGAGGACGAACAGGAGGAGGACGGCGTTCCGCGCGGCTTCGACGCTCGCTCCGCCGGAGAGCATCGAACGGAACACGAGCGCGCTCGCGCCGCCCGTGACGAGCGCCGAGATGACGACCCGCTCGAGCATCCATCGATCGAAGAGCGGCTCGCCCGCGGGACGAGGCGGGCGCCCGAGCTCGTCGCCCTCCTTGGGCTCGAACGCGAGCGCGACGTCCTGCAGCCCGCTCGTCACGAGGTTCAGCCAGAGGAGCTGCACGGGCAAGAGCGGGGCCGGTAGCGCCATCGCGAGCGCCGCGAAGTAGAGGACCACCTCCGCCGCGCCCGTCGAGACGAGGAAGAACACGACCTTGCGAACGTTCGCGTATGCGATCCGGCCCTCTTCCACGCCCGCGACGATGGACGCGAGGTCGTCGTTCGTGACGACGAGCTCGGACGCTTCGCGCGCGACGTCCGTCCCGCCAGCGCCGAGGGCGATGCCGACGTGCGCCGCGCGGAGCGCGGGCGCGTCGTTCGCGCCGTCGCCGGTCACGGCGACGAAGTGCCCGGCGCGTGCCAGGGCCTGCACGATCGCGAGCTTCTGGTTCGGCGCGACACGCGCGAACACCCTCGCCCGCCCGAGGAGCGGCGCCCACCGGCCGCCTTCCTTCGAGAGCTCGTCGAGGCGAGCGCCGGTGACGACCTGGTCCATGGAGTCGGCGAGCCCGAGCTCGCGTGCCGTCGCGAGCGCCGTCGCAGGGTGATCGCCCGTGACCATCGCGACCTCGATGCCCGCGCGGCGGCACGCCTGGATGGCCTCCTTCGCGTTCGGGCGGAGCGGATCGCTCATCGCCACGATGCCCAGGAAGACGAGGCCTCGCAGGCGCTCCGGTCCGAAGCTCTCGCCCGGGCGGAGCGCAACCTCGCCGCTCGCGACGGCGAGCACGCGCTTGCCGCTCGCCGCGAGCGCCGCGGCCTGCGCTTCGAGCGCGCCCGCGTCGATCGGAACCTCGCCCGCGCGCGCCGCCATCCGCGAGCACATCGGGAGCAGCCGCTCGACGGCGCCCTTCACGTGGGCGACCATCCTGCTCCCCTCGCGCCGGAGCGACGCGGCGAAGCGCTCCTCCGGGTCGAACGGGATCTCGGCGAGCTTCTCGTGCGCGGCGTCGAGGACGCTCGGGTCGAGGCCGAGCCCGTTTCCGAAGACGACGACGGCGACGTCGACCGCGTCGCCGTGATGCGTCCACCGGCCTTCGCGCTCGCCGAAGAACGCGTCACTCGCGAGGACCCCGGCCCGCGCGAGCCGTCGCAGCCGCGTGTCGCCGTCGTCGCCGCCTCCGGCAGGTGCCTCGACGCGAGCCGTGCGCTCTTCGCCGGCGGCGGTCACGCGCCACGGCTCCTCGCCGGGGAGAGCGACGCTCGTCACCGTCAGCTCGTTCACGGTGAGCGTCCCCGTCTTGTCGGTCGCGATGAAGGTGCACGATCCGAGCGCCTCGACGGCCACGAGCTTGCGGACGATGACGTGCCTCCGGCTCATGCGACGGGCCGCGACGGAGAGCGCGATCGTCAGCGCGACCGGGAGACCCTCGGGCACGATGGAGACGCCGAGCGCGACGGCGAGGAAGAACGCGTCCGCCAGCGGCATCCCGCGCGCCGCGACGACGACGGCGACGAGCACGGCCGACGCCGCGGCGATCCACACGATCCTGCGAGCGAACGCCTCCATGCGGACGAGCAACGGAGGGCGCGCGCCCGTCTCGGTGCGCAGCGAGGCGGCGAGCGCTCCGAGCTCCGTCCGCGGTCCGGTCGCCACGACGACGCCGCGCGCGTGACCGCGCGCGACGATGGAGCCGGCGAAGGCCATGTTGACGCGATCGGCGAGCGCGGTCGCCTCGTCGAGGATCTTCGCGGGGTCCTTCGCGACGGGGAGAGACTCACCGGTGAGCTGGGACTCGTCGATCGACAGCGCGGTCGCCGAGAGGAGGCGCACGTCCGCCGGTACCCTCGTCCCGGCCTCGAGCAGGACGACGTCCCCCGGGACGATCGTCTCCGTGTCGACCACGTGCCGTTCTCCGTCCCGCACGACGACCGATCGCGTCGCGACGAGCTCGCGAAGAGCCGCGGCGCTCCGATCCGCGGCCCGCTCCTGCATCGCGCCGACCACGGCGTTGAGCAGCAGCACGATGCCCACGAAGGTCCCGTCGGCGACGTGCCCGAGCGCGAACGCGATCACGGCCGCGAAGAGCAGCACGTAGATGAGCGGGCTCCGGAACTGCCGGAGGAAGATGCGGAAGAGCGTCGGCGACGGCGGCAGCGGCAACGCGTTCCGTCCGACGCGCGCCAGGCGCTCGACCGCATCGTCGTGCGTCAGCCCGCGCTCGGTCGATCCGATCGAGGCGAGCACCTCCGCCGCGCTCGCGGCATGAGCGGGCCGGACCGGCGTCGGACGCGGGAGCGCGCAGGCTCGCCCGTGCGGCGCCGGCACGGGCGCGTGCGACGCGAGCCGGCGCCCTCTCTCGAACGAGCGAGACGATGGTGGTTCCCGTTGGACTCCGTCCAGCAGAGCTGGACTCCGTCCACTGCGATTCATGACGCCTCGTTCGAGCAACGATCGAACCGCGCCGCGCGTCGGACACGTCGTCGAGAGCCGCACGGCACGGTCGCTTCGTCGCTGCAGCTCGCCCTGGCGCTCGGCACCGCGCCGTTCGTGCGTAGCGGCGCAGGAGCTGCGCCTGCGCCGCGCAGGTCCATGCGAGCGCACGCGTCTCGGCCGCGTGGCGCGGCCGTTGCTGAAGGCGGTCGCATGGACGGACGGGTGCAGTCGCCACTTCGACGCCGCCCGTCGGCGCCGGCAGAGGCGCGAGCGGAGCGGACATGATCGGATGCAGACACCTCGGGACGGCTTTCGCGGCCTGCGTTCCGCTCCTTCTCGCCGGATGCACGTCGCTCGCGATCGCCGGCGCCGATCGCTCGTCTCTGAAGCCGGCCACGCTCGTCGAGTCCTGCCCGCTCGGCGTCCCATGGACGAAGATCCGCGTCGCCGAGACGCCCGAAGGCGTCGAGCTCGATTTCTCGACGAGCTGGCCCGCGAACGTCGAAGATCTCCGGCGGCGCGTCCGCGATCAGGCGCGCGCGTACGGGCCGAATCGCCACCTCGGCAGCGGACACGACGGCGAGCACCACGGCCCGCGCGACCACGGGCTCCGGCTCTGGACGATGGGAGCCCTCACGACACGCGTGGAAGACACACCTACTGGCGCGAAGTTGGCGATCGCTCCCACCGACCCGGCTCGACGCGACGAGGTCCGTGACGCGATTCTGCGCCGCGTCGCTCGCATCGAGTCCAGGAGCTGCCCCCGCTGACCACCTCCGCGCCGATTTCGTCGCCGGTCCCGCAGCGCGACCTTTCACCTCCCTGGAAATCGTGTGAACCTTGGAGCGTGGGGCTCTTCTCCCGTTCGGCGACGTTCGGTCTCGCCGCGATCGCCGCCTCGTGCGGCCAGGCGTACGAGGGGATCGCACTCGAGGGCGCTCCCAAGATCGAGCTCTCGAGCACGGTCGTGGAGTTCGGCGTCGTCAGTTGCGGAACCGATGCCCCGCCCGAGAAGGCGTTGACGATACGGAACATCGGCACCGCGCCGCTGACGTGGTCGGCGCAGATGGCCGAGTCGACGCAGTTCTCGATCTCCGGCGCGAACGGAGGGACCATCGCACCGGGCCAAGAGGCCGTGCTGACGATCGCGTCGAGGCCCGTGAGCGCCGACTCCGCAGCGGGGGCGACGTTGAGCACCGCCCTCTCGATCACGTCGAACGATCCGGAGACGCCCACGATCGAGGCGCTCGCGCAGCTCGTGACGGGCGGCGGGATGATCGAGATCGTGCCGCAGTCGATTTCGTTCGGCGAGTCGCCGGTCGGGGTCGCCTCGTTCGAGACGCCGACCGTGATTCGGAACAACGGCAATCAGCCGATCGAGATTCGTATCGATCCGCCCCCCAACCCGGATTTCTCCCTGGCCTCGGACCTCGGCGCCGCTCCGATCACGGCGACGCTCGGTCCAGGAGAGGCCGTCCCCGGGCTCGTCGGCCGCTTCACACCGAGCGCGATCGGACAGGCCACCACGACCGCGGCGATCACGGTGACGGGCCCGGTCTGCGGCACGCGTCCGTCGTCGATCGAGCTCACCGGCTCGGGCTCCACGTCGGGCGTCGGAGTGCACCCGGGCCTCCTCGACTTCGGACACGTCCCATGCGGATCGGCGGCGGCGTCGAAGGTCATCACGCTCAGCAGCGCCGAGAATGGCCCCAAGTACGAATTCAGGGCGAAGCTGGGGAAAGACACGGCCAGCGCATTCACCGTCGACCCGCCGACCGGGCTGGTCCCGAGCGGCGGCACTCAGGTGATCACCGTCAAGCCCAAGGTCATCCCGCAGGGCGGCATCGGCGACAACCTCTATGGCGACGTGCTCACCATCACGACGAACGCTCCGGGTGACACCCCGCGCCAAGTCCACCTCCGCATGTCGCCGCTCGGTGCCATCTTCTCGGTAAACCGAACCACCCACGACTTCGGCGACGTGAACACCAACGGCAACGGACGAGAGACCACCTTCTACGTCTCCAACACCGGGAACGCCTACGGCGTCATCAGCTTCTACGTCGCGGCGAACGCCTTCAACGTGAAGGCTCCCAGCACGATCGGGATCAACCCGGGCTCGACCGGCTCGATCGTCGTACGCGCCAAGCCGCAGGGCACCGGCGTCAAGACGGGCTACGCCGTTCCTTCGACTTCGAGCGCGATCTGCGCGCCGCTGCCGCCCGCGATCTCCCTCAGGTGTCGCGGCCGTTGACCAGGCGCGCGTCGATCAGAGCGGGTGCTCGGACACACACGCGGCGGGCACGGTAGAGCGAACGAGCCACTTGCCGTCGCTGCACTGGTACCACTTTCCGTCGCTCCGGCTCTGCACGCAGGTGTTCTCCACCACGTCTAGGCCGAGCGTCGCGGAGTGGCAGCCCGCGGCCGGTCCGCCGCCTCCGCGCACGAACGCCATGAACTGCTCGAGCGTGCCGTTGAAGACGTTCTGATCCGGCCGCCCCGAGATGCCCGGGACGTCACGCTGACACTGACCCGCTCCCGCCTCGCCCTTGCAGTGCTGCCAGAAGGTCCACGTGCGCGCGCCGGTCTCGGCGATCTTCGGGCAGTTCGTCTCGGCGCTCCCGTTCAGGTAGTACATCGCGGCCCAGAGCGGGTACTCGCCGAAATCCGAGCTGCCGATGTGCTCCTCCCACGCGGAGTTCGTGTAGATGATCGGCTTCCGTCCGGCGCGCGCCTCGAGCGCGTCGAGCGTGGCCTTCACCCCTCGGATGATGCTCGCCCGGTCGAGATCGAGATTGAACGACGCTCCCTCGACGTCGAGCGTCGGCGGCAGATCCTCGCGCGGGTCGTAGCCGGCCTCGGTGAGCTTCTCCAGCATGATGTTCGCCTGGACGCCCGGCCGCTGGTGCTCGAGCTTCACGCGGTAGAACATGTACGCGCCGACGACGAGGCCCGCCTGCTTCGCCTTCCTGTAGTTCGTCACGAACATCGGATCGACGTAGTCGCCGTCGTTGCTCCGGATGATCACCCAGCGCTGTCCGGCGGCGCGCACCTTCGCGAAGTCGATTTCGCCTTGCCACTTCGAGACGTCGAGGCCGGGCACCGTCGGCCCGAGGCCGCACTGCTTGCGTAGCTCGTCGGCCGTCGCCAGGGTCGCCTCCTCGTCTTCTTCGGGAACGACGCAGCCCGTGTGAGCGAGGCCGCCGAGGACGAGGAATGCGAGGGAGAAGATCGAAGTGGTCGAGGGGAGCGCGCTCGAGAGCCGGAGGGCCTTGCGCGCGAGGTGCTCCGCGATCCGCGGGCAGGCGGTGCCGCTGAACATGTCGGGTCTCCTGACCCCGCCGCCGCGGCTCTCGAGAGCACATGGTGTGCCCGAGCACGCGCGCCCGGAACGGCGCCCGTGGGAGCAGTCTCACTGCGACAAGTCCGCTCGTGGCGTCACGAGCGACGCGCGCTTGCGCAATCGTCGGTCACCTTCGAGACGGATCCGCGATCCAGGCCCGGCGGCCTCTCCGCGGTCCGCCCGGCTCCTCGCGCGATTCGCGCAAGACGGGCACCGTCACGGTACGCCCATCGACTCGAGGGAATCGTACGGATGGATCCGCGGCCGCCCGATCTCGTCGCGCAGCTCGTTCGCGAGCGCGCGCACGACCTCGCGCGTGGAGCCGGTCGAGCGGAAGACCGCGAGCTGGCGCTCGCAGGAGGTGTCGTCGAGCAGAGCACGCGCGCGCGAGAGATCGTCGCTCTCGCCGAGCCGGCGCGCGGTGGGGGCGACGATCTCGAAGAGCTCCTCGGCGAGCTGGCGGAGCGGAGTGACCGTCCCCTCCTCGTCGGTGACGAGCCACGCGTGAACGCCTTCGTGCGAGGCGCGGAAGGCGTTCTCCTTCTCGATCCACCATGAGAGCGGGCGAACGATCGCCGGTCGCTCTTTTTCGCGCGTATCGGCGAGGTACACGAGCAGCGAGTGGACGACCGAGGCGAGCGCGAGCGAGCGATCGATCGTGGGCTGTGCGTCCATGACGCGGACCTCGATCGTCCCGAAGTCGGGCCGGAGCCGGACGTCCCAATGCATGTCGCGGAACGAGCCGAACATGCTCGCGCGCTCCGCCAGGTCGAGGAAGTCGACGAACGCGGACCAGTCCTCGAAAGGAGGCGGCATCCCGCAGCTCCGCGCCGTCGCGAGGATACGCTGCCGGTACGAGGCGAACGGCGTCGCGTAGCCGTGGAAGAACGGCGACGATGCCGAGAGCGCGAGCAAGACGGGCACGAACCCTCGGAGCTCCCGCATGACGCGGACGGCCACCTCGCCCGACGGCATGCCGACGTGGGTCTGGAGCGAATAGGCGATGTACGCGTGCGCCAGATACCCTTGCGTCCTCTCCATCGCGAGATACCGCGGGAGCGGCGTGACGGGCACGCTCCGCTCGCAGAACGGATGCGTCCCCGCCCCCACGATCGCCATACCGAAGCGAGCGGCGGCGTCCGAGACGCGAGAGACGACGTCGAGGAGGCCGGACCGGAGCGCGGCGGTGCTCTCGGCCGCCGGCGTGATCGTCTCGACGGCCGGCTGCAGCATCTCGGGCTTGATGCAGGGGTCGTCCGAGAGGACCTCGATGAGAGGGAGGATCCCGTCGCGCAGATCGAGCGTCTCCTCGTCGACGAGCTGCCACTCGAGCTCGACGCCTACGGTGGGCGGCGACGGACGAAAGGAGCGGATCATGGCTTTCGCGGCAACATCCGTTGCGCTTCGCGCACGACGCGCTCGAACCAGCGCGCCCCGATCTCGAGGACGCCTTCGTCGATCGTGAACGACGGGCTGTGCAGCGGAACGTAGGGTTGCCCTTCTGCGCAAGCGCCGAAACGCACGTAGCATCCCGGCACCTCGCGCAGGTAGAAGGCGAAGTCCTCCGAGCCCATGCTCGGGTGCTCCTGCGGGACGACGTTCCGCGGACCGACGACCGCCTCCGCGGCGAGACGACTGATCTCCGCCTCCCGCGCCGTGTTGACGACCGGGGGATTGCCCTCGACGAGGTCGACGGTGACGGTCGCGTTGTGCAGTGTGCCCGCGGCCTCCGCCATGCGCCGGATCCCGCGATGGACCCGCGCGCGCTCGGACGGCGACGTCGTGCGGATGGTGCCTTCGAGCAGCGCGTCCGCCGCGATCACGTTCGCGGCCGTCCCCGCGGTCACGCGCCCGATCGTCACCACGGTCGGCCAGAGCGGATCGGTCTCGCGCGACACGAGCGTCTGGAGCGCGGCGATGAGCAGCCCACAGACGATCACCGCGTCGACCGCCTCGTGCGGCCGCGCGCCATGTCCGCCACGTCCGTGCACGTTGATGACGAACCGGTCCGACTGCGCCGTGACCGGACCGGCGGCGACCATGATCTGCCCGGTCTTGTAGTGATGGGTGACGTGCCCCGCGAAGATCGCGTCCACGCCGCGCAGCGCCCCGGCCTCGATCATGACGCGCGCGCCGCGTCCCCTCTCCTCCGCCGGCTGGAAGATGAAGACGACGTCCCCCTCGGGCGGCGCGGCCACGAGCCGCCTCGCGGCATCGACCACCATGGCCATGTGCGCGTCGTGCCCGCACGAGTGCACCCGCCCGGGATGCTCCGACGCGAAGGGCAGCCCCGTCGTCTCCCGCCCTGGCAGCGCATCCATCTCCGCCCGAAGCGCAATCACGGGCGCGCGAGGGTCCCGCCCACGGAGCCGCGCCACGATCCCGGTCCCGCGCCCCCCGTACGTCGTCTCGAGACCGAGCGGCGCGAGCGCGCGCAAGATGCGCTCGGCCGTCCGCTCCTCCTCGAACGACAGCTCGGGGATGCGGTGAAGGCTCCTCCGAAGCTCGACGACGTTCGAGGTGCCCAGACTCTCCTCGGCGACCATACCCGTTTGTCCTCGACGGCGCGCACACGCCGTCAAGCGGAGCTGCACGTTCCTCGCGCAACGACGCTCCGCCTCCGCCCACGCGTCAGGTGACGGACCGCGAGCTCTTCCCGATGACCTCCGCGCACAGCGCACCGCGCTCGCGCTCTCGACGGACGAGGTGCATCAGGCTCCAGGCTCCGGGCTCCAGGCTCCAGAGCTGCCGCACCATTTGCATCCTACATCCATTCCTACCGACGTCACGTCACATGCATCATGCACGCATTCGAGGTGCATCAGGCTCCAGGCTCCGGGCTCCAGAGCTGCCGCACCATTTGCATCCTACATACATTCCTGCCGACGTTACGTCACGTGAGATCCATCAGGCTCCAGGCTCCGGGCTCCAGGCTCCAGAGCTGCCGCCCATTTGCATCCCACATACATTCCTGCCGACGTTACGTCACGTGTACCACACACGCATTCCTACCGACGTTACGTCACGTGCACTCTACAAGCATTCGCACCGACGTTACGACCACCTCACGGACGCGAGGAAAGCCTCGGCGCCGGCACGGCCTGCGTGGAATTTTCCGCCCCAAGACCATCACGAGAGGGATAACCGCTACCGACTCGGGCTCCCGTCCGCTACGGAAGACACATGTCCTTTCGTGTGTCCCCCGCCTTGCTCTTCGTGCTCGCCGGCGCAGGCGCAGCGTTCCTTGCGTGCTCGTCGTCCGACGAGCCTCCCCCGGCAACGCCCGATCCTCCGACGACTACCGACGCGGGAGACGAGGGCGCGCCGGTCATCGACCCGGACACCTTCCCGTTCGAGAAGGGCGACAAGATCGACGGTCTGACGGAAGGCGAGTGGAAGTGGGTTCCCTTCCCGGACTCGTCCTGCGCGAACGGCACGCCGACGGGCATCGGGGTGAACCTCGGCACGAGCAAACGCCTCCTCGTCTTCCTCGAAGGCGGCGGCGCATGTTGGAACGCGCTCACCTGCTACACGCTCCAGACCGCGAGCTTCATCTCGAAGCCGTTCGACGAGGAGGCGTTCCGGACCCGCATCTCGAGTGTCGGCGGGTCCTTGCTCGATCGGGGCCTCGAGGACAACCCCTTCAAGGACGACAGCTTCGTCTACGTGCCGTACTGCACGGGCGACGTACACGCCGGCAACGTCGAGGCCGAGTACGACGGCACGCCCACGCGCCACGTCGGTCGGAGGAACTTCGAGGCGTTCCTCGCGCGGATCGTCCCCACGTTCGAAGACGTCGAACGCGTGGTCCTCTCCGGATCGAGCGCGGGCGGCTTCGGAGCCGCGCTCAACTTCTGGCGCGCGCAGTACGCGTTCGGACCGAACGTGCGCGTCGATCTGCTCGACGACTCGGGGCCGCCCTTCCCGGCCAGCAAGATGGAGTACTTCGAGGACTGGAAGGCGGCGTGGAAGCTGGAAGAGGCCGTGCCGCCCGGGTGCGACGCGTGCAAGACGGAGCTCGCGAACGCGCTGCCCTACTACCTGACCAAGTACCCTGCCTCCCGCTTCGCCCTCCTCTCGTACACGCGGGACAACGTCATCGCGCAGTTCTACGCGCTGTCCGGGGCCGACTTCGAGGCCGGCCTGCTCGACCTCGTCACGGCCTCGTTCGGTCGCTCGAACGCCGCCGCCTTCATCGTGCCGGGCAACAAGCACACGATGCTCGGCAACCTCTCGATCGTGACCGGCGCCGAGTCGAGCGCGCCCGACGGCGGCACGCCGGACGGTGACGACGCAGGCGCACCGGGCGTGAACGGCACGGCGCTGTCCGCGTGGTTGTCGCAGATGGTCGGCGACCATCCGGAGTGGAAGACCGTGGGCGTGCCCCAGAAGTAGCGCCTACGCGCGATCGCGCCGGAGCACGAAGAAGAACGGACGCTCGTCGCCGCGTCGGTCCATGACGCCGAGGACGGTGTCCTCGTCGACCTGGCGAAAGACGTCGAGGATGGGGAGGTGGTCGTAGATCATCGTCGCGCTCACCTTCCCCCGGTACTCCATGTTCCGGAGACGAGCGCGCGGCTTCGAGGTTCCAATCACCGGCTCGAGCGCCGCGAAGGCGTGGCGTGCGACGGCGCCGCCGACGCGAGGCATCCGTGGCGCGAGCTCCACCGGCAGCTTCCGAGGGTCGACCTTGAACACCTTGCCGCTCGCGTCGCGGAACAAGAGCGGGTGCACCGTCTCCTCGTCGACGAACTCCTTGCCGTACCAGCCGAAGCGCTCGAGGAGCCCCTCCATCGGATGCCCCGTCCGGAGCTCGGTCCCCTTCCATCGCCCGCGGAGCTCCTCGACCGTGACGGAGGGAAGCGCATCGAAGAACGCGAACGCCTCGTCGACCGTGCATCCGCGCTCGAGCACGGCGAGCCTCGCCGTCGTCGACTTCTCGTCATGGTCTTCGCCCATGGCCCTGTCCTCGTGAGCTCCGAGTGTCCCAGGCCGCGCCTCGGAACGGAAGGCCGACGGACGCGATGCAGGCTCCAGCGACGCGGATGTCTCGCTCGGCGTCGGACACCGTCATCGCGCGGCCTCGCGCAGCCGTGCCGCCTGGCCGAGGAGGTAATCGCGCTCGGCAATGCTCGCGGTCTTCTCGGCAGCGCGGAGATAATGAGCGATCGCGCCGTCACGCTCACCGGCTCGCTCGAGCAGGTGGGCGCGGACCGCGTCGAGGCGATGGTGCCCCGCGATGCGCGGATCGTGCGCGACCGCGTCGAGGCGCTCGAGGCCGGCGGCCGGTCCGTGGACCATCGCGATCGCGACGGCGTGATTCAGCGCCACCATCGGGCTGTCGGACATGCGCAGAAGCAGGCCATAGAGGCCGAGGATCTGCGGCCAGTCGGTCGCCTCCACGCTCTCCGCCTCGTCGTGTACGGCGGCGATGGCGGCTTGCACCTGATACGGACCGACCGCGCCCCGCGGGAGCGCCTCGGTCACGAGCGCGATGCCCTCCTCGATCGCGGCACGATCCCACAGGCTCCGATCCTGCTGGTCGAGCGGAACGAGCTCCCCCGCCGGTCCCGTCCGCGCCGCCCGTCGCGCGTCCGTGAGGAGCATGAGCGCGAGGAGCTCGGTCACCTCGGGATCGTCCGGCACGAGGCGACGGAGCATGCGCGTGAGGCGAATGGCCTCCGCGGACAGATCCGTCCGGACGAGCTCCGGCCCGGAGCTCGCCGTATAGCCCTCGTTGAACACGAGGTAGAGCACGTGCATCACGTTCCCGAGACGCGCGGCCCGCTCCTTTGGCGTCGGTCTCTCGAGCCTCACGCCGGAGGCCTTGATGGTCTGCTTCGCGCGGCTGATCCGCTGCGCCATCGTCGCCTCTTGCACCAAGAAGGCGCGCGCGATCTCCGCGGTCGTCAGACCGCCGACGGCCCGCAGCGTGAGCGCGATCGCGGACGACGGCGAGAGGACGGGATGGCAGCACATGAAGAGCAGGTCGAGCGTGTCGTCCTCCTCCACGCCCTCTGCCTCGTCCGGCGCGAGCGCGAGCTGCTCCTCCGGCGGCACGAGGCTGACGACGAAGGCCTCACGACGCCGCCGCGCCGCCTCGGCGCGCACGTGATCGGCGATCCGCCGCGCCGCGACGTGGACGAGCCATGCCCGCGGGTTGTCGGGCACGCCGTCGCGGGGCCACTGCGTGGCCGCCGCGATCAGCGCCTCCTGAACCGCGTCCTCGGACGCGTCGAAGTCGCCGAAGCGACGCACGATGGCTGCCAGCACCTGGGGCGCCAGGTCCCGCAGCAGGTGCCGGACACGTGCGTCGAGCGATTCCACGGCTCAGGAGATGTCCTGGGGCGGAGGCGCGCTCATCACCTCACGCACCTCGATGGGCATGCTCAGCGGCTTGCCGCCAGGCCCCGGTGCCGCCGATGCCTGCGCCGCGATCTCGTACGCGCGCTCCGGCGTCTCGACGTCGACGAGCCAGTAGCCTGCCAAGAACTCCTTCGACTCCGGGAAGACGCCGTCGGTGATCGGCCTGCCGTCTTCCCCCGCGCGGACGACCTTCGCCTGCTCGGGACCGGTGAGCCCCGCACCACTGACGAGCTCCCCCGTCTCGGTGAGCCTCTTCGCGAAGTCCATCATGAACCCGATGTGCCGCGCGATGTCTTCCTTCGGCCAGCTCGCGATCTGGAAGGCTCCCTTTGCGGAGCTGTGCATCATCAGCATGTAACGCATCGAATGTTTCCTTTCTTCGTTGATGCGGCTGTGCTCGAGCACGATGCTCTTTTCACGCGCGAGCCGCGGGATGGTACTCATTCTGCTCGGGTCACGGGCGGAGCCTGCACCCACCGCCCCCGACGGAGGAGCAATCATGCGAGCGCTGACCGCCACGATGGTGATGACGTTCACGATCTCGACCGCATGCGTCGGCGGTCCTGGAGCCCCGCCGAGCCCCGACGACGACACGCCCGGCGAGATCGGCGGCCCGGGCGGAGGCGAGCGCCCCGGTCGCGACGACCGCGACGACGACGACGACGCTCCGCCCTCCACGATCCCGCCTCGGGGCCCGACCGAGCCAGGCGCGTGCGTCGCCGATCAATGCGCGCCGATCGAGTGCACCTGCGGAGAGACCAAAGTGCCGGTCCGCGCGTGCCTCGAGAACAGGTGCGTCACGGAGTGCGGTCAAGTGGGCTGCACCTGACGCGAGCGCACGCGCGCATCAGGCGCCTTCGTACGCGCGCTCCAGCGCGGCGATGTCCAGCGTACGTGAGAAACGTCGTCATCTCGGGCATGGGAAGCCTCCCGCTCGGGGTTGGTCCGGAGCACGACGCCGGCGAAGCCCGGCGTCACCCATGGTCGGAGCCGGGGAGGCGATTTCGACATCGCACCCGAATTTTTTCTCAACCTCCCGGCGCGCTGGTGCGGCGGCAGGGCTCGAGTGCCGGCGCGGCCTTTGCTTCCGCCTCGGGGCTCGGGCTCGGCGGGAGGCGTCGCGGCGGCACGACGAGGCGCGCGGGCATCGGGATGCCTCCCGTCTGCGGGATCTTGTACTGCTTGTTCGCGCGGAGCACGTCCGAGGTGAGCGCGTTCGCCTTCTTGATCGCGTCGATCGTGACTTTGTAGCGGCGCGCCAGGTGGGTCAGCGTCTCTCCGGGCTTGACCGTGTGCGTGATGTACCGCGTCGGCGGCGTGATGAGACCGCGCGACAGCAGGAAGCGGTACGCCCGCCGCCCGAGCTCGCGAGCGACCGGGCTGTAGAACCGCACGTGGAAGTGATTCGCGTGTCCCTTGGCGTGGAAGATGATGGGGCGCGAGCTCTTGCCGCCCACCTGGAAGATCTGGTCGAGCCACGCGGGGTCCTCGCCGATCGAGAGCGCGTGGGCCTTCAGCAGGCGCTGGATCTGCGTGTCGACCAGGATGAGGTCGACGTCGCTGTCCACGATGAGGGTCCGAAGCAGATGCCACGTCCGCGCTCGATCGAGGTTCGCCGCCGTCGCGGTGGTGTACGGCCGAGCGGGCTCCGTCAGGTAGTAGCCGACGTCGGCGTCGCGTCCGGACTGGTGGCTGACGTGGGGAGGCAGATGCCCACCGCGCTTGGCGCTGATGTCGCCGATGAAGAGCGGCGGCGTGTCCGGGAAGCGGGCGGCGACCGCGTCGATCGCGTGCGCGAGCGCGTCGACGGTCTCCTTGGTTCCCCACGCGAGCCCGGGGTTCGTGAGCTGCCAGTTCGGTCCCTCCGGCATGCGCACGCCGGCGATGAGCACCCCCGAATGCGCGGTGCCGATGGAGATCGGCCCGAGCGCCCCGATGTCCGTGCGAAGGCGTGCGACGATCTCCTGGTCCGTGAGGTCCGCGAACGGCACTGCGGACTGCGCTCCGGACGCCGCCTCCTGTGCCGGAGCTTCGAAGCCGTCGTCGACGGTCGCGGGATCGCCGTCGTCCTCCGCGACCGCTGGTGATGCCTTCGGCTCGTCGCAGTCGGTCGCCGCCGCCTCCGGCTCGGCGGGCGGCGCGGCCTTCTCCACGCGCTCCGCGCTCTCCACCGGCGGCGCCACCGCCGCCGGCGAGCTCGGAGCACGAGGCGTCAGCGGGCCCACGCACCCGATCCCGGCCAGCGCGGCGCCGAATGCGAGGACGAGGCGGGAGCAGCTCGATGAGCGCATCGACGTCCCTCTCTAACACGCCTCGCCCCGAATCGGGGCATCGGGCCGTCTTCGAGAAGCCCCCGAGCCGAATGGAGCGAGCTCACCTCGATACGGATATCTTCCCGTCACGGCGGCGACGGTGAGGCTCCGCACGTTCCTCGGGACGCGCGGCCGGGGCGCCTCGGGCGCGCCGCGCCTCACCGCCTGGGCTTGCCCGAGGCAAAGGGCGTGCTTATCCGAGGCGCATGATCCTCGATCTGGCCGGAGACGGGCCGCTCGGGGTCGCGGTCCGCGCCGCCCTCGAGAAGGCCGGTGTGAAGGTTCGCTCTGCTTCCCATGGAAATGACGACCTGTTCGGATCGGCGTGCGGCTGCCGCGCGATCGTCTACGCGCCAGCCCCCAATCTGCTGACCGGAGCACTCTCTCCCAAGCCCGACGTGGCTCGCATGCGCGCCGTCCTCGGCGCCACCAACGCTCCTCCCGGCGTCCGCGCCGTCGTCGTCGTCGTCCCGCCGGGGTACGACGAAGAGATCGACGCGCTCAAGCGCTACGGCGTCCCGTACGTGGTGCTACGCACTCCGCCGCTGGTCGAGGAGCTCGCGAAAGACCCGGCGCTCCAGAGCTCCAAGCCGGTCTGGCTCCCGCGGGGCAGCAAGATGCGCATCGCGAACGCCGACGCGGTCGCCGCCGAGGTGGTGCGCGCGATCGACGACGCGACCGGCGCGACGCTCGATGCACCGAGCGAAGCGGTCGACGCCGCCGAAGCGATGAGCCGAGCCGCGAAGCTCGCCGGACGCAACGTCGTCCGGACGATCCCGAAGCCCGTCGACACCGTGCTCCGCGGGGTCGGCAAGCTCTTCGGCGTGCGCCCACCGCCGGTCGTCTCTCTGCACGAGCAGCTCACGCGCGTCGCGGCGGTCTGACGGATCGGGGCGCCGTCGGCGCACCGGTCCGCCGCCTCGCCAGGCCCTCACGCGCCGTATTCGCCCACGATCGCGTAGACGGCCGGGCTCGGCTTCGCGATCGCCTGCAGCCGCTTGGCGTACTCGGCGGCCGAAGGGTCGCTCTGCGTCGCCTTGATCGCCTCCGCGCTCTGCCACCGAGCGACGTTGATCACGCGCGACGCGTCGAGGCTCGCGAGGATCACGGAGGAACGGAAGCCCTCTCGGCGCCGGATGACCGACTCCGTCGCCTCCTTCAACAGCCCGACCACCTCGGGCTGACGCGCGGGCTCGACCTCGAGCACGTTCACGAAAACCACGTCCTTTTCGCTCATCTTGAAGCTCCTTTTTCGGACGTCGCTCCGACGTCGCGCACGATGACGATGCACGTCGGGAAAATGTGAGGTTCAATCGACCTCACATTTCCGCCTGCTGCTTCGTCTCGGAACGACGGGAGGACCAATGCCGGACACGGACGTGGACGAGGTCGAGCCCCTCGCGAGCGAACGCAGGCTCTTGCTTCGGATCTGTTATCGGATGCTCGGCACCGTCGACGAGGCCGAGGACGCCGTCCAGGAGACGTATGCGCGGTGGTGTCGCCTCTCCGAGGACGAGCGCGGGGCGATCACCTCCCGGCGCGCGTGGCTCGTCAAGGCCGCGAGCCGTGTCTGCCTCGACGTGCTGCAATCGGCGCGCGTCCGCCGTGAACGGTACGTCGGCGAGTGGCTCCCCGAACCGTTGCCGCCCGACGGAGGATGGGCGTCGATGGACGTCGACGAAGCGATCGAGCTGGACCGCTCCGTCTCGATGGCGCTCCTCGTGGTCCTCGAGACGATGACGCCCGCCGAGCGCGTCGTCTTCGTCTTGCACGACGTCTTCGGCCTGTCGTTCGACGAAGCTTCCGAGATCGTCGGGCGTTCGTCGCAAGCGTGCAGGCAGCTCGCCGTCTCCGCGCGGCGGCGCGTGCAAGCGAGGAAGATCGAGCCCCGCACGGACGGCGCCCGCGCCGAGCTCGTCGCCGCGTTCCGAGAAGCGTGGCAGGCTCGTGACCTCGAGCGCATCGTCGCGATGCTCGATCCATCGGCGTCGATCGTCACCGACGGCGGCGGCATCGTCAGCGCCTCGCTCACGCCCGTCTTCGGCCCCGAGCCGATCGCCAAGCTGCTCGTCGGAGCCTTCGATCGTCAGCCGGGGCTACGGCTCGAGCCGTCGACGGTGAACGGTGAGCCGGGCCTCGTCGGTCGCGCAGGCGACGAGATCGTGGCGGTGATCGCATTCGGGATCGCGGGACGGCTCGTCCGAGACCTCTGGGTCGTGCGCAACCCGGAGAAGCTGCGCCGGTGGAACTAGGAGAGGGACGTCCTCGAGCGCCGTAAAGGAAATGACTCGTTCGCGCCGAACGGCGAGCTGGCTGGCGTCGTCCTGCGATCACGTTCGCAGCGAACGGCGAGCAAGGCACTCCCTTCCTCGAGTTCTCCCCGTCTTCGCTCGACTTCGGCAAGGTCGCGTGCGGCGGCAAGGTGCGCGTAGAGCCGTTCGAGGTCTTCGAGCTCGATCTCTCCGTCCTCTGGTCGGCGCTGACGCGGTCCGACGAAGGCACGTCGTCGACCCTGACGTCCTGACGGACGCGAGCGACACGAGCGCCGTCGAGCTCGCATAGACTGGGCGGATGTCGATCAGGTCGAGCCTCGTCCGGACGTGCGCGCATGCGCGTCCGACGCGCCGTCGGGCGCGCGGCTTCACGCCGCCGCCCGGCTTCGGCCTCGACGCAGCACGCTCGAGCTCCGGCCGTGCGAGAGGTCCCCGACGTCGAAGTACGCGCGGAGCCGCGCGATGCGCCCCGCATCGTCGAAGACGAGCAAGGTGGCCCCGTCGTACTCGACCGTGCGGCCGTCCGGCCCGACGGCGCCGGTCGTCCAGAACAGCCCTGCGGCGTCCTCGCTCGCCGTCACGCGGAAGAAGCGCGACCGCGCTCTGCCGAGGACGTCGCGGTAGACCTGCCAGAAGTGGCGCAGCTCGCACACGCCGGCGCGCGGCGGCGCGGCGAGATCGACCGCCGGGGTCTCGATCTCGGCGTCGTCGGCGAAGAGCTGGACGAGATCGTCGAGCGTAGAGCCGCCCTCCTTCTCGAAGCGCAGCAGGCGATCGATGAACTGCTCGGCGAGCTGCCGTGTCCGGTTCGGGTCCATGATGCACCTCGGCCCGTCCGGAACGCACGCGGCGTTCCCGCCGGCGCGGCGCAGCGCCCGCGAGGGCTCGCTTCCCCGGAGGACCTCAGCGGTCGCGACAGCAGAGGACGCCGCCGCCCTCGCTGGCGGCCTTCGTGACGTTGTTCAGCTCCTCGGTTCCCACGTCGCCGCATTGCCAGGTGTCCGGGAGCGCCACGCAGAGGTCGTTCGAGAATCGATCGAGCGGCGCGCAGGTCGTCGCGTCCGGTGTCGCGCCGACGTCCCCGCAGCCGAACAGATCGTTGTTGCCGACGCCGCACTGCGCGTCTCCGGGTCCGGCCTGTCGGATCGCGAAGAACGCGTTCTGGCCCGCGACGCCGGCGGCGGCGCAGCCTTGGCCCCCGGTCCGCTCCGCGACGGCTGCCGGCGACTCGCACACGTGCCAACCGACCTGACAGAGGTCGGCCGCGCTGCAGTCCTTCCCCGTCGGGTTCGTGCTGCCGTTACCGGACTTGCGCCCGCACGCCGGGCTCGCGCCGAGGCCGGGGACGGACCATCCGCCCGCGCACGCGGCGATGTCGGGGAACATGTCGAGCGACGCGAAGCCCTCGCGCGTACCGTCGGAGCATCCCACGTCGTTCATGCACACCCCACCGGAGCACACGAGGCTCACGCAGTCGCTCGAGATCGAGCAGGCGCGGCCGTTGGCGCACGGCGGGCAGGTCCCGCCTCCGCAGTCGACGTCGGTCTCGGCGCCGTCGCGGACACCGTTGGAGCAAGAGGGTGTCGTCGACGTGGGCGCGGGCGCTGCGCCGTCGTCATCTCCGGCCTCCGCCTCGGGCCCCCGCGTCCTTCGCGGAGCGTAGTCGATGCCCAGCCCGTCGTCCGACGGCGAGCACGCAGCGGAGAAGGCTCCGGCGGAGAGAACGGCAGCGATGACGAAGAGACACGCTCCGAGCCGAGGCTTCACGGTCAAACGAGGATACCCGAGGGCTTGCCGGTGCTCTTGTACGGGCCTTCGCCGAGGCTCGTGACGTTCACGCCGTAGAGCTTCAAGAGGTCGACCCAGAGATCGGACATGTTGCGATTCTGCGCGAGGTCGGTCACCGCCGCCGGCGTCGGCGTGCCGTAGACCTCCTGCCCGAGCTTCATCTCGTTCGCGACGTTCTCGCTCGCGACGAGCAGCGGGACGTTCGCGGAGTTGTGCGTGCGTCCGTCGGACATGTTGCTGCCGAGGACGACGACGGTCTCCTTCAGGAGGTCCGCGGCCTTCAGGCCCGCGATGAGCTCGCCCCAGAGGGCGACCTGCACCTGGTTGATCTGGATGAGCGTGTTCCAGTTGTTGTGCGCCGAGTCGTGCTGCTCCGCGGCGACCGTCGAGGTCGGGCGGTTCGGCCCGATGCCGTCGTTGTACATGATGGTCGCCGCGCGGGTCAGATCGCACTGCATCGCGGCGATGATGATCTTCTGCATCGTCCGGAAGTTCCGGACGTACGCCTCGCCGCCGGTCTCTTCGGCCGGCCTCGCGCAGGTGGTCGCGTTCGCGGCGCTCGTGAGCTCGCCCTCGACCTCGCGGATGCTCTGCGCGTAGGCCTCGAGGCGGTGCTTGTCCGCGGAGGAGAGCGTGGCCTTGTGGTGGTTGTACTGATCGAGCACGCCGTCGAGGATGCTCTTGCGGCGCTCGAGGAGATACGCCGCCCGCGCGTTCGAGAGCTTGTCGCTCGAGCCGAAGACGCGCGTGAACATCTGCATGGGGTCGGTGATGTTCGAGATCGGGCTCGTCGCGTCGCGCCACGCGATCGAGTTCACGTAGTTGATCGAGCCGACGCGATCGTGCCCCTCGTCCCAGCTCGGCACGCGGCTGAAGCCGGCGTGCAGGCTGCGGATCGGCGCCGACGGGTGCGTGTCGGCGATGATCTGGTCGAGCGACTTGGCGCAGCGCTCGTAGTTGGGATCCGACGTCGGGTTGGGCGAATTGGTCGTGCCGACCGGCGTCGACGACAGGAAGCCGGCCGTACCCGACCAGTGGACGTCGAAGTTGTTCACCGCGCGGAACCCGCGCATGACCGCGACGTAGGGGGCGACGCCGAGATCGGCGAGCGGCTTCAGCGCGCCGCCGCGGTTGCCCGAGTAGCCCCAGTCGCCGTTCGCTGCGTCCGGCATCGGCGCGCCGCTGCCGAAGAAGCAGCCGATGAAGCGCTTCTTCTTCGGCGTGAGCTGCGCGTGTGCGAGACGGATCGGGAGCGCGGACTCGAGGAGCGGGAGCGCGATGCACACGCCGACACCGCGGAGCACGTTGCGACGAGAGAGGACCCTGCTCATTTCGCCCCTCCGTGATGCACCCTGCGGAACGCCTTGCTCGTGACGAGACGGAGGATCATCTGTCGGACGCTCGGCGGCCTTCCATCGATCGGATGTGACAGATACGTGAGGAGGTCCGCGTCGGCCTTCGACGCCGTCGCGTCGACGATCCGACGGGTCGAGTAGATGGTGAGCTTCTCGGCCGCGCAGCGCTCGTACTCGGGGAGCTCGGCGATCATGGCGTTGAGCTCCCGGAACGTGCGGAACGGCTTGCCGAGCAGGTGGCTCTCGGTCTCGACGGGCCTGCCGGTGTCGGCGTACGCGTTGCGGAGGCGCCCGTGCATGTCGAAGCCCTCGAGGCCGAGACCGATCGGATCCATGTACTCGTGGCAGCCGGCGCACGCGGGCCCCGCGTTCCGGTGGGTCTCGAGGCGCTCCTTGACCGAAGCGGTCGCGGGGATCGAAGCCGTCACCTTCTGGATTTCCTCGAACAGCGAGGAGTCCGGCGGCGGGATCACCTTGCAGAGGAGGCGATCCTGCACGAGCCGCCCGCGGTGGATCGGGCTCGTCTTGAGCGGCGTCGCGCTCAGCGAGAGCCAGCTCCCCTGCTGGAGGATGCCGCCGCGCTCGGCGGTCTCGACGCGCGTGAGCTCGGACGGGAACTGGCCGACGAGGTTGTAGTGCGCGGCGAGCTCCTGGTTCAGATACGTGAAGCCGGGCTGCAGGATCGCCTTGGCGGGCAGCCCCTCCTTCACGATGTCCGCCATGACGCGCCAGCTCTCGTTCCACATCGTGTGCTCGAGCGTGCCCGGCTCGGTCGACTCGTACTCGCGGAAGTCGAACCACTGGCCCATGAAGCTCTGGACGAAGACGTCCGTCTTCGTGTCGAGCAGGCGCTCGACCTGCGCGCGCAGCACGTCCGGATTCGTGAGCGTCCCGTCGACGGCCTTCGACCAGAGCTCGTCGTCGGGGATCGACGCGGTGAACATGAAGGAGATGCGGCTCGCGAGCTCGTAGGCGTCGAGATCGCGCTCGCCGGTGAAGTCCGGCGTGGGCGGCACCTCGATGCGCGTGACGAACTGCGGCGCGAGCAGGACGCTGCCGAGCGCCGCACGGACGCCGTCCGTGAAGATCTCCTTCGGATCGGTCAGCGCTTCCTGCGCGAGCGCGACACCATCGGCGTAGCGCCGCGCGAGCGACTCCGCCTCGGCGGGTGCGAGCGGACGCCCATATGCGCGCGTCGCGAACGGCTCGACGATCGACTTCGCGCATCCTTCCCACGCGAGCTGGTCTGCCGAGGTGACCTGGCAGGTCATCACCTTCGGCGAAGCGACGGCGCGGTCGAGGATGGCCTCGAGCGTCTCGGACAGATCACGGACGACCTTGGTGTCGAGGTTCATCCACGGCACCGCGTCGAAGCCCGAGAACTGCGTCGTCGCGGTCCATCCGGCCTGGAGCTCGCGGGGCAGCCTCTCGCCGATCAGGTCGGAGACCGCGTTGAGGTACTCGCGGTTCGAGAGGTTGCGCGTCATCGCCGGCCCGGCCGCGAGCGTCTCGGCGAGCTTCGCGGCCTCCGGATCGTCTTCGAACGTCCCGGGGTCGTCCTTCAGCAGCGAGTCGGAGGGGCCGTCGCATCCCACCGCGACGGCTGTCGCAAGACAAAGTACGAGCGCGACGTTCCCACTCCAGCCCATGACGCGCCGTCACCGCAAGCCGCGTGCCCGCGATCTGCACGCGTGCATGCCGTGAATTTCCCATGCCGGCGACCGACCTGGTCCATCGGTGCACCAGGCGCTCCGGGCTTCGCCGATCCGCTCCTGATGCGCAAGATCTCGCGCAACCGTCAGGCGACGCGGGCGTTCCAGTCGATACGGTACCCGTAGTCGCGGGACTGCGCGGACGCACCGAGGCGAAGGAAGAACGGGAGGAGGCGGTCGCGGAAGAACGTGGCGACCGGGCCGCTGACCGCCTTGCCGCTCCCGTTCCTGCGCGCCTGCCGCGCGATGGCGTCGACCCGTGGGCGACGCGCGCGCTCGAACACCTCGAAGACGCGCGACGGATCGTCCACGTCGCGGATGCACTGCGCGAGGACGAGCGCGTCTTCCATCGCCATCGACGCGCCTTGGCCGGCGCTGGGGGACATCGCGTGCGCCGCGTCACCGAGCAGGCCGATGCGGCCATGCGACCAACGCGGCACGCCGACGAGGTCGTGGATGGGCCACGGCCCGAGGATCTCCGGCGTCGCGCGCAGGACGTCGCCGATCCAGCTCGGATCGTCTCGATGGAGCGCGAGGAGCCGCTCGCGCGTCGTCATGGCCTCTTCGCTCGGCTCGGGCGGCGGCCCGTTGTGGAACCACCAGAGCTCGCCCGACGGCGTCGGGAAGATCCCGAAGAATGCCCTCCGCCCGAAGACCATGGCGTTCACGCCCGGAGGCACCGGCACGTCGACGCCCGATGCGAAACCACCGAAGTCGAGCAGACCGGAGAACGCCGGCTCCGCGGCCTCGGGCACGACGAGGGAACGCACCCGCGAGCGGAGCCCGTCGCAGCCGACGAGCAGGTCGCCCTCGACGGTGCTGCCGTCGGCGAAGCGAGCCACGACGACGTCCGGTCGAGATCGATCGACGTCGACGAGGCGCTTGCCGAAGCGCAGATCGACGCCGCGCCGCGCCGCCTCCTCGGCGAGGACGACGTGCAAATCGGCGCGCCGGATCATCGTCAGCGGCCAGCCGAAGTCCTCGCCATCGCGACGGCGATCGATCGAGCCGATGGTCTCGCCCTTCCGGTTCGAGAACGCGAATGCGTGGCACGGGAACCCGCGCGCGAGGACCGCGTCCGCGACGCCGAGCTCCGCGAGGACGTTCATCCCGTTCGGGGCCACGCCCAAGAACGCGCCCTCGGCCAGCGCCGGAGCGTCTCGCCGCTCGGCGAGCACGACCTCCACACCGAGCCGGCACAAGGCGATCCCGAGCACGGGCCCGCCGATGCCGGCGCCGACGATCACGACCCTGCGTATCGCTCGTCCCATCGCACGACCTCCTCGTGCGGAGAACGTAGCGACGGAAACATGTCACCACCATTTATGATTCGTCATGTCATCATTCACGTACGGTGAACTTCTCCAACGTCGACCTCAACCTCCTCTGGGTGCTGCACGTCCTGCTCGAGGAGAAGAGCGTCGTGCGCGCCGCGAAGAGGCTTCACGTGACGCCGCCGGCGGTGAGCAACGCGCTCGGCCGCCTTCGCTCGCTGCTCGGCGATCCGATCTTCGTGAGGAGCGGACGCGGGCTCGTGCCGACGCCCCGGGCCGTCGCGCTCGCGCCGCGACTCGCTCGAGTCATGGAGAGCCTGCAGGTCTCGGTGTGGGGCGACGCCGCGTTCTCGCCGGAGGCGACGACGCGCACGTTCACCGTCGCGTGCTCCGACGCCGATCAGATCAGCAGCGTCCCGCGCATCGCCGAGCGCTTCGAGCGCGCGATGCCGCGGGCGCGGCTGCGCGTCGTGAGCATCGATCAGCTCGAGGCCACGGACGGCCTCGCCCGCGGAGACATCGACGTCGTGTTCACGCCCGAGCAGGCGCTCGGACCGGACCTCCACGCGACGGATCTCTACGAGGACGAAGCCGTGCTCGTCGTGCGGCGCGATCACCCGCGCGTGCGCGGGCGCCGCTTGTCGCGCGAGGGCTTCAACGCGCTCCGGCACGTCGACGTATGGCTCGCCCTCGGGCGCGCGGGCGCGGGCAACCGCATGGCCGAGACGTTCTTCGAAGCCCACGGCCTCCGCCGCGACGTCGCGCTCGTCGTCCCGAGCTTCTCCGCCGCCGTCGCGGTCGCGGCGTCGAGCGATCTCGCCGCCGGCGTTCCACGACGCTTCGGCGAGTGGGCCGCGGCCGCGCTGCCGCTGCGAATCCTCGCGATTCCCGCGCCGCCGATGCGCTTCTGCATGAGGCTCGCCTGGCACGAGCGCACCCACGCGGACGCGAGCTGCCGCTTCTTCCGCGGGCTCGTGCTCGACGCGCTGCGCGAGCCGAGGCGCCGGTCGCGCTCGGCGAAGACCTCGCGCTGAGCGATGACGCGGCGAGCGGCCTGCCGGGTGGTCAGGAGCGTGCTCGTGGAGCCCCGCAAAGCCGCATCCCGCCGCCAGATGCCGAAAAAAAAAAGCACGAGAGAGGTCGACGCCGGCCCAGAATGTGGAAACATCCGGCCAGGCACCAACCTCGAGCCACGCGAGCACGTCATCATGTCCGACAGCCTTCCCACGATTGGCCACTGGATCGACGGCAAGACCGTCCTCGGATCGCAGCGCTCTCAGGAGGTCTTCAACCCGGCCTTGGGCGTAGCGGAGAAGCGCGTCTTGCTCGCCGACAAGGCGACCGTCCAGGAGGCGATCGCGTCGGCGCAGAAGGCGTACCCCGCATGGCGCGCGACGCCACCTCTCAAGCGCGCTCGCGTGATGAGCAAGCTCAAGGAGCTGCTCGAGAAGAACGCCGAGCACATCGTCTCGCTCCTCGTCGCCGAGCACGGAAAGGTCGCGGCCGACGCAATGGGCGAGGTCCAGCGCGGCATCGAGAACGTCGAGTATGCGTCGTACGCGACGGAGCTCCTGAAGGGCGAGCACAGCCGGAACGTCGGTCCGGGCATCGACTCGTGGAGCGAGTTCCAGCCGCTCGGTGTCGTCGCGGGCATCACGCCGTTCAACTTCCCCGCGATGGTGCCGCTCTGGATGTGGCCGATGGCCGTCGTGTGCGGAAACACGTTCGTGCTCAAGCCGTCGGAGAAGGATCCGTCGGCCGCCGTCTTCGTCACGCAGCTCGCGATGGAGGCGGGCCTTCCGCCGGGCGTGCTCAACCTCGTCAACGGTGACAAGGAGGCCGTCGACGCGCTCATCGAAGACCCGCGCGTCCAGGCGATCAGCTTCGTCGGCTCGACGCCGATCGCCGAGTACATCTACACGCGCGGCTGCGCGACCGGTAAGCGCGTCCAGGCGCTCGGCGGCGCCAAGAACCACGCCGTCGTCATGCCGGACGCCGACATCCCCAATGCCGTCAACGCGCTCATGGGCGCGGCGTTCGGATCGTGCGGCGAGCGCTGCATGGCGATCCCGATCGTCGTCGCCGTCGGCGACGCGACGGCCGATGCCGTCGTCGAGGGCCTGAAGGAGCAGATCGCGAAGATGAAGGTCGGGCCGGGCACCGACCCGCGCAACGACATGGGCCCGCTCGTCACGAAGCAGCACCTCGAGAAGGTGCGCGGCTACGTCGAGCAGGGCGTGAAGGAAGGCGCGACGCTCGTCGTCGACGGCAGGAACGTGAAGGTGCCGGGCTACGAGAACGGCTTCTTCCTCGGCGCCTGCCTCTTCGATCACGTCAAGCCGGAGATGGTCATCTACCGCGAGGAGATCTTCGGCCCCGTGCTGGGCGTCGTCCGCGTCAAATCGCTCGACGAAGCCATGCGCCTCATCGACGCGCACGAGTTCGGCAACGGCACGTGCATCTTCACGCGCGACGGCGAAGCCGCGCGTTACTTCTCCGATCACATCCAGGTCGGCATGGTCGGCGTGAACGTGCCGCTGCCCGTCCCAGTCGCCTATCACTCGTTCGGCGGGTGGAAGCGGTCGCTCTTCGGCGACCTCCATGCGTACGGCCCGGACTCGGTGCGCTTCTACACGAAGCGCAAGACGATCACGCAGCGCTGGCCGTCGGCGGGCGTCCGCGAGGGAGCGGTCTTCTCCTTCCCGTCCACGAGGTAGGGGCGGAGCTGGCCTCGAGCGAGCTCGTCGGTCATCCTTGCGGCATGCGTCGGCGCACGATCGCCGCTCTGACCTTTGCTTCTGCCGCTCTCGTCGCGTGCACGTCACTGAAGATCGCGTCGATCTCCGGTGACGACGCCGGCCAAGGCGAAGCTCCTCCGGGCGAGCACGAGGGCGACGACGACGGGGGCGCGAGAGGCTCCGACGCCGACACGCCGAAGCACGACGCGGGACCGAATGCTCCCTTCGGGCGCCCTTGCACCGAAGCGGAGTGTCCTCCCGAGACCGTCGCCGACGGGCTGCACGGCCCGGTCGCTCTCGCGGTCAACGCCAACCACGTCTTCTGGATCGAGGTCGGCACCAGCATCCCGAACGCGCACGGCTACGGACAGCTCATTCGGTTGCCGAAGGGTGTCTCCTGCTCCGATCGGAGCTGCTTCGAGGTCGTCCATCCGGCCATCATCCCCGGCGAGCTCGAGGGCCGGTACATCTACGACACGCACCTCGCGCTCGGCCCTCTCGACCTCTGCTACACGCAGTCGTTCAACGCCTCGCCTGCGCACGAAATCGGGTGCTTCTCGCTCGAGACGCTGAAGCGTCGTTCGCTCGCCAACAGCACGGGAGCAGCCGTCGCGCTCTGGGTCGGCGCGACCGAAGCGCGCTGGGCGATCGGAGCGATGGGCGACAGGAAGGGCGAGATCCGCGGGCGACCGCTCGATGGAGGCGCGGTGGCGACCATCGTCCCGGACCTGGCCGATCCCACCTCGGTGACGAGCGCCGGAAGCGACCTCTTCTGGACGGAGCGCGCCGTACCGAACGCCCCCACCGGGCGCGTCTCCGTGCTCCGGCAGGACGGCGGGATCTCCGTGCTCGCCGACAATCGCATGGGGCCGATCGCGGCGAAGGTCTACGGGCCTCACCTCTATTGGCTCGAGTACGCGTCTCGCCTCGTCATGCGGGTCCGCATCGACGGGACGGGAGCGCCCGAGCAGATCGCGACGACGGACCCGCACCCGTTCGCCCTCGTCGTCGACGCCAGCGGCGTCTACTGGGCGAGCGCGGGCGCAGCCGAGACCGGGTCCGAGGGCTCGGTCGCGCACGCGCCGCACGCTCCCGGCGGACCGACGACGACGATGATGTCGAGCGTGCGCAACATCTACGACCTCGCCGCGGACGACGAGCACATCTACGTCTCCGCCATCGGTGCACGGCTCGGCCAAGGAAAGATCCTGCGGATGCGCAAGGTCCCCTGACCCGCCGCGAGCCGCTCACTCGCACCGCGGGATGCCGCAGCTCACCGTCCGCTTCTCGCCCCAGCGCCAGAAGTCGTAGCGCCTGCACGTGCACGGCCACTTCGGATCGAGCGCCGAGACGACGTCGAGCTCGGCACAGTCGACCGTGCCCTCCCGCTTCGCGGCGTTCACGTAAGCGAGCCCGGCGCACGCGCACGCGTCCTGGTGCTTGTCGCACAGGATGCCGAGAGGCTCCGGCGAGACGTTGCGCCCCTGATCGACCGCGTCCTGGGCAGCGACGACCTCCCAGCACTTGGCCTTGTCGCCGTTGCGGCACGCCTCCATCACCGCGTCGGGAGGCGTTCGGAGGAAGAGCCAAGCGAACAGAGCACCGGCGACGACGAGCCCGATCAGCACGGCGACCTTCATGAAGAAGCGATCCGTGCGCTTGTGGATCGGCAGCGCCAGCCGCTCGAGCTCCGTCTTGCTGGGCTCGTCGGGTGGGATGACGCGCTGGCTCCCGGTCTCCGACGCGAGCCCGCGCCGCGAGCTGCGTGCGACGTCTCGCACGCTCCGATTCGACTCCGCCGGCTTCGGCGCCTCGCCCATGGCGTCGACGTCGACGTCCGAGAGCGCGACGAGCGCCTTCTCGACGTCGTCGACCATCCCTTCGAGGCTCTCGCGCGCCGCCTCGTCGACCTTGATGAGGCCGAGCAGCTCCTTCGCCGTCGTGATGACGTCCCTGTCCTTGCACGCGCCGTGCTCCTCGAGGGCCTTCGCCAGCGCCGCGCGACGCTCCTCGGACGTCGGCTCCTCCTCGATCTCGCCGAGCTCGATCTTCGAGCTCCGCTTCGACACGGCGCGCTTGAGCGCCTTGTACCGATCCTGGATCGCCGGCGCGACGGACTCCTTCTTCGTCGCGATCCTGCCGGCGGCCAGCGCGACTGCGAGGTGATCACCGATGGAGGTGAGCGTGGCGGCGTCCATGAGCTGACCGTACAGGCGCCCGTCTTTTGTCGTCAACCGGGGCCTAATCCGGCAGGCAGACCGGCTCGAGGTCGGCCCAGTTCTTCCCGGCCTCGACGCCGACGACGAGCGGGACCTCGAGCTCGTACGCGTGCCGCATCGCGTCCGAGCAGACCTTCGCGGCCCGTTCGAGCTCGGCCTCCGGCACCTCGAAGAGGACCTCGTCGAGGACCTGGAGGAGCGGCACCGTCCGAAGGCCTTCGCGACGGATGGCGCGATCCGCCTCGAGCAGCGCGCGGCGCGAGACGTCCTGAACCGACGCCTCGTGCGTCGCGCGGCGCGCGAGCCGCTCGGCGTACGATCGGTCCTGCGGATCGAGCGACTCGAGGCCTCCGATCGGCCAGCGTCGTCCGGAGATCGTCTCGATCCACCCCCGCTCACGAGCGAGCCGGAGCTGCTCGTCCTGGAAGGCCCGGACCTTCGCGTAGTGCCGATCGAACCGCGCGATGTACTCCTTCGCTTCTTGCGCCGAGATGCCGAGCTGCAACGCGAGCGCGCTCGCGCCCTGACCGGCGAACGTCGCGAAGTTGACGACCTTGCCGAGCTGCCGCTGCTCGGGCGTCACCTGCCCGGGCGGGACGTCGAGCACGGCGGCGGCCGTGAGCACGTGCATGTCCTCTCTGCGGCGGAGCGGCTCGACGAGCGCCGGATCCTTCGTCAGGTGCGCGAGCACGTGCAGCCCGAGCTGGTTGAAGTCGACCGACATGAGAAGCCACCCCGGCGGGGCGACGAACGCGCGGCGGATGCGCGCCATCTCCGGCGTTCGTCCGGGCACGCGGGTGAGATCGGGATTCGAGCTCACGATCTGCCCGGCGAACGAGCGCGCCGGATCGAAGTGCGAGTGCACGCGGCCGTCCGTGTCGATGCACCTTCGCAGCGCGATCACCCAGTTGTCGCGCAGCCGCCGGAGGGCACGCCAGCGAAGCACGAGAGGCACGATCGGATGCGCGTGCTCGATCCGCTCGAGCGCATCGATCGACGTGCTCCAACCCGTCTTCGTGCGGCTCACGACGGGCAGCTTCAGCTCCTCGAAGAGGACCGTCCCGAGCTGCTTCGAAGAGCCGATGTTGAACGGATGCCCCGCGAGCTCGGCGATCTCGCGTTCGAGCTCCGCCTCGATCTCGGCGAAGGAGGACTCCGCGCGATCGAGCTCCGCGGGGTCGACGAGGATGCCGTGGAGCTCCATGCGGACGCACACGTCCCCGATCGCGAGGTAGTCCGCGAGGAGCTTCGGATCGACGTCGCCCGAGAGCTTCTGCCAGATCGACGCCGACGCATCCGCGAGCCGGCCGGCGTGCTCGGCGGCGCGTCCCACGGACATCGCCCGCCACGCCTTGCGCTGCTTGCCGACGCCGCGCACCTGGTCCTCGTGCGGGAGCGCGCGACCCAGCACGTGCTTCGCGACCACGTGCAGCTCGTGCGGCGCCCAGTTGCTCGGCTGCGTGAGATGCGAAGCCGCCGCGGTGTCCCCGACGATGCCGGCGAGCGTGACACCGGCGCGCCGCAGCTCGACGGCGGCCGTGACCAAGTCGTGCCCGATCTTCGCCGCGCGAGCGTCCTCGAGCCACGTCACGAGCTCCGGCCACGCCGCGCTCTTCGCGGGGACGTAGAACGCCTCGCCCTTCCCGTTCGCGAGCGCGACGCCGGCGATCGACGCGCGGACGGGCCCCGGATCCTCGAGGAGCACCTGCACGGCGACCGGCGCCTCGCTCCCGAGCCGCGCGAGCGCGGCGCCGACCTCTCCCTTCGCCTCGCACACCTCGACGCGGATCGATGCGCCCTCGACGGCGAGCAGCTCCACGAAGCCGAGCCTCTCGTAGAGCGCGTTCAGCGCCTTCGCGTCCGGCGGCGCGTAGGCATCGACGTCGTCGAGGGCGACGGGAAGGGCTCGCTCCCGGTCGAGACGGCCGCGCGCGAGCTCGCGCGGGACCTCGTCCCCCGCCGCGCGGAGCGCCTTGGCGATGCGGCCTTCGAGGGCGTCGAGGTTCTGCATCGCGGCCGCGATGGAGCCGTGCTCCTCGATGAGCGAGGTCGCGCCCTTCGCGCCGATCCCCTTGATGCCGGGCAGCGGATCGTTGCCGCTGTCGTCACCCACCATCGCGAGCCACTCGCCGACGTTCGCCGGCGGTACGTTGAACCGCTTCTGGACGATCTCGGGCGTATAGCGGACGTCCTTGTTCGCGTCGTACCACCACAGGCGATCGCTCACGAGCTGCGCGTAGCGCTTGTCGACGCCGACGACGATCACGTCGTCACCCGCATCGAGCGCCGCCTGCGCGTAGCTCGCGACGACGTGATGCTCCTCGGGCGCCTCGACGACGACGAAACCGAGCGTGCGGAGGAGCTCCGGGAGCGGCCCGAGCTGCTCCTTCAGGATGTCCGGCCACGCTGCCGTGTTCGGGCTCGCGTCGATCACGGCGACCGCCCGCGCGGGGAGCTTGAATGCCAGCGCGCGATGGATCGCGCGCGCCACGGCGAACAAGGCGTTCACCGGCGCCCCGTCGGGCGACCTGCGATCCGTGGGCACGACGAGGAAGCCGCGCGACAGGAGGTTGGTCGCCGAGACGACGAGGGTGCGATCGGCCATCGGGCGGCCTCAGCTTACGTCATGGGCGGGCCAACCGGACGTGGAAGGAAGCGGTACGGCAGGGGCACGAGCTCAGGGGCGCCCCAGCGACTCGATGACGTGGAGCTCCTCGTCGTCGAGCGGCGGAAGCTCGGCGACGGCGAGGTCCTCCTTCATGTGCTCGGGATCCGTCGTGCCCGTGAGCGGGATCATCCCGACGTCGAGCGCGAAGCGGAACACGACCTGCGACGGCGTCATCGAGCGACGCGTCGCGATCGCGCGCAGCGCGGGGTGCGCCATCTCCCGCCGGTTGGCCGTGAGCAGCGAGAAGCCCTGGTAGACGATCCCGCGCTCACGGCACAGATCGCGCACGTCGCGGTCCCACCGCATGTTGGCGTAGCAGCGGTTCTGCACGACCGCCGGCGGCACCTTCGCATGCTGGAGAAGGGTCTCGAGCTGCTCGCGCGTCACGTTGCTCACCCCGAGGCAGCCGACCGCGCCGCTCGCGTAGAGCTCCTCCATCGCATGCCACGCCTCGAGATCCTCCGGGGCGAGCCCCCAGCGCGTGGACGGACCGTGGAGCACGTACGCGTCGATGGTGTTCGTGCGCAGATGCTCGAGCGAGCTCTGGAACGACTGCTTCACCTGCGTGGAGATCGGCGCGTTCCGGTCGTAGGGCAGCCGATGGTCCTGCCCGGCGACGTGCGTGAACTTCGTCTGCAAGAGCACGTCCTCACGGCGAATCAGCCCTGACGCGTACGCGTCCGCGAGCGCCTCGCCGACGGCCGCCTCGTGGTAGTGCTTGCGCTGGTTCGCGGTGTCGATCGCGCGGAAGCCGGCCGCGAGAGCGAGCCCGACGAGCCGCCGCGTCTCGTCCTCCTTCCACGCGGTGCCGTACATGAACCCGCGCCCCGCACGCACCCGGGGATCCGCCCGCATGTCCACGATCGTCGCCATCGCCCCTCCTCCGGACGAGAGACGCTAACCCGTCGCGGGGGCGACGTCATCGGTCCACGCCCGCCGAGAGCGCCCGCCCGGGGCCGGGAGCGCCGCCCGGGAGGGTCGATCGCGCGATCGTCGCGGTGCGGAGCCCGTTCGCGGCTATATCTGCGTGAACCCAATGCGTCCGCCGGGTCTCGCCATCCTCCGTTCGCCGATCTCACCTTGCCTTGTGCTCGCGCTCGCGCTCGCCGCCTGCAACCCCACGGCGACCTCCCGCCCGTCGGGCGACGACGCCGCGATCGCTCGCAACGCAGGCCGCACGGCGGAGGGCGAGACGCGCACCGAGACGCGCGACGGCCCCACCCTCTACGCGGCGATGTGCGCCGTGTGCCACGGCGCCGACGGGACCGGATACAAGGCGGACAACGCGCCGTCGCTCGTGACCCCGACGTTCCTCGAGAGCGCGACCGACGAGATGCTACGGCGATCGATCATCGACGGCAGGCCGGGCACCGCCATGGCCGCCTACGGCAAGGAGCGAGGCGGCCCGCTCGACGCGGCCGCCGTCGATCGGCTCGTCGCCTTCCTGCGCGGGCGTGGCCCGGCCGCGAAGCCGATCCCTGCACGTGCGCGCGGTGACGCTGCGCGCGGCGAGCCTCTCTACAAGGAGCACTGCGAGCGTTGCCACGGGAACGCCCGCACGCGCGGCAACGCCGTCCACCTCGCGAACGCGCGCTTCCTCGAGGTGGCGTCGGACGCGTTCCTCGGCTGGGCGATCAGCGAGGGCCGCCCCGGCACGCCGATGGAAGCATGGAAGGGCAAGCTGACCGACGCGCAGATCGACGACGTCGTCGCGTACGTGCGCTCCTTCGAGAAGCCCCCTGCCCCGGAGCTCCTGCCGCCGCCCACGGGCAAGGAGCCCATCGTCATCAACCCCGACGGCAAGCACCCGACCTTCACGCTGCGCTCCACCCCGTGCCGGCCGAACGTCCCGTGCACGCCGGACGAACGCTTCGTCTCGGCGGAGCAGGTCAAGCGAGCGCTCGACGAGAAGCGTCGGATGGTGATCATCGATGCGCGACCGGTCTCCGACTGGCGACGCGTCCACATCCCCGGAGCCGTGTCGATCCCGCACCACGACCTCGCACGGCTCGACGAGGTCCCCAACGACGGAACGTGGGTGATCGCGTACTGCGCGTGCCCGCACCACCTGTCCGGCGACGTCGTCGACGCGCTCCGCAGACGAGGCATCAAGCACGCCGTCGTGCTCGACGAGGGCATCCTCGAGTGGCATCGGCGCGGCTATCCGGTCGTCGCTGCACCTGGCGTCGAGCCGCCACCTTCACGGCACCGGAGCACGGCGGCGACGGAGGATGCGGGGGCGAAGTGAGCATGCGTCCACGGCCGAGCACGAGGAGAGGTTTTCCAACCTCGGCCGTCGCCACGACTTGCGGTTGAGATCGCCATGCTCGAGCGGGCCTGAAGGTCACGCCACAGCCGCGTACGTTGCTCGAAGCCTCGAGCGTTGCGTTTCGCGTCTCTTCCCCTGATCGGGCGCGAGCGCGAACGAGCAGGCTCGGCCGTCGCGTCGAGAGAACAAGCGTTGCTGACCGACCAGCAGGGCTCGGAGCACGCCTGCGCTTGGTTACACGGCTGAGCAAGGGCTCCGGGCTTTCCCACTCGACTCAACCGTGAAAGGACAGCCATGAAGCCTCGACACTTGTTCTCTGCAATATCCTGCGTGCTGGCGGCGAGCACGTTCGCTTGCTCGGGTGAGCCCGATCGAGCTCCGGCCTCCGAGGAGTCGACCTCGACCACCGCCCAGAGCGTCATGAGCGCCACCGGCAACATCCTCATCTGGCCGGCCGGGCCCATCACTTGGGACGGGCTCGTCGGTACCTGGCCCATCTCCGTGTGGTCGACGGGCGCCATCGGAGGTCTGGCGTTCGACACGATGGGGCTCTCGCTGACGGGCATCGAGCTCGTCGGTATGGCGGACATCGCTCCGCTCCCCATCACGACCCCGTTCCTGAACGCGTTCACGCCGGCGGCCGGCGCCGTGGCGGCTCCGGGAGTCTTCGCGCCGCCGGTGTTCGGGCCGGCAGGCGTCGCCGCGCCCAACTACGGCTTCGCCGGTGCGTTCGACCCCTTCGTGCCTCCGGTCCCCGCCTTCGGCTTCGGCGCGTTCGCGCCGGGCGTCGGCATGACCGAGCTCACGATGATCGACGGCGCGGTCGCCCCGGGCTTCGAGTCGTGGCTGACGCCGACCCTGACGGGCTCGGCGCTCATGTTCACGGACCTCACGCCGATCGACGCCTTCACGCCCCTGACGTTCAACGTCACGTTCACGGCGGCGCAGCCCGGCCTGCTCCAGCCCGGAGCGCTCGGAGCGGCGCCGGCGCTCAACCTCGCCAACCTGAGCATCTTCGCGACGCCGATCGCGCCGGCCGCCCTCACCGGCGAAGCGATCCCGTTCACGAGCATGGTGTATCCGGTGGCGGTGCCGTTGGTCCCGATGCCCGCCGCTCCGCTCGCGCCGAGCGCGCCGGTCCTCACGCCGACGCCGGTGTTCTGAGAGACGGAGGGCGGCGCATCGTTCGGGATTGGGGAGCGTCACCGAACGTCACATGACGACTCGCTGCGCGTCGGGGGCGCGCAGCGAGCCGTTTTCGGGGCTCGCGAGCGATCGCCGCAGGACGCCGACACGAGCGCTCCGCGGGCGCCGAACGCACAGAAAAAAAGCTTTGCTTCTCGAGCACTTACAAAAAGATCGCCCGAGCTGTCGATTCGCTCGCGCGCCGTTCGTCGGGTGGACGAAGCGCCGGCGGGTGCCGGTCGCGACCGTTCGGGAACGCTTGCAGCCCGAGGCTGCGTGCGCTCCCCCTCTACGTCTTCACGACCCGGAAGGAGCCACCATGCGATTCATCGTCATGCACAAGAACGACCCGCAGACCGAAGCCGGCCTGCCGCCCCCGATGGAAATCGTCACCAAGATGGGCGCATTCATCGGCGAGCACGCGAAGGCGGGCCGCTTCCTCGACGGAGCGGGCCTCCGCGGGAGCAGCACGCGCACGCGCCTCGTCTTCCGGGACGGGAGATGCACGGTGAAGCATGGACCTTACCGCGGCGAGAACGAGCTCCCGGCGGCGATGCTGGTGCTGAAGGTGCGCACGCGCGAGGAGGCGATCGGCTGGGCGGAGCGCTACGGCAAGATCCTCGGAGACGGCGAGATCGAGCTCGGGAAGGTCACCGAGCCGTGGGACCTCGGTCTGATGCCACCCCCGGAGAACCCGCCTCTTCAGTTCCTGCTCATCGAAAAGGCCGACCAGGCCACCGAGTCGAGCGGGCGCAGCCCGAAGCAGAAGGCCGACCTCACCCGCCTCCAGACCGAGATGACGAAGGCCGGCGTCCTCGTGAAGTCGATCCGCCTCGGCCCGAGCGCGACGGGCAAGCGCCTCTTCTTCACGAACGGCGATCTTCGCGTCGTCGATGGCCCGTTCGCCGAGTCCAAGGAGCTCATCGGCGGCTTCTCCGTCATGGAGCTGTCGGGGATGGATGAAGCGATCGACCTCTGCAAGACCTACGCGGGCATCCTCGGCGGGACGGTGGAGATCGACCTCCGTCACGTGGAGGAGTACGCCGCCTCGTCGTAGCTGCCACGGGTCCTACGCGTGCGCCGTCTCGGGGGCGACGGCGCCGCGCAGCCACTCCGAGAACGTCGCGCTGACGCGATCGAGCCAGGCTCCCTCTCGGACGATCTCCTGATAGCCGGGCACCGCACCGACCCACCGCCTCATGCGAACGTTCGGCGCGTCGGTCAGGTACGTCGTCGGTAGGCCCATGAGCGCCGGGCCGTCCATCCCTGCGGTGGTCACGCCGATCTGACCGACGACGTCGTGGCTCCGCCTCAGGTGCTCGAAGAGCTGGAGCTGGGCTCGTCGCGTATCGACACCTCGGAAGACGGGCTCCCTCCAGTGCAGCGTCATGTCGACGACGCCTTCCAGCAGCGCTCCCTCGGGAATGGCGTCGCCGACGAGGACGGGCACGAGCCCCGCGCGCTGCGCGCGACGGGCGAGCTCGACGAGCTCGGCAGGCCGCGTGTTGCGTTCGGGCTCGTGAATGCCTGCGCGGATCCAGAGGAGGACCTTCGGTCCGCCAGGCGCTCCCGCGAGCCTCCGATCGGCGTAGTCGCTCACCGCGATGGGAACGGGCTCGTCGCCGAGGAACGCGGCGCGGAGTCGGTGCTGGGCGCCGGCGGGATCGTTCATGAACGCGCGCGCCACGATCTCCGTCGTCTGCTTCATCGCGCACGGGCGCGAGCGGTACGGGACGAGGCGATCGCTCAGCCCGGCGTCGCGGAGGAAGCGTTCGGCCTTCTCCGTGCCGGGCTTGCCGGGCTCGATCTGCACGGCGACGCCGGCGAGCACCGCTGCAGCCGCGACGTGCCATCCCTCCCCGAACGAGAATCCTTCGTCCGCGTGGAACGTGTACGCGTCGTTTCGCTCCTCGATGTACCTGCGCGCCTCGCGGGCCGCGGCCTCGGCCCTCTCCGCGAAGACGCGCGCCGCGCGGGCCGCGCGGCCGCTGGGCGTCGGCGACGTGGCGTCGCCGATCTCCTCCGCGACACGGCGCGCTTCGCGCGCGGACGTTTCGGCATCCGCGGCGATCGACTCCGCACGCCGCCAGCCGAGCTCGCACGCCTCGCGCGTGGGCGCGCGCTGAGCGCTCAGCGAAATCTGCCCCGCCCCGTGCCGCGCGTCCTCCGCGCGCGCGGCGTGCGCCTTCACCAACGAGAGGCGCGCACGCGCGATCGCGACCGCATCCACGTCACGGTGCGCCCGCGCGGTGAGCAGCACGGAGAGCTCCCGCTCCGCCTGGTCGACCGCCTCGTCGACCGGACGGCGATCGCCTTCGGAAGCCGAGGCACGCTCGATCTCGAGGACGCGACAGGGATCGCTCACGTCCCCTTCCCTCTACTGCGACGTTCCGACGAGGTCGAGCGAAGCGCGACGAGGACGGCGGAGAACGAGAGCTATTCGATGCGAGGCGGCATCGCCGACGCCGTCGTGGTAGTGCTCGCCGCGATGCGCCCGTCGCTCGATCCGCTGCGGTACGGCCTCCGCGCCCTCGACGAGATGGCCCGCGAGCAGGCGAGCGTCGCGCCGCCTGCTCCACCGCGGACGGAGACCTTCTCTCCTCACCCGATGCTCCGGCCCGTCGCCCGAGACGGCGCCGCGCTCTCGCTGCGCATGTTCACGGACGCCGAAGACGACGCGACGGCGCTCGTCCTCGGCGACGCCACCTCGCAGCGGTTCGAGCCCATCCCTGCGCGTGCCGCGGCGCTCTTCGAGGCGCACGCCGCAGTGATGGCTACCGACGGCGACGACGCGCTCATCGTCGGGTTCCCGCTCACGACGTTCGTGCAGCAGGGCGCAACGCGCGTCGCTCCTCTCTTCTCGCGTGGCGGCGCGCGCGCGTGCTGGAAGACGAAGGATGCGCCCTGGCGTCTCCCAGCGAGCGCGCGCACCGGCGAGACCTTTCCGATCCCCGACGTGCTCGTCATCGAGCTCGGCGACGAGGGGTACGCGCTCCACGCCGGCGTCTGGCACTTCCTCTTCGGCCTCGACGGAGCCGCGCTAGGAGCGATCGCCGAGGCGGGGCGCGCCGGACTCGGCGCCCTCGTTCGTGCGGCGACGCGCGTGCTCGAGTCGGGCGGCGAGGACGCCGAGCTCGAGCCGTCCGCGGACGGCCCGATCACGCGCGAGGATCTCGCGGCGCTCGCCGAGGCCGCCGCGCGTCGCGCACACCTTTCGCGCGCCCTGCGCTGCCATCCGCACGGGCTCGCGATGCTTCCGCCGCGCGGCGATCCCACGAGCGGGCTGCGCGCCGATCTGAACGCCGTGCTCGACACGCCCGTACCGGAGCGCGGTCCGCTCGCGGTCTTCCTCGGTGCGCCCGCGGCGACGCCGACGCGCGGCGCCGTCTTCACCTCCGGCAAGACGACGCCGACGCCCTCGCAGCTCGAGGCGGCGCGCGCGTTCGAAGGCGCCGAGGACCTCCTCACCGTTCGCGGCCCGCCGGGCTGCGGGAAGACGGCGCTCCTCCACACCGTCGCTGCGCAGACCGTCGTGGCGTGCGCGCTCGGACCGCTCTGGTCGAACGCACCCACGCGGAAGGAATCCTGGCAGCTCGTCGTGACGAGCACGAACAACGCCGCGGTCGATCACGCCCTCGCGCCTTTCGTCGGCGGTCCTGGGCTCCCCGTCGGACTCCGCCTCGGCAATCGACGCACCCTCGCCGAGACGACCGCGGCCACGCTCGACTCCGTGATCGCGTGGTTCGAGACGAAGGGCGTAACGTCGCTCTCCGAGGCGCGTGCGGCATTCGAGGAGCGGGCGGCCCCGGTGCGGGCCTACCTGCGCGAACGCGAAGCCTCTCGGAAGGCACGTGCATCCCGCGCGGAGGAGCGGCGCACGCTCGAGCGACGCATCGAGACTCTGCGCGAGCAGCTCGCGCGCGTGCCCGACGCGCCACCTCCCACGATCGAGCTCGCCGTCCTCGAGACGGCCGAGCGCGCGCTCTGCGAGCACGCGGAGGCCGCCACGCGGCTCGCCCCCATCCATCTCGAAGGCAAGAATCCCTCCGTCCGCCGGGCATGCGAGAAGTGGGCACGCGCGAACGAGCTGCGCGCGCCGAGGATCGAGCCGGCGCTCGCCGCGCTCGGGCTCGAGACACCGTATCGCGATCTCGATCCCGCCCGTCCTCGCGAGGACATCGACCGCCAGCACGCGGCGATCCAGACCACGCTCGAGTCGCTCGCGACCGCGCGCTTGCAGCTCACCGCGCCCGCGCTCCGGAAGGAGCTCGACTCCCTCCGCGCGCAGCTCGACGCCACCGTCGACGACGGACCGCCTGCCCCTCCGCTCGATCCGGAGCTGTACCACGCTGCGCTCGCCGTGCGCGACGCATGGGCGCGCGCCCACGCGCCCGTTCTGATCCCGCGCATCGCCGCCGTGCGCGACGCGGCGCGATCCGAATGGAGCGGGAGGGGCAAGCCGCTCCCTCTCGCGCTCCGCGAGCTCGCCCCCTTGTTCCCGATCGCGGGATGCACGCTCCTCTCGATGCGCGCGAGCTTCCCGCTCGAGGACGACGTCATCGATCGTCTCGTCATCGACGAGGCCGCGCAGTGCGCGCCGATCTACGCCGTGCCCGCGCTCGCGCGTGCGCGGCGCGCCATGCTGACCGGCGACACCGCGCAGCTACCTCCCGTCTACACGCTCGATGCACGCGTGGACGAGCGCCTCGCTCGCGGCCTCGACGAGACCGCGGTCGCGCCGTTCCGCATGAGCGTCACCTCGACGTCGTCCGCGCAGGCGGTGGCGGAGCCGCGCGTGCGGACGCGCCTCTCGCTGACCGAGCACTTCCGCTCGCAGCGCGCGATCGTCGCGCTCGCCTCTCGATGGAGCGGCTACTCGCTCGACGTGCGAACGCCGCCGCGCTCGCTCGCGGACGTCTCACCTCGCCTCACCGCCCCCGTCCTCGCGATGGCCGTGCCCGGCGCCGGCGTGCGCGCCTCCGAAGGCGTCGTGAACGAGGCCGAGGCCGCGGTCGCCATCGACCTCGTCATGGGGCTCGTCACCGACGGCGTCACGCCGTCGGACATCGCGGTGCTGACGCCGTTCGTCGGTCAGTGCATCCGCATCGAGCGCGAGCTCCTCGATCGCGGGCTCCTCGGACCGGAGGGCGTCCTCGTGAGCACCGTGCATCGCCTGCAAGGCGGCGAGCGGCGCGTCGTCGTCTTCTCGGTCGTGGCGACCGAACGCCGGCACCTGCGATGGCTCGGCGAGCGTCCCCATCTCCTCCACGTCGCCACGAGCCGCGCGCAGGATCACCTCGTCGTGCTCGTCGATCCGGGAGCCGCCGCCCGCGAGCCCGCCCTCGCGCCGATCCGCGAGCTGCTCGGCGACGCTCGGGATCCGTCGCGCTCGGCCGCGCGCGTTTCGAGCTCAGACGTCACACGCTAGCCCATCTTGCATGAGCACGCGTGGGGTGATCGCCGGCGTCTTCTTCGGGCGATTGTCCCCCCGAAAGACGACAGCGCCTGGGTGAATAGCTCTTGCATCGTGTTCGCCTTTCTGCGAGGTCCGTGCCAGTCAGTTGGCCTCGGGTTCGACTGCCGCATCACGTTCGTCGAGCTCAAACAGCATCCGCCCTCGATAGCCCACACGCCGGAGGAGTACATGCGGAAGGTCATCGGCTCGTCACTCGTCGTTGCCTCGGTGGTCGTCGCAGCGGGCGCCCCCGCCCAGACGCCGGCGGCTCCCACCGTGAAGATCACGCCCCCGACTCCGGTCCCCACGGCGACGGTGAAGCCGATACAGATCCCGCGCGCCCCCTCGATCGCCAACGCGCGCCGCGCCCTCGAGCCGAACGGCCAGCCCGACACGAGCCTCTATGCCGACGGCCCGCTCTCGTACGAGGTCGAGATCGTCAACCCGACCAGCGAGCCGCTGCAGACGAGGCTCCTCGTCACCTCGAATCCCGATTTTCCCGAGTACAGGGCCGAGCTGCCGCCGGTCCCCGTGAACGTGCCCGCGAACTCGCGCACGTGGGTCAAGTTCACCGATCCGCAAGGGCTCATCAGCGGCTGCTACGACGGCAGGGCCATCCTCCGCCTCGAGGCGGGCGGCGAGGCGAAGGTGCTCGTGGTCCAACCGGAATGCGTGATGGCGTGGAAGTCGCGCACGCCCGCCGACCCGTACGCCGGGCTCGCCCCGGATCGCAGGGTCTCCCTGACTGCTGGCAAGGTCTGGTTCCACTCGGTGAGGGTGGTGGCGCCCGTTTCACCGAGATGCCTCTCCAGCTTCGAGATCGAGGCCACCGTGGGGAACGCCCACGGCAGCTTGGAGGGGGAGGCCGCTTTCTACCTCGACCAGTCCGGCCCCGACCCGAGGGATGGGGCCGACGTGCTCCGGCCCAGAGAGAAGAGGAGAATCCGCATCTCTCGGAGCTTCAAGGGGATGCGAAAGGCGGTTCTCAAGTTGCAGCCCCCCGCCTCGGGCGCGCGTGCCCCCGTCATCTCGGGCACGACCTCGATCGAGACGACGCGCGCCTGCCGGCTCAAGTCCGTCCATCTCGAAGCGCATAGGCCCCGATAGCCTGCTCGGGTCGTATCCGCGCCCCTGCCGCCACACACGACCGCGCACGTCCATCGATCCGTGCGTGAGGAGCGCCGCCGCACGTGGCGGGCGCCTTGCACTGCGCGGCGGTCATGGCGCCGGAGGGAACGACCGAGGGCGCGCTCGCGCGCGCCGCGCTCGATGCTCTGACCGCAGGAGTCCTGGTTTTCGGCGAGGATGGAATCATCGAGCTCGCCAACGCGGGGGCTGCGCGCATCCTTGCGCGGCCTCGCGAGAGCCTGCACGGATTGCGCGTCGACGCGGTCCTTGCGCGTCGCGCCCATCTCATACATGCGGCGCTCGCCAAGAAGGAGGAACGCCCCGAGCTCACGGTGAAGCTCCCGGACGGGAAGACCACGGAGGTGGGCTTCACCGTCACGAGCTTCGTCGGGCCGGACAACACCCCCCGCTACGTGATCCTGTTCCAGGAGCTCGGGGGTGTTCTGCAGCTACGCAAGGAGCGCGATCGCCTCTTGCAGCTCGCCGCCGTCGGCGACGTGCTCCCGTCCGCGCTCCACGAGCTACGCAACCCGCTCGCTGCGGTGACCAGCCTGCTCGAGGTGCTCCTCGAAGAGCCGGACGCGCCGAACGCGAAGGAGCTCCATGCGGTGCTCAGCGAGATCCGCCGGATGACGCTGACGCTGCACGGGATCGGCGGGCTCGTGCGGACGGCGCGCGCAGAGAAGCCGACGGCGATCGACGCCGCCGTGCGCGACGCGTGCGTCGTGCTCGAGCCGATGGCGCGCCGCAAGGGGATCACGCTTCGCGCGGTCGGCAAGAATCTGCCGCTCTTGCGCTTCGACCGTGAAGTGCTCTGCGGCGTCGTCTTCAATCTCGTGAAGAACGCGATCGACGCGTGTGACGAGGGAAACGTCATCGAGGTCGACGCACGTCTCGAGGACGAGGACGCAGTCCTTGCACTCGAGGTCTCCGACGACGGTCCCGGGATGAAGCCCGAGGTCCGCGAGCGGTGCTGCGAGCTGTTCTTCACCACGAAAGAGAAAGGGTCGGGGGTCGGGCTCGCTCTGTGCAAGCGCGTAGCCGAGGTCTCGGGAGGCAGGCTCGAGATCGTCAGCGCCGAGGGGGGAGGCACGTCGGTCACGCTCTATCTGCCGATCGTCGCCACCAACTTTCGCGACTGAAAACGACTACGAGGAGAGGAGGTACCCATGTCCCGAATCGACAGCCTGAATCGCATTCTCCGCGGCCTGCAAAGCGCCTCGCCCGACGTGGAGGCGAGCGCGCTCATCTCCGAAGACGGCTTGATGATCGCGAGCGCGCTCCCGCAGCACATCGACGAGTCTCGCGTCGCCGGTATGAGCGCGACGCTGTCGAGCCTCGGTGAGCGAGCGGCGAGCGAGCTCGAACGCGGCGACGTGGAGGAAGTGCTCGTCCGCGGGAAGCAGGGCTACGCCGTCATGATGGCCGCGGGCGCCGGGACGCTGTTGCTCGTGCTCGCGAACAAGGCCGCGAAGCTCGGCCTCATCTTCCTCGACATGCGCAGGGCCATCGACGACCTCCGCAAGGTGCTCTGAGCCCCCCAAACGAAGAAAAGCCATCCACATTCGAGCGAGGTGATCCCGTGGCCCATACGACGCTCTTCGAGACCGCCAATCACAAGAACGTACTGCTCGAGGACTTCTCGGCCGGCGGCCTGGCGGTCCAAGCGAACCAACACGTCATCGTCCACGACCAGGCGGCGATGATCCTCGATCCGGGGGGACACAAGATTTACTCGAAGGTGCTCGCGGCGACGAAGACCGTGCTCGGTCGCGCGCAGCTCGAGACCATCTTCCTCTCGCACCAGGACCCCGACATCGTCGCGGCCGTCAACGGCTGGCTGATGACGACCGACGCGACGGCCTGGGTGTCCACCCTCTGGACGCGGTTCGTTCCTCACTTCGGGCTCGATCACCTCGTCGCGGACCGGCTGAGGCCCATTCCCGACGAAGGCATGAAGCTTCCGCTGGGCAGCTCGCACGTCCTCGTCGTGCCCGCGCACTTCTTGCACTCGCCCGGCAACTTTCACGTGTACGACCCGGTCTCGAAGATCCTCTACACGGGTGATCTCGGCGCATCGATCGGCGCCGAGTACACGGAGGTGACCGACTTCGAGAAGCACCGTGAGTACATGGACGGTTTCCACCGCCGGTACATGGCGAACGAACGTGCGTTCAAGGTGTGGGCACGCACGGCGCGCAAGCTCGACATCGAGATCATCGCTCCGCAACACGGAGCGCTCTTCCGGGGGAAGGACATGGTCGCGAAGTTCTTCGAATGGGCGGAGAACATGCGCGCGGGCACCGACAATTTGCCGGAGGAATATGCAATCCCAAGCTGAGAGCGCAGAGAAGGTCGTGCTCCTCGTCGAGGACGAGCCGATGCTCCGCGCGTCGATGGCACGCGGGCTCGGTCGGCTGCGCGACGTATCCATCGTCCAGGCGGGCTCCGTCGGCGAAGCGCTCCGCGCCCTCGAGTCGATCGAGCCTGACCTCCTCCTCTCCGATCTCGATCTGCCGGACGGCTCCGGGATCGAGATCGCGTCCTACCTCGACAAGAAGCGCGCGCGGGTGCCCGTCGTCTTCGTGTCGGCGTACGTCGGCAAGTTCCGCCCCCTGCTCGAGCGCAGGAGCGACGTCGAGATCCACGAGAAGCCGCTGCCGATCGAAGAGCTACGGCGAATCGTCGAGCGCAACCTCGAGTCCGACGTCGCCGGCGCGGCCCCGTTCAGCGTCGCCGACTACGTCCAGCTCGCCGCGATGGGACGCCATTCGGCCGTGCTGTCGGTGCGCAGCCCGACGGTGAACGGACAGATCGTGATCGAGAGGGGGCAGACGCGACACGCATCCGACGAGCGCGGCGGCGGAATGGCCGCGTTCCGGAGGATGGCGTTCGCGAAGGGAGCCACCGTCCACTGCCGCGCGCTCGCGCGCGGCGAGACGTTCGAGCGCAACATGGAAGGCTCGTGCGAGAGCGTCTTGCTCGAAGCAGCGCGCATCGCAGACGAGGCGTCCAAGGCGGGCGACGACGAGCTCGAGTCGGACCTCGCGTGGGACTTCCCGCCGGACCCGGACTCCGACTCCGAAAGCGACTCCGACTCCGCCGAGGCCGAGCCTTCGTGCGAGATCCGCGGCTCGTTCGCATCCACGAGACTCTTCGAGCAGCTCTACGACGAGGGGATCGAGGCGCTGCTCGCGAAGGACTATGCACGCGCGTTCGCCGCCTTCCGTGCGGCGAGCGAGATCGAGCCGAGCGACCGGCGCGTGAAGGCGAACTTGGCGCGCCTGCGCGAGATGGGGCACGGGACATGACTCCGATCCGCGTCGCGGGAGAGGACACCCCCCTGCCCGTCCCGATCGGCCTCGCGGTCCTCGGCTTCGCGGCGGCGCTCGGGGCGGCGACCGCCTGGACCGAGGAGGCCCGCGCGGCTCGAGGTGCTTCGATGGTGGAGCCTCCCTCCTCCATCACGGGTACCGACGATCGCGCGCGCGTCGCGCCGCCGTCGCCGGCGCCTCTCGCATCGCAGACACCTCCGTCCATTGCGCAGACGGCACCGCGTCCGTGCGAACCGCTCGTCGTGACGTTCGCGAGCGGTTCGCACACGCCGCCGAAGAGCGCGACGGCGGAGATCGCGGCGCTCGGTGCGTGGCTCGCGGCGCATCCGGAGCGGCCCGTCGTCGTCGACGGCCATGCCGATTCGCAAGGGACCGACCACGGCAACTTGGCGCTGAGCCGGCGGCGCGCCGCGGCCGTCGCGGAGCTGCTCGTCGAGGCCGGCGTCGCACGCGACCGGCTGACGACGCGCGGCTTCGGCGCGTTCTCGCCGGTCGAAGGAGAGACCGACGACGCCGACGCCAACCGGCGCGTGGTCGTGAGGGTACGCGGTACGGGAGAGTGTCCTCGGGGCAGAGAGGAGGAGAGAGCTCGATGATCACGCTGTCGCTGATCCTCGCGATGGCTTCGGGTACGGCGTTGCTCGCGTCGGGCTACTTGTTCGGCGCCAAGAAGGGCCGAGCGGCGCGCGCCGCGCTCGCGGCCGACAGCGCCCAGCGTGCGGGTGAGATCGCCGAGCGCGATCGAAGGATCGCCCGTCTCGAGCAGCAGATCGCGGACCAGGTGCGTCAGACGCAGGTCGCCGAGCAGCTCTTGGCGGAGCTCCGGCAAGGGCTCGCGCGCATCGGCCAGCAGCAGTCGCAGGGCAACGACCCGAGCGTGCTCAGGTCCGAGGTACAGAAGATCCTGCAGCCGCTCCTGCGAAGGCAGGACGACGCGGCGGCGCTCCGCGAGATGCTGCGCGAGATGCTGGCGCCGGTGGTGGAGCGCGAACGCCTCGGCAAGGAGCTGTCGCGCCTCGAGCCGGGCTCCTCCCTCGGCGAGCTGCCGCGCATGCTCGACGCCATCGCGGAGAAGGGCGGCTTCGCTTCCGTCGTCCTCAGCGACGATGCCGGTCTGCCGCTCGCGTCGAGCTCGAACGCGCGCGACGTCGAGATCCTCGCGGGGACGGCGTCGTTCCTCCTCACCCTCGCCGACCGCGCCCACCGCGACGGCGTCCCGCGCCCTCAGGCGATCGTCGTCCTCGACGAGTCGAACCAGCAGGTGCTCCACCGGATCTTCACGGTCGACTCGACGCGCTTCACGCTCACGGCCGTGTCGCGCGGCGTGCACGTCACGCCGGTCGCCCTCGACGCGGCGCTCGGCAAGCTCGAGAGGGTGCTCGCGAAGCGGGCGGCGTGAACTGCGCGAGCGTTCGCGCCGAGGCGCTATCCCCAAGCGCGCCGCAGGCTCTCCGGCGTGTGCGCTCGGATCTCCTCCTCACCCCAGGTCCGCCCGTGCTGGGTAAGGAGCTGCCGGCCTTGGAGCCAGTGCGGCGGACCTTCGATTCGCTTCACGATGAAGCGACCGCTCGTGACGCCCATGAGCTGGTCGACCGTGCGATGCACGTCGAAGTTGGGCGGTGAGCCGAGCGAGTCCGCCGCCTTCTTCTTCTCCTGCGAAGCGTTGAGGCGCCCGATCGCGACGGTGTTCGCCTGCGAGACGACCTTGTAGTCGACGTCGGTGAAGTTCTGCGTGCAGAACAGGCCGCACACGCCGTACTTCCGGCCCTCCTTGAATATCCGCTTCAGGAGCTTCTTCGACGGAGGCTCGCCGTGCGGCGGCATGTAGGGCCCGACCTCGTCGAAGTACAGCAACACGCGCGGAGCTCCGCCCTTCTGGCGGAGCATCCAGCCGTACAGGTCCGCGAGGACCATCGCGACGAAGCTCTCCTTGTTCTTCTGATCGCCGAGGCCGTTGAGCCAGATGACGTTGAGCGGCGTCTTGCCCGGCTCGCTCGGCGTCAGCAGCGCGTCGAGATCGAACGGCTTCCCGAGCCTGAACAGGAGGCTCGTCGATCCCACCGTGAGGAGTCGGAGCTGTTTGACCAGCTTCTCTCGCTGCGGTTTGTCGAGCAGCGGATCGTCGACGTCCTCCTCCGCGATGCCGGCGATGAGGTCCTCGATTGCGAGCGACGAGACCTTCTCCATCGCCCCACGAATCCTCTCCGCCAGGTACTGGCGTGCGTGGTCGCGCCAGCTCGGCGGTAGCTTCACGTGAGCGAGCAGGTTCTCGGCGACGGCCTCTGAGTAGACGGTGCTCTCCTCGAGCCCCATCTCGTGTGACGGGAAGCGAAGCGGATTGAGCGAGATCCGGAGCCCCGCGTCGCTCATCGGTGTGAGGAGCCGTACGTCCACCTTGGCCGCGTACTCGTCGCGCCGGCGATGGAGCGACTCGTCGAGCTCGTCGTCCCCGAGCGGCTTCGCCAGCGTGAGGATGTCACCCTGCACGTCGAAGGCGAGGACGGGCACGCCGGCGAGAATGGCCTCCTCGACGATCGACTTCGCCAGGTACGTCTTCCCCGAGCCCGAGGCACCGAAGACCGCGACGTGACGCGTGAGCTCCATCGGCTCGAGCCTGGCAGGCTCGCGCGTCTCGAGGCTGCCGATCCAGAGCGGAGCGTCCTTCCCGACCTCCCGCGCCTTGCTCGTTCGCGTGACGTCCGGCGTGCTCGCCCTCGCCGACGCGACGAGCAGCGGCTCCGAGACCGGATGTACCTCCGAGCGAGGCATCTCTCGCGACTCTTCGCCGAGATCGTCCGCTTCGTCCGGAAGCGTACGGCCCCAGCTGCGCCAGCACTGGGTCTGCGCGGGGCACTTGCGGCACGTGCCGAGGTCCGGGGCGGGCAGCGGCCGCTCGCCGTCGAGCCATCGACGCATGTGTCGCGCGAGCCTGAGGAGCTTCTTCTCGTCGTCTTCCTTCGGCGGGTCGGCGTGAGCGAGCTCGATGCGGTCGCGAACGACGTGAACGAGCATCGGCCGCGGGCGCAGCCCCCTCGCCGCGTAGGCCATCGCGTAGAGGCGCACCTGCTCGAGCTGCGCGAGATCGCTCCCGGCGTAGGTCTTGAGATCCCAGACCCACGTCTCACCGAGGCTCTTGCAGAGGAGATCGACCCTCCCGCGGATCCTCACCTCGCCACCGAGGATCAGCTCGACGGGCTCTTCGGCGGCGAGGAACACGCTCTGCACGGCCGCACGCCCGCTCGAGGCGTTCGCGGCAGCCTTCGCGAGCGGCGGGGTGAGGAGCGCCACGATCTTGTTGATGGTGTCGGCGAACCTCGCGAGCTCGACCCCGTCGACGAGGCTCGCGACCCGCTTCGCGTGCGCGTGCGCTTCGCCGAGCGCAAGGCGGAAGAGCGCGCCGCTCACGGCCTCGCGGTCCGGGATGGGTCGATCGAGCAGCGCGTGCAGCTTCTCGTCCTCGAGCGCTCCGGCCACAATCGCCCGAAGCGCGACGTGCGCCGCGCTTCCGAACGCGTCCGGCCCGTAGGGCACGACACGGTGACCGTCACGCATCAAGACGAACTGGCGCGGACAGCGCGTCGCCGTCACGATGTCCGTCACCGAGAACTCGCTCCTGGCCGTCTGCTCCGTCATAGGACCCCCTCCGGGCGCAGCAAGACTACGCGCGAGCGATTGCGATCATCGACGAGATCGATCAGCTTCTTCGCCTCGAGCCGACGAAGGACCTCGTGAATCGTCTCGACGCTCATGTCGAGCGCCGACGCAAGGTGCGCTGCCGGCTCGAAGGCGCGCACCGTCCGCAGGTGCGTGAGCACGGCACGAGCCTGCTCCTCGAGCGCATTCGGATCGAGCGACGGAACGCCTGCATCGTCGCTAAGAGGTTCCGGCCCACTGAGCGAGGCGGTCGCCCCTTTCGCGCTCGCGCCCTCGTTCGAGGAGGCGTCCGGGAACGCGCAGGCGACCAGACGCTCGCCGAGGTCGAAGCTCGAGTCGATGTGCTCCACCGCGAGATCGAGCGCAGTCGCGCGATCGACGGGGACGTCGCCGGCGGCAGCGGCATTCAAGAGCGCCTCGATCGCCGCGAGCGACGGAATCTCGCCCTCCGAGAGCCTCAACAGCACGCCGCGTGGGGTGAGCTCCAGGATGGCCTTCTTGGCCGCCGGCGTGAGCGGAAACGCCTCCTCCCGCAGGAGAACGGCGACGTCAGCCTTGTCCTCTCTCAAGACGTCGGCGAGGCGCTTGACCGTGGACGCCACGGACTTGCCGTGCTGCTTGTTCGAGCTCTCGACGTAGACACGCTTCTTTTCGCCCTCGCGTTCCAGGGTGACGCGTATCCCCTCCGAGCACGTCGTCTTCCGAGGACGGTACGTCTCCACTTCACGCACGAGCGTGCCGTTCACGCGGCGTCCGGACTTTGCCGCGTGCACCATGAGGTCGTGCAGAACCGATTGCGCGAGCGCCGCGCGCATGTCCGGCGGCCGCGCGGTCCGTCGCTCCTCCTCGAGGAGCGCGTCGAGCTTGCGTCGAACCTGGTCGGCGGGCCGCACGACGTGGGGCACGAAGTTCTCACGTCTCTCCGGGGGCTCTCGCAAGAGCGCCTGGAAGTACTTCACCACCGCGCGCGGGGTCCGCAGATTCTCCCGCACGACGATCGCCTCGACCTGTTCGCGATGGAACGGGAAGAGCGGGTCCTCGGGTCCGTCGACCACGCCCTGCCAGAAGTGGCGCATCCTCGCCTCGACGAGCAACACGGCCTCCTTCGGCGTGAGCGCCTTCAACGTCACCGGCGCCATGTCGTCGAGACGATCGCGCACGTGGTTCGGAGCCGCCTGACGGAGGTCGGGCCAGAGCTGCGCCTGACAGAAGACGAGGAGGACCGTACTCGGGCAGTCGTTGTAGAGCTCGGCGATGGTCTCGAGAAATGCCTTGACCGCGTCGTCACCGAGCCGCGCCGTGCCCTCGATCTGGTCGAACGCCAGCGCGATCGGCGTCGAGGCGAGCTGTGCGAGAGCGAGCAGCGTACGTAGCCCGCGCGTCGCCTCGGCCTCCTCGTCGAGCACGAGGTTCGTGTCGAGCTCTTGGAGCCGCTCCGTCGACAGGCTCGCGCCTCCGAGCCAGTCGACGATCGCCGTGCGCTCCGGCTCCTCCCCTTCGGGGAACCGAGCCAAGACGCGAAAGACCTCGCGATCGAGCTGAGCGAGTCGATGGTTGCGGAGGGCCGTGTCGACGAAGGCACGACCGATCGTCGGCCAGGCCTGCTTGAGATGCTCCACGCACGACGAGAGGTAACGCTCCGGATTCGTCGCGCTGATGTCCTCGAGCCGGCTCTTGAGCGCGGGCGGCGTCGACTTGTCGTCCGCGAGGATCTTGGCGATGGCGAGCAGCGAACGCCAGATGACGATCTCGATGGGCGTATCGGTGCGCTCGTCGATGTGGACATCCCCCGGCAGCCGGAACGAAAGCTGCCGGACGACCTCCTGCAAGACGTGATGGCGGACGCGCGTGACGGACCGGAGGGGTGGGATCACGGTGAGCGCGAACCGACCGCTGTCGGTGTTCTTGCGCCACGCGTCCTCCGACTGGCGCCGCAACCACGCGATGAGGTGCGTCTTGCCGTCACCGGCTTCGCCCGTGATCACCTGGAGCGACGTGCGCCCTCGCTCGCGAGCCTCGCGGATGAGCGACAAGCACCGCGCCCTCGCGTCGGCGTGGATGCTCGGGACGTCCGGCGTCTCGTGGAATGCGTTGGGCAGGACGGCGTCCGAGAACGGGCTCGGAGAGGACGCCAGATGCGCCTCGAGTCGCTCGAGGCGATCGGTCGTGACGCTCGCAGTGCTCTCGTCGTTCGTCATCGGACCACCACGTACTGGAGGTGTCCTCGGCCGGTATCCACGATCGCGAGTTCCGGCGCGGAGAGCCGCGTCGGGTCGTTGGCCGCCTTCAGGTCGACGACGAAATCACGCTCCGCCTGCAACAGGCGCTCGTCGAAGGAGCGCCGGGTCCAGCCGCGTTTCACGAAGACGTCTCGCACCTCGGGGATCGGGACCAGGCCACCGTATCGGCCGGAACGATCGAGCTGGCGAACGACGGACACGAGGTCGGCCTCGAACGTCTCCGGCGTGAGCTCGGCGCCGGCTTCACGCGGCCCGTCTCCCTCGCCAGCCGCGTCACTCGCGCTCGCAGAGCTCGCCGGCTCCGAGCTCTCCGGCGGGGAGCTCACGGGTCCGGAGCTCGCCGGTGCGGAGCTCACCGGACCAGAGCTCGCGGATCCGGAGCCTTCCGGCCCGGAGCTCACAGGCCCGGCGCTCGCGGGACCAGCGCTCGCGGACGTAGAGCCCAACGGTTCGGGCCGCTCCTTCGTGAGCAACGCGGCGATCGCTGCAACCTGCTCGCTGAGCGCTGCGATCTGAGCCGCGATGGAGGCCAGCGTAGGGCGCGCGGCCTTCGCGCCCGCGCGCGCACGGCTTCTTCCGGCCTTCGCGCGCGTACTGCCGGCCTTCGCACGGCGACTGCCCGCCTTTGCGCTGCCGCTGGCCGACTTTGCCCGGCCGCTGCCGGCCTTTGCGCTACGCGTTTTCGTCGCCGTCTTCTTCGGCGTCTTCCCTCCCCTCCCCGTCCCAGCGCGCTTCGGCGCAGCTCGAGACGTCGGCCCCTCGTCGAGCGTCGTGAAAGCTCCCTCTACGCGAGTGTCTCGTGTCGCGCGTCGTGCACCCATGATCGCGCGAGGTTAACACCGAGATGGCGTGCGTTTCACCGGTCGTCGGGCCCGCGCTCGTCGCGGCAAACGACGTACGCCGTCGCCTGCTGGAAGCGCCCTCCCGACCCGCCGCCAGACGTCAGGCTACACCTACCAGGCGGCAGGCACGTCTTGGCGGTCTCCGCAGTCTCGCGACGCGATGGCGCCTCCGGCACCACCCTTCGCCCACTCGTCATCCGCGGCGCATCATGCGCAGCGCAGCATGCGATGCGCCGCGGATCTCGGCCACCCTGGCGGAGGAGACGATCGCGAGGTGATCAACGACGCGCCGACTGCGCGGTCATCACCAGGGTCAGCGACCCGTCGCGGTTCTCGCGCACGTCGACGATGCGGACGCCGTCGAGGTGGGTGACGTGCACGGTCTCGGTCTTGGCGGGCTCTCGGCCGAGGCGCCGAAGGCCGGTGATGCGCGCACTGCCGACGGTCTGGGCATTGGCGAGAAGGACCTTCTTGGCCGACTCGAGGTCGGAGCCCGCGTGGGCCCCGATGGTGGCGTGCACCGTCACGCCCTTGAGCTCCCCCGGTTGCGCCCCACCGGTTTGGTACGACGTCACCTGGACGTTCTTGAGCTCGTACTTCCAGGAAGTGACCCTGCCGCCGCCGCCGCCGCCACCGCCGCTGCTGCTGCCGCCACCGCTGCTGCCACCACCGCCGCTGCTGCCACCACCGCCGCCGCTGCTGCCTCCGCTGCCGCCGCTACCACTGCCGCCGCCGCCGCCGCCACCACTGCCGCCGCCCGTATTGCTACCGCTACGGCTGGCGCCGCTGCCGCTCGTCAACTGCATCTCGTAAACGATCGGGCCGCGAGCATCCGAGCTCGGGAACGTCAGCGCCTGAGCGCGCGTCTGGCCGCCGGCGGGTTGCACCTGCGCCGTGAGTTGGGCGGGGTCGATGTCGAGGCCGCGGGTGTCCAAGTCGCAGCCTGTGATCGTCGAACCGAAGAGCGTCGCGAAGCCGATCGTGAGCAGAGATTTCGTCATGGCGATCGCTACCAAGCAGACGCCGTACCATCAATCGGGATAGCAAAATCTCGTGGGAATTCGCGCTCCGCAGGCCATCATCCGGGTGCGCTCTCCAGAACTCGCGACGGAATCTCGAGACGGCTCGCGAAAATTCGTGAGTCCTCGGTCCGCGGTCCTCGGCGGGCTCCGCGTCAGGTCTGCACCAACGTGGCGAACCGATCGAACAGCGCCGCGGGCATCGGCGTCTCGAGCTCCCACGTGATCCCGATCGGGCGATCGCCGCTCGCGGAGCGGAACCGCACGGGCCCGAGGAACGCGTAGGGCGCGTCGGGATCGGTGCGCACGAACAGGAAGAACGACCAGCCGTTGCCCGGGCTGTCGAGGTATCGCCGTCCCGACGGGCGGTCCACGCTCGCCGCCGTCTGCGTCTCCCAATGGAAGAGCGAAGGCCTGATGGCGTAGTCGCGATAGCGCGTCGTCGGCGAGAAGGAGCTGCCCGACTTGTCGAGCGTCACGAGGAGCAGCTCGCGATTGCCCGGCAGCTTCAGGATGCCGCCCTGCGGCGTCACCCCCTTCTCTCCCGGCTTCACGAAGCCGACAGCCGCCACGATCTCGCGGCGCGTGTAGTGCCGGTGCAGCGCGAGCGGCCACTCCGCGACCGGGTAGACGTCGTTCGCGAGCGGGACGCGATCCTCGAGCACCTCTGCGAGCTCGCGCAGCTCCTGCGCGATGCCGGGAGCGCTCTCGAGCCATGCGAGCGTCTCGCGCGGCTCGCGAACGACGCCGCGATGCTCGAGCTGGAAGGCGAGCATCGTCAGGCGACGCACGTAGACGTCGTCGTCGCTCGGCCGTTCGCGCCAGCTACGGAGCCGCTGTGGCTCGTCGACGTGGCGCAGCCAACCGAGCCGGCGGCTGAGATCCTTCGTCTGCTCGTCGACGTCCGAGAGGAGGCCTGCGGCCGCGCGGAGCGTCGTCCATCCGTCGGCGCGGTCGTAGACGTCGTCGAGATCGCACCCGGTCTCCTCGAGGAATCGCCGCAGCGTGATGCGGGGCTCGCTCGCGGCGAGGTCGCGCAGGTCGCGCGCGAGCGAGGCGCCCGTCGCGACGGCGCGCTTCAGCGACTCGAGCACGCGTTCGCGCACGACCGGATCGAGCTGCAGCACCGACCCGCTCGGCAGGTACGGGAAGCCCTCCTCCACCGCTTTCCGCAGGCGCGCGCGCGGAATGCCGGTGAGCGCCTCGTAGAGCGGCTCGAAGCGGAACTCGGCGCGGTGCTGACCGATGAAGTCGAGCACGAGGCAGCTCGTCTTGCCCTCGTAGAGGCGCAGCCCGCGTCCGAGCTGCTGGAGGAAGAGCGTCACGCTCTCGGTGGGGCGGAGCAGGAGCAGCACGTCGACGAAGGGCAGGTCGACGCCCTCGTTGTACAGATCGCACGTGCAGACGACGTTCACCTCGCGGCGCTCGAGACGGCGGCGCACGCTCGCGCGCTCCTCGTCGTCCGTCTTGCCGTGGACGGCGACGGCCGGAACGCCGCGCGCCGTCAGGCTCCGCGCCATGAACTCCGCGTGCTCGACGGAGACGCAGAACGCGAGCCCTCGGATGGCACGCACGTCGACCACGCGCTTGGCGAGCTCCGCGACGACGAGATCGACGCGTGCATCGTTGCCCGTGTAGAGCCGCGACAGGTCGTCGACGGCGTAGCCGCGTCGCGACCAGCGCACGCTCGCCAGATCCGTTCCGTCGTTGATGCCGTAGTACTCGAACGGGACGAGGAGCTGTCGCTCGAGCGCGTGCCACAGGCGGAGCTCGGCGGCAACGCGGCCGTCGAAGTCGGGCAGCAGCGACTTGCCGTCGGCCCGCTCCGGCGTCGCGGTGAGGCCGACCAGAACCTCGGGCCGCAGGTACTTGGCGAGCCTCTGATACGAGTCCGCCGGGAGGTGGTGGCACTCGTCGATGACGACGTGCCGGAAGTGATCCGGCGCGACGCGTTCGGGGAGCGAGCGCGCGGCGCTCTGCACCGACGCGAAGACGTGCTCCCATTCGCCCGGCTCGCGGCCGTCGACGAAGAGCTCGCCGAACGCGGGCTCACGCAGCACGTGACGGAAGGTCGCCTGCGCCTGCTCGAGGATCTCTCGCCGGTGAGCGAGGAAGAGCAAGCGCGGCCGGACGCCGAGCCTCGCGGCGCGGCGATGGTAGTCGAACGCCGCGATGACGGTCTTGCCCGTACCGGTCGCGGCCACGACCAGGTTGCGCACGTGACCGCGGAGCGACCGCTCGGCTTCGAGCCGATCGAGGATCTCCTCCTGGAATGGATACGGACGCGGCGTCAGCGCAGAGAGGACCGCGACGTTGTTCGATGCCCGCTCGGCGCCGAGCGCATCCCGCAGGCGCGCGACGCATTCCGCCGAGTCCGGATCGTAGCGCTCGAACTCGTCGTCGTTCCAGAGGCTCTCGAACGTCCCGGCGAACTTCTCGATGACGTGCGGGAGATCCGCCTCGGACACCTTCACCATCCACTCGTGGCCGGCGCCGAGCGCGGTCGCGGTGAGGTTCGCCGAGCCGACGTACGCCGTGGAGAGGCCGTTCGACCGGCGGAAGAGCCAGGCCTTCGCGTGCAGGCGGGTGCGACGGACGTCGTACGAGATCCGTACCTCGACGTTCGGCAGCCGCGCGAGGGCGTCGATCGCGCCGATCTCCGTCGTCCCCGTGAACACGGTCGTGAGCACGCGCACGCGCACTTCACGACGAGCCGCTCTTTCGAGCTCCTGCCAGATCGCGCGGATGCCGCCTTTCGTGATGAACGCCGAAAGAACGTCGATCCCCTCGGCGGAGGCGATCTCGCGCGACAGCTCGCTCCCGAGCGCGGGCTCGCTGCGCGCACGGGTGAGGAGCGTGGTCGAGGACAGCGGCGACGCCGGCCGGAGCGGCGCGGCCGTTCGATGCACCGACAGGAGCGTACGCGGCGGAGGCGCGACGCGCGCGTCGCCCGAGGCCGTGTCCGGCGCCGCCCGCTCGAGGAGCTCGAGGATCGACGCGGCCAGCGCGAGCTGCTCGTCTACCCCGCCGACGTCGCGGAGCGCGCGCTCGATCTCGCCCGCGAGATGCCGCGCGAGCCTGCTCGGCAGATCGGCGCGGGGTAGCGTCGCGATCTCCGAGCGAGCCGGGGCGATGCCGTCCAGCCGGCGCTCGAGACCGACCGTCAGCAGATGCTCGTAGATGCCCTCGGCGAGCGCCTTGCGCGTCATCGGATCGAGCCGCTCTCCCCAAGATAGCGGTCATCGACCCGGGCGCGCGATGGGCTTGCGGAGGCTCGTCGCCGCGAACGTCAGCGGATCTTGGTGACCTCGATCGACTGCAGCGAGAAGTTCGCCAGGCCCTTGAAGCCCTGGGGGTACTTGATCTTGGCGTCGAGCACCGCGCCCTTCGTGGTGAAGGTCAGGTCGCAAGGTTGGTAGGCCTGATAGCCCGGCGACTTCTTGATGTTGCAGGTCTGCGTCGTCCCGTTCGCCTCGGCGACCAGCGTCGCGTCGTCGGCGACGTTCGCGATCTGCAAGCGGATCCTGTAGGTCCCGGGAGGAGGAGCCACGGATCGATCGTGCCGAGCCGCGACCTCGACACCGATGGTGGACTGCTCGTCGACGACCGTGAAACCACCGACGACGGCGGGGCGCCAGATCGTGACGTCCATCTGCGCCGCGAGGCCGGACGAAAAGTAGACGTTGAAGCCCCTGCCCATCCCGAAGACGTTGATCTCGGCCTTGGGTACGCCTCCGGCGAGCGTCGCAGGCCCCGGCGTCGGTCCAGAGCTGGGAGAGGTCGACTCCCGGTCCTTGACGGTGGCCGTCCCGCTCGGCACCGGACGAGGCTCGGGAGAGCCCTCTCGACCCTTCACGGTGGCGGTCTGCGCGAGCGCGATTCCCGCGCTTCCGAGCATCGCGAGGACGATCAATGCGGTGAGCTTCTTGGTCGGCTTCGATCGGAGCATCGGTCCTTTTCCTTCGAACGTCACCGCCGCCTTCAGCAGCTCGCGTGCCAGATGGCCCGCGACTATATCTTTCGGCATATCGCCGACTTGGCGTCGGAAGGACGGCCGCGAAATTTCGTGAGTCGCGAAGACTCGAACGCAAAATTTCGTGGCGCCGGTTCACAGACGACGCAGACGCGCCCCTCGCGTCTTCGTCTGTCCCTAGGCAAGATGCGGGGTTTGCATGGCAGCGAAGAAGGCACGCGGCCCGACCGCGCGGCGACTACACGCAAGCCGAGCGCGTGATCCGTGTCTACGAGCGCCTCCAGCGCGGCGAGGCACTGCGACCGCGCACGGCCGCTGAAGCGCTGGGCGTGAATGTCCGGACGTTCCAGCGCGACCTCAACGTGCTACGTTCGCGACTGCCGCCCGGCGCGATCGTTCAAAGAAGTGTCCGAAGACGGCGTCCGCTACTAACGCTCGCGAGCAGCGCGCGCGGCTGGAAGGTCGAGCCAGGGCAGGACCTCGCCGTTTTCCTCGAGGCGCAGCTCACGAGGTTCTTGTCCGGACCCGAGCTGTCGATGGACATCGGCCCGTTCCTCTCGCAGCTCGAAGCCTCGATGCGCCCGCGCGACAAGCAGCGACTGCGCGAGTGGGATCGGCGCGTCGTGATCGTAGCGCCCGGGCAGCTCGACTACCGCGCGAGACGGGATCTCCAGCGGAACCTCGCACGCCTGTTGCGGGTGATGTACCGGCGCCTCCAGGTACGCCTGCGCTACCTCTCGCACCGGCGCGCGCGAGAGGGCGCCCAGCCCCGCGAGCTCTTGGTGAACACTCTCGGCATCGTGCACCAACAAGCGGGCCTCTACTTCATCGTCGATGTCGTCGACGGCGATCTCGAGCCCGATCGACAGCGCCGCCTCCTCCTCGCGCTCGACCGCATGATGGACGTCGTCGAGATCGAAGCGCC
>CALFEQ010000155.1 GCA_937949945.1 uncultured Myxococcales bacterium
GTCGTCGAAAGCCCTCGCGCTGAGGCAGCCGAGCGCATGCACGAGGGCGACGCGCTCGGCTTGCCGGCGCGGTCTGCGCTCGATGGTCACGCGTACGCGCATACGTGATACTTCTCGACATCGAAGTCCTGTACCCATCACGAGGTCTCGATGTCGATGCGTACGCTGCTGGGGGCGTTGTTGGCCGTGGCGATGGCGGCGTGCTCGTCCGAGGAAGGGCCCTCGGCAGCGAGCAGCTCCGGAACGGCGTCGTCCTCCACGAGCTCGTCGTCCGGCGGCGGGTCGTCGTCGAGCGGCGGGTCGTCGTCGGGCGGCGGGGGCCCTGCTTGCGGACGGCTCTCGACCCCCTGCGAGGCCGGCGATCCATGTCAGGGCGCGCCGGACTGCGCCTCCGGGAGCTGTCGCGACGGGGTCTGCCAGGAGGTGAGCCCCGGCGACGGCGTGAAGAACGGGGACGAGACCGACGTCGACTGCGGCGGCTCGAAGGCGCCGGCCTGCGCGGACGGAAAGGGCTGCGCGATCGCCCAGGACTGCGTGAGCGGCGTCTGCACCGGGAACGTCTGCCAGGCCCCGTCGCCGACGGACGGCGTCCAGAACGGAGACGAGACCGGCGTGGACTGCGGCGGCTCGAAGGCGCCCAAGTGTCCTCCCGGCCAAGGCTGCCTGGACGACGCGGACTGCGATCAGGTGCGGTGTGACATCGCGGCGAAGGTCTGCGCCTCGGCCTCGGCGAACGACGGGATCCAGAACGGGACGGAGACGGACGTCGACTGTGGCGGCGGCCCGCCGACGAACGCCCCGCGGTGCGATACGAACCAGAAGTGTCTCGTCGACACGGACTGCAACAACGTCGCCTGCAACCCGGACTCGAAGCGTTGCAACGCGCCTACCGCGTCCGATGGAAGGAAGAACGGGACGGAGACGGACGTCGACTGTGGCGGCGGCCCGCCGACGAACGCCCCGCGGTGCGCGGACGATCGCTCGTGCCTCGTGGACTCGGACTGCGCCTCCGGCTTTTGCAACACGGCGGGCGGCATCAACCGGTGCGTCGCCGGCCGGTCCTGCAAGACCAACGCAACCGCGGGCATCACGACGTGCGGGCGCGGCGAGACGAACGATCCGGGCCGCCAGCACGAGAGCTGCTGCCGATCGCTCCCCTTGCCGAGCACGCCGAGCGTCCGCCTCGACAAGTACGAGATCACGGCCGGGCGCATCCGCCAGTTCATCACGGCCGTGGGACCGAACCTCCGGCAGTGGGCGCTCCAGGAGATCGCGGCGAACACGCCGACCGGCCAGCGCCTCGCCGCCGACCTGCGCGGCAACGGCTGGGACCTCGTGCAGTTCCTGCCCGCGAGCGCGAATCCGGGGCAGCCGCTCAACCTGCTGATGCAGCTCGGCGGGACCGTGATGGACGCGCGCTACCCGAGCGTGTCCCAGGGATGCTGGGTCGACGACGGCGCCTACGGACACAACACGTACTGGTGGGACCACGACACGCTGAAGGCCCACTTCGGCAACGGAATCTCGGCCCGTCGCTTCACGCAGGCGCAGTACGACGAAAAGCCGATCAACTGCGCGCCGTACTGGATCTACGCCGCGTTCTGCGCATGGGACGGCGGTCGCATGCCGACGCTCGCCGAGATCGACCAGGTGTGGACGCAGACCTACCCGTGGGGCTCGTCGTGGGGCACGGTGGCCGGCGGTACCCTCCCGATTCAGCCCGCGAGCGGCGTGAACTGGTCGAACACGGTCAACAACCTGAACAACAACCTCTACTTCTACTACTTCCCCGCGCCCGGGAACGACCTCGACACCTCCGGCTACATCGCCGCGCCGGGGCGCTTCTTCCGCGACGCGACGGCGGCGAAGTCGAACGGTGAGGCGTGGCAGGACCTCGCCGCCAACCAGATGGAGATGGTGAAGGTCGACGGCGACAACAGCGGCACCATCTTCTGTGACTTCAATGTCTTCCCAGGCGACACACCCGACGCGAGCCGGTGCAACTACAACGGCCAGGCCGGCGTGGTGCGCGCTACCTCGATGCCGCGGGTCCCGTGGGTGGGCGGCTCGTGGGAGGTCCACGCCATCCGCAAGCCGTACGACCGGTTCGGCGCGCACGTGCAGTACGGCAAGACGGGCGCGCGCTGCGCGCGCTGAGCTTCTCCGAGCAACCGCTCCCGGACTTTGGTGTGCGCCTCGGTTGATTGGGCAACAATCGCTCCGGCGGCCCGCACGCGTCAGGATCCCGTGCAGACACGGCGTTCCAGCCACGTGATCGTCGGGTCGCCGTAGAGGATCCACACGCCCGCGCCGTCGTCGATCATGGCGATGTCCGTCACGCGCTTGCCGTCCGCGATCTCGCCCAGCGACGTGAAGGCGCCGCTCGCGTCGATGCGACCGAGCTCCATGATTCGGGGGGAGCCCGGCTCCTTGTGACGAGGACGGACTCGCGCGACGAAGGCGCTCTTTCCGTCGTGTGCAGGCGCGGCGGCGATCGGGGCCGGGTCGAGGCCGTTCGGGTAGAAAGACCAGATGGCGGAGACGGCGTCTTTCGGCGGATCCTCGATCGGGAGCGTCGCCATGCCGAAGTCCATCGACTCGTGCGGCATGGGGATCAGGGCGAAGGCCTTCGGGCCCGCGGGCGCGACGGTCAGATCGATGCCTCGCTCGGGCGGACCGCCGACGAAGATGACCACGTCCTCCCCGAGGGAGAGCTTGGAACCGTCGAACGAGACCGGACGCGCGTGGACCGGAACCATCGCCGTTCGCGTGTCGAGATAGACGGCGACCGCCTCGTCTCCACGCTGGAGGAAGCGCAGCGTCGTCGCGCCCGCGCCGTCGTCGGACAGACGTACCGGGTCACGATCGTCGAGCGCCACGAACGCCTGCAGCATGTCGCCCTCCGTCGTTCGGCGCATGTCCAGGAAGGCGACGACCGAGTGATCTCGGCCGAAGGAGGCCGCCGCAATCCGGGTGCCCGAACGGCTCTGCGCCACGACCTTCCCCTCGCCGACGACCCGGCCATCGGGCCCGAGCACGCTCCGCACGATCGAGCCGCCCGGGCCCTGACAGTACACGAAGCGCCCCGCGACCTCGCACGCCGGCCAGCGCACTCCCGTGAACGAACGCGGTCTCGGCGGCACGATGGGCGGCGCGCCCTTCGCGACCGGCGTGATCGGCACCACGCTGACACGCGGCTTGCCCGAGTCGTTCAAGATCAGCCGCAGCTCCTTTCCCACGACGGAGAGCGCCGCCGGGCCACGGAAGGATTGCTCCGCCGGGCCGTAGACGAGCCGACACGTCGGCGCTCCCGCGTCTCCGCGGTGCTCCCCGTCCGCCATGGCGGCTCCCGCTTCGGACGGTTCCGACGCGTCGGGCGCGTCGGGCGCGTCGGACACTGCGACCCCATCGGGCGCCTCGACCGGTCCCGAATCGCCCGCTCCCGCACCACCGGACGCCACCTGCGCCGAGCCCGCCTCCGGCGCCGCGGGCTGCGGCTCCTCGCAGCTCTTGCACGCCGCGAGCGAAAGCGCCGCGAGCGCGAGCGCTACGGACAATCGCCTCGGCCCGCTCGACCCACTCGGCCCGGTCGGCCCGCTCGGGCCGCTCGGCCTGCTCGACCCACTCGGCCCGCTCGGCCCGCCTGACTTGCTCGGGTCGCTCGACCCGCTCCGCCCGCTCGACGCGCGCCGCCTCTGCCCGCTCGTCCGCTCGCCCATGGGCCGTCGGTTATAGAAGCTTTTCGCCCCGCCGGCCGAACCAGGTGAGCCAGGGCGATCCCACGACAGCGCGGCCATGTGCCGAGTGGACCGAGTGGAGTGGGTGAGGCGACCGCCGTCCGGTAGCTGCGCCGACCGGTACGGCGGGCGGCCAAGACGGAGCCACCACGATCCAGCCTCGTCGCCGTACCCTCGCCTCTACCCTCGTCGTTCTCCGCACAAACACGTTTTCCAGCACCCACCAGGCGTTGGCACATGCGATGCTCTCGAGGAAGTGGGCGGAGCGGATGATGGGCAGCGGTACGGACGGTGAGGACGACCCGTTTGCACGGATAGCCGCGGTCTTGCGAGACGACCAGCCGACGCCTCCGAACCAGAAGCGTCTGGTTCGGAAGAGTCGCCCGTCTTTTTCGGAGCTCGCTCCGATCATCCCGCCGGGCACCATCCCCACCCCGCCGGCCTCGGACGTGTCGCCATCCAAGCCGCCACCTCCGATCCCCTACATGCCGAGCGTCATCATCGCGGAGGACGAGCCCCCTCCCCCGCCGCCGCGCGTCCTCGAGCCGACCGTCCGCGGGCGTCGCGCACGGACCCTGCGCAAGCGGCACGCGATGAGCCCGTCGCTCGTGATCCTCGTGCTCGTCCTCTCGCTCATCGTCTTCGGCCTCGGCATGGCCGCCTTCCTCGCGACACGGCCGGCCGCGCCGCCGGCCGCGGCCCCGAGCAGCATGCCGCTGCCGACGTCGACGCCGACGTTCGGCGCTCGCTGACCGCGTCGTCCCGGGTCGGCTTCGAGCCCGCATGCGTCGAGCACGTCTGCGGGCCGTCGATGACGATCGACGCGCTCAGCGCGTGACGACCGCGTCGATCAGCGTCGCAGCGAAGAACCCCATGCTGACCCAGGCGTTGCAGTCGAAGAACGCCTTCGGGATCTTCGCGAGGTCCGCCGCGCCGTCCTTCCCTCGCACGAGCCGGTGCTCGACGACGAGGATCGCCGCGACGAGGGCGACGCCCACGAAGAACACCGGGCCGCGACGGAGCTCGAGGCCCGTGCCGACGAGGCACGCGATCGTCACGACGTGCGACGCCGCCGCGAAGAGCATCGCGCGGCGCGCGCCGAAGCGCGCCGGGACGGAGCGCAGTCCCTCGGCTCGATCGAACGCCTCGTCCTGGAGGGCATAGAGGACGTCGAAGCCGAAGAGCCACGTGACGACCGCCAGCATCAGGAGCACGATGCCGGCATTGGGCGCGGCGCCCATGGCGATCCACGCGCCGCCCGGCGCGAGCGCGAGCGCGACTCCGAGCCACGCGTGCGCCGCCCACGTGAAGCGCTTCGCGAACGAATATCCGAGCAGCACGAGCAACACGGGCGGCGCGAGCACCGCCGGCCAGAAGCCGAGCGTCGCCGCCAGCACGCAGAAGATCACGCCGGAGCCGATCGCGAGCGCGAGCGCTTCGCGCGCCGAGGTCCGGCCCGACGGCACCGGGCGGTTCTTCGTGCGCGGATTCTTCGCGTCGATGTCGCGATCGGCCCAGCGGTTGAACGCCATCGCGCTCGTGCGCGCAGCGACCATGCAGCCGAGCATGGCCGCGACGCGCGGCGCCGTGAGCGGGACGTGCGGCTGCTCGAGCGCCAGCACGACCGCGCTCGCCGCGAACGGCATCGCGAAGATCGTATGCGAGAAGGTGACGAGCTCTCCCCAGCGACGAAGGCGATCGATCAGCATCCTCACGACTCCACACCCGCGCCAACCGAGCCACGCGCGGCACGCGATCGAGCAGCGAGCACCCGGCGCGGCGCGCGGAGGCTCGAGAGGAGGAACGCGGCCGGGTCGGCCGCCACCTCGCCTTCCACGCAGAGCACGCCGGGGCGCGCGCCTCGCGCGAGCCGCCCGAGATCCTCGCGGCCCAACGCTCGCGCGCCGTTCCACGTCGCCATCTTCAAGAGCTCCCAGGCGGGCACGCTCGGGAAGCGATCGGCGAGGGCGCGCGCCTCGGCGAGGACGTCGAGCGACGTGTTCGACGCAAGCGAGTCCGTGCCGAGGGCGGCCTCGATCCCCGCCTCACGCACGGCGAGGAGCGGCGGAAGGCGTCCCCCGATCCAGAGGTTCGAGCGAGGGCAGAGCACGACGGACGCGCCGCTCTTCGCCACGCGATCGAGCTCGTCGCGCCGCGCGTCGGTCAGGTGCACGAGGACGACCCCCGCGCGCAGCGCCCCCACGTCCTCGGCGACGTCGAAGAGCGGACGCCGCGGCCACTCGGGCCGCTGCCGGACGCGCGTGACGAGCCAATCGGGCACCGGGCCGTCCGCGTGCTCGATCGCACGCCGCTCCGCGGCGTGCTCGGCGAGATGGAGGCTCGGGCGAAGGCCGCGCTGCTCGGCCGAGTCGAGCAGCGCACGCGCGGCGTCGAGGTGGAGCGTGTAGAGCGTGTGGGGCGACGGCGCGTACGCGAGATCCGTCGAAGGCCAGCTCGGCACGCGCGCTTCGAGCTCCGCGCGCAGACCGTCGATCCGACGCATGACGACGGCGCGATCGATCCCGAACACCTCGTGGAAGACGCACCCTGCGATGCCGGCGCGCGACAGCGCCGCGACCGGGGCGAGCGTGTTCGTGACGTCACCGACGGCCACCGTGCCCGAACGCGCGAGCTCGGAGACGGCGGCCTCGATGCCCTCGGCGTCGTCCTCCGGCGCGATCTCGCTGCGGAGCGTGACCAGCAGATCGACCCACGCGACGAAGCCCTGGCCGCCCGGCACCTTCCCGCGCATCGACGAGAGCTCGACGTGCGTGTGCGCGTTGACGAGCCCCGGGAAGACGACGCCCCGGACGCGCTCGGGCGTCGGACCGGCGTTGCGCGGCAGCACCTCGACAGCGGGTCCCACGTCGAGGACGGTGCCGTCCGCATCCACGACGACGGCGCCGTCGGCGATCGGGGGCGCGTCACCGGGCAGGACGTGGTCGGCGTGGAAGATGCTCGGCTTCATCGACGAGAGTCCCGGCGCGGCGAGCGAGAACGCGGCTCGCCCGGTCGTGCCAGCGCTACGGCGTCACGACGCCCCCGACCCTGCCGAGGGCTCCGTGAGCCACTCGTAGCGCACGTTGCGGCGCGCCGCCTTGAACCCTGCGCCGTGGATCCTCTGCTCGATGGCCTCCGCATTGATGCGGAAGGTCGTGCCGGCGCTCGACACGACGTTCTCCTCGAACATCACGCTGCCGAAGTCGTCCGCACCGAAGCGGAGCGCGACCTGACCGACGGCCGGTCCCTGCGTGACCCACGAGGCGCCGACGTGATCGACGTTGTCGAGCATGAGCCGCGCGACGGCCTGCATCCTCAAGTAGAGGTGCGTGCCGTTGTCGCCCGGCGCGATGTGGGTGCCGTTCTCGTGCTGGTAGTCCCAGCAGAAGAACGCCGTGAAGCCACCCGTCTCGTCCTGGAGATCGCGGATCTTCACCAGGTGGAGGATCCGATCCTCGGGCGTGTCGACGGTGCCGTACATCATCGTCGCGCTCGAGCGCAGCCCCATGTGGTGCGCGATGCGCATGACGCCGAGCCACTCGGCGCTCGTGCACTTCGCCTTCGCGATCTTCCTGCGGACGCGATCGACGAGGATCTCGGCGCCGCCGCCGGGGACGGAGTCGAGGCCGGCCGCATGCAGGCGCTCGAGGACGCGCCACACCGAGAGCTCCTCGAGGCGAGCGAGATGGATGATCTCCTCCGGCGAGAGCGCATGCAGCCCGAGGCCGTACTCCGACTTGATCCAGCGGAAGAGGTCTTCGTACCAGCCGATGCGCAGGTTCGGATTCAGCCCGCCCTGGAGGAGGATCTGCACGCCGCCCGCGTCCTTGACCTCCTGCAGCTTCCGCCCGAGCTCCTCGCGCGAGAGCACGTAGCCCTCCGGATGACCGACGGGCCGATAGAACGCGCAGAAGCGGCAGCTCGTCGTGCAGACGTTCGTGTAGTTGACGTTGCGGTCGATGATGTACGTGACGACGCCGTGCGGATGCTTCCGCCGGCGCACGGCGTCTGCCGCGAGACCGAGCTCGAAGAGGCTGCCTTCACGCAAGAGGCGCACGCCTTCGGAGACCGAGAGGCGCTCGCCGTCGGCCGCGCGCGAGAGGATGCTGTCGAGCGAGGGGCGCGTGCGCGCGACGCGCGGCTCTTCGAAGCTCGGCGACGCCGCGGGCAACAGCCCCGCGCGCGCGGCCTCCGTCCAGAAGCGCTGGAGGCCCGCGAGCTCCTCGTCGCCGAGGTCGTAGCGGACCGACTCGGTGAGGTACGAGCGGAGCGACTCCTCCGGGAGACCCGAACGCGCCGCGTGCTCGGCGGCGATGGCATCCGCCCGCGCGAGGCCCTTCTGCTTCGCGACGCGGAACAGATCCTCCTCTTCGCGCGACACCGCGTCGGGCCGCGCGAACCACGCCGCGAACACGAAGGGCAGCCCGGTCCAGTCGAGCCAGTCCTCCGCGAGATCGAGGCGGTGCGGGAAGCGGCCTTCGACGTCGAGCGCGCGGTCGCCGATGATCAGCGCGCCGGTGCGACCGGACACGGCCGCGATCGCCTCCTCGGGCGGAGCGCCGAAGAGCCGCGGCGAGAGCTTGCGGCGGGCGAGCAAGAGGCGCGCGAGCACGACGCTCGTGCGCGACGACAGATCGAGCGCGATGCTGTCGAGCTCGTGGATCGGCCGCTCCGAGACGATGGCGACGCTGCGGATCTTGCCGCGCGCGCCGATCGCCATGTTGCGGAGCAAGCGCAGCTCGCCGATCGTCGCGGCGGCCGCGACCGGCAGGAGGCCGACGTCGCCCTCGTCCTCCGAGAGGGCTCGCGCGACCTCGCTCGGCGGCAAAAGCCGCAGGTCGACGCGCGGATCGTCGCGCAACGACTCCCAGAGCGGGCGCGCGTTGAGGTACTCGACGCCGAGGACGCGGAGCGGTCGGTCCCCGGAGCTCACGGCAGACGCTCGCGCGTCCGGCTTCTCGGTCGCGGAGCTCACGACACCACCTCCAGCGCACGCTTCCGATCGCGCACCTTCATCGCAGCCTCGGGCGCGCGAGCCTTCGGGTGCTCGCGCACGACGTTGTAGAGCGTGTCGCGCTCGACCGGCGTCCGCCCTGCCTCGCGGATCAGGCGGACGAGCTCGTCGTACGAGAGCCCGTCCGGCGAGCGCGAGCCGGCGGCCTTGTAGATCGTCTCGTGCACGATCGTGCCGTCGATGTCGTCCGCGCCGAAGCGGAGCGCGATCTGCGCGACGTCGGGCGTGAGGCTGACCCAGTACGCCTTGATGTGATCGACGTTGTCGAGCATGAGGCGGGAGACCGCGATCGTCCTGAGGTCGTCCATCGCCGTCGGCGCCGGGAGCTTCTTCATCCCGTTGCCGTCGGGGTGGAAGGCGAGCGGGATGAACGCCTGGAACCCCTTCGTCTCGTCCTGCAGCTCGCGCACGCGGAGCAGATGATCGACGCGGTGGGCGAACGTCTCGATGTGGCCGTAGAGCATCGTCACGTTCGAGCGCATGCCCATCTGGTGCGCGATGCGATGCACCTCGAGGTACTCGCTCGCCGTCGCCTTGTCCGGGGAGATGCGGCGCCGCACGTCCTCGTCGAAGATCTCGGCGCCTCCGCCGGGCAGGCTGTCGAGGCCGGCGGCGCGGAGCCGCTCGAGGACCTCGCGATGGGTCATGCCGTAGTGCTGCGCGAAGAAGTGGATCTCGACGGCCGTGAAGCACTTGAGGTGCACCGTCGGGTCGATCCGCTTGAAGCCGCGGAGCAGGTCCTCGTAGTACGAGAACGGCAGGCCCGGGTGCAGGCCGTTGACGATGTGGACCTCGGTCGGTGCGACGCCGGCCGCGCGGGCCTCCTCGAACTTCTTCCATGCCTGCTCGAGCGTCATCGTGTGCGCGCCCGGCATGTGCTCTTCGAGCTTCGCGAAGGAGCAGAACAGGCACGACGCGACGCAGACGTTCGTGACCTCGATGCGCAGGTTGCGATTGAAGTACGTGCGGTCCCCGTGGCGCGCCTCGCGAACCTGGTTGGCGAGCTGGCCGACGGCGAGCACGTCGGGCTCGTTGAACAGGGCGAGGCCGTCCTCGAACCCGAGCCGCTCTCCGCGGAGGACCTTCTCTCGGATCGCTTCAAGCATGGGCGGCTTCTCCAGAAGAAGAACGCGCCGACGCGTTGGCCGCGGCCGCCTCGTCGGTGAACTCGCAGACGCGGCCGGCGTTGTGGATCAGCGCGGCGATCTCGCGGCGCTTGAGGGAGGTCACGGCGACCATCCCCTGGCCTTTCACCTTCTTGAGCTCGTCGGCGCCGATGAGCTCGCCGCTCTTGCGCGTGATGGGCCCGGTGAGGTCCGTCGCGCCGAAACCGAGCGCGACCTGCGCGAGCTCGAGCCCGCAGCTCCCCCAGTCGACGCCGATCGCGGCACCGATGGGCCCGGTCAGGCGCGCGATCGCGACGGCGCGGAGCAGATCGAGATCGCTCGCCGCCTCGCGGATCCATCGGACGTCGGCCCCCGGCTCCACGTGCACGCGGACGACGGCGCCGCATTCACGCGTCCGGATCGTGTCTGCGGCCGCGCCGAGCACCAAGATGTCCACTTGGTCGAGCGTCGAGACGAGAGCGCGGACCGCCTCGAGATCGCCCCGCTCGCGCGCCGAGAGGATCGGGGCGAGCCCGGCATGAGCGATCGCCCGTTCCAGGAAAATGCTCATGATCGTCCTTTCTCGTCTTGGTGACGGCTCGAGCCCCAGCGCGTGGCGAGGTCGTGATCGAGCCCGAGATGATCGAGGACGCGGCCGACGACCGTGTCGAGGAGCTGCTCGACCCCCTCCGGCCGGCCGTAGAAGGACGGCATCGCCGGGAGGATCGTCGCGCCGGCACGCGCCAGCGTGGTGAGGTTCTCGAGGTGGATGACGGAGAGCGGCGTCTCGCGCGGCACGAGGACGAGCGTCCGCCGCTCCTTGAGCATGACGTCGGCCGCGCGCGTGAGCAGCGTGTCCGAGATGCCGTGCGCGATGCGCGCGCACGTGCCCATCGAGCACGGGACGATCGCCATCGCGTCCCATCCCGCGCTGCCGCTCGCGAACGGCGCCTTGTAGTCGCGCAGGCCGTAGACGGGCAGATCGATCTGCTCGCGCAGATCGCCGCCGCACTCGAGCGCCCAGACCTCCGGAGCGGTCGTCGAGAGACAGACGCCGACCTCGACGTCTCCCACGTCGCGCGCGCGCCGTTCGAGCCATCCGAGGAGCCGCTTCGCATACGGCGCCCCGCTCGCGCCCGTGACCCCGACGACGATCTTGCGCTTCTTCTTCTCGCTCATGTCGAGGCTCCCAGGCTCGTGCTGCGGTCGACGCCGTTCGACTTCGAGACCTCGGGCGCGACGGCGCGGACGACGGAGAGCATCCCGAGCGTCAGGTCCGCCGCCTCCACCGAGCCGAACCCCTCCTCGGCGAGGAGGCGCTCGTAGGCGTCGCGCGAGACGAAGCCCTCCATGCTCTCGGCGAGATACGTGTATGCTGCACGGTCCTTCGCGAGCGCGGCGCCGAGGACGGGCAGCACGTGGCGAAGGCCGGCCGCGTGCACGAGGCGCGTCGTCGCGCTGCGCGGGCGGAAGAGCTCGAGCGTCACGAAGACGCCGCCGGGACGGAGCACGCGGCGGATCTCGCGGAGACCGCGACGGAGATCGGCGAGGTTCCGGACGCCGAAGCCGCAGATGACCGCGGAGAACGACGCGTCCTCGAACGGCAGATCGAGCGCGTCCCCCACGACGATCTCGGCGCGCCTCACCTTGGACCGGCCGAGGGCGAGCATCTTCTCCGACGCGTCGCACGCGACGACGCGCGCGTGCGGGAACCGCTGCTCGATCATCGCCGCCAGGTCGAGCGTGCCGGCGCAGAGATCGAGCACGCTGTCCGGCTCCGGCCCCAGCATGTCGATGGCACGCGCACGCCAGCGGCGATCGATGCCGAGCGACATGACGCGGTTCATCAGGTCGTACGCCGGGGCGATGCGGTCGAACATCTCGCGGTTGCCCCGCGCATGCTCGTCGGGCGCGGCCGAGCGGAGGGCGAGATCGGCGATGGCCTCCGCGCGCCGCTCGCCGCGACGCGATCCGGGGAGCGGAATCCCGAGCTCGGCCCACATCGCGTCGACGCGGGCCTTCACCTCGTCGCTCTGCCTGCAGACCTCCGGCCACTCGCGCGCGTAGCCCTCCTCACGCCACTTCTTCGTACCGTCGATCGCCATCTTGCCTCCCCAGAGGGGCTGGCTCGCCCCGTGATCGAGCTGGTCGACGGGCCCGTCGACCATCGAGATGTCGCGCTTCGGGTCGAGGTTCGCGAGCAGACGCCAAGCGACCTGCGCCGTGTCCTGGACGTCGACGTCGTCGTCGACGACGCAGATCACCTTCGTGAACGACATCTGCCCGGCGCCCCAGAGCCCGTGCGCGATGCGCGAGGCGTGGAACGGGTACTGCTTCTTGATGGAGACGATCGCGAGGTTGTGGAACGCCCCCTCGATCGGGAGGTTCATGTCCACGATCTCGGGGAACATCATCCGCAACAGCGGCAGGAAGAGCCGCTCGGTCGCCTTGCCGAGCCACGCGTCTTCCATCGGCGGAGGACCGACGAGCGTCGACGGGTAGATCGCGTTCTTCCGATGCGTGACGCACGTCACGTGGAAGCGCGGGAAGCGATCGACCGGCGTGTAGTAGCCCGTGTGATCGCCGAACGGCCCCTCCTCGAACAGAGGCTCGCTCGGATCGACCCAGCCCTCGAGGACGAAGTCCGCGCATGCGGGCACCTCGAGGTCCACCGTCTTGCACGGGACGTACTCGACCGAGCGTCCGCGGAGGAACCCTGCGAACATCCACTCGTCGATCCCGTCGGGCAGCGGCGCGGTCGCGGCATAGGTGAGCGCCGGATCGCCGCCGAAGGCGACCGCGACCTCGAGCTTCTTCCCGAGCTCGGCGGCGCGACGGAAGTGGCGCGCGCCGGTCTTGTGGACCTGCCAGTGCATCGCCGTCGTCCGGCGGTCGATGCGCTGCATCCGGTACATGCCGACGTTGCGCACGCCCGTGTCGGGATCGCGCGTGATGACGTTGGGCAGGGTGAAGAACGGCCCTCCGTCCTTCGGCCAGGTCGTCATGACCGGCAACGCCTCGAGATCGACCTCGTCGCCCCGGAGCACGACCTCCTGACACGGCGCATGCGACGCCTTCCGCGGCACCGCCGCCGCGAGCGACGGGAGACGGCGCGCCATCTCCGCGAGGTCGCGCGCGCTCTTCGGAGCCTTCGTGCGGACGAGCTCCTCGATGGCGGCCGCGTGCTCCTCGAGATCGCGCACGCCGAGCGCGAGCGACATCCGCTTGCGCGACCCGAACGCGTTGATGAGCAGCGGAAAGCGAGACCCCTTCGGCCTCTCGAACAAGAGCGCCGGCCCGCCGGCCTTCATCGTGCGATCGGCGATCTCCGCGATCTCGAGGTAGGGATCGACCTCGCGCCGGATCCGGACGAGCTCGCCCTCGCGCTCGAGCCGCTCTACGAACTCGCTCAGGCCGTCGTACACGGGGGGTCAGTCCTCAGTCCTCAGTCCTCGGCCCTCAGCTGGTTTTCCCGGCCGGCGACAATCTGTCTGCCCCGGTCCGAGAGGCCGGCCTGGCCCGAGTTCTGAAGTTTCAAAAAGTTTTGAAGGCTCTTATAGACCCCGCCGGCCGGGCGTCAAGCGGCCGCGCACCCGGCCCATGGCGTCCGGACGCGCCCGACACATGAACGGCATCCTGCTAAGACTCGTCGGGTCCGACGACCGTTTCGAAGGACGGCACGATGTCCCCGATTCGAGGACGCCGCCGAAGTCGAGCTCCTCGAAATTGCTGAGAACTGAGGTCTGAGGACCGAGGTCTGGAGAGTCATGAAACCCGGCGACCACCCCGACTTCTTCCGCTTCCCGGCGCCCGAGGGCCGCTCGCGGGAGAGCACGCTGCGGCTCGATGCGGAGGGGCGCTTCTTCCACGACGGCGCGCCCGTCGACCATCCGAAGCTCCAGGCCGCGCTCCACACGTGGATCGCGCGGCACCCCGACGACGGCCGTTACATCCTGACGAACGGCTACGACTGGACGTACTTCACGGTCGACGACGTCCCGTACTTCGTACGCAGCATCAAGGCGGTCGACGGGGACGTGATCCTCGTTCTCAGCGACGCGACGGAGGAGCCGCTCGATCCCTCCACCGTCCGCATGGGGCCGCGCGGCGACCTCTATCTGCAGGTGAAGCGCGACGCGAAGGGCGGTCCGTTCGACGCGAAGATGACGCGGTTCGCGCAGACGCAGCTCGCCGAGTTCCTGTCCGAGGAGGACGGCGGGGTCGTGCTCGCGACCCGACGCGGGCGCGTGCGACTGCCCGCGTGACGCTTTCCGCCCGTCGCGGACGCACGAAGAAAGAAGCGGCTTTTCGAGCAATTGAGCTGCCGTTCTTCGTGCTTTCGGCTAGGATGCGCGCCGCCATGCGTGTCCTCGTTGCCGACAAGCTTCACCCCCGCGCGCTCGAAGAGCTGCGCACCCTGCCCGTCGACGTCCTGTACGAGCCGGAGCTGACGAAGGAGACGCTGGAGTCGAAGCTCCCGGGGGTCGGCATCCTCGTGGTTCGCTCCAAGGAGGTCACGCGCAAGGCCATCGAGAACGCGAAGCAGCTCAACCTGATCGTCCGAGCGGGCGCCGAGACGTCGACGATCGACGTGAAGGCCGCGAGCGAGCGAGGCATCTACGTCGCGAACTGCCCGGGCAAGAACTCCTCCGCCGTCGCCGAGCTCGTCTTCGGTCTGATGATCGCGCTCGACCGGCGCATCCCGGACGCGGTCGCGTCGCTCCGGAGCGGCAAGTGGGAGCGCCTCGAGTACGGCAAGGCCGAGGGCCTCTACGGAAAGACGATCGGCATCGCCGGCCTCGGCGCGATCGGCCGTGACGTCGCCTCGCGCGCGAAGGCGTTCGGCCTGCACCCGATCGGGTGGAGCAGGAGCCTCACTCCCGCCCGCGCCGCGGAGCTGGGCATCGATCGCGCCGCCACGCTCGAGGAGCTCGCGTCGAAGTCCGACATCCTCACGATCCACCTCGCGCTGAACGAGCGCACGCGGCAGTGCATAAGCCGCCAAATCTTCGAGCTCCTCCCGCGTCGCGCGATGTTCATCAACTGCGCGCGGCCGGACCTCGTCGACTACGAGGCGATGGCGGACGCGGTGAAGAACCGCGGCCTGCGCGCCGCCATCGACGTCGTCCCGAACGAGCCTCGCGGCAAGAAGGAGATCTCGCCCGAGCTGTTCAACCTCACGACCCCGAGCGCGACGGGCGGCTTCCTCTACGCCACTCCGCACATCGCCGCTTCCACCGATCAGGCGCAGCTCGCGATCGCGACGGAGACCGTACGCGTCATCCGCTCCTTCCTCCTCGAGGGCACGGTCCCGAACGTGCAGAACGTGATGAACCTCTCGAACGCGCGGTTCCAGATGGTCATCCGCATGCTCGACAAGGTGGGAACGCTCGCGAACGTGCTCGCCGTCATCAAGCGTCACGGCATCAACGTCGAGGAGGTCACGAACACGGTCTTCGAGGGCGGCGGCGCGTCGTGCGCGAAGCTCCGTGTCGTCTCGCGTCCGAGCGAGGCGTGCTTCGCCGAGATCCGGGCCTTCGAAGAGGTCCTCCACGTCGACATCGTCCCGCTTCCGAACCTCGCCTGAACGGAATGGAGCGGACCGTCCGGAGCTTCGAGTCCTCTCTCCGTCTGGCCGTCTTCGGCACCGCCGCTCTGCTCGCCCTCGGCGGCTCGGGCTGCACGGACAAGAGCGCGGCGGCGCCCCCGGACGCCGCCGCCATCCTCCAGGCGCACCTCGACGCCGGTGACGCGGGCCCGACGGCGGAGACGCCGGCCTACGACGACAGCGCGATGCCGGCGTCGAGCGGCGAGGATCTCGACAAGCGAATGAGCCACCTCCTCGAGGCGATCGCCCACAACAATCCGGATCTCGCCGCCGACGCGCTCTTCCCTCGCGACGCCTACGTCGCGCTCAGGGACGTGCCGGATCCGCAGAAGGCGTGGGAGAAGCGCGTGTCGAACCCGTTCCGCCGCAGCATCGAGCAGATGCACAAGAGAATGAAGGGCATCGAGCACGCCCGCTTCGTCTCCTTCGAGATCGGGCGCTCGATCGTCCAGGTCTCGCCGAAGAAGCGCGAGTTCAAGAAGCCCCTCTGGCGCGTGAAGCACTCGAAGCTCACCTTCACCCTCGACGGCAAGCAGCGCCAGATCGACATCGCGGAGATGACCGCGTGGCGCGGCGCCTGGTACATCACACGCCTGCGCTGACGACCGCCGACGCGTTCAAGGAGCGGGTGGGTCGAGCATCGGAGAATCGCCGACCGCGAACCCCTTCACGAGGAGCCCTTTGCGCCGCGACGCGCCGTCGAGCTTGTCCGCGTAGAGCACCTCGAGCCGGGAGGCGGCCCGACGCGCCTGTTCGTTCTTCGGGCCTGCGGCGATCGCCCGCTCGTACTCGCGGAGGGCGCATGCGCGGAGCGCTTCGACGACGGGCGCGTACGGAGGCTTGGGCCCGTAAAGGTCGTAGGAAGGAGGTCCGGCCGCGCGATCACACGCGCCGCCACGCGCGAAGCTCGACGCAGCCGCATCGAAGCGCGGGGCCTCCACGGCGATGCGCTGCGCGATCGATCGGCTCTCGGCGACGACGGGCAGGACCGACGTCTCCATCTTCGACGCGAGCTCGGATGCGGCCGCCTCGAGCTCCCGCGCCGCGATGGCGAGCTTGCCGTCGCGAACGCTGCGCGCAGCAGCTTGAAAGCGCGGTGCGCTCGCAACGAAAGCCTTCCACCAGCGGGCCTCGTCCAGCGTCCATCCGATCTCCTCGACCTCGAGCTCGTAGAGAACGCCGCCATAGGGCAAGAGCTTCTCGCGAGCGGCGGCACCCGACGGTCCCCCAGTGGGGTCGAAGAGGCGCCCTTCGAACACGGCGTCCGCGTCGACGGCGGCCCGGAAGCGCGCCTTCCCCTTCACCGACGCGATCACGGGCGAGAAGCGGACGTCGGATCGCTTCACGCCGCCTCCGCCGAGCACGGGCTGCAGCGTATGCGTCGGGTCTCCGTCGGAGGAGATGTCTCCTTGCGTCGGGAACGCCTTCACGCCCGCCACCGCGGCCTCGAGCTCGCGAGCCTTCGGGCCCTTCAGCACGAAGCGGACCGCGCCCATCTCGGCATGCGGGAGATCGAGCGCGACGGAGCCGTCCTCGCGCAGGCGCACGACGTACCCGACGAGCTCCACGGGCCGCGTCGCGGGCACGGCCACGGGCGCGCGCGCGTCGACGTCGGCGAAGCGATGTCCGCCGAGCACGTCGAGCGAGGAGGTCTGGAGCGCGATCGGGAACGCGAGCGTCCCCGGAGCGACGACGACCTCGATCGGCTGCGGCGCCCCGAGCACGTACGCGTTCTGCCGCTCGTCACCGAGACCGCTGCCGAACACGGCGACGTACCTCCCGAGCGTCTTCGCCACCCTCCGCGCCTCGTCTGGCGTCCCCACGAAGCGACAAGCGACGAGGCCGCTCTCGCCGGCCCTCTGCGCCGCGTCCGCGAGCGCCGCGGACCCGAGGAGCGGCGACGAAGCGTCCGGCCGGATCGACGCGTCGACGAGCACGAGGTCGTACGTCTCCTTGCGCGTCGCAAGCACCGCCGCGCCGTCGGCGATGGTGACGTCTCCTTCGAACCCGAAGAAGCGCCGCGCGTAGTCGACGACGGCCGGCTCGATCTCGACGACGTCGACCTTCACGCCTTTGCGCGCGAGCTCCATCGCCGTCCGTCCCGTCCCGAGCCCGACGAGGAGCGCCGTCTTCGCGCCGGGCCGCGCGCCGAGCACGAGCTCGACGAGCGGATCCGCGCCGACGCCCGTCGCCGCCTCCAGCTCCGAGACGCGACGCGCGCCCTGCACGTGGCCGTCGATCGTGAGGAGCCGCCATCCGTCACGCTCCTCGACGCGCACGACACCGAGCTTTCCGCGCGCCTCTGCGAGCACGCCGGGCGGTAGAGACGACGCCTCGGTCGGCGCGCTCGCATTCGCAGCCGTGCTCGTGTCGCGCGCCGGAGACGACGCGCATGCGGTCGAGAGAAGCGCGACGAGAGCGAGCGGTCGCGCGACGCGTTCGTAGGTCCCCACGCGCCCGAAGATATCCGCGGACCGTACGGCGCGCACCTCTTGCCGGAGACCCCTCGCTGCGGCGCTCGGAGTCAGTCTTCGGCGATCGGCTGCGGGCCCGGCACGATGTGCGCGATGTCCGGATCGACCCCGGGCTCCGCGGGCGGACGGTCGGCCTTCTGCAGCTTGCGCTGCTCGCGCTTCGCGGCCTTCTCCCGCTGCCGCTCCTGCCGTTGGCGCTCCTTGAGGCGCTTGTTGATGCTCGGGTTTCCCATCCGCTCTCTCCCTTCGCCGACGAGCGTCGACGGCTCGCTCGAAGTCCATCGACGACGCGTTCCCGGAACTCGCACGCCTTTCCCGGGACGCGTTTCAATCGCGAGAGAGGAGCGTGAGCACGAAAGGGTGTACCCCACCCACCCGGTTCACGCAACCGAGCAGTGGTCGGCGCGACGCGCGTGTCACTCTCCGCGTTCGCGCTTCACTTCTTCGAGGAGCTGCTCGATGCGATCGCGCGCATCCTGCCCCTCGTCGTAGAGGAACCGCAGCTCCGGCGCCACACGCAGCCCGAGGCGTCCCGTCACCGCCTTCCGCATGCGACCGCTCGCGCGCTCGAGCGCCTTCTGAGCCTCGGACCGCCTCGCGTCGAGCTCGGGGCCGCGCGCGGTCGTCGCGATCCGGTAGTAGACCTTGGCGACGCGCAGGTCGTTGCTCATCCACGCGCCCGAGACGATGAGCCCCTCGAGCCGCGGGTCGGAAAGCTCGCGGCTGACGAACTGCGCGATCTCCTGCCGAAGCCGCGCAGCGACGCGGACGGGCCGAGATGCCTCTGCGTCCGGGCTACGCATGGGACGAGACTTCATGAAAGGCTCCAGGCTCCAGGCTCCGGGCTCCAGGGGGGAGCCTGGAGCCTTCCGCCCGGAGCCTCTCTCCTCACAGCTTCTGCTTGATCTCCTCGATCTCGAAGGACTCGATGATGTCCTTCTCCTTGATGTCGTTGAAGCCCGTGAGGCTGATGCCGCACTCGAAGCCCTCGGCGACCTCCTTGACGTCGTCCTTGAAGCGCTTGAGCGCGTCGATCTTGCCCTCCCAGACCGTCGTGCCGTCGCGGACCAGGCGCGCGTTGAAGCTGCGCACGATCTTGCCCTGGACGACGTAGCAGCCGGCCACGACGATGCCGCGGATCTTGAAGATCTGGCGGACCTCCGCCTTGCCGGAGAGCTTCTCGACCTTCGTCGTCGGAAGGAGGCCCTCCATGGCGCTCTTCACGTCGTCGACGGCCTCGTAGATGATCGAGTACGTCCGGATCTCGATCTTGTTCTCCTCGGCGAGCGACCCGGCCTTGCCTGCCGGGCGGACGTTGAAGCCGATGAGGATGGCCTTCGCCGCGATGGCGAGGTTGACGTCGCCCTCGGTGATCGCGCCGACGCCCGCGTGGACGATGCTGAGCTTCACGCGATCGGTCGAGAGCTTGGTGAACGCGGACTGCAGCGCCTCCACGGAGCCGTGGACGTCCGCCTTCACGATGACGCGCAGCTCCTGCTGATCGCCCGCCTGCAGGCGCTCCATGAGGCCCTGCAGCGAGATGCCCTTGTCGCCGGCCTGCTTGCTCTTGTCCTGCCGCTGCTTCCGGCTCTCGGCGATCTCCTGGGCCTTCTTCGGGTCCTTGACCGCGTGGAGAGGATCGCCGGCGGAGGGCACGTCCGAGAGACCGAGGATCTCGACCGGCGTCGAGGGCCCCGCCTCGTGGACCTGCTTGCCGTGCTCGTTCGTCATCGCGCGGACCTTGCCGAAGCCGGGGCCTGCGAGGACGAAGTCGCCGACCTTGAGCGTGCCCTCCTGGACGAGGACGCGCGCGACGGGGCCGCGGCCGCGATCGAGGAGCGCCTCGAGCACGACACCGCTGGCCGGCTTCTTCGGGTTGGCCTTGAGATCGAGCATCTCGGCCTGGAGCGCGATCATCTCGAGGAGGTTCGAGATGCCCTCGCCCGTCAGCGCGGAGATGTTCACGAAGATCGTGTCGCCGCCCCACTCCTCGGGCTGCAGACCGTGCTCGACGAGCTCGCGCTTCACGCGCTCGGGGTCGGCCGTCGGCTTGTCGATCTTGTTGACCGCGACGATGATCGGCACCTTCGCCGCCTTCGCGTGCGCGATGGCCTCCTTCGTCTGGGGCATGACGCCGTCATCCGCGGCGACGACGAGCACGACGATGTCCGTCGCGCTCGCGCCACGCGCGCGCATCGCGGTGAACGCCTCGTGGCCCGGCGTGTCGAGGAACACGATCGTGCCCTGCTGCGTCTGCACCTTGTAGGCGCCGATGTGCTGCGTGATGCCGCCGGCCTCGCCCGCGGCGACGTTCGTCTTGCGGATCTTGTCGAGGAGGCTCGTCTTGCCGTGGTCGACGTGACCCATCACGGTGACGACGGGCGGCCTCGGAGCGAGGTTCGGATCGTTCTCGTCCGTCTTGTGGAGCTCACCACGCGCGACGGCGATGTCCTCTTCCTCCGTCGTCGCGACGTTCTCGACCTCCCAGCCGAACTCGGACGCGAGGATCGTCGCGTCGTCGGCGTCGAGCGTCGTGTTGATGTGGACGCCCGTCTTGCCCATCGAGATGAGCTTCATCAAGAGCTCGGTCGCCTTGAGGCTCATCTGGGCGGCCATCGCCGAGAGGCTGATCGACCCCTCGATGCGGATGACCTTCTTGTGCTGGGACATCTCCTTCGTGGAGACGTTCACCGGGCCCTTGCGGACGTTGGTCATGCCGGGACGACCGCGACCGCCGGGGCCGCCGCGTCCCATCATCCCGGGCCGCTGCTGGCCCGGGCGCATCCCGCCGCGCTGCTGCCCCGCGCCCGCGCGCGGATCGAACTGCACGCGCCGCGGCATCGCACCGGTGGCGCCGCCGCCGATGCCCGTGCGCTGCGCGCCGATCGGGGTCGGCATGGGAACGCCGGGACGACCCGTCCAGTACTCGACGCCGGTCTTCGGCGCCGTCGAGGCGCGCGTCGGCGCCGGCGGAGCGTCGGACGTGGCCGGACGCGTGGAGGTCGGAGGCGACGACGTACGCTGCGTCTCCGCCGGAGGCGTCGAGACCGGAGCCTGGGACGCCGGCGCGACGGACGCGGGCGCAGGCGCGACCGACGCCGGCGCAGGCTCGGCCGCCGCCGCCTGGACGCCGTCGGTCTTCGCCGGCTGCTGCGCCTCGGGCTGAGCCTCGGCGACCGCGCGGCCCGAAGGCGGCGGCGCAGCCTGCTGCGCGGCCGGCGCGGGCGCGGACGGAGCGGCCGCAGGAGCCGCGGCGACGGCGCGCTCGGAGGTGCGCGCCTCGGACGCGGGCGCAGCAGCGACGTCACGCGTGCTCGGACGAGCGGACGGAGGCGCCGGAGGCACGGCGGCCTGCGTGTCGGTCGTGCTCTTCCGATCCTCGGGCACCTCGCGGTACGCGAGGATGCGCGTGCTCTCGTCCTTCGCGAGCACGTCGGTCTGCGGGACGTTCGACGCTTCCTTCGTCGCGGAGACCGGAGGCGTCTCCATGGCGATCTGCGAGATGTCCCGACGCGACGCGACGTCGGTGAGCTCCGTCGTCGAAGGTTGCGCGGCGCTCGTGGGCGCGGCTGAAACCGGAGCCGACTCGGCAGGCGGGATCACCTTCGCGACCGCACGGCGCTTGAGCACCGTCCCGGCGCCGCGGCGGATGCGCTCCTCGACGACGTCGTGCGTCTTCTGCTTCTCGAGGTTGCGCTTCAGCCGCTCGACCGCTTCCACCTCTACCGAGCTCATGTGGTTGCGCACGTCCGCCACGCCGAGCGACTGAAACAGCGTCACGACCTGCTTCGGGTCGAGATTGAGCTGTTTCGCGACTTCGTAGACTCGAACCTTGCTCATCGAACCTCCGGCGATGACGACCATGCTTCTTCACTCCTAAGCGCCGCGGTGACGCGGAACGGCGCTGACAACCGATACGTTCGGGCGACGGCCGCCGCGACGCCCGAGTGAAGGACGGCAACCACGGCCACGGTACCGGCCTCTCCCCCGCCCTCGCTACGAATCGATCGGCCCGTGATCAGGCCGAGATGCTTCTTGTCACTCCACGCGATCGCCTTTCCCTCGGCGACCGCCCTCTGGACTTCCGAGAGCTTCGACGCGGCCGCCGCGTCGCGCGCGACGATCACGAGCGAAGCCCGACCTTCTTTCAGCGCCTCGACCACCGGATCCGAGCCGAGAGCGAGCTGGCCGGCGCGACGTGCTCCGACCAGCAAGCCCTCGATCCGACGGTCGGCGGCCTTCACGATGTCGGCCGCGATCGCCGCCGCGTCGCCGACGACCTTGCACTTGAAGACCCTCGAGAGCCCGCTCTTGAGCGCCTTGGCGAGGCAATCCGGAGTCGGGTGGAAGTGCGCGCCGCGACCGAAGCCCGACCCGGCCAGGTCCACGGCGATCTCGCCCGTCCCCGGGTCGAGAACGACGCGCACGAGCTCCTCCGCGGGCGCACGCTTTGCGCACCCCGCACAGGCGCGGAGAGGAACCCTCTTCGCGGTGCTCGGCTCGTGTCGTTCGGTCATCGGGGTCATGGGGCTAACAGGCTCCAGGCTCCGGACGCCAGGCTCCAGGATCGAGCCTGATGCCGGGGCTTCGAGCCCCTTCCTTCCTTTCGTTCTCGTGGTCTTCGTCCTTACTCCGTTTCGTTCCTGCTGGAGACTGGAGTCTCCGGTCTCACGCGTTCGCGTTCGACGCCGCCGCGGCCGCCGCTCGGCGGGCCGCCTCGATCTGCTTCCACTCGTTGGCGAGGAACTGCTCGGCGCCCTGCTTGAGGGCACGCGCCTTCTTGATGCCCATGCCCGTCTTGATCGCGAGCTTGTCCTCGTCCTCACGCATGATGTCCTCGACGCTGCGGTAGCCCGCATCCTCGAGGAGCTGCACCGTACGCTCGCCGACGCCGCGGATGAAGAGGAGCTTCTCCTTGTCCGTGAGCGGCTCGGTCTTGTTCGACGCGGCGCGGATGCGCTCCTGGCGGAGCGTCTCCATCGTCCGCTCCGCGGCCTCGCGGATCTTCGCGGCGTTGTCGGCGCCGACGCCCTGGATGGCCGCGAGCTCCTGCTCGGTGGCCTCGGCGACCTCCTCGAGGGCGCGGAAGCCCATTCGGTACATGTTGCGGGCGACCTGCTCGCTCACGCCCTCGATGCGCGAGAGCTGGGCGATCGCCTCCTCCTCCATCTGCTTGAACTTCGACTCGCTGATGATGTCGAGCTTCCAGCCCGTCAGGTGCCAGGCGAGGCGCACGTTCTGGCCCTTGCGGCCGATCGCGAGCGAGAGCTTCTCGTCCGGGACGACGAGCTCCATGCGCCCGTCGGCCTCGTTGACGATCACCTTGTTCACCTCCGCGGGCTGGATCGCGGCGCAGACGAAGCGCGCCGGATCGCGATCCCACGGGACGATGTCGATCTTCTCGCCGCGCAGCTCCTGCACGACGGCCTGCACGCGGCTGCCCTTCATGCCGACGCACGCGCCGACCGGATCGACGTCCGCGTCGCGGCTCATGACGGCGATCTTCGAGCGCGCGCCCGGCTCGCGAGCGCAGGCGACGATCTTGACGATGCCCTCGTAGATCTCGGGCACCTCGGCCTCGAAGAGCTTCTCGACGAGCTTCGCGTCCGCGCGCGAGAGGATGATCTGCGGGCCCCGGGCCTCGCGATCGATGTCCTTCAGCAGCGCGACGATGCGGTCGCCGGGCCGGTAGGTCTCACGCGGCGTCTGCTCGCGGAACGGCAGGATGCCCTCCGTGCGCCCGAGGTCGACGATGATGTTGTTGCCCTTCTCGAAGCGGCGGACGACGCCCTTGATGAGCTCGCCCTTCTTGTCCTTGAACTCCTGGTAGATGAGGTCGCGCTCCTCGTCACGGACGCGCTGGATGAGGACCTGCTTCGCCGTCTGCGCGGCGATGCGGCCGAACTGCGAGCGCGCCTGCTTCACCCGGAGCAGATCGCCGAACTCCTTGTCCTGCTCGGCAGCCTTCTTCGCGTCCGCGGGGTGCCAGAAGATCTGGAAGCCGAGCTCCTCGCCGATCTCCGCCTCGAGGCCCTTCGCCTTCGCGTCCTCGAGGGAGATTTCGCGGTCCTCGTCGGAGACGTCGTCGACGACGGTCATGAACTGGAAGAGGTCGACCTGCCCGGTCTCCTCGTTGAAGGTCGCCTGAAGCTCGCGGTTCGGTCCGAAGACACTCTGAGCGGCCTTGAGGATCGCTTCCTCGATCGTCTTCACGAGGCGCGCGCGATCGATCCCCTTCTCCTTCGCGACCATCTCGATCGCCTGGAGGAGGTTCGTATCGCTCTGTGCTGCCTGCTGCTGGGTGGCCATGTTCTTCCTCTTCGAATCGGGGCTCTTCGATACTTCTGCGCTGAGCATCAGTGCTTCCTCTTCTTCTTCTTGCCGCCCGAGGAGGACGGCCGGCTCGGCGGACCGAACTCGAAGACGAGGCGCGCTGATACGACGTCTTCGAGAGAAATCTGGTAGGTGCGGTCACCGTCGATGAGGTCGACGGTGCCGTCCTTCACCGGCCCGAGGATCCCCGTGAGGACCTTCTGACCGGCGACGGCGTTCCTCAGCTTCAGCTTCGCCTTCTCCCCCGCGAAACGGACGTAGTCGGCGAGCTTTCTGAGGGGTCGCTCCACGCCGGGGGAGCTGACCTCGAGATGGTAACGATGCGGAATGGGATCCGCCACGTCGAGGGCGGGCGACAGGTCGCGCGCGATGGCGGAGCAGAGCTCCAGATCGACCGCGGCCTGCTTGGTGGACATCTTCTCGGCGGCAGCGCCGAGCTTCTCGACGAACACCCGCAGGACCCACCCCCCTTCGTTCTTCACCTCGATATCGACGAGCTCGGCGCCATGAGCACGAACCACGGGCTCGATGACGGCCACGAGCCGCTCTCGATCGACCTGCAGTGTGCTCTTCGGTGCCATTTACTCAGTGATTTCCGATAGTTCTCTGGGGTACCTTCCCCGGCGTAGGACAAAAAAAATGCGAACCGCAAGATTGGGGTCCGCAATGCGACAGCCACCAACTGGGGCGCGAACCATAGCGCGCACCCGCCATGCGATCAACCCTCCTTCAACCGCGACCGTGCGGTCGAAGAAGGGTCGCGATCGTGGCGCAAGCTGTCGAAATGTCGAAACCTTGCGGGTGGTTGCTAGAACTCCGCAAGCCGTTTTGCAAGCACGGCCTGACGGCAGTCCCCAGTCCTCAGTCCTCAGTCCTCAGCTTTTGCTCACCGCAGACTGCCCCGCCGTGAGCACATCGCTCGCCCCGCGTTCTCCGATCGACGACTGAGACGAGGCTCCTGACGATCCAGCGAGCGTCCTTGCGCTCGCGCTCAGCCAACACGACTCGGCTTGGACCACAGAAGAAAGAGGAGGGCCCCTCGAACCGTCATCACGAGGGCTGGGCCCACTCTCCTCGACTTCAGCTGCAAGGCCACGGCGCCATCGGACGGACCACAGGACCTTGGACTGATCTTTACGCCCGAGCGCGACGCATGAGCGGAGCGCGATCGTCCGACGCCGCAGGCTGAGGACTGAGGTCTGAGGTCTGAGGCCTGATGTGCGGCGAGCGCGACGGGGAGCCAGCTTGCCACAAGCGATGT
>CALFEQ010000156.1 GCA_937949945.1 uncultured Myxococcales bacterium
CTGAGGACTGAGGACTGAGGACTGTTTGATCCATGTAGTCCCGACCGCCACAAGATTGCGACGCCCACTCATGTCTCTGCGGAGCGTGCGTGCTACCAATTTGTAAGAATGCACCTACTCGGACGCTTCGCTCCGGTGCTCGCCGGCCTTCTCATCGCAGGTGCGTGTGCGGTGCCGGAGCCGGATCCCCGAGAGGCGAGGCCGAGCAAGCCGCGGCAGCGCGCGGACGAGGACGCTGGCGGCAGCGTCGGCGACGGTCCGGACGGCGCGGCCAAGGGGAGCAGGGGACGGAGCTGCACGGGCGGGCCGGGTGCGGACAAGAAGTGCGGGGCCAACGGAGCGACGGACTGCTGCGATGCGCAGCACGTGCCGGGCGGGCGGTACAACCGCTTCAACGATCCGGCCTTCCCCGCGACGGTGAGCCCGTTCTGGCTCGACACGTTCGAGGTGACCGCCGGGCGCTTCCGCGCGTGGGTCGAAGCCACGGACGGGAACCTCCGCGCGAGCGCACCTCCCGAGGGCGCCGGCGCGCACCCGAAGATCCCGGGCAGCGGCTGGCGCAGCGAGTGGAACGTGTTCCTCCCGACGTCGCGCGCCGAGGTCGATCACATGTTCGGCCCGGAGGAGGGGCCTGCGCTGAACGGGATCGACGCCTGCCAGTGGGGCACCAACCTCGACGATCTCGGCGCCCTCACCTGGTGGACGCCGGAGCTCGACAAGCGCATCAAGGAGCGCAACGCGAACAGGCCGGAGATCCTCGCGGAGAACACGAAGGAGGCGCTCGACCGCAAACCGCTCAATTGCGTGTCGTGGTACGTCCTCTTCGCGTTCTGCGTCTGGGACGGCGGGCGCCTCCCGACGGACGCGGAGTGGGGCTTCGCGGCCGCGGGAGGCAGCGAGCAGCGGCCGTTCCCGTGGGGCGATCTCGAGCCGTCGCAGAAGGCGCACATCGCGAACCGCAAGGATCTCTCGCTCGTCCCCCTCTTCGATCCCGGCGCGAAGTACGCCGTCGCGCGGCTCTACGATCCGACGCTCGGAGAGAACATCTTCGAGGACAACTACGCGTTCACCTACGGCGGCAAGACGATGTCCAAGTCGGACAACGCGGCCCACATCGCGCCCGTGGGCAGCCGGCCGCTCGGGAACGGCAAGTGGGGCCATGCGGATCTCGCCGGCGGCATGTTCGAGTGGATGCTCGACGAGGGGCCGATCGAGCAGGGCGAGTGCAACGACTGCGCGAACGTGAGCTGGCCGAAGATCGACCAGCGTGACCCGCGGGCGGTGATGAATCAGCCGGAGTTCCAGAACCCGACGCCGGGAGGCGTCGATTGGTTCAAGGGCGGCGCACGGGCGATCCGCGGCAGCGCGTGGGACAACGCCAACGGCTTCTCGAACTCGCAGACGAAGTCCGAGATCGAGTACTTCACCAGCTACCCGGTGCGCCGGACGTACCGCGCGCTCGGAGGTCGCTGCGCGCGCGACCTCTGATCGACCTCCGATCCGCGCCGCGGCTACGGCAGCTCGATCGTCGCGCCCATCGCCTCGAGGATGGGCACGAGCTCCTCCGCGACGTTGTCGTCGAAGTTCGGCACCCACTGCTCCGTCGTGCCGACGGCGCGCGGGTCGGCGTGATCGAGCCCGCGTACGCCGTAGTGCTTGGTCACGTCGAGCAACGTCGCGAGCGTGCCGCCGTGACCGTAAGGCGCGGACGTCGGCAGGCCGCGCAGCGTGGGCGTCTTGAAGGCGCCGAGCATCGTCGGCGCGTCGACGATGAACGGCTTGGCCGCCTGCGGGGCGTCGCTCCATTTCGACGAGGCCAAGAACTCCGACGAGGCGAGCCTGAGAAGCCCGGCCGCCCTTCCCTCGTCGGCCTTCCCGTCCTGCCTGCCGGTCTCGAAGCGCAGGACGTGGAACGCGTCGTCGGTCAGGCGCGGCCCCCAGTGACACTGGATGCACCCGTTCTTCATGAAGGCGCTGAGCGCGCGCTTCTGGCCGTTGGATAGCGCGGACGTGTCGCCCTCGGCGTAGCGATCGATCGCGTTGGGCTTCACCCGCATGGCGCGTTCGAAGGCGGCGATCGCCTTGCCGACGTTGACGAAGACGCGCGTGACCGCGTCCTTGTCCTCGGCCGAGAGGCTCTCCCAAGCCGGATCGCCGGGCTTGCCCTCCGGGGGCAGCGCCGACATGTCCGGCAGCGGATACTTCGCGCCGAACACGGCCGTGTACTGGTCCGCGTAGCGCTTCGCGATCTGGTGCACGACGAACAGGCGGCTCCCGCCGAACTCGCGCGGCTCCTCGAAGGGAACGAGCGCCTGCATCCAGAGCGTGTCGGCGCGACCGTCCCAGAACTGCCAGCGCGAGTGGGCGGCGAGCGCGACGCCGGGAGAGTTGCGGTCGACCTTCGCGACGCCGGTGGACTGCGGGACGCCGTCGCCGAGATCGAGCCCGGGGTCGTGACACTTCGCGCAAGACACGGTCCCGGACGGCGAGAGCTCCGCGTCCGAGAAGAGCGCCTTGCCGAGCTCGACCGCCGCAGGCGAATCGGCGTACTCGTTCGTCGGATCGGGCGGCGGAACCGGATCGAGCTTCATCCCGCGGATGAGGTCCATCTCGTTCTCGGTGAACCAACCGTCGAAGAGCGTCGGGGAGACGTGCGGTGGCCTCGGCGTCCCATCGAGATCGGCGAGCTCGATCGCGATGCGGCCGACGAGCGACTCCGGATCCGGATCGCCCATCGTGCCGAGGATGCGCATCGTGCGCGTGTCGACGAGGACGTACTCCGGCAGCGGCGAGCGGGCGAGGAGCGCAGGCCCGAGCCGGTAGCCCGGATCGATCGCCACCTTCCCGGGCGCGTCGATCTTCTCGCGCCACCGCGATAGGTCGGCGACCTTCGCAGGCATGTTGTCCGCGTCGGCGATCAGGAGATCGAGCAGCACGAGCCGCCCCGCGAAGCGCGGGTCGTCCATGAACCGCTTCGTGTGCGACGCGTGCCAGAGGCAGGGACCGCACCACTCCGCCGCCGAACGCACGACGAGGATGCGCGATCGCTCCGCGCAGGGCTCGAAGAAATCCGCGAGCCGCACCGGCCCGTCGATCCCCTCGAACGCGAGATCCGGCACGGTGCCGAGGACGCGGAGCTCGTGAGGCCCCGGCGGGTACGGCACGGTCGGCGCACCGTCGACGCAGAGCGCGGCGTCGCTGCCCGCGTCGTCGCCCGGCGCGGCGGGCGCTCCAGGCGCGTCGTCGCCGCACGCCACTCCGGCCGCGATGGCGACGATCGCGGCGAGGCCGAGCGCCGTCGTGCCGGAGAGCGCAGCGCGCGTGCGAACCATCGCCTCTTCTCATAGCACGCCGACCGGAGTCGTCCGACGGGCGGCGCGGTGGGTGAGCTCAGCGTGGGAACGCCGCCGCGTTGCCGCCGTCGACGGTGATCACGCAGCCGGTCGTCGACGGGGCCTGGGCGAGCCACGCGAACGCGTCGGCGACGTCGCGCGCCGTCACCTCGCGCCCGAGCAGGTTCGAGCGGAAGTACTCGTCCACGGTGATGCCGCGCGCCTTCGCGCGTGACTCGAGCATTCCCCCGCCGAAGATGTTCGTGCGGATCCGATCCGCGTTCACGGCGTTCGAGCGGATGCCGTCGCGCGCGAGATCGACCGCGTACTGGCGCATGAGCGACACGAGGGCGGCCTTCGGCACTGCGTACGGCCCGAAGCCGGGTCCCTGGTTGAAGGCGCTCTTGCTCGCGTTGAACAAGAGACATCCTCCGCGCCGCTGGAGCCGCATCGTCTCGACCGCCGCACGCGCGACGTTCACGTGCGACAGCAGGTTCACCTCGAGCGAGTCGCGGAGCGCCGCCTCCCCTTCCTTCGTCTCGAGCTTCCCCTCCGCCGCGGTGCCGGCGTTGCTCACGACGAGGTCGACGCCGCCGAACGTCTTCGCCGCGAGGACGAACACGCGGTCCACCTCCTCGGGCTTCGTCACGTCGCAGACGGCGGTGACGACCTGCGTCTTCTTCCCGATCGCGGCCGCGGCCGCGGCGAGCCCCGCCTCGTCGCGATCGCACATCACGACGTGCGCCCCGAGCTCGACGAACCGCTCCGCCGTCGCGCGGCCGATCCCGCTCGCCGCCCCCGTGACGACGGCGACGCGACGACCGAGCGGCAGCTCCCGCTGCGGCTCGAGCTTCGCCTGCTCGAGGCTCCAGTATTCGACGTCGAACAGGTCGTCGATCCCGAGCGGCTCGTACGCACCGACCGCCTCGGCCCATTCGATGACGTCGATGGTGTGCTCGTAGATGTCGGCCGCCATGTCGGCGTCCTTCTTCGTCTTGCCGATCGCGCACACGCCGATCCGCGGGAGGAGCACCACGCGCGGCCAGGGGTCGAGCTTCTTGCGCGTCACGCCCTTCTTCGCGACGGCCTCCGCGAAGTAGGCGTCGTAGCGGCGCGCGTACTCCTCGATCTCGCGATCCATCCGCGCCGTGAACGGCTCCGGCGCGTAGTCGGGATCGACGACGTGGAGCGGCCAGGGCTTCGTGCGGAGCACGTGATCCGGCGTCGCGCACCCGCGCTGCGTGAGCTTGGGAGCGTCGGCGCGCTCGAGGAACGCGAGGATGCGCGGCGAGCTGCGCAGCGTGACGATGGGCGCACGCTCCACCGCATCGCCCGCCGCGCGCGAGAGGGCGCCGCGTAGGGTCGCGACGGCGCGGGCAACGACCTCGTCGGAGAGCGGCTCGCCGGCGGGCACCGCCGCTCCTGGCGTTGCGACCTTCGCGCGCTTCGCGCGCTCTTCGGCCCAACGCTCGCAGCGGGTGACCGCATCGATCATCCGCTCGTAGCTCTCCTTCGCGGTCTCACCGAACGTGAAGATGCCGTGACGCTCGAGCACCATCACCTTCGGCGACCGACCTTGCTTCACCGCGGCGTCCCACGCCTCCTTGCACGCGCGGGCGAGCCCGAAGCCGGGCATCACGTACGGGATGAAGAGCAGGTCCTCGCCGAAGACTTCCTCCGCGATCGCGCGCGCGTCTTTCTGATCGACGACGGCGAGGAGCGCGTCCGCGTGCGTGTGGTCGATGTACGTCGCAGGCAGCGCCGCGTGGAGCAGCGTCTCGACGCTCGGCGTCGGCGCGCTGGCGTCGAGCAACGCGAGCCGGAGCTCGTTGACCATCTGCTCGTCCGTCATCTCGGGGAGCTCGAGCAGCCGCAGGAGCGGAGCCATGCGCACGGCGGGGTGCCCGGGCGGCTCGATGGTCGCGAGGTCCCATCCGGAGCCCTTCACGTGGAGGACGTCGACGGTCTCGCCGAGCGCAGTCTGTGCCTTCGCCTTGACGCTCGTGTTGCCTCCCCCATGGAGCACGAGCGCAGGCTCCGCGCCGAGGAGCCGTGCGCTGTAGGTCCGTAGCGCGAGCGCCTCGCTCACCCCGGGCTTGCGCGTCTCCACGGCACGTGCGGCGTCTGCGTCGTTCCAACGGCTCTTCATGACGTCGCGTCATAGCGCGGCTGGGTGTTCGGGTGGAGGGTCGGCGTGAGGAGCGAGGCCGTTCCCGCCCGGTCATACCGCCGCTTCCGCACGCGAGGCGCGCATCGCGAAGATCTGCCGGAGCGACACCACGTGGCCGAACAGGGCGACCGGGACGAGGAACGCGGGAAGCCACACGTACGGGAACCGAGCCAGGATGACGTTCGACGGCCCCGGCCACGGCAGGTGGAGCGGCCCACGGCATCGCGGTGACGCCCATGCCGACGACGTTCACGAGCAGGAGGAGCGTCCCGCCCGTCCCTCGCGAAGGTCACCGTGTCCGAGCCAACCGATCCGACGCCCGCACGGCGCGAACAGGTACCCGACGCCCGCGTGCGAGCCTTTTCGCCCTCGCGGAGCCGGGCGAAGAGCTCGGCGTCGATCTCGTCGATCGCCTCGAAGCAGCGCCACCCGGCCCGTCGGGCGCTTCGCCCTCTCCCGCCACGGCCTCGAGCGAGAACGACGAGCCCGTGCCCTCCACGGGAACGCTGCGCGAGCAGATGGCCGGCGTTCGAGCGCTCGCTCGTCGCGCGCACGCTCGCGGCGACGGGCCACAACCAGTCGGAGGCCGCGCGACGCCTCGGCATCTCGCGCATGACCCTCATCGAGAAGATGAAGCGCTACGGCCTCCGACGCGGCCGGGCTCGACGCGGCCGGGCTCGACGCGGCTCAGGGCGGGGCGTCGGGCTGCGCCACGACCTCTGCGTCGATCCGGAGGACGACCTGGCCGTCCGCCTCGAGCTCGAGCTGCGTGCGGCCGCGCTTCTTGCCGATGAACACGTAGTCGTGAGGCGTGATGACGTTGGCGACCTCGAGGATCGAGGAGTCCCCGGAGCGCAGCACGAGAGACATCGGCTCGCGATCGTCGCTCCAAGCGACGATGCGGCTCTTCATGATCATGCCCTCGTGGACGCGGAGGCTCGTCAAGTTGATGCCGCCTCCGAGATCGTCGAGCACGACGCTCGAGATCTCGGTGCGGTCGTACTCGGGCCCGCACGCGGCACCGCCGAGGAGGATGCCCGCGAGGGCGAGCGCAGTGCGTGCGAGCGCAGTGCGTGCGAACCCGTTGCTCGTACGAAGGCTCATTGCGCTCCCTCCGTGACCTCGACCTCGATCTCCTTCGCGAGTGCGGCGCCCTCGGCCGTGAGCTTGGTCTTGCCCGGCGCCTTCGACACGATCGTGGCGACGCCCTTCGAGTAGCTCTCGACGTCGGCGATCTCCGGGTTCGCCGACGTCCACTTCACGCGGATCGATCCGGCGACCGCCTCCTGCTTGTACCTGCCGAACGTGCGGAACGACTGCCGTTGCCCGACGGTCATGTCGACCTTCGTCACGGGCGTGGGCGCGTCGCCCCTGTACTCCGCCTGATAGACGACGAGGTCGTCGGGCTTGACGATGCGCAACGTGACGAAATCGATGACGGCGCCTTTCGCGTCGCGCACGTAGACGGTGCCGAACCCCGGCGAGAGCGCCGTGAACCCGTCGGGCCCGCTGCCGACGTACGGCTCGAGGGGCACGAGCGTGATCCCGTCGTACGAATGTCCCTTGATGTTCAGCCTCGTGCCTTCCTGCCCGTCGGCGACGAAGCGCAGGTTGAAGTTCGATCCCGTCGCGATCGCCGTGGGGAAGTCCTTCGCGTCGTTCGTCGACCAGCGGTCGCAGGCGACGGCGTCGTCGCACTTGAAGAGGAAGCTCCCGTTCCCGAGCTTGCCTTCCTTGTACGCAGGACTCCCCTCGGGCGGGTTGTTGCTGCATGCAGCGAGCACGAAGAGGGAGAGCACGCAACTGCATCCGAGGAGCGCTCGCGTGCTGCTCCTCGTCCGGGACGACTTGGGGTTACGAAGCATGAAGAGCTCCTGCGCGTGCGCCGCGGAGGCGCCGACACGATCGAGAAGACTACCGCTCTTCGCGAGTCGAGCGCCCCGGCGCGTTGGCAGTCGTGGCGCTCGAGGCGTTCTCCGACGGTGACGGGAAAGACCCAACGTGGGACCGAGCTCGCGCGCGGGCGAGCCTCGGCCCCACGTTCCCCGTGCCGACCCGTCACGGGCGGAAGTACGTGGGCGCCCCCCGGGCGCCCACCCCTTCCAAGCGAAGGGAAGCGAAGCTGAGCCACGCTTTCGCAACGGCCGTGCCGCGGGCCTCGAACGGCGCACCACCGCGAGATTTCCGCGCGAAGAGCGCGCTCTTTCGCGGGTCGAGCCGGCTCTGCCCGAGCTCGGCCACCGGCCCCCCTGACATCCATGACATCCCGCCGTGGCCGCGCGGAAACAGGGGTCCCAGACGGGCGCTCCGAGCGCCTCTTGGCGCCCTTCTCTGACTCCACCGTAGCTGGTCCTTGACAGGGGGCCCCAGACGACGCTAAACGCGAGGGTCCTCAGGCGCGTAGCTCAGTGGTAGAGCACTACCTTGACACGGTAGGGGTCGTTGGTTCAATCCCAATCGCGCCTACTGACCAAACCCTCGAGACGGCGAACGTTTCGGGGGTTTCGACTTTCTGGCCCTCCGGTTCGGTGTGCAACCGCGTGTGCAACCGCCCGCCTTTTGAGGCCGCCGGGAGCGCGTCGCCGACGGAGCGGGCGACTGTGCGCGCCGTGGAGCAACTCGCAGGTCCAAGGATGCACCCCACGAGCTCCGGGATCGCACGGCTGATGTCCGGGAACGGCGCGTAATCGAGACCGCGAGAGTCTGCGCACCGCGGTCGTATCGGCTGATCATCTTCCCGTCGAGGTCGTGGCCGGTCCGTTCCGAGATCCATGCGTCCGACTTCCCCGCTCGTCGCGCCCACGTGCAGAACGTCGAGCGGAGGTCGTGGAGCGGAGCGGCTCGACGTTCTCCGCCTTGTCCTCGAAGAGGATGGCGCGCGTCGCGCCAGCGGCTTCGAGGTCGGCGCGGAGCACGCCAGCGATCCGCTTCGCGCCTCCCTTCACGTCGCTCTCCGACTCGCGCACGATCGGTTCGTCGTCGCCGGGCTTGCCCTGGAACGCATGCCACGCCTCGAGGACGGCCATCAGGCCAGGGTCCGCAACGAAGTACTGTGCGCGGCCCGTCTTCGTCTTGAAGCTCGCGAGCGTACCCTGATCGAAGTCGGCGTGCTTCCACCGCAGCGCGAACAGCCTCCCTTTGCGCTGGCCGGTGTACGTGGCGAGCGCGTAGAGCACACGCCGCGCGAGCGGAATGCGGCGGCATCCGAGGAGCGGGGCGAACTGCGAGCCAGTCTGCTCGGCACGCCGCGCGATGTAGAGCTCCCTCGCAGCCTCGACGCGCGAGGGGAGCATCTCCGCGATCGCGTCGTGTGTCTCCTCCTCTAGCTGGCCCGAGGTGAGGACGCGGGCGAGGTCTCGGCCTCCTCGAGAAGGTTCTCGAGCGCGTCGGTGCTCCCGAGGCCGAGCAGCGTCGCGGGGATGGTCTCGATCTGGGCGGCGCTCATCGCGTCACCTCCGCGAGCTTCAGGATCTCAATGCGGTCCATCAGATCGCCGCCCATCTCGAAGAGGTCATCCAATGCATCCTCGAGAGCGGCGGCCCACCATCGTCGTTCTCGAGGCCACGGACCGCGAAGAGGATGAGGCCGATGCGATTGCGGACCTCCTTGGCGCGCCTGTGGAGCTCTTCGAGGCTGTCCGGCTTGGGCGCCGCGACGCGCGGCGGGGGCGGCGCAACCACGTCCGCGGGCTTGCTCGTCTTCTTCGTGGTGATCTTCATTCGCGTTCTCGTGTTGCTGAAGGGGTTGAACGTTTGCGCCGTCGAGGTGGGCCAGACCTCGACGGCGTTCCTACTTCCGTCTCTTGCTGCTCGTCGCGACGAGCGCGGCTTCACGCACGTACGCGGCGACGCTCTTGCGGGCGTCGAACGCGTGCGCTCGAAGCCGTTCGTATTCGTCCTCGGTCACTGCTACGCCGATCATCCTCTCGCGACGTTCGGCGTCGCTCTTCTTCGGTCGCGCCATGACGAGACCATCCCTCCATTCGCGCGCACCGCAACGATCCTTCGGAAAAACAGGACTCGCGTGCGCGTAAGTGATTTAGGTTCAGGCGGTCGCTTTTTCGTGCATGATGCACGCAGTCGGCACGATCCCCGCGCGGTGCTACCCTCCCGACGATGGCGTATCCCTTTAGGCGCGTGAACGGCGACGCGGGCGCTCTCGACGATCTGTCGACGGAGCCGCTCGATCCGCGGCCTGACTGGGAGGGCCTCGGGCGCATCCTCGTCGCGCTCCGCACCGCGACGCCCGAGCAGCGCGAGGAGCTCCTCGCGGCGGCGCGCGCGGCGGCCGGGAAGCATCGCATGGCGCACGCGCTGGTCGACCGCGCCGAGAAGAGGGAGCGCTGACATCACAGCGCGAGCCTCGCGCCGCGCACGAGCGCGCGCATCGCCTCGGGGTTGCTGCGCGCTCTGAGGTAGCGGTAGGCGAGCTCGGTGTTAGGCGTCGGCGCGATGGGGACGTGGGCATGGAGCTTGGGGCAGGTGCGACCCGCCGGCGGGTGCCAGAGGTGAAGGAGTCGAGCATCGACCCATCGCGCGGGCGCGACGAGCGTCTCCACGGCACACCGCTGGCGCGGTCGCACCGTCATCGATGACCGAGCCGAAGACCGAGGTTGGGACCGCGGAGGCGGCGAAGCCAACCTACAAAGCGCGGATGCGCGCGCTCGCGCCGGTGGTGCGGCTGCGGAAGAAGCTCGAGGCGACGCCAAGCGCTTCTCGAAGATCGCGAATGAGGTGAAGCGGTGGAGGAACGCGCCCAACCTCGGCGAGAGGCATCAAGGATCGAGGCAACGCTCGCCGCGATGGTGAGGAGGGACGCGGTGACCCTGCCCGACGCGTTCGAGCCGGAGCGGGAGCGGAAGGCAGCGCGCGCCAGCTCGCGCCGGGGCCGAGATCGTCCCTCGCGAGAGGGTTGCAGCGAAGTACGCCGGGCTCCTCGAGACCGAGCCGGGCGCGAGCCTCGAGTTCGTCGCGGCACGCGCGGTCACATGTCCGTGAAGACGACGACCGGAGCGCTGGTCATGCTCACGGGCGCACGTGATCCACACGCACGTGATCCACACGGCGCCGCGGTCGCACCCAACGGCTATGAGCCAGGCGGAGTGAGGCGTCATCATCCGACCGCCCACGGGCCGGACGATGCCCACCGAGCCGCCCACGGCCCCGGAGTACGCGCGGGGACGAGCGGCTCGGCGAGGATCCGCCTCGTCTCGCACGACCTCGCCGAAGTCGCGCAGCTCCGTCGACGCGCCGGCCTTCCTCACGAAGCCGGGCCACTGCACGAGCTTCGTCGCGTCCGCCGCGAACTCGTCGGTCAGCGCCACGGGAAGCACATCGGGCAGAGCCGTCCCGCGCCGCTCGAACGTCGCTCGGATCGCGCGCACGAGCTCGTCGCCGTCGAACGAGAACGTCCTCGACATGATGACGACGTCGAACAAGTCCTTCATGCGGCTGTTCGCGATCCCGAGCTTCACCATCGCCTCGAGCTTCTCGGCCCGGCCGTCGGGCGTGGGTACGCGCGCATCCTGGGGGGCGTCGAAGTCGAGGAGCTGGGAAACTCGACGAGCTCGGGGCCCGGCGTGATGGCGTCGCCGAACCCGAGGTCGAGCCGGAGACGCACCTGCGCGGTCGCGATCTGGGCGCGCAGCGTGACGCGGATGCCACCGTACTCCTGGTCCTCTCGGATCGGCGCGACCTCGAGCGAGGCTGGGTCGAAGCGAACCCCGCCGTCGACGACATCGAGGCTGAGGACCTCCTCGAACATCGCGCGCAAGCGCGCCTCCGTCGGCTCGCCGAAGCCGAGCAGGTCGATGTCGCGCGTCGCCCGGTGCGCGCGTCCCGTCCAGAGCGTGAAGAGGGCGGCCCCTTGAGGACGAAGGCCGACGCGTACGGCGAGACGGAGAGCCGATGGAGGAGGCGCTCGTTCGCATAACGGGCGAGCAGGAGCTGGTAGTCCTCCCGCCGCTCCTTCGAAAGCTTTAGCAGCTTCGCCCGAACGGACGCGCCGATATTGGTGGGGGCCTTCGTCACGCGAGCGCCTCGAGGTAGGGACGGAGCACCGTGCCCACGCGGTCCGCCTGCGCCGCCGCGACGAGCGCGTCGATCGTCACATGCGCGGGACGATCGCGCCGCCGTGAAAGCGCGAGGTAGTCCCGGAGCGCGGCGACCGCCACCTCCGTGCCGACGTGGCGTCGGTACCGGAAGCAGTCCGCGACGGTCTTCGCCGGACTCGTGATCCACACCTCGACGCCCTCGACCCGATGACGCTCGACGCCGTGCTCGCGCGCGGCCCCATGCGCCCGCACGAGGGCGTGTCGAGCTTCGGCGCGCGTGCGCGCGTGTCGATCATGATCCAGACCGCGTGCGGCACCTCGGTCGTGAGCCCGTGCACCTGGAGCGCGCTCAGCAGGCACACCGTCGCGTGCGGCACGCGGAGGCTCACCCCCGCGAGGCTATCGCGAGGCTATGGAGCTCCGTCGCCTCTGTGTCGGGCGCGCGGTAGAGCCCCCGCGCGACCTGCTCGAGCATACGAAACGTTGTCTTCTAGAAGCATGACACAACGTTTCGACCCATGCCCCTTCGCGGTCGCCGGGCTGAGCTGCAGTTGAAAGCGAGTCTAGAGGCTTGTTTCGACGCATCATTTGCGATTCGCGAATCACAAGTTATGCTGAGGGTAGTCATGGACGTTCGCCTGAAGCCCCAAGACGTCGTGGTCGCCCTGAAGCTCGCCGCCGGCCGGGGAGCCTCCTGGACGCAGCCCGACCTTGCGCGCTCGCTCCACCTGAGCGCGAGCGAGGTCAATCACGGACTCAAGCGCCTCGAAGCTTGCCACCTCTACAACGCGCGCGAGCGGCGCGTCGTGCGCGCGAACCTCCAAGAGTTCCTCGTATCCGGTCTACGGTATGTCTTCCCCGGCCAGCTCGGGCTTTTCGGGGAAGGGATGCCGACTTCGATCGCTGCCTCTGCCGCGCTCTCGGCGAAGTTCATGCTCGGCGACGAGGACCGCGTGGTCTGGCCTGCTGCCGACAGCCGTCTCGGTCGCGTTCGCGGCCGAGTACTCGCCCCACTCTACCGCAACGTTCCCCTCGCAGCCGCCGAGGACGCGAGCCTCCATGAGTACCTGGCTCTCGTTGATGCGCTGCGTATCGGCCGCGCGCGCGAGCGCGCGCTCGCGAAAGAAGAGTTGAGCCGGAGGCTCGCGTCGTGACCTCTCGACGCGAGAGCGCTCGCGCCGCCATCGAGACGGTCGCTCGCGCTCTCGCCGGGGAGAGCCCGGCCGCCGTCTTCGTCGGCGGCACCGTCACCGCGCTCTATCCGCTTGCAGGCGGCGTCGATATCCGCCCGACGCTCGACGTGGACTGCGTCGTCGATCTCGCGACGACTGCCGAGTACTACGCCTTCGTCGAGCGCCTGCGGCGACGCGGCTTCACGGAGTGCACCGATGAGGACGCGCCACTCTCCCGGCTCGTCTACGCCGGCATCCGCGTCGACGTGGTCGCGACCGCAGACACCGGGATCGGTCCGACGAACCGCTGGTATCGTGATGCTGTCGCCGAGGCCGCGCTTCACCGGCTCGCCGACGATCTCGAGGTCCGAGCGATCACCCCTGTCTTCTTCGTGGCGACGAAGCTCGAGGCCTTTCGTGGTCGAGGAGGAGGTGACTACTTCGCGAGCCACGACCTCGAGGACATTCTGACGGTGCTCGCCGGACTGCCCGAGCTCCGCGACCAGATCGCGAGCGACGATACGGATGTCGCCCGCGCCGTTCGATCCGAGCTCGTCGGCCTGCGCGCGAAAGAGGCGTTCATCGACGCCGTGCCTGCGCACTTCGAGGGCGACGCGACCGGGCAGGCGCGAGCCGACGAGCTCCTCGTCTGGCTGGCTTCGCTGGCCGGAGGGTGAATCCTCCCGGGCGCTCGCCCGAAGGTCACCCTCCCCACCTGCCGCCCTCTCCCCTCCCCACCAGCCTCCCCACTTGGGCCCAAACGCGCCGTAACGGGTGGAACGCCCAGGTCACGCCAGTTTCGGTTTTTCTGCAGTGTCGTAACGCCGCGTCGCGCTCAGAAGCGCCCCCGCGGCCTTTGACACGGTAGGGGTCGTTGGTTCAATCCCAATCGCGCCTACAACCGAGTGACTGAAGAAGCCGGTTCGAGGTTCACCTCAGCCGGCTTCTTCTTTTGCTCCGACGAGCGCCGTCGCGGGGAAACCAGCTGGCAGAACTTCCCGAGCGCCATCGGCTTCTCGACGGCATCGTGGTCGGAGGCAATCCCGGTCTCAGCGCCAAGCCAACCGCCCACCACTCGTGAGCGTCACCGAGCAGCGGCTCGGAAAAGTGACGTAGGAACGACCCGTGCCCATGAGGCTCCCGTCGTCACAGCAGGCTCGTTCGCGGACATGTCCGCTCCCCAGAAAACGCCATGGGTACTCCGCTCGCTCGATGTCGATCGCGGACCGCGTTCGCGCCTCCTTGCCTCCGTCCTGAGCCATTCGGCCGACTTTCGACATGCGACGAGACGTGTCGCAAGCAGACTGACCGTCGAGCCGAGAACGCCCCGCGGAGCGCCGCGGCGTCGCTGCTGATCTCGGGAACGGCCTTCGGTACTCTCGTTCGGTTGTGACGATTCCCTCCGCGCGCACCATTCTCCAAGCTCTCCCGAAGGCACGGCTCCTCGAGCTCGGACGCATGTTCGCGGTCGCCCTACCGCCGAACGGCTCCAAGGACGAGCAGATCGAGGCGCTCGTCGCGCGAAACAGCATCCGGTTCCGGGATCTGTTGAGTGTGCTCGGTCGTGACGAGCTGAAGCTCGCGTGTCGTAGCCATGGGTTGGACGACTCCGGGCGCGCGCGCCCCGTCCTCGCAGCCCGCCTCCTCCAGGCGCACGGCTCGACGGACACCGCTCCGCCCAAGGCGCTCTTCGTCCCCAACACGATTCCTCGCTACGCGCCGCGCGCCGGCGACATCGTGCAAGTGCGGCACCGGCAGTGGCTCGTCGACGCCGTCGTGCCTCCCACCGCCGAGGGCGACAGCACGCTCGTGCGCCTCGTCTGCCTCGACGACGACAACCAGGGCCGACGCCTCGACGTCTTCTGGGAGCTCGAGCTCGGCGCGCGCGTCCTCCAGCCCGAAGCCCACGGCCTCGGCAACGTCACGCGGATGGATCCGCCGCGCCACTTCGCGGCGTACCTGCACGCGCTCAAGTGGAACAGCGTGACCGCCACGGACGCGAAGCTGTTCCAGTCTCCGTTCCGCGCCGGCATCAAGCTGATGAACCACCAGCTCACGCCGCTGCGCAAAGCGCTCTCCCTGCCCCGCGCCAACGTCTTCATCGCCGACGACGTGGGCCTCGGAAAGACAGTGGAAGCAGGCCTCGTCGCGCAGGAGCTCCTCCTCCGGCAGCGTGTCGAGTTCATCCTCATCGTGTGCCCTGCGTCGGTGTGCCTGCAGTGGCGCGACGAGATGCAGAAGAAGTTCGGCCTCCAGTTCGAGGTCATGAACCGCGCCTTCCTCGGGAGGCGACGCCAGGAGCGAGGCTTCGGCGTCAACCCATGGAGCACCCACACGCGCTTCATCATCTCGCACCCGCTCCTCAGGCGACCCGAGTACCGCGACCCGCTGCTACAGCACATCGGCGAACGCGCGCCCAAGAGCCTGCTCATCCTGGACGAAGCGCACGTCGCGGCGCCAGCGGGCGCGAGCCGTTACGCCGTCGACTCGAAGATCACCAGCGTCATCCGCGACATCGCTCCCCGCTTCGAAAACCGCCTCTTCCTCAGCGCAACACCGCACAACGGCCACTCGAACAGCTTCTCCGCGCTTCTCGAGCTGCTCGATCCGCAGCGTTTCACGCGCGGCGTCCCGGTCCGCGGCCGCGCGCAGCTCGACGCCGTGATGGTCCGCCGCCTCAAGGAGGACCTCCGGCAGCTCGGCGTGGAACAGTTCCCGAAACGGCGCCTCGTTCCGATCAAGATCGGCGATCCGTCGTCCCCGGAGCTCGCGATCGCGAAGAAGCTCGCCGAGTACACGGCGCTCTCGAAGCCGGAGAAGGGAGAAGGCCGGCTCGTCTTCATCAACCTGCAGAAGCGCCTTCTCTCGAGCGTGGAGGCGTTCCATCGCACGCTCCAGGCACACCACCGCGCGGTCCTCGAAGGGCGCGCGAAGATGGCGGCGACCGTACAGCTGTCGCTCGCAGAAGACGACGACGAGTACGGCGTGCCGGACGAGACGTTCGACGAGGTCGACGAGGCCCGCGCCTCCGCAGGGTCGCGTCACGTCACGATGACGGCGCCGGCGAAGGCGCTGCTCGACGAGCTCCTCCGCCTGAGCGCGATGTACCGTGCAGCGCCGGACGCGAAGGTTCACGCGCTCATCGACTGGATCCGCACGCACCAGTGCCGCGCCGTCGCCGTGGGCGGCGCCGATCCGAACGCGTCCGCCGAGGACCGGCGATGGACGAATCGACGCCTCCTCGTCTTCACGGAATACGGCGACACGAAGCGCTATCTCCGCACGCTCCTCGATGCCGCCGTCGAGGGCACCGACCGCGGCGACGAGCGCATCATGGAGCTGCACGGCGGCATGTCCGACGAGCAGCGGGAGGAGGTGCAGCGCGCGTTCAACGCGCCGCCGGACGAGCACCCCGTGCGCATTCTGCTCGCGACCGACGCCGCGCGCGAAGGCGTCAACCTCCAAGGGCACTGCGCGGATCTCGTGCACTTCGACGTGCCGTGGAACCCGGCGCGCATCGAGCAGCGCAACGGACGCATCGACCGCACACTCCAGCCCGAGCCCGAGGTGCGCTGCCATTACTTCGTCTACCCCGATCGCGAAGAGGACGTCGTCCTCGAGACGCTGATCCGCAAGGTCGACGTCATCCAGCGCGAGCTCGGATCGGTCGGCGCCGTCCTCCTCGAGCGGATGAACGAGGTGATGGAGAACGGCATCGACGCGACCACCGTCGAGCGCCTGCGCCAGGCGGAAGAGGCCGGCGACCTGAAGAAGACGTCGACCGAGGAGCTCGAGTCCCAACGCGACGGCCTCGATCAGGTCCGCCGCGACATCGAAGAAGCCGGGCAGCTCCTCAACCGCTCGGCCAAGGTGATGAACTTCGACCCGACGCTCCTCCGCGACGCCGTCGACGTCGGGCTCGAGCTCGCCGGTGCCAAACCGCTCGAACCGATCAAGACCGCGGAAGGGATCGAGGCGTGGCGCGTCCCGGATTTGCCCGAGGCGTGGCAGACCACGCTCGACACCTTGCGCCCCGCGCGCGGGCGGAACGAGCCGTTCTGGGATTTCCGGAAGAAGCCGCCGCTGCCCATCGTGTTCCGGCCGCCGCCCCGGATGAACAGCGCGCTCGCGCACGTGCACCTGCAGCACCCGTTCGTGCAGCGCATCCTCGGCCGCTTCCTCTCGCAGGGCTACAGCGCGCACGATCTCTCGCGCGTGACCGTCGTGCGAACGCGACACGATGCGCTCGTGCGCGTCATCGCGTTCGGGAGACTTTCGCTCTTCGGCGCCGGCGCCACGCGCCTGCACGATCAGCTCATCTCGGTCGCGGCGCGGTGGACGGAGGGGAGCGACACCATCCAGCCGTTCGCCGAGGAAGCCGACAAGAAAGCCATCGACATGCTCGAGCAGGTGCTCGCCGAGTCACCGACGCTCGAAGCCGTCTCGAGCTCGGTCCAACAGCGCCTGCTGGCAGCGACGCCCGGCACGTTCGCGAAGCTCTGGAAGTACATCCGCGAAGAAGCCGACGCCATCGCGCACGACGCCGAGCGAAGGCTCTTGCAGCGTGGCGCCGAGGAGTCCGAGGCGCTCCGCAAGCTCCTCGCCGCGCAGCGCAAGGCGATCATCGACGAGATCGAGCGCCGCCAACAGCTCTCGTTCGACGATCTCGGGCTCGACAAGCGCGAGGAAGAACAGTTCCGGCGAGAGCAGCAGTACCTCGGCGATCGCCTCGTCGCGATCCAGCTCGAGCTCGAGCGAGAGCCGCAACAGATCGAGGCGATGTACAAAGTGGCCCTCCGGCGGCTCGAACCGGTGGGCCTGGTGTTCCTCTGGCCGGAGACGAGGGGATAGTAGCCATGAGCGACGTCGATCGCCGCTTCCACGAAACGTGGCTCGGGATGGTGCAGCCCGTCGAGGGCTTGGTCGTGTCCGTGCCGGTGCTCGTCGACGCGCAGTGCATGGAGCGGCAGCCGCCGAGCGTGCAGGAAAAGCTCGTCGAGCTCTGTCCGCCCACGAGGCAGGGCGAGACGGGCCCCGAAGGTCACCGCATCGCGGACCTGCCCCAGTTCTTCCACGGGCTCCTCGGCTTCGCCCCCGACGCGTTCGACGCCGGCGAGGCGCTGCCCGAGGAGCTCTCGCTCTGGGTGCCCGAGGGCAAGCAGACGATCGCCCCGACGTTCGCGCTGCGAAAGCTCGAGGACGCGCCCGCTCCCGAAGGCGCGGACGCGACGCCCGCGAGCAAGGCCGGCGCGCGCTACGAGATGCTCGTCTGGGATCTCGGTGCGTTCCCCGGCGGCGCGGGGCTCGATCTCGACAAGCCCGAGACCGTCACCGGCCCGTGGGACTACCCGCCGGCGGCAAAGTTCGATCGCCTGCTCCGCCACTGCCGCGTGCCGATTGGCCTCGTCACCAACCGCGAGGTGGTGCGCCTCGTGTACGCGCCGCACGGCGAGTCGTCCGGTGCCATCACCTTCCGCATCGACGACATGGCGAGCGTGTCGGGCCGGCCGATCCTCGACGCGTTCGTCATGCTGCTGTCGGCGAACCGCTTCTTCGGCGTCACCGAAGAGCGCACGCTGCCCGCGATCCTCGCCGAGAGCCGCAAGCGCCAGGCGAACGTCACCAACGAGCTCGCCGATCAGGTCTTCGATGCGCTGCAGATCCTGCTCGCCGGCTTCGAGGCCGCCGCCGAGCGCGACGGCCGCGCACTGCTCGACGACGCGCTCGAGCGGGAAGACAACCACCTCTACAAGGGCCTGCTCACCGTGCTCCTCCGCCTCGTCTTCGTGCTCTACGCCGAGGACAGGGGGCTCTTGCCCATCGAGAACGAGACGTACGCGAAGAACCTCTCCGTCCTCGGCCTGTTCGAGGAGCTTCAAGCCGATCACGGCGCGTACCCCGACTCGATGAGCCGTCGCTTCGGTGCGTGGGGCCGGCTCGTCACGCTCTTCCGCGCGATCTTCCTCGGTCTGTCGCACGGGGACCTCGTGATGCCGCCGCGGCGCGGCTCGCTCTTCGATCCGCACACCTACCCGTTCCTCGAGGGATGGGGCCCCGCCGGAAGCGCGCCGATCACGCAGCCGGAGGACCGCGCCGCCGTGAAGCTGCCGAGCATCGACGACGAGACGGTCTACCGTGTCCTCGAAAAGCTCCTCGTCTTCGAGGGACAGAGGCTGTCGTACCGAGCGCTCGACGTCGAGCAGATCGGCAGCGTCTACGAGGCGCTCATGGGCTACGAGGTCGTGCGCATGCCCGCGCCCGCGGTCTGCATGCGACCGAACCGCGTCTGGGTCACCGTCGAGGAGGTCCTCGAGGTGCGGGCGGAGCTCCGTGCAAAGTGGCTGAAAGACACAATCGGCTTGAAGGCGGCGGAGGCGAAGGATCTGAGCGCCGAGCTCCAGACGGCGAACAGCGACGCGGCGCTCGAGCTACTCGCGAGGCACGGCGGCGACAAGAAGCGCCAGAAAGTCGCAGCACGCGCAAAGGCCGGGCAGCTCGTCTTGCAGCCCGGATCGGAGCGGCGGCGGACGAGCTCGCACTACACGCCGCGCAGCCTCTCGGCGCCGATCGTGCGGCGGACGCTCGAGCCGCTGCTCGCCGTGATGGGAGAGGCTCCACCGTCCGAGCGCATCTTGAGCCTCAAGGTGTGCGATCCGGCCATGGGATCGGGCGCGTTCCTCGTCGAGGCGTGCCGCTTCCTCGCCGACCAGGTCGTCGCGGCGTGGACGCGTGAGGGCAAGATCGAGGCGATCGCCGCCGAGCACGGTGACCCGCTGCTCCATGCGCGGAGGCTTGTCGCGCAGCGGTGCCTGTACGGCGTGGACAAGAACGAGATGGCCGTCGAGCTGGCGAAGCTCTCCTTGTGGCTCGTGACGCTCTCGAAGACGCTGCCCTTCACGTTCCTCGACCACGCGCTCCGCCACGGTGACAGCCTCGTCGGTCTCGACTTCGACCAGCTCCGCGCGTTCCATTGGAAGCCGCCTGCGAAGGACGAGGAGCCGAAGAGCAAGAAGAAGCGCTCGAAGGACGTCCCCGAGGGGCAGCTCTCGCTCTTCGGGCGCGAGATCGAGCAGGCGCTCGAGGAGGCCATCGCGCTCCGTCAGAAGATCGGCGAGCTCGGCGACGCGCCGATGGACGATCGCGAGAAGGAGCGCCTGCTCTGGGACGCGCAGGACGCGCTCGACCGCGTGCGGCTCATCGGCGACGTGCTCGTCGGCGCGTTCTTCGCGCACGACAAGGACAAGGACCGCGAGAAGGAACGCGCGCGGCGCGAGGAGATGGTCCGCGCCTGGCTGCTCTCCGGCGGACCGCCGACCGAAGAGGTACGCGCGATGCAGCGCGAGATCCGCGCGCGCATCCCGGTGTTCCACTGGATGGTGGAGTTCCCGGAGGTGTTCTACGCAGAGCGGCCGGATCCGCTTGAGCACGAGCAGATCAACCGAGCGGCATACATGGATGCCTTCGTCGGGAACCCGCCATTTGCTGGCAAGAATGGGATCACCGAAGCGAACGGACCGGGTTACGTCGAGTGGCTCATGACGCTCCATCCGGACGTCGTCGGAAAGCCGAATACAGACCTCTCTGCCTACTTCTTCCGACGAACCGCAATGCTGCTGGGCATGCATGGAACCCTCGGCTTAATCGCCACGAACACGATCGCAGAGGGCGACTCGCGGCTCATGTCGCTCAAGTACCTCGTAGACCGTGGCGCCGACATCTATGCCGCTCGATCCAGCATGCGTTGGCCGGGCGCGGCCAACGTTTCCGTTTCCATCGTCCACCTCGCATTCGGGAACGCACGTACCGGCGTGCGGACAAGAGAGCTCGATGGGAACGGGGTTGAACTCATCGACTCGCGCCTGACCCCCAGCCGCGAACGACGAGATCCTGCAAGACTCAGTATCAACGCCGGCCTGAGTTTCATGGGCGGGAAGCTCGTCGGCGTAGGCCTCGCGATGTCACTCGAAGAGCGGGCGGCACTCGTAGCTGCAGACCCACGGAACGCTGAGGTGCTTCGTCCCTACCTCGGAGGAGAAGAGGTCAACCACAATCCGTGCGGGCGGTTCGATCGCTACATGATCGACTTTACGACGAAGAGCCTCGAAGAAGCCCGCGCATGGCCGATGCTGATGCGGATCATCGAAGAAAAAGTCCGCCCAGCACGCGAAAATGACAAGCGAGGAACCTACAAAACCTACTGGTGGCGGCCGGGCGAAAGCGGTGCCGCATTGTATGCGGCGCTTGTCGGGATGGAACGCTGTCTCGTCGCCGCCAACGTAACCAAACATCTAACGTTCTCATTCCAGTCGACGCGAATCTTCTTTGCTCAAACGCTCTACGTCTTTCCACTCGATGCCCACTCTTCCTTCGCCGTCCTCCAATCCCGCATCCACGAGCCCTGGGCGCGCCTCCTCTCGTCCTCGCTCGAGGACCGACTTCGCTACTCCGCGTCCGACTGCTTCGAGACCTTCCCCTTCCCCAAACCGGACCCACGCACGGTCATCGACGCCCTCGAGGACGTCGGCCAGCGCCTCTACGACGCGCGCGCCAAATACATGGTCGACGAGAACGTCGGCCTGACGATCACGTACAACCGCCTGAAGGATCCCGCGTGCACCGATCCGCGCATCCTCGAGCTGCGCGCCCTGCACGAGGAGATGGACCGCGCGGTCCTCGCGGCGTACGCGGAGAACGATCCCGACGGCAACTGGACGACCCTCGAGGTCCCGCCCTACTGCCCGATCACCGATGACGACAAGGCGAAGCTCGCCGCCTTCGAGGACGCCGTCATCGACCGCCTCTTCGCTCTCAACGCCAAGCGCGCGGAAGAAGAGAAGCGCCTCGGCCTCGGCGCTCCTGCGTCGAAGCAGAAGAAGGCGCGCGCCAAAGCTGCGGACACGGAGGCGACGGGCACATCCGCCCCGGAGAAGAAGCGCTCGTCGCGCAAGAAACCCGCCGCCGAGCAGCTCGGCATCCAGCTCGCGCCCGAACCGCCGACGGGACAATGACGCTCTTCTGGTTCGAGCTCTCGAAGGCCGACCGAGAGCGCACCGATGCGTGGCTCCGCGCGCTCCGGGGCGAAGAGGCCTTCGACTCGCTCGGCCTCGCCGACCTGCTCGAGCACCTCAGCGACCGCCTCTACCCCGGGACCGTCACCGGCATGACGCGCGCGCGGTATCTCCTGATCGTGCCTGCGATCTACAAGTACATCGCGCGGCACCCGGACAACGATCCGTTCCAGCAATCGAAGCGGCTCCAGGCGCGCTTCGCCAAGCAGATCGGTACCCGCGAGAAGGGCAACCTCGGCGTGCGCGCCGGTGAAGACCTGAGCCGCTTCCCCTCCTCGCTCTACTGGAGCGTGTTGCGGCAGCTCCAGATCCTCCGCCGCGACGACGTCACCGAGCGACAGTACCTCGATGCCGTCAAGGACGGCACGCGCCACGAGCTGCGCGACGACGACGGCGTCGAACACCGGGAACGCACGGCCCCCGAGACCTGGTGGGCGCCGGAGGCCCGCTGCGAGCTCGGCATCCGCGACGGCCGGTTCACGAACGCCACGCTGGAGCTGACGCGCGAGGAACGGAGGTTCTTGCGCGAGCGGTACCTCGACCGCGCGAAGCACAGCTTCCTCGCGTACTGCATCGAGACGAACGCGCGCCTCGGCGACGTGGGGCCGTGGCAAACCCGGGTACGTGCCGCCCTCCATCCTTGGATGGGCCACGCGCAAGCCTTCCGCGCCATCCTCCGCATCGCGAACCTCCTCTACGCCTTCTTCGTCACCGAGCGCCGGCTCGCGCGCCTCCGCCTCGACGCGGAGGCGAAGGCCTCCGACGAAGAAGCGCGCGCGACGACCAAAGAGGCCCTCGAGCGGTGCCTGCGCGAGCACCGCAGGCGGCTCGCCGAATGGGACCCGGGAAGCTTCCTCGTGAGGCTCGGGCTCCACGGCGACCGCTCGGGGAGGCAGGAGCGCTTCCTCGAGGCGCTTCGCGCCGAGATCTCTGCCGCGACCGACGCCGCCGATCTGATCCGGCGCACACGCGCGCGGATCGTGGAGCGCGAGGCGGAGGTCCGCCCCGGAAAGCGCCGCCTCGGCGACCAGCCTCACGGCGACCTCTTGCGCCAATGGGAGCGGCGAGAGGATCCCGATCTCCTCTACGAACCGAGCTCGCGTCACAACGTGGCACGCCGCATCGTCGAGGACCTTCGGGAGGGCACGCGATGAGCAGAGGCGCGCGCGCTGCCCCCGAGCTGAGCCCGCGAAGGAGCCTCGTCGATGTCCTGTCGCCGCCCGCGGGCTACCACTTCGACGCAGGGATCGCGACGACGTTCGGCCTCGACGCAACGGCCCTGACGTGCGCCTTGGGCGCCCTCGCGAAGCTCGACGTCGCGGACGAGGGCGACGCACGCGCGGAGGCGACCACCACCACGAACGCCAAGCCTGGCGATCTCCTCCGGGCGTTCGCCACCGTGCGCGATCGGCTCCTCGTCGTCCGGCAAGGCGGCCAGATGCGTGTGACGGGGCTCGATGCTCACCACGGGCTCGCGGCCCTCTGCGACCGAGCCATCCGCGCGATCACGCCGGAACATGGCTCGTTCCATCCGAAGGTCTGGCTCCTGCGCTACCGCGACGGGCGAGAGGTGGTGTACCGCTTCGTCTGCTCGAGCCGGAACCTCACCGCCTCGTCGTGCCTCGAGCTCGGCGTCGCCTTCGAGCTCGAGCGCTCGCACACGACGACCGAGCTCGGGGAGACGCTCGCCGACTTCCTGAGCGAAGTGCTGGATGCGCTGCCCGGGCGCACCGGACGCCGGGTGCCGCGCTGGGCGACCGAGCTCGTACGCGAAGCCCGCTTCCTCGACCCACCGAAAGACGCCTTCCGGAGAGGAACGACGGTGAGCCTCCTGCCGCAGACACCGCGCCACGGCGCCGGACGCCAGCGCGCGTCTTCGGCGGCGAAGCGCTCGCTCGAGCGTCTCCTCGCTCGCGCCGAGCGCCAGTCGACGCTGACCTGCGTCGCCCCCTTCCTCGACACGCGGTGGATCGCTCACGTTGCCTCGAAGGTCGACGAGCTCACCATCGTGTCCACGCGCGAGGCGCTCGATGCCATCGCGGACGAGGTCACGGGCCTCCGAACCAGGAGCCACGAACGCGTCCGTTTTCGCGCGCCGCGTCTTGCGTCGGAGGCCCCGACGCTCCACGCCAAGCTCCTGCACCTCGCGACGCCCCGCTCGTCCGTGACCGTCATGGGGTCCGCGAACGCCACCTCCCCTGCGTGGGGCCTGGGCCAAGCCGTCAACTGGGAGTGCGGCGTCGTCTTCGAGCCCGGCCTCCGGCGCTCCGAGCTCCGCGCCATCGCCGAGGACTGGACCGAGCCCTACAGGCCCCAGGCCGCAGGGGAGCAGACGGACCTCGAGGCCAAGCGCGCGCTCGACGATTTCGAGCGCGCGATCGCGCGTCGGCTCCAGCCGCACGCCGCGTGGAACAACGGAACGCTGCGCATTCGTGCGACCTCGGTGCCGAAGAGAGAGGGCTTCGAAGCGGCCCTCGCGCCGATCTTCACGTCGGGGGTCCCCTCCGAGGAACGCTTCGCTCCGCTGGAGCACCTCGAAGGCGACGGCGCGACGTTCGAATGCAGCCTCGAGCAGCTCACGACGATGGTGGCCGTGCGCGTGCGCAAGAAGGGAGCCGAGGCATGCGCGGAGCCGCTGGTGATCGAGCTCGCTTCGACGGACTTCCCGAGCGATTGGAACCGCCTCCGCGATCGCGCCGTCCTCGACCGGCTCGCCGAGAGTGCCGGCGGCCTCGCGGGCGTGCTCTGGGACATCCTCTCGAACGGCGCGGCCCGCCCCACGACGCGCACGAAGCCCGAGGGCGCACCCGGTCCATCGGCCAGCACGGGCGGCACGTGGCCGACCGCCGAGATCACGCTCGAGCACATGCTCCTCGCGGCCGCCGACCCGACCGTCGCGGGGCAGATCCATGCCGTGCTCGACGGAAGAAGCCGCGATCCGGACGGCTTCGGTGAGCTCTGGGAGGTGGTGCGGGGCCCAGAGATGGTGCGGAGCCGATGAAGCGCGACGAGACGAGCACGCTCGAGCTGACGCTCTTCCAGCGCCGCACCGTCGAACACATCGTGCGGTGCCTGGAGGCGCGGAACAGGCCGCGGCGCTTCTTGCTCGCCGACGAGGTCGGCCTCGGCAAGACAATCGTGACCCGCGCCGTCCTCGAACGCCTCGCCGAGAAACACGGGCGCATCCGTGCCCTGTACGTCACGTCGAACGCCGCCATCGCGGCCCAGAACCGCGGGAAGCTGCTCGGCCCGAACGGCACGGCGGTGGACATCGGCCGGCTCACGCTCGCAGCGAAGGAGCTCGGGCGGCTGGTGCGCCGGAAGGAGGGCGTCGAGCTCTTCCCGCTGAGCTACCACACGTCCTTCGCGGTCCGCGGCCCCGGGCTCGCCGAAGAGCGGCGCCTGCTCCTCCATCTCGTCGCCCAGACGTTCGGCTGGAACATCACCCAGAGGCTCGCCGAGGTCTTCCGTGGGCCCGCGCGAAACTGGGAGAGGGAGCGGTGGCGCGCGTCTCTGATGAGCGAGTTCGAGAGCGCTCGCATCGACAAGCGGCGCCTCGCGACCATGTGGCGCCCGCACGTCGAACGGCTCCGGCACGCGACCGAGACCGACGCGTCGCTCGTCCAAGCGCTGCGGATCGGGCTCACCAAGGTGGTCCTCGACAGGCTGGAGCCGGACATCGTGATCCTCGACGAGCTGCAGAAGTTCGGCGCGATCGAGGACGCGCGGGATCCCGACTCGTTGATGGCCCATCTCCTCGGACGGGGCGTCCGAGTGCTGGCGCTCTCGGCGACGCCGTTCGACCTGCGGTCGCGCGAAAGCGCCGAAGCGCACGGTCGGCTGATGGAGCTCGTGTCGTTCTTGTGGGCCGAGCCCGAGAACGGACCACGCGCTCGAGAGCTGAAGGGCGCCCTCGAGCAGTTCCGGGAGGCGATCACCCGTGCCGTGGAGGGCGCCGACGCGACGACCGCGAGGTGCGCGATCGAGGCGAAGCAGCGGCTCGAGACCTGCCTCCGGCCGATCATGTGCCGCACCGAGCGTGCGCGGTTCGTGGATCCGGATGCCGATCTCGTCGAGCGACGCGGGAGCAAAGACGAAGCGCCGAAGCCGTCGCGAAGGAGCGTCCTCGACTTCCATGCCCTCGCGCAGGTGGCCGAGAAGGAGCCGCCCGCGCGCCTGCTCGACTACTGGGCCTCGTGCCCGACCCCGCTCTCGTTCGTCGATCATCGCTATCGCGTGCACGAGGAGCTCGGCCGCAAAGCGCTCGGACGCGAGCTCCGCGTCGCGCGCAGGGACTTCGCGACGATCACCGAGCGTTCGACGCGCCTCGCGCAGCTCGCGCGACACGTGTTCGGGGCCGAGGACGACCCGTGCCTGCACCTCTGGGCGCCTCCGTCGCCGACCATGCGCTACTACGCCGACGACCGGCTCGGCGCGGCGCCGTCGAAGATCCTCGTCTTCTCGCACTGGCGGTTCGTCCCGCGCGCGATCGCGACCACGGTGAGCGCGCTCGAGGAGCGGAGGCTACCGGGGGGTGTCACCTCACGCACGCAGCCGCTCCGGTTCCGCCGACGTCTCTCCTTCTCCGTGTTCGACGTGGCGTTCCCGTCGAACGGCCTCGCAGAGGTGATCCGCCCGCGCGCGATCGCGGAAGCTAGCCCCTCGGACATGATCGAGCGCGCGATGAAGAGGCTCGAGGAGGCCCTCGGTCGATGCAACGTGCGCGTGGTCCGGAACGCGCGGCGCGTGAGCCCGTGGCAGGCCATCGCGCGTCTCGAGCGCGACGACCTCGACGCGCTCGCGTCGCGCAGGGTGCGCCGTGCTCACGAGGAGGCCATCCATCGCGCCTCTCACCTGGAAAGGCTCGCGGCGTGGCGCGCCGCGCGGGAGCCGCTCGTCATCTCCCGCGCGGTCCTCCGTCGGATCGCCGAGATCGCGCTGTTCAGCCCGGCCGTCGCCTTCCGACGGGCCTTCCTCGAACAGTACGGCCGCTCGTCGTCGCCCGGGCACGCGCCGGAGGTCATGGCCGCGATGACGAGCTACTTCAACCGCCCCATCGTCCAGCGGGTGATCCGCGCCGCGGTCCGTTCGCGTCGTCGCGTCATCAAGACCGTAGGTCGGCGCGGGTACGTCGACGACATCCTCGAGTACGCCGTCGCGGGGCACATCCAAGCGGTCGCCGACGAGTACGCCTTCCTCCTCGCGCGCGTCGCGGGAGAGAAGACGCACGAGGACGCCGAGCGGCACCTCGTGCGCGTCCTCGAGCTCCGTCCGCCGCAGCTCCGCGTCCACTTCGCCCGGCAGAAGCGTTCGGAGCCGGTGGCGACGCACCTGGCGATGGCGTTCGGCGACCGTGACGAAGGCGACGACGACGAGACGACCCGCGGCGCCGCCCACCATCGCGAGACCGTGCGCATGGCGTTCCAGTCCCCCTTCTGGCCGTTCGTGCTCGCGACGACGTCGGTCGGCCAGGAAGGGCTCGATCTGCACTTCTATTGCCGCGACGTGATGCACTGGAACCTGCCCACGTCGCCCATCGACCTCGAGCAGCGCGAAGGCCGCGTGCAGCGCTACCTGTCGTTCGCCGTCCGAAGGGGGATGGCGTCGTCGATCGCTCGGGCGCAGGGCGCGCCGCCACGGTGGTCGGAGCTCGTCGCGGAGGCGCGGCGGAGGACGCGGCTCGAGGGCGTCCACCGGCGTGGGCTCTCGCCGCACTGGCTGTTCGACGGTGTCGTCGGGCCCGCTCCTGCGGTCGCCCCCTCCGCGCCGACCATCGGCGCGCGCGTGGCGGACGAGGCGACGCATGCGTCGAACGGAGCCCGGCGCACGGATGCCGGGATGGTCCGTCACCTTCCCTTCGCGTGGCGCAGCAAGGACTGGCTGCGGTTCCGCGAGCTCGAGTCGCGCCTGGCCATCTACCGCCTCACGTTCGGCCAGCCCGACGCGCGTGCGTGGCTCGACGAGCTGGGCGCCGACCTCGATGCGATGCCCGCCGAGGATGCCGCGGCCACGCGCGCGCGGCTCCGGAGCTACACGCTCGACCTGTCGCCCTTCGACCGTGCGGTGCTCGAGGCGGAGGCCCGACGATGTGCCGAAGAGATCCTCGCCGACGGCGACCGAGCGGCCCTCGACAGACTGCTCGCGCACGCTCGCGAGCTCCTCGAGTCCGGGAAGCTCACGGACGCCGACGCAGCGGCGCTCCGTGCCGTGCTCGAGGCAGCAGCCGATCCGAGCGCACCGTCGCGCGTCGAGGCGGTGGCGGCGCTCGTCTACCTGCACAACCCGTTCGACGAGCACCTCGACGCGCATCCCGAGCTCGGCCTCGTGGACGATCTGGAGGTCCTCCGCGCCGCCGCGCGCGCGGTCCGCGCGGAGCGACGCCGGCCGTCTGCGCGCCGGCCCGCGGCGGCACCGACACGGCAAACGGTACCGCTGGAGGCGTGAGGGAGGACGCCGCATGCCCTCCCGGAACCGTCACTGGAGGACTGGAGGCAAGCGATGACGTGGCAGCTTCCCTCGGTTCACGAGGGTCGTCAGGACGAGCCACTCGGACACTTGGAAGTATTCGGCTGCCTCCGCAATCCCTTCCTCGTCCATCCCGTGTTCGTCGGTGAACGCGTCGAGCGCATCCCACGGACACAAGAGCTCCTGAGCGAAGGCGCGCTCGAACTTCTGCAAGGCCGTCGCCGAGGTGGTCACCGGGAGGAAGTGCTCGGCCTCACTCGACGCGATCGCACAGCCGATCAGTCGTCCGAGGTAGAAGCGCTGTGAAGTCACGCGGTTGCTCGTGACGAGGATGGCGGTGCGACCGCCCGTCACACCATTTCGAAAGCCGCCGACGGGCGTATCACGGCGCTTCCACACCTCCGCGGAGAGCGGGAGCTTCACCTGCAGCAGGTCCTCGAGCACTTCGTTGGTCAGCGGCCCCTTCGGGAGCCCGTGAGCCTTCCTCAGGTGCTGAGCGGCTCGAACCGCACGCACCCACGGGACTCCTTCACCGGAAGCCGCACCGTGAAGTCCTGCGTCGGCCGTCCAACGGAGGTCGACCGTCGTCGACGATGCCCGCATCCGCGCGAGCGCCTCCCGCGCCGCGGCGAGAGACCCTTTTCCCTGGAGCTGAGCGAAAGTCTCCTCACCGACACGCCGCCCGAAGTCGTCGACGAAATGATGGGCCTCCTCGAGCCACGCGTCGGAGGCTTCACCAGGATCGATGCCTGCGAGCGCCTGCCACTTGCATGTCTCCGCGAGACTCGGGCGAAACCTCTCCTCCCGTAGCTCGGCCCGCAGCTCGGCGATCGTCGTCACGTTCGGAGCGCACGTCGCCAGACGCCCCTCGACCATGTCGAAGAACCGTTCGAGCGCCGCTTCGAAGTCAGCCGCCGGGATGTCGACCATCGCACTCCGCAGGAATCGAACCGCGGCAGCATCACGCTCCAGCTCCGCCTCTTGACGAAGCTGGATGAACTCCCCGTCGCTCGTGATGGTGAGCGGCGGCCACACGCAGCCATGCCCAGCGGCGGGAAGGCAGTGAGCCGTACGCCAGCCGAAGGATGGATGCGTCGATTCCCCCTCCCAACGCAAGCGCCACCAATGGATGAGGAACCATTCTCGCGCGGGACGGGAGGTGCCGGGGGAATCTGCGGGTGCGAAGCCGACCAGCTGTCTTTGCGATCCCTGAAGCCGTCGTCGGCGTGCTGCTGCGCGGGGAAGCTACGCTCGCGGCTCCGGCTCGACGACTGCGGAGGCTGGTAGCTCGAGCCGCGCGCGGAGTGGCTCCCCTCGCGTCGCGCCTCTTCGCGCTGCACGCCCGGGTAGGGGTCCGGCGCGTTCCTCGTCGAGGCGTGCCGCTTCCTCGCCGACCAGGTCGTCGCGGCGTGGACGCGTGAGGGCAAGATCGAGGCGATCGCCGCCGAGCACGGTGACCCGCTGCTCCATGCGCGGAGGCTTGTCGCGCAGCGGTGCCTGTACGGCGTGGACAAGAACGAGATGGCCGTCGAGCTGGCGAAGCTCTCCTTGTGGCTCGTGACGCTCTCGAAGACGCTGCCCTTCACGTTCCTCGACCACGCGCTCCGCCACGGTGACAGCCTCGTCGGTCTCGACTTCGACCAGCTCCGCGCGTTCCATTGGAAGCCGCCTGCGAAGGACGAGGAGCCGAAGAGCAAGAAGAAGCGCTCGAAGGACGTCCCCGAGGGGCAGCTCTCGCTCTTCGGGCGCGAGATCGAGCAGGCGCTCGAGGAGGCCATCGCGCTCCGTCAGAAGATCGGCGAGCTCGGCGACGCGCCGATGGACGATCGCGAGAAGGAGCGCCTGCTCTGGGACGCGCAGGACGCGCTCGACCGCGTGCGGCTCATCGGCGACGTGCTCGTCGGCGCGTTCTTCGCGCACGACAAGGACAAGGACCGCGAGAAGGAGCGCGCGCGGCGCGAGGAGATGGTGCGGGCGTGGCTCCTCTCGGGCGAGTCGCCGACCGAGGAGCTACGCGCGATGCAGCGCGAGATCCGCGCGCGGATTCCGGTGTTCCACTGGATGGTCGAGTTCCCGGAGGTGTTCTATGCGGGGCGGCCGGATCCGCTCGATGAAGGGCGCGAGAACCGCGCTGCGTACATGGATGCGTTCATCGGCAATCCGCCGTTCGCAGACAAGAACGTCCTCAGCGCCGCACACGGCGAGGTCTATATTCGATGGCTTCTCGCACTACACGCCGATTCTCACGGAAACGCGGACATCACAGCACATTTCTTCCGGCGCGCAGCTACCCTCCTCGGAACGAATGGCACCTTTGGCCTAATAGCCACCAATACGATCGCGCAAGGTGACACGCGAACAACAGGACTCAAGTGGCTCGTGCAACATGGGTGGCAAATTATCGACGCAACCACGTCCTTCAAGTGGCCAGGCTCCGCAAACGTCGCAGTTGCGATAGTGCACGCAGCACTCGGAACCCCCGCGCCGAGAAAGGTTCGGCTTGACGGGCGAGAGGTCACGTTCATCAACTCCCAGCTCCACGCGCGGGCCGAGCGCGCCGACGCTGTGCCCCTCGAAACGAGCCGAGCTCTATGGTTTCAGGGCGCAAAGGTATACGGGTCAGGCTTTCAACTCGATTCACACGAATATGAGACAGTCCTCCGAGACACTCCGCACGCTGTGGAGGTGTTGCGACCGTACATCGGCGGCGACGAGCTAAACTCCAGCCCACGACAGGAGCCTCATCGGTACGTCATCAACTTTGGCCAGCATCCACTGGACCTAGTTTCCCATCGGTGGCCAACACTCTTACACATTGTCGAACAACGCGTTCGACCAGAACGAGAACTCGCTCGCACCGATACCGCCGACGGCGCTCACCGAAAGAAGTACTGGTGGCAATTTGCCCAGCCGCGCCCAGAGCTGTTCGAGGCAATTTCACCGCTCAAACGCTGCCTCGCGTCCGCACGAGTTACCAAGCACCTAGTATTCAGCTTTCAGCCAACAGATCGGGTTTTCTCTGAACAGCTCAACATCTTTGTATTCGACACATCGTCCGCATTTGCCGTCCTCCAATCCCGCATCCACGAGCCCTGGGCGCGCCTCCTCTCGTCCTCGATGAGGAACGACCTTCGGTACTCCGCGTCCGACTGCTTCGAGACCTTCCCCTTCCCCAAGCCCGACCCTCGCACCGTCATTCCCTCCCTCGAAGACATCGGCCAGCGCCTCTACGACGCGCGCGCCAAATACATGGTCGACGAGAACGTCGGCCTGACGATCACGTACAACCGCCTGAAGGATCCCGCGTGCACCGATCCGCGCATCCTCGAGCTGCGCGCCCTGCACGAGGAGATGGACCGCGCGGTCCTCGCGGCGTACGCGGAGAACGATCCCGACGGCAACTGGACGACCCTCGAGGTCCCGCCCTACTGCCCGATCACCGATGACGACAAGGCGAAGCTCGCCGCCTTCGAGGAGGGCGTCATCGACCGCCTCTTCGCCCTGAACGCGAAACGCGCGGAAGAGGAGAAGCGCCTCGGTCTCGGCGCGCCCGCGTCGAAGCAGAAGAAGGCGCGCGCGTCCGCGGCCGAAAAGCCCGCCAAGAGCGGCGATGCTTCCAAGAAGAAGCGCGCCACGAGCAAGAAGCCCGCCGCCGAGCAGCTCGTCATCCCCACCTCGTCGGAGAGCTGAGCCCCGAGCGTCACGGAGAGTGGTAAGCTCGCGAGTCGACCCGAGAGGTTCGAGCCGCGGAGAGAGCGATGGCGGAAGGCCGCTTGCTGAGGAAGCTGATCAAGGCGGGCGCAGCCTCGGGATCCGAGGACTTCCGCCGCGCGGCCGAAGAGGTCATCCGCGAAGAGCGCGCCAAGAAGCACCACCTGCTCGCCTCCGACCTCGAGCGGATCCTCTACGGCGGACCGGCGCCGGCCATGCGCCGTGTCTCTCGGGACGTCCCCCGGGACCGCGAGCGCGGGCTCGACCTGGTCGAGGTGCGAGAGCCGGTGCGTGCGCTTCGCGATCTCGTCCTCGCCGACACCACGTCGGCGGTGCTCGAACGCGTGCTGCTCGAACAGCAGCGTTCCGATCTGCTCGCCTCCTACGGGCTGCGACCGATCGCGCGCCTGCTCTTCGCCGGGCCTCCGGGCTGCGGCAAGACGACGGCTGCCGAGGCGCTCGCGACGGAGCTCGGCGTCGAGCTCGTGATCGTGCGCGCAGACGCCGTCGTCTCCTCCTACCTCGGGGAAACGGCCGCCAACCTGGGCAAGGTGTTCGACTTCATCGGCCAACTCCGATGTGTGGCCCTCTTCGACGAGTTCGACGCCATCGGCAAGGAGCGCTCGGACCCGTCGGAGCACGGCGAGCTCCGGCGCGTGGTCAACGCGTTCCTCCAGATGATGGACGCCTTCAGTGGCCGGAGCCTGCTCATCGCCGCGACGAACCACGAGCGCCTGCTCGACAGCGCCATCTGGCGCCGCTTCGACGAGGTGGTCGTCTTCGACAAGCCCACGCCCGAGCAGCTCCGCCAACTCTTCGCCCTGAAGCTGCGCGGGGTGCGCTACGAGCTGCCCATCGAGGACCGTGCGTTCTTGGCCCGCTTCAGCGGGATCTCGCACGCCGACGTCGAGCGCGTCATCGTGCGCGCCATCAAGACGATGGCGCTCAAGGGCAGCGAGTTTCTGACACTTCCGCTCGTCGAGGATGCCCGCAAACACGAGGAAGAGCGCCTGAGGATGCTGAGCACGCAACGCTGACGACGAGGAGAACGTGGGGGGACTTCATCGTCATCTGCCGCTCGCCCGACAAGAACCGGTCACGGAGCGACGCCGAAGAAACGCACGCCCGCGAATACCGACGCGAGCCCCCGCGGACCACGCAACTCGACTCGATGCCGAGGTCGACGCGGCGATGGCTCAACCCAAGCCCGTCGCCGCCTTCGATCCACGGCTGCTCCTCAAGCTCGAGGTACGAGGCATCCAGCCGGACCTCCTCCAACACGTGGAGGGTTTCGAGGTCGTCAGCCACGAAGGCAACGAGCTCGTGGTGCTCTTCGCGTCCGAGCAAGGGTTGCGAGAGTTCAAGCGGCGCCTGGGCTGCGTGAAGCGCGGAGAGAAGGTCACGCGTAAGGAGATCATTTTCGCCATCGAACGCTTCGACGTCTGGTCCCCCGACGACCGACGAGGCTCCGCCCTCGCGGCGGAAGGTCTTCCCGACGAAGCCGAGGTCGTGGTCGATGTCGAGCTCTGGCCACTCGAGCGCAGCGACCAACGCGAGCGCATGTCCGAGGCGTTCGAGGTCTGGTGCAAGGAACAGCGGTTCATCGTCGTCGACAACTTTCATCGACCGAGCCTCGTCCTGTACCGGCTGGCGGTGCCGAGGCTGGCGGTCGAAGACGTCTTGCTCCGCCATCGCGATGTCCGCACGGTGGACCTCCCGCCGCGTTACTACCTCGACACTTCCTGCTTCGATCTTCGCGCTCAAGACCTGCCGGAGATCCCGCCAACGCCCGAGGCAGCGCCGTCGGTCGTCGTCCTCGACACCGGCATCACGGCCAACCACCCGCTGCTCGCGCCGGCCGTCGGTGACGCCCAGAGCTTCGTCGATGGCCTCGAGGCAGCCGACCGTCACGGCCACGGCACGGCCGTTGCCGGCTTTGCCCTCTATGGCGACGTCGCGCGCCGCGCAGCGGAGAAGAACTTCGTCCCGGAGCTCCGCATCCTGAGCGGCAAACTCTTCGGAGACGACGGTCACAACCGCAAGCTTCTGCAGAACGTAATCGTCGAGGCCGTCGACTACTTCGTCGACAACTACGGTGCACGCATCTTCAACCTCTCGATGGGCGACGAACGGAAGCCGTTCGTCGGCGGACACGTGCGCGGTCTCGCCGTCACGCTCGACGAGCTCTCACGCACGAGGAATGTCCTCTTCGTCGTGTCCGCAGGCAACTACAAGGGCGAGGAGCAACCACCCCGTTGGCGCTCCGACTACCCAAACTATCTGCTCGAGCGCAGAGAGGCGCGAATCCTCGAGCCGGCGCCCGCCCTCAACGTTCTCACCGTAGGAGGGCTGGCCCGCTACGAGAGGTCACACAAAGCCCAGCGTGATCCTCGCGATCCAGCAGTTGCCTGTGTTGCGCGCAAGGACCAGCCTTCTCCGTTCACACGCGCGGGGCCCGGTGCCTGCGGCGCGATCAAGCCGGAGCTGGTCGAGTACGCAGGCAACTACGCCGTGGACCACCGCAACGACGGCGAGACCAAGAAGCACGATGGCCTGCTCGGCGAGATCGCGCTGAACCACGAGTTCGTCACGCACGGCCTGTTCACGGACCGGCTCGGAACGAGCTTCGCCGCACCGAAGGTGGCTCACCTCGCGGCCAAGCTGCTCCGCGATTATCCGGATGCGAGCCCGAACCTCCTCCGCGCGCTCCTCGTCGCGAGCGCAGAAGTGCCCGATGCGGCGCACGAGCTCCAGCTCGACGAACACTCCCTTCGTCGGCTCGTCGGCTACGGCCGCCCGAACGAGCATGCGGCGCTTTATTCGACCGAACGCCGCGTGACGCTCGTGAATGAGACCGCGATCGAGCCCGACACGCACCACTTCTACGAAGTGCCTCTGCCCGAGGACTTCCTCGCGCGTGGGGTGCGTGAACGCTATATCACCGTCGGTATCGCGCACTGTCCCGTCGTGCGGACCACACGGTTCGACTACCGCGCGTCGAAGCTCGGCTTCCATCTCGTCGCCGGCACGGACCTCACGGAGATCACTCACGTCTTCCGGCGGTTGAAAAAGACCGAGCGCATCGAGATGCTCCCCGAGCTACGGAAAGGGAACGTCGGCAAGAACGCCCGAGACCGAGGGACCGTTCAAGCCGCACGCTACGCGTTCAGGCTGATCACGGACGACCTACGAACGAAGAAGCTCTTCGTCGTCGTGACGCACCAAGTGCCCGCCTGGGCCCAAACCCTCGTCGACCGCGAACCCTACGCCATCGTGGTCTCGCTCGAAGACCGGTCGGGCAACGATGTACGCCTGTACACCCAGGTCGAGCTCCTGGTGCGTCAGCGCGCGCGCCAGCGGGCGTAGTCGTGATGGAAGGCGTTGTCGTCTCAGCGGTCATCGGCAAAGCTGTGACGCTGGGGGAGAACATTGGGCGACGTCGACCAGCGATTCCACGAGACCTGGCTCGGGATGGTGCAACCCGTCGTCGGGCTGGTCGTTTCGATCCCGGTCCTCGTCGAGGCGCAGTGCGCCGAACGCCTCGTTCCCGATGCGCAGACGCGGCTGCGTTTCATCTGCGACACCGCACCCGACGGCTCGGCCTCGTGTCCCGACCTCCGACGCCTGTTCCATCAGCTCCTCGGTTATCCACCCGAGGCAATCGCGGAAGACGACATCGATCGCCTCACGCTCTTCGTCCCGGAAGGCCCACAGGTCCTTCGACCCTCGTTCGTACTCCGCGATCCGACCGCTCCGACGACACCTCTCGTTCTCGTGTGGAATCTGCCCCTCGGGCTCGACCTCGACGAACCGGAGACGGTCACGGGCGCATTCCACTACCCGCCTGCCGCGAAGTTCGACCGCCTGCTCCGGCACGCGAACGTGCCGATTGGACTGCTGACGAACGGACGCGAGTTCAGGCTGGTGTACGCCCCGCCAGGCGAAGCGACGGGGAGCATCACGTTCCGCCTGCCCGACATGCTGACCGTCGGAGGGCGTCCCATCCTCGACGCCTTCGTGATGCTCCTCTCGGCACATCGCTTGTATGGTGTGGCGCCGGAACGCACGCTACCGCGTCTGCTCCAGGACAGCCGGCGGTGGCAAGCACGCGTGTCGGAACGCCTGGCTGACCAGGTGCTCGAGGCGACGACGTTGCTGCTCGACGGCCTCCAAGAGGCCGCGGTTCGCGATGGTCGGCGCGAGCTCCTCGAGCTGGCCAGTTCCGATGGCGACTACGTCCATCGAGGCATTCTCACGGCGCTCCTCCGGATCGTCTTCCTTCTCTATGCCGAAGACGCGGGGCTGTTGCCCATCGAGGACGAGCTCTACGAGCACGCGTTCTCCGTAACGGGCCTTCATGCACGGCTCCGCGAAGACGCCACCGCGTACCCGGACAGCATGGCCCAGCGATTCGGCGCGTGGGGGCATTTGCTGGCTACGTTTCGTGCCGTCTTCTTGGGCGTATCGTGCGGCCATCTGAGGCTCCCTCCCCGGCGCGGAACGCTGTTCGATCCGCATCGCTTCCGCTTCCTCGAGGGTTGGGAGAGCGGCGGGGCCCCCATCGCGGATCCCGAATCGCGCGCAGCCACGCGTGTCCCGACCATATCCGACGGCACGGTCCTCGCCATCCTCGACAAGCTCGTCATGCTCGACGGTCAACGGCTCTCGTACCGCACCCTCGACGTCGAGCAGATCGGCAGCGTCTACGAGCGGATGCTCGGGTACACCGTCACGAGACTCGCTGATCATGCCGTCTGCGTTCGCGGGACACGGCGCTGGGTGACGCTCTCCGAGATCGAAGAGCAACCACCGACTCGTCGCTCCCGTTGGTTGCGTGACACGGCGGGCGTCTCGTCGACCGTCGCCGATCGGTTTCTCCGCGCGTTCGCCGAAGCGCGGGGCATCGACGACAAGCGCGAGGCGCTCGCCATCCTGGCCGTCAAAGAGAGCGGGCAGCCGCTCGTGCGTGAGCCTGGCGCACTGGTGCTCCAGCCGCGTGTCAGCCTCGAGAGCAGCACGAGCCACTACACGCCACGCTCGCTCTGCCAACCCCTCGTTGCACGCGCGCTCGGCCCGCTCGTGCGCGCGCTCGGCGACGCGCCCACTGCCGAGCAAATCCTGTCGTTGAAGATCTGTGATCCCGCCATGGGCTCCGGCGCCTTCCTGGTCGAGAGCTGCCGGTTCCTCGCCGAACGGCTGGTCGAGGCCTGGAAGCGAGACCCGACCACACTGCCCGAACGAGCGAGGACTGAAGATCCGACGAGCGTCGCGCGCCGAATCGTCGCCCAACGATGCCTTTATGGCGTCGACCGCAATCCAGACGCCGTGGAGCTCGCAAAACTCTCACTCTGGCTCGTCACCTTGGCGCGCGATCTGCCGTTCACGTTCGTGGATCACGCGTTACGGCATGGCGATTCCGTGGTGGGACTCGGCCTCGACGAGATCGCGCGCTTCGACTGGCGCTCCGGTCAGGAAGATCTCTTCCTGCGTCGGGAGGTCATCTCCGCACTCGCCGAAGCACTCCCGATTCGGCGCGAGCTCGAGGCTCTGGCATCTGCCGACACCCCGGCCGAGCAGGCACGGAAAGAGCGGCTGCTGTGGGACGCGGAAGACGCCGTCGAGAGGCTGCGCGTCGTCGCAGATCTCGTGCTCGCAGCCTACTTCCTTGCCGACACGACTTCGGAGCGGGAGGCGCTGCGCAAGCGATACTACGACGCCGCGCTGGCGTGGCTCCGTGACGAAGCGCCTCTACCGAGCGACGTCGCGGAAGCGAGAGCGAAGCTCCGGCAGACCGTTCCCGCGTTTCACTGGACGCTCGAGTTCCCGGAGATCTTCCACGACGCCAGAGTGGATCCATTGGCGCCTCCCACCGCCGCGGGCGAAGAACGGCTCGATGGTCGAATGGACGCGTTCGTCGGCAACATGCCCTTCATCGGGGGCCGCCGGATCGCGACGGTCCACGGCGAGCGGTATGCGTCATGGCTGTGTCACGCCTTCGACGCGAGCGGTGAGGTCGACTACGTGACCTACTTCTTCCTGCGCGCAAACGAGCTGCTCGGGAGTCGCGGCTCGATCGGCCTGATCGCAACGCGCTCGATTGCACAGGGTGACACCCGCCGGGCGGGCCTCGCGCGACTGCTCTCCGATGGCCTCGTCATCTACGACGCACAGAGCAAGATGCCCTGGCCTGGGGACGCAAACGTCCTCGTCGCCCCCGTCGTCCTCGCGAAGGGTACGGTCCGCGAGCACATCGGACAGCCGCGCTTGAACGGCGTCACCGTGCCCCGGATCAACTCGCGCCTTCGAAGCTACGCCGAACGAAAAGACCCTGCTGCGCTCGAAGCCAATCGAGGGTTCGCATTCGTGGGCTGCTTCCTCCGCGGCGAGGGCTTCGTGCTCTCGCGCGAGGAGGCGCAGGCAGTCCTCGAAACGGCCCCCCACGAGGCACCCGTGATTCGGCGCTACCTCGTGGGCGAGGATCTGGCGAAGGATCCACGACAAGCCGCTTCCCGCTACGTCATCGACTTCGGCACGATGGATCTCGAAGAGGCACGCGCCTATCCGAATGCGATGGCCATCGTCGAAGCGCGGGTTCGCCCCGATCGTGAGCGCCTCCGCTCGACCGGTGCGGATGCGAGCCATCGACGCTTCTGGTGGCGGTTCGCAAACACGCGAAACGACCTCCGCGCCTGGCTCGTGGCGCACGACGAGTGCCTCGTCCTCCCACGTGTCGCGAAGCACCTGCTCGTCGCACGAGCGAAGACCGATCAGGTTTTCTCGGAGCAGGTCGTCGTCTTCGGGTTGAGCGACCCGGCATCGTTCGGCATCTTGCAGTCGCGCGTCCACGAGGTGTGGGTGCGGCTGCTCTCGTCGACGCTCGGCGAGGGGCTTCGCTACTCCGCGTCGGACTGCTTCGATACGTTCCCGTTTCCGAGTCCCACCCCGGGGACAGCGCTACCGGAGGTCGCCGCGGCGGCCGAACGTCTCGAAGATCTCCGACGCGCATACATGGAAGAAGAAGGCGTCGGCTTGACCATCACCTACAACCGGCTTTTCGATGCAACGTGCACCGACCCACGCATCGTGACACTCCGGCAAGCGCACGAGGAGAACGATGCCGCGGTGCTGTCTGCCTACGCCCACCACGATCCGGAAGGCGCTTGGAGTGAAGTCGTGGTACCGCCCTATTGCTGCGTCGGCGCCGAAGACGAGCTCCGCCGCGAGCGGTTCGAGGATGCCGTCATCGATCGCTTGTTCGCGCTGAACGCTCGACGCGCGACCGCCGAGCGTTCGGCCGCCCCGCCCGTGTCCTCGGCCCGTTCCCGCAAGCGTACGCGCGCCAAGGCGTCCGCGTGACGCGCGCTCACCCGTCGTCCTCTGCCTCGTCCTCCTCCTCGACGAGGTCGCCGCCGGCGTAGGCCGGCTCGAGCTCGATGGCCCTCTCCCGATCCTGGTCCGCAAGGGCTGAATAGATGAGGCTCCGAAGGAACCACGCCTCGGCGCACTGGTCGTCGACTTCGATGGCCTCCGTGGCTGCCTTCAATGCCTGCGCCAGATCGTCTGCGATGAGGTGTGCATCGGCCAGGCGCACGAGGTTCTCGGCAGAACGCGACGTCGCCACGAGCGCCTGAGCGAGCCGCATGGCATTCGGGCCATCTTCGAGCTTCAGGTAGTGTTCGAACAGGACAGCGCGTCGCTCGTCGGCGTCCGAACGGCACATGGCATCGAACCACGCGCGATCGTTCGCGTCGAGCTCGACGGGAGACGCGCTCGCAATCTGCGCCTCTGCCTTCCGAGCGACGTCCGGAGGCAACACGAACAGGTTCAACTTGCCCTTGAGCGGGATGGGCTCGCGGAACGCACGCGCGTTCTGGAAGACCCAGCAATGGGGCCCCCACGCCCACGGGTTCGCCTCGAGCTCCTCCGAGAGCGGTCGGACGTCGACGAGGTCGGCGACGCCGATGAGCGCACCATAGGCGAAATCGCGAGGCCGAAGATCGTGCTCCTTCGCGAGCCGATTCACCTCGTTCTTCGTCGCGCTCGCCAGGATGACGACCGGCCCACGATAGTCCGTCGTCCAGGTTCGGTTCTCGATGTCCTTGGCGCCAGTGACGATTGCCCACGCCGCCGGTTGACGGACCGCAAGACAACGCAGCTCGGACGTCATCGAAACACCCCCATCGACCTTTTCGTCAGAAGTCCCGGTATACCCAGAAACTCGGACAGCCGAAAGCGGCGTCAGCCATCGCCTGTTCCGTCCTACGCGCGGCTTGCGACGAACCATGACGCACGACGCTTCGAAGGGCTTGCTGCCGGCTTCGCCACGCGCGATCGTAGAGGGTCCATGCTCGACTCGACCGAGGCGCGGGGGGCCCTCGTCCGGGCCCTCGAAGCCGATCTCGTAGGCCCCTTCGATCCGGCCAAGGACGACGAAGTCCTGCCCATCCCTCCGTCCCGCTGGTACCTGACCGGCTTCCTCGCTCCGAAGAGGGACCGGGAAACCCACGACCCGACGAGCGACGACGACGCGTCGAGCGGCGCTGGCGAAGAGGACGACGACGAGCCGCCGCCGGAGAACGAACCGAAGCAGAAGAACCTCTTCCCCGCGTCGATCGGGATGAGCGTCTTCCTCCCGCCCGCGGCGGGTGACGATGACGCCGTCGAGGTCACGGTCCGGTTTGCCGAGTACATCGTCGAGGACCGAGAGACCGGCGATGGGAAGCGCAAAGCGAAGGTCTGGCGGCGCGTGCCCCAACCTCCACGCACCGTGTCGATCCCGCTTCGGCCGAAGGACGTGGTGGACGGTCGCTCGCTGCCCGACACGCCCGGCGTGCGCGTCTGCGGAGAGCTCGAGGACGCCGACGCCCCGGGCCTCCAACCGGGGACGCGCGCGCTGTCGATCTTCGTCGTCAACGACCGCACGCCCGGCGAGAAGGGCCGCGCCGACGAGCAGTTCCTCTTCCAGGTCGAGATGGAGATTCACTACGCGCGCGGGTTCGTCCCTCGCCCGAACCGACAGGGCGAAGGCTCCGGCGACGCGGACGAGGAGACCGCCGACCTCCAGTTCCGTCACCACGGTGAGTGGGGCGTCGGCCACGGCGTCGCAGTCGTCGGCGTGGACGGGGCCGATGGAGAAGCATCCGCACACGCGAAGGTGACGCGTCTGCGCACCACGTGGATCCCGCGCTCCGAGGTTCGCAGGGTGGTCACGCACGAGGAGCCGAACGTCGTGACCGCGATGGAGGACCTCGCGAGCGCCTCACCGGACGAGCTCGTACGCTGCCTCTCGCCTCTGCCGACCGCCTATGCCGCGTGGATCGCGAAGCAGAAGCAAATCGAGCTGGACTCCGAAGCACGCGAGAGTCGCAAGAAGGCGCTCTTGCGCGACGCGGAGCGCGCGAACGAGCGAATTCGCGCCGGTATCGAGCTCCTCGGGCGCGACGCAGAGGTCCGTGAAGCATTCCAGCTCATGAACCGCGCGATGGCGATGGCCGCGCGCAAGCGCAGCCCGCAGCGCTACCCCGAAGGCAAGAAGCCGTCGTGGCGCCTCTTCCAGCTCGCGTTCGTGCTGCTGTCGCTCGTCGGCATCGCCGACGACAAGAGCCGGGATCGCGAAGAGGTCGATCTCATCTTCTTCCCGACCGGCGGCGGCAAGACGGAGGCGTACCTCGGCGTCATCGGTTTCACGCTCCTGCTCCGCCGTCTGCGCGGGCAGAAGCGCGCGGACGGTGGGCTCGGCGTCGCCGTCCTCCTTCGTTACACGCTGCGCCTCCTCACGCTCGATCAGCTCGGGCGCGCCGCCACGCTCGTGTGCGCCCTCGAGCTCTTGCGCCAAGAGAACCCTGCGAAGCTCGGCGACGTGCGCTTCTCCGTCGGACTGTGGGTCGGAAGCTCCGCGACCGCCAACACGATGGAGCAGGTGAAGAAGCTCGTCCTCGAGTACAAGAACAGCGCCTCGAAGACCGCATCGTCACCGTTCCCGCTCACGAACTGTCCTTGGTGCGGCGGGCCGCTCGGCCGAGACAGCCTCGTCCTGTCACCGAGCCCGACGTCGCCCACGGAGGTGATCGTGAGCTGCGTGTCCCCGGCCGGGGAGGCGCCGAGCACCTGCGAGTTCAGCCCGCGCAAGAACCGCGACGGCATCCCCGTCGTCTTCGTCGACGAGCAGATCTACCGCGAGCTCCCGTGCTTCCTCGTCGCCACCGTCGACAAGTTCGCGATGCTCCCGTGGCGCGGCGAGACGGGGCTTCTCTTCGGACGCGTCGCGGCGCGCGACGGCAAGCGATGCTACGGCCCGCTCGACAAGCCGCCGCGCGGCGCGAAGCTCCTCCCCGAGGGATTCCGCCCGCCCGAGCTCATCGTCCAAGACGAGCTCCACCTCATCTCGGGCCCGCTCGGGACGATGGTGGGGCTCTACGAGACCGCGATCGAGTGGCTGTCGTGCCGCGTCGATGATGGTCGGACGATCAAGCCGAAGGTCATCGCCTCCACGGCGACGGTCAGGCGCGCACGGGAACAAATCCGCGCCCTCTTCGGCCGTTCGGAGATGTCCGTGTTCCCGCCCCCGGCCGTCGACGCCGGAGAGACGTTCTTCGCGAAGGTCGATCGGAGCTCGCCCGGCCGCCTCTACGTCGGTGTCGCCGCCGCCGGACGCCCGCTGAAGGCGATCCTGCTCCGGACCTACGTCGCGCTCCTCGCGGCAGCACAGAAGAACTGGAATGCGGACGGACCGCCCGATCAGCCTGCCGACGCGTACATGACGCTCGCTGGCTACTTCAACAGCCTCCGCGAGCTCGGCGGCATGCGGCGCCTCGTCGAAGACGACGTGCGGACCCGCACCGCGACGATCGAGGATCGCGTGCCGGTCGATCACGTCGGTCCGCATCCATGGGCGGCGAACCGCTCGATCACGATGCCCGTCGAGCTCACCTCCCGTGAGAAGGCGGGCGCGATCAAGGAGGCGAAGGACAGGCTCGCCAAGAGCCACCAGGCGAAGGAGCACGTCGACGTTCTGCTCGCCTCGAACATGATCTCCGTCGGCGTCGACATCGACCGCCTCGGGCTCATGGTCATCGCCGGCCAGCCGAAGACGACCAGCGAGTACATCCAGGCCTCGAGCCGCGTGGGCCGACAGCATCCAGGCCTCGTCGTCACCTGCTTCAATCTGAGAAAGCCGAGGGACCGCTCGCACTACGAACGGTTCTTCGCCTACCACCAATCCTTCTACCGATACGTCGAGGCAACGAGCCTCACGCCCTTCTCCGGGCCCGCCCTCGACCGCGGCCTCGCCGGCACGCTCGTCGCCATGACGCGGCTGGGCAACACGGCGATGACGCCGCCGACGGCGGCGATGAACATCGAACAGCACCGGACGTTCGCCGAAGAGTGCGTGCGGGTGCTCGCACGTCGCGGAGGGAGCCAGGCGGGGCTCGACGATCAGGAGGAGTTCACCAAGGTCGAGAGCGCGCTTCGCGATCGAGCGATGAAGATCATCGAATCGTGGGTGAAGCTCGTGCGGGAGGCACGCCAGGAGGCAGCGGCGAAGCGATCGTACTCCCGCTACGACAAGGACAAGGCAGCCGGAAGAGCGCTCCTCTTCACGGTCGTCGAGCAAGATCCTCTCGAGCTCGACGTCGACAACGCGCGCTTCGCGGCGCCGACGTCGATGCGTGACGTCGAGCCCTCGGTGCACCTCTGGATCGAGCGCCGCGCGCTCGGAGGGAAGCGGTAGCCATGACGATGCAAGGGCCGCGCGTGCAGCAACAGCCGAACGGAACGATCCGACAGAGCCAGGTCGTGACCACCTTCGGCCCGGGCTCGATGGTGGATCTCGTCAACGACGCCGTCCTCATCGGAGGGCTCGACTTCTGGAGCTACGACAAGGACTTCAAGCCGCCGTACATCTCCGAGCCGCGCCTCCGTGAGTCGCTCGTCGAACGCTTTCGTCGGCTCGGGCGCGAGCTGAGTCAGGATCATCCGTTCCGCGCGCCACCCATCGGCAACGAACGCGAGCCGTCCAGGAAGGCGGGGATTTTGGCGCTCGAGTTCCCGCAATGGTTCGTCTGCCAGAATCCGTCGTGCCGCGCGCTCCTGCGCAAGGACGGGCTCGACCTCAAGTCGCAGCGTTACTGGCACCAGTGCACGCGAGATCGGAAGGCGGAATGCGTCCCCGTCCGCTTCGTGTCCGCGTGCCGGCGCGGCCACATCCACGAGTTCCGGTGGATCGAGTTCGTTCACGAGGTGCAAGAAGTCCCTAGGTGCGCCGCGCCATCCCTCCGCTTCGATGAGGGACCGTCGGGTGACTTCAGCGAGATCGTCGTCTCCTGCGAGTCGTGCGGATCGCGGGCAAAGCTCAGTCAGGTGCTCGGCGGCTTGAAGCTCCCCTGCCGTGGCGAGCGCCCGTGGCTGGGCCCCGAGGGACGCGAGGAGTGCGAGGAGGATTCGCGTCTGCTCGTGCGGACCGCGAGCAACTCGTACTTCCCGCAGGTGGTGAGCGCGCTCTCCATCCCGGATCCCGCTCGTGACGTCGAAGAGCGGATCCGTAGCGTGCTCGACGTGCTCAAGGACGCCACGGTCGAGGATCTCGCGTTCTTCCGCAAGAAGATCGAGAAGGTCCGTGTCGCGCTCGAAGGCACTCCCGACGACGTCGTCCTCACGGTCGTCCACGCGCTGAAAGAGGGCAGGCCCGTGACCAGCGGGCCGCTCCGGACCGCCGAGTTCAAGCAGTTCGTGAGCGCGAAGCCGGAGGTCCCCGGTGACCAGCCGAAGGGGCGTGAGGACTTCTTCGCGCGCGAGGCGAAGGTGAAGCACGGGCTCCCGAAGGGTGTCGCCCGCGTCGTTCTCGCCCACAAGCTCCGCGAGGTCGTCGTGCAGATCGGGTTCACCCGAATCGAGCCGGTGAGCGCCGACCTGCAAGGCGAATACGACCTCGACGTGAAGACCGCCGCGCTCGGGCTCACGACGAACTGGCTTCCCGCCTCCGAGCTTCGCGGCGAGGGCGTCTTCGTCCAGCTCGACGAGCAGGCCGTCCGCGAGTGGGAGGAGCGCGATGCCGTCAAGGCACGCGCCGACGAGCTCCGAGCCGGCTACGAGGAATGGGCGCGATCGGCGGATGCGCCGCCGCCGTTCCCGGGCGTCCGCTTCTACCTCCTGCACTCCCTCTCGCACCTGCTCATCTCCGCCATCTCCCTCGAGTGCGGGTACGCAGCGAGCGCCCTCCGCGAGCGCATCTACTGCGGCCCCTCGGCGAAGGATCCGACGCCCATGGCGGCGATCCTCTTGTCGACGGGGAGCCCCGGCACCGAGGGCACGCTCGGCGGGCTCGTCGAACAGGGCCGACGGCTGCGCGAGCACCTGCGCCGAGCATGGGACCTCGGTAGGCTCTGCTCGAACGATCCCGTGTGCAGCTCGCACTCGCCCCACGAGGATCACGCAGAGCGCCACCTCGAGGGCGCCGCGTGCCACGGCTGTCTCTTCGTCGCGGAGTGCAGCTGCGAGCGCTTCAATCGCTATCTGGACCGCGCGCTCGTGGTCCCGTCTCTCGGCCACCGGAAGGAGCTCGCGTTCTTCGGCGAGAGGCCGTGATGACATGGGGCTTGTCGCGCGTCTCCGACCCGATGCTCGCCGTCCTCGAGACGGCGCTCGAGCAAGGACGCGTGGACTGCCCGATCCGCGCCGCGGATCTGCTCGACCTCGGGTTTCGCTCGTACGCCGAGGACGTCGCCGAAGCGCTGCGCGGGCTCGATCGTGCCGGTGCGCTCGCGGCGGTGCGCGTCGCCATCGCAGAGCGAAAACACCGACCGCCGCCGCGGCTCGACCTCGTCTGGACGGGCCCGGAGACGAGGACGAGCACCGCGCAGGATACGGCGCTCGTCGTCGAGCGCCTGTTCGACGAGGCGAAGCGGACGGTCATCGTCGCCGGCTACACGTTCGACACACCGGAGATCCTCGCCCCCCTGTCCCGCGCGATGAAGGAGCGCAGCGTCACCGTCACGCTCTTCCTCGACATCGACAGCCACGCGGAGACCGCGACCGAAGCAGACGCATTCGCATCGAAACAGATCGACCGATTCTTCCAGACGGTCTGGACGTTCGGGCTGCCGAAGCCGGACGTCTACTACGATCCGCGGACCGCAGCGCCAGGACCGCCATGGGTGAGCCTCCACGCCAAGTGCGTCGTCGTCGACGACGCAAGGGCCTTCATCACCTCGGCGAACTTCACCGATCGCGGCCAGAACCGGAACATCGAGGTCGGTGTGCTCATCGAGGACGCACGCTTCGCAGAGCATCTCGCGGCCCAATGGCGACAGCTCGTCGCGACCGGTCTCGTGCGGCGCTACGCAGGCTGAGAAACCAGACGCGGCCGTAGTCGTCGGCCGTCGGCTGACGCGTCGATCGCAGGGCACCAGAAACCGCCTCACCTTCGCGACCGACCTATCTCCCCGAGCAGCCACCGTTTCGGAGGTTTCGTCTTTTCTGGGCCGGAACCGTGAGGCGCTTTCACGGCGCGTCGAACTCGGGGCGATAGCGAACGACGCCCGAGACGCCGGCGAGGCGGCGTCAGCTGCTGAACGAAGAACACGTCGTCGGGGACCGGCCTCGCCCCGCTACAGCGACAGCACGAGCATGAACGTGTTGCTCGACACGACCGGCTGCACCTGCACCGTGCTCGGGTCCTCGAGGCCCTTGCCGTTCGCGGCGTCGTACTTGCGGCGCATGTTGCTGCCCACCGTCCAGCCGATCGCGTGGCCGACGAGGGCGCCGGCGACGACGTCCGAGAACCAGTGGTGGTCGCCTTCGATCATGGAGAGCCCCATGACCGCGACGAGCGGATAGGCGACGAACGGCAGCCACTTCACGTCGCGGTAGAACGCGACGAGCGACGACGCGAGCGCCATGTGAGACGACGTGTGGCCCGACGGCCATGCGACGCCGCCGCCGACCACGACCCATCGTCCGTAGTCGCCCCACTTGCGGCCGTCGTCGCTGCGGGAGATGGAGACGGGCTCTTCGCTCGGCTCGCCGTTCTTGTACGGAAGCGGCCGGGCGGTGATCCACTTCGCGAGCTGCGTGTAGATCGCATTGATGCCGACCGCTTGGAGCGCGGCGACGCCGGCGCTCGCCGCTTTGCCGTCGTCCGCCACGATGCCGGTGAGCGCGACGGCGCCGGGGATGATCACCGGTGTGAACCAGCCGCCGATGAACGCGACGCGCGGGACGACATCGCCGAGGATCGCGTTGTCGCGCCAGAACCAGCGCTGGATGGCGTCGTCGGCGCCGCTCGCCGACAGCGCCACGGTGCTGGCGATGGCGGCGCCGTGGAAGAGGAGATTGTAGCCGGTCACGCTGTCGAGCATGTTCGTGCCGACCGACTCGAACAGGCCGACCCTGTACTCGCTCTTCGACGGCGCAGAGTCGTCGGCACGAGCCTCGGAGCTAGAGAGACCGCACGCGGCGAAGGCAAGGAGCGCGGCACCTCGACGCGCGAGGCGCTCGTGCGGAGCGACGATGTCGGCGCCGCGAAGGTGCATCGGCCAGCTCGGGATCTTACTCGAACTGCGGCATCGCTCGGCACGAGGGCCGCGGATCGGGCCGTGTCCCCCGTACGGCCGACGTAACAGGGTGTATCGGCCACTGCATCACGCGTAACACCTCGCGAGGCCCCGCTCGAACGTCGAAATCGCGGAGTTACGAGGCTCGACCGCAGGCACGTGCGTTGCTCGACCGTCTGCGTCGCGCGGAGAGCAGGGGGCTCTCGGCATCGCGCAACGCGATCGTCCGGTCCGCTCGCTCGCGCCCGCACGTGCTTCGACGTGTCGGGTGATGGGCTCGGCCCGCGCATCGTCTCGCGAAGAAGGTAGAAAGATGGATCGGATCGGTACGGTTTCTGGGCTGCTCGTTCTCGCCACGTTCGGATGGATGGCCGGATGCGCCGTCGAGGGCGTCGGGACCGTGGCCGCGAGCGCGCTCACCAACGTCGTACCGGAGCCGCCCGGGGAGAACTGCAAGGCGGGCGGTCAGGCGATTCAGGTCGGCGTCGACCGGAACGGCGACGGCCTACTCGATCCGGACGAGGTGACCGGTACGTCGTACGCCTGCAACGGCTCCTCGGTGAACACCGAGCTCGTTGCGATCCCGGCCGGTGACCCGCGCTGCCCTCACGGAGGGACGGCGGTCCAGCTGACCGACGACGACACGGAGCCGAAGGAGATCGTCGCCTGCAACGGCGCTCCTGGTGGAAACAACGGCCCCGCCGGGCCACAGGGCCCCGCCGGGCCGCAGGGTCCGCAAGGTGAAGCTGGCCCCGCCGGACCGGCAGGCCCCATGGGTTCGCAAGGTCCCGCCGGTCCGGAAGGTCCCATGGGTCCGCAGGGTCCGGAAGGTCCGCAGGGTCCGGAAGGTCCGCAGGGTCCGCAGGGTCCGCAGGGTCCGGAAGGTCCGCAGGGTCCGCAGGGTCCGGAAGGTCCGCAGGGTCCGCCGGGGCCCGCGGCCCCGCAGCCCGTCTTCGGGCGGTTCTTCGCCAGCCAGGTCGTTCATGGCGCGATCCTCACTTGTGCCAGCATCACGCTAGAGGGAATGCGCTGCAACGGCCCGAAGCTGAACGGCGCCGACGTCATTCTCCGCGCGCCAGAGGGAGACGCCATCTGCAAGGCGATCACGGGCAAGACCTGGCTCTTGATGGGCGGGAACTCGACGTACGAGGCCGCTTGGATGAGCTGGAACGGAACGACGTGGGCCTTGGAGACGAGGCGCGGCACTCCGATGGGCTACCTCGAGTGCGAGCAGTGATCTCTCGTCGCGCGCAGCCGTCGACATCACTCGCCTGCAACGCGACACCGATCATCGATCGCCGACCCCGGCGATGGCACGACGCCCGCTCCGCCACTTCACGACGTACGGCAGCGCGAACAAGTACAGGCCGGTGAACAGGAGCAAGAACAGCGGAAGCAGCGGCGAGTAGACCACCCACGCGGGAGGCGCCTGCCGCGTCATGACGACGATGTTGACGACGATGGTCACCGTGAAAGCAATGGACACCCAGCGGTGGATCCGTCGAACCCACGCGTCGAAGCTCATAGGACCTCCTCGAAGAAGGGAGTGACGAGTCGGGTCAGGCCACGCGCAGCGTCACTTGGACGCGCCGCGAGACTGGACGAGCTTCCAGCCGTTGCCGGAAGGATCGCGGAAGGTGGCGTCGACGCTGCCGAAGCGCTCGATGGGCTCCTGCGTGAACTCGACGCCGCGAGCGCGCATCTGCTCGTAGGCGGCGCGGCAGTCGTCGACGGCCAGGACGAGAGGCGGCATCGCGCCTTTCGCGACGGCTGCCTCGAGCGCCTTCGCCGTCGCCTCGTCGACCGTCGGCGGGCCCGGCTTGAAGAGCCCGAGCTGGAACGACGGCTGATCCGGGTGCTGCACCGTCAACCAGCGATAGTCACCGTTCCGCACGTCCGTGTGGACGCGGAACCCGAGCTTGTCGACGTAGAACGAGAGCGCCTCGTCCTGATCACGCACGTACAGACCAACGAGCTGGACGCCTTGGCTCATGGAACCTCCGTTGCCCCGTTCCTACCGTCCTCCGCTCGGCGTCGCTTCTCCGAAACTGCGATCGTGAGATGGGGCCGCATCGCGGCACTGAGAAAACATGGCGGGACACGGCTGAGCTCGCGCATGGCGGCCCGCTCGCGAGCCCGGATGACTCCCGGGCTCGCGCCGGTGACGTCACGGAACGTCCTTCCGAACGTGCCCAGGCTCGACCATCCCGTCTGGAAGGCGATCTCGGTGATGGAAAGGTCCGTGTCGCGGAGCAGCGCCACCGCGCGCTCGATCCGACGCGTGAGCAGGTAGCGGTGCGGCGGGATGCCGAAGGCCTGCTTGAAGGAGCGCGCGAAGTGGGCCTCGGAGACACCGCTCACGCGCGCGAGCCGTCGAACGGGCCACTCCTCGTGAGGCGCGGCGTCCATACGGTCCTTCGCACGCAGGAGGCGGCGCAAGAGGTCGGGGTCCTGGTTGACGTTGTCTCCGTTCACTTGCTCACACGGCTCGGTGCACGAAGAACGTGCCGAGCCTCTCCGAAGCGTACCCGACGAGCTCTCACCGTCGCGAGGGGCTCGATCCGCGGGCTTCGAGAAGGCGCTTCAACGACGCGAGGTCTCGTTCGACGAGCGCGACGTCGGCGGCGAGCTGCTCGTCCGACATGCCGGGGGCGCGGAAGACCGTGAAGACGAGCTCGCTTCCCGAGCCGTTCGGGACGACGCGCATCGGGACGTAGACGACGGCGCCGTCGGGCGTGGTCACCCAATGATCGAGCACGCCGAACGCGTTGTCCTCCGCGAAGCGGAGCGAGAGCGTGCCCTGATCGGTCTCCATCACCCAGCCGTCGGCCGACTTGCGTATCGCCTTGCAGAACGCGACCCAATGCGGGAACTGCTCGGCGTCACGGACGAAGTCGTAGACGAGCCGAGGAGGCTGCTCGATGCCGATGGTCAACGTGCGCGCCGTCGTCGTTGCCACGGTTCCCTGGGTCTATACCGTCGAGCTCTTCGGCTCCAGGAGTTTCGAATGCAGGTGTCAGCGCCCCGAGGCCGCGCGGGCCCGCTCGTTGCTTCGTCGCCGGGCCCGGAGGCCGAATGTCGCTCGTCGAGTCGAGAAAATACACCCAGGCTGATCGAGCTCGCGACACCTACGTGGAGGATCCCGACGAAGCACTGACCTTGCTCTACACACCGCGAAGCGGTCCGTCGCACGCAATGCGGGCAGCTCCCCGCGACGATCGAGGGGGCTCGCCAGCGACCGCCGACACCGCGTCGATCGCGCGGATGCTCCGCGAGCTTCGCGCGATGATCCCTCCCGTCGACGCGAGCCGTCCGATCACCTCGCTCGGCGATCCGGTCCCCACTACGTGGGGCGCGCGGGACGCCCCGTCCCCGTCGGCGAGGACCGCCGCCGTGAAGGGCGCTGCGAAGATCCCCGTGAGGCGCTCCGCGAAGCCTCGCGAGAACGTGTCTGCGAAGACGAGCCGCACGCGTCTCCGGCGCAAGGCGATCTTCGGCTTCGTGACGGCGGCGGCGATCGGCATCGGCCTCTGGCACGACGACGTCGGACGCTCGGACCTGTCCGACGAGCTCGGCCGCATGGCGAACGCCATCGGCGGCTTCGTCCTCGAGATCCTTGCCGGCGAGCCCTAGCGTGGGAAGCTCGGGGTCCGTCGTGGTGCCCGACTTGCAGCCACGACGGCGTGGAACCGCACGCGCGAACGGAGCAGCTCGGTCTCGTCACCGACCTCTACGAATTCACGATGGCGGCGAGCTACCGCTCGCTGGGCATGCACGAGCGCGCGACGTTCAGCTTGTTCGTACGCACGCTGCCCGCGAAGCGATCGTTCCTCGTCGCGGCCGGGATCGAAGAGGCGATCCGACGGATCACCTCGCTCGGCTTCGAGAAGGAAGGCATCGAGTACCTCGTCTCGACCGGACAGCTCTCGCATGAAGAAGCGGCGGCGCTCGCACGGACGCGCTTCACGGGAGACGTCCACGCCGTCCGCGAGGGCCGCGTCGTCTTCGCCGGAGAGCCCATCCTCGAGGTCGACGCGCCGATCATCGAGGCGCAGCTCGCCGAGACGCTCGTCATCAACGCCGTCCACTACTCCACCGCCGTCGCGACGAAGGCCGCCCGCTGCGTGGCTGCGGCGCGCGGCAAGCCGGTCGTCGACTTCGGCCTCCGGAGGGCGCCGGGCATCGACGGAGGCATGGAGCTCGCGCGCGCGAGCTGGCTCGTGGGCTTCGCGGGAACGAGCAACGTGGAAGCCGGGAGGCTGCTCGGCATCCCGACGTCGGGCACGGTCGCGCACGCATTCATCGAGGCGATGCCGAGCGAGCGCGCCGCGTTCGAGGCGTGGGCGCGCGTGCGGAGCGATCCGGTGACCTTGCTCGTCGACACGTACGACACGCCGCGCGGCGTGCGCGTCGCGGCCGAGGTCGCGCGCGAGCTGCGCGCGCGAGGACGCCGGGTGACGGCGCTCCGCATCGACAGCGGCGACCTCGCGGAGCTCACTCGAGATGCGCGTCGCGTCCTCGACGACGCCGGTCTCCAGGACATCCAGCTCGTCGTCAGCGGCGGCCTCGACGAGTACGAGATCGACGCGCTCGAACGCTCGGGCGCCCCGATCGACGGCTACGCGGTGGGGACGTCCGTGGCCATGTCGACCGACGCGCCGTCGCTGGACATGGCCTACAAGATCGTCGAGTACGCCGGTCGCCCGTGCCTCAAGCTGAGCGGGAAGAAGGCGACGCTCGCGAGCCCGAAGCAGGTCTGGCGGAGACGCGACGCCGCCGGACGCTGGCTCGAGGACGTCGTCACGCTGCGCGAAGAGCCAGCACCCGGCCCCGACTGGGAGCCGCTGCTCGAGCCCGTCGTCCGCAACGGCGAAGTCACCGCGCGCCCCTCGCTCGCCGATCTCCGGTCACGCCACGCAGAGGAGCTCGAACGCTTCCCCGGCGAGCTCCGCGCCATCGACGCGAAGCACACGTGGCCCGTTTCGCTCTCGCCCGCGCTGGAGTCCCGCCACCGCGCGGCCGTGGAGGAGACGAAACGGCGGGAGGGGCTGTGACGGAGGCCTCGGGCCTCAGGCTCCGAGGCCTCTTCGAGACCCGAGGCCCGAGGCCCGAGGCCTAGGACACACTCCGCGCATTGAGCGGGAACGCCGGAATCGTCCCCCCGACGAGCCGCGGGCGCTCGCGCTGGTAGAGGAACTCGCGCGTGAGCGGGTACTCGTCGTTGATGCCGTTCGACATCGTCATCTGGATCAGATTCAGGTGTCCCGAGCGGAAGCCGGCGACCACGCTCGCGAGGTAGAAGTCCCACGTGCGCATGAAGCGATCGCTGAATCCCATCCGCCGCTTGATGAGATCCCAGTTGGCGAGGAAGTTCTTGCGCCAGTGATGCGCGGTGAGCGCGTAGTGACGCCGGAGGTTCTCGACGTCGATGACGTTGAAGCCTCGGTCCACCGCGCGCTTCGTCTCGCCCTCGAGCGAGAAGAACCAGTAGCCCGGGAAGACGTGCTTCTGGACGAACGGGTCGCTGCCGCTCGACTCCTTCATCTTGGAGATGCAGTGCGTGAGGACGATCGCGCCCGGAGCGCTCAGGCTCTTCAGCTTGTCGTAGAACGCGTCCGCGCGCTTCTCGCCGACGTGGCACATCATTCCGACGGAGACGATGCGCTCCCACTTCGTCCGATCGTCCAGCTCGAGGTAGTTCATCGTGCGGACATCGACGGGCAGCTTGCGGATGCGCGCCTGATCGCGGATGTAGCGCGTCTGGTTCTCGCAGAGCGTGATGCCGAGGCACTCGACGCCGTACTTCTCCGCGGCCTGGAACATGAGGTGGCCCCAGCCGCAGCCGATGTCGAGCAGGCGCTGGCCGCGGCGTAGATCGAGCTTCTTCAGCGTGTGGGCGATCTTCTGCTCCTGCGCCTGATCGAGGCTGTCCTCGGGCGTACGGAAGTAGCCGCACGAGTACTGGAGCTTCTTGTCGAGATAGAGCTCGTAGAACTCGTTCCCGCGGCCGTAGTGGTGCTCGACGTCGAGCTTCTCCCGCGAGAGCGAGCGCACGAGCGCGCTGCCGAGACCGCCGTGCCACGAGGCGAGCCGCGGGTTCTTGATCCCGATCTCGAAGAGCACCGTGAGCGCGTCTTCGAGGCTCCCTTCCACGACGAGGTCGCCGGCGACGTACGACTCGCCCAGACCCAGCGTCGACTGCAAGACGGAGCGCACGAACGCCGTCCTCGTCTTGAAGCGCAGCACGAAGTGCGGAGCACCCGCGCTGGTCCCGAACCGCCAGCGCTCGCCGTTCCAGAAAGCCATCTCGAACGGCTTGCCGCTGTGCGTGCGCTGAATCTTCTCGAGCGTTCGCCTGAAAAGGATCATGTTGGGGCCTCTCGTCAGGTTCGTCGTTCGTGGCGTGTGCGTCGGTCCGACTTCTCCGACTCGCTTCGGAGAAGCCGGTCGCCCGTCTCCCCCGCTGGACGTCTCGGGACGAGCTACGTCCGTCACGGTTCACTACGATGCGCGCGCGAATGGTCAAGCAATTACGAGCACATGCGGCACGATGGCGATCGCGTGTGCGCGTTCGCTCCGCGCGACTTCATGGCGCAAGACAATCGCGTGCGACGTCGGCGGCGATCGTGGCTGCGTCCGGCTCGTCCTCGCGGACGAGCTGCGTGTACTCGCCGTACGCCTGCAGCGCGTCGGGGCAGCGGTTCGCTTGATGTAGCGCTCGGGCACGACCGTAGATCGCGAGCGCTCGCGCGCGCGTGTTCGCGCCGAACTTCTCTTCGGCGACGCGATACGCGGCGACCGCCTCGTCCGTGCGGCCGAGCCCCTGCAGCGCGATCGCGCGGTTGTAGTCGATCCAACCCGAGTCGCGCGCCGCTGCCCCTGCCGCGTCGGCGGCAGCGAGCGCCGCCTCCCAGTCGCGCGCGATGACGGCGCTCGTCAGCCTCGTCATCGCCGGATCGGTGAGCGCCGGATCGACCGGCCGACAGTGCTTCGCGTACTCGTAAGCGAGCCGAACGCTCGTCGGGTCGGAACCGGCGACGAGACCGGCGTACTCGCGGTACGCCGCGTCCGCCTCCTCGCACCGTCCCGCGTCGGCGAGCGCGCGCGCTCGTCCCCAGATCGAGATGTTGCGTCCATGCGTCTCGCGATCTGAAAAGCGTCTCTCTGCCTCGCGATACGCCTGGACCGCCTCGTCCGTTCGACCGAGATGGTGCAGCGCGACCGCTCGATCGTAGTGCGCCCACGGATTCTCCGGAGACGCCCGCACCGCGCGATCGGCGAGCGCGTAGGCCTGCTCGTACGCGCCGCGACGGATCGCGATCGCGGACGGACGCTGGCTCGCGACGTACTCGGCCCCCGTCAGCTCCGCGGGCGCTGCTGCACGCGTGCGCGTGCGCCCGCACCCGGCCGCCCCGACGACGGAGACGACGGAGAGAAGCACGCAGGCGCCGACCCGGACGGCATGGTTCATCCGCATGGCGCGCGCCGTCGTGCATCGGCGATGCCAGCAGCGAGGAGCGCGGGACCGACGAGACGGCTGCGCGGCCGCTCGTCGCGACCGGCGGCGTCCGTTCGAGCTCCGAGCCACCGACGCGCTCGTCTCGCTCCTCGGATCGGTCTTCGGACCTCCGATCTGCGGACCCTTGATGCACGGGTCGAGCGTGGCGGTCACTTTGTGGCGCCGATGCCCGTGCCAAGGGTGTGAAGTGGCGGGCGCGCGCACGAGGTCCGATCCCGGTCGGCGTGCGCCGAAGCTCCTCGCGCAGCGGAGCAGCATGGGCCTCCGATGCGCTCAGCGACATCGAGGTCCGTTCCATCCGGCTCCGGTTGGCCAGGATGCTGCTTGCCGATGGCACTGCGGAGGTGACTCCATGAATGCCGTCGATCTGATCATCAACCAGCACCGCGAGATCGAGCAGTTGTTCACTCGCTTCGAGAAGGCGAAGCGGCAGGAGGAGAAGGAGAAGATCTTCAACCAGCTCGCCGCCACGCTGGTCGCACACGACACCATCGAGCGCGAGCACTTCTACCCTGCGGCGGAGCGCGCCCTCGGGAAGAGCGAGGAGCTCGCGAAGGCCCTCGTCCAGCACGGCCTCATGGAGTTCTCCATCTTCACCACGGAGAAGGCGAAGAAGAAGCCCAGCTTCGAGACGATGGTGAAGGTCCTCAAAGAGCTCAAGATGGAGCACGTCGAGATGGAGGAGCGAGACATCCTCCCGAAGGCGAAGTCGAAGATGGGCTCCGAGCAGCTCGACAAGCTCGGCGCCGCGATGGCCGAGCGCTTCGAGCAGGCGATGTCGCGCGACTACCGGACGCCGGTCCGCGCGTTGATCGATCAGACGCTCGCCGGCCGGGTGACGGTCCCGCCCAAGCGGGTGGCGCGCACCGCCGTGGGCAGGAAGCGTGCGGCAGCGACGAAGACGCGGGCCGTGAAGCGTCCGAAGGCGCGGCGCGGGCGCGCCCGCGCGAAGCAGTGAGCAGAGCGATCGCCGACGGCGCGCGAGGAGGGCGTCGCTCACCGCGCTCGCGGCGCGCCGGCGTTCTCCCGCCTGCGATCGACGACGCTCCTCGACGCGATCGGCCGCGTACGCTCGCGCATCGGGCGTCCCTCGGCGCGAGGACGCGCGTCATGCGCTGGCGTGACGCCGCCTCCGACGCTCGCGGGTCGCCGCGGCCGCGACCTCCGGCACCTTCTTGACCCACAGCTCCAGCGTCCCGGCGCAGTTCTCTCGTCTCACGAGCTCGTAGCCTTCGGGGATCGAGCCGCCGAACCCACAGTACGTGACGACGCGCGTCCCGACGCGCGCGGCTTTCAGGAACTCCTCCGCGGCGCGCACGTCACGCCAGAACCGCTCCTCGCTGAGCTCGACGGTGTCGTCGAGGCGATCCTCTTTCGCGCTCAGATTCTCGGCGAACGGATTGAAGAGGTAGACGCCGTCGACGCTCGTGGGGTCGACGTCCTCGAGCGTCCCGACCTGGAAATCGACCTCGACGCCGATCGCCCTCGCGGCCTTCCTCGCGGCGGCGACGAAGTGCGGGCGATGCTCCACGCCGCGGACGCGGACGTTCTCGCGCGCCGCGGCCGCGATGATGCAGAACTTCCCGACGCCCGCGCCGATGTCGAGGATGGTCGCGTTCGGCTTCGCGGCGAGGAGCTCCGAGGCTCGCATCGCCACTTCCACCGGCGTCCAGTACATGGCGGAGCGGGCGCGCACGCTCGGCTCGAAGACCTCGTCGAAGACGCGGTCGACCACGAGCTGCCCACGACGAAGAGCGCGAACGATGGCAGCGCCGAGGCCGGGTGAGAGCATCGCTTCAGTCGGTGAACGGCAGGTGGGGCACGCCGCCCACCAGGCACGTTCCAGACCAACGGCTCGAGACGCGCGCCTTCGAGGCTGACCGCACGATCCTCGGTCCGTCGCGCGCCCGAGCGCTACGACGGCTACGTCGGACCGTCGCGACCGTCGCTCGACGGCGAGCGTCTCGCGCCTTTCGTCGTGACACGACCGGGCGTGCCGGCCGCACGATCGCTATGTCAGCGAGTCGTATCCGCGCAGCTCAGCCGCCGCTGGCCTGCTCGTCGGCCCGCGCGACGTCCGCGGAGAGCCAGAGGAGGGTGAGCGGGACGACGTTCGAGACGATGACGACCGGGATGGCCTCCGATCCGAAGAAGACGAGGAGGCCGACCCCGAACGCCACGGCGAAGAGCGTGAGCGCGGCAGCGAGACCGGTGCGCGACACTGCGGGAGCGGACGGCCCGGAGCGGCCGGAAGCGTGCAAGGATTGCGCAGACTTCTCCATGCCGCCGCGTTTTGCGAGGCACGTGCCCGAGCAGACCGTGCTCTTCGCCGCCGATTTCGAGTGATCCTCCGGCAGAAATCGCGCAAGGCGTGCGCTCGCGCTCCTATTTTGCGCGTCGGCGCGGAGCGCAAACGTTGCGCTCTTTCGCCGAGCTCCGCCGCCGTCAGCCGTCGACTTGCTCCATCGGAACGATCTCTTCGCCGAGGGCGTCCGGTGTCAGGATGCGCTGCTCCTCGCGGGCCATGTCCTCGAGGAAGCTCTCCACGAACCAGAAGATCTCGTCGCAGAGCTCCCCGATGTCCCGCACGCCGTCCTCGGCGTCCTCCGCCAGCGCGCAGACGAGGAGCCGCCGTTGCTCGTGCTCCTGCGCGATCCGCTCCGCACGCACCGGTCCCCATGCGTCCGCCTCCCGCAGGATCGGGAGGAGGACCTCGTCCTCGTAGGCGAGGTGCCGCTCGACCTCCGATCGGACGTGCGTGATCAGGCCCCGGACGTTCGGACGCTGCTTCTCGTCGCTCGCCGCCAGCCGAGTCGCCACCGCCAGCGCCTCGAGCAACCCGCGCATCAGCGCGTGCTCGGCGAGGATCCTCTGTCGAACGTGCTCGACGACTTCGATCGGGGAGGCCATGGTTCCTCGCGAGCACGGCGCTCGCCCTCCAGCTCACGCGCGAGATGCGCTCTCCGCGTGAACGGTGAGAACGGGGATCGACGACCGGCGGACGACGCCCTCGGCGACGCTGCCGATGAGCGCCCGAGACAGGCCACGCCTGCCGTGCGTGCCCATCACGATGAGGTCCGCGTTCGCCTTCTTGGCGGCAGAGAGGACGCCGTCACGCGGGTCTGCCTGCTCGAGCGACGACGTGAGCGGGACACCGCGGTCCGCGTAAGCAGCGACGAGCTGCGCGAGCGAGTCTCGCGCGGCCTCGATGATGCGCGTCGCCATCTCGGCCGTGATCGTGAGCGTCCCGTCGGGGAACCCGACCACCGGGAGCTCGTACGCATGGACGAGGTGCACCTTCGCGTCGAGCTTCTTCGCGAGCATGAGCGCGTACTCGAGCGCAGCCTTGCTCGGCTCGCTGAAGTCGGTGGGGACGAGGATCGTCTTCGGGACGTTCATGCCACACCATCGAGCAAGGGGCCTGCCAGTCGCCCGACCATCGTTTTCGTCGCCTCGTCGCGATCGGCCGCTCCCGCCGGCGCAGCATCTGCGCAGCTTCACGCAGAAGGCGCGGCCGTCGCGGCGCGCCGTCGTCGAAACGCGAACGGAAGCGAGACGATCGCGGTGGCAGTGCTCTTGCACCACGTCTCGGCATGGCAACGAGCGCACGAGGAAGGGCGGCCCACGAGAGCCAAGCCACGAAGCGAGCTGCCACCGTCGGCGAGGTCATGACGGTGTGTCCGCACACGATCGGCAGCGATCAGAAGCTCGCGAAGGCTCACCAGATCATGCGAGAGCTCGGGATCCGGCACCTGCCCGTGCTGCGTGGCGGGGAGCTCGTCGGCGTCCTCTCCCAGCGGGATCTCTACTTCCTCGAGACGCTCTCCGGTGTCGACATCGACATCGATCAGGTCGCCGATGCGATGACGCCGGAGGTCTTCACGACGCACCCCGACGAGCCGCTCCGGAACGTCGCTCGTGAGATGGCGAACAAGAAGTACGGCTGCGCCGTCGTCATGGACGAGCAGAGGCGCGTGCGCGGCATCTTCACGGTGACGGACGCGCTCCGGTGTCTGGCCGACGTTCTGTGAAGTTCCCCACGGACCACGACGATGAAGAAGATCCTCGTTTGCCTCGACACATCCTCTCGCGCACCATCGGTCTTCGCGGCCGCGCTCGATCTCGCACGTCGCACGAAGGCCCAGCTCACGCTGTTCCGCAGCGTCGGGCTCCCGCCCGAGCTCGCGCATGACGACGTCTTCGGCGTCAGCCCGAACAAGCTCGTCGACCGCTTGCTCACGAGCGCGCGCGAGGATCTCGCCCGCTACGCCGCGGACGTTCCTCCCGAGCTCGCAGGCGGCATCGAGGTGCGCGTCGGCACGCCCTGGAGCGCGATCTGCCAGCAGGCGCGAGACTCCGGCGCCGACCTCATCGTGATCGGATCGCACGGGTATGGCGGTCTCGATCGCATCCTCGGTACGACGGCGGCCAAGGTCGTGAACAACGCCGCGTGCTCCGTCATGGTCGTGCGCTGACCCTCACGGGACCAAGACGAACGAGCCGTCGACCTTTCCCTCACGCAGACGCAAGAGCGCGTCGTTCGCCGACGCGAGCGGAAGCGGCTCGAAGCGCGTCCGGATCGGGATCTCCGCCGCGAGCTCGAGCAGCTCGATCGCGTCCTGTCGCGTGTAGTTCGCGACGCTCACGAGGTTTCGCTCCCACCACAGGTGGTCGTAGGAGAACTCGGGGACGCGATCGAGGTGGATGGCGTTGATGGCGACCGTCCCTCCACGATCGAGCGCCCGAAGCGCGGCGACGACGACGTGGCCGACGGGTGCGAACGTGACGGCGGCATCGAGCGGCTCCGGAGGTGTCTCCCCGTAGTCGCCCGCCCACTCCGCGCCCATCGCGAGGGCGCGGGCCTGCTCGCTCTTCGAGCGCGTCGCGACGAAGACACGACAACCCCAGTGGCGCGCCACCTGGAGACAGAGGAGCGCGGATGCTCCGAAGCCGTAGAGACCGAGCCTCTGCCCCGGCTCCACGCGGGTGCGCTTGAGCGAGCGGTAGCCGATGACGCCGCCGCAGAGCAGCGGCGCTGCCGCGACGTCGTCGTAGTCGTCCGGCAAGCGGAACGCGAAGTCCGCGTTCACGATCGCTCGCCCCGCATAGCCTCCGTCCACGTCCCAACCCGTGAAGCGCGCCCTCTCGCAGAGGTTCTCGCGACCGGCACGGCAGTGCCGGCACTCGCCGCACGCGCTCGCGAGCCAGCCCACTCCGGCCCTGTCCCCGAGCGACCAGCCCGACGTACGCGGGCCGATCGCGACGACCGTCCCGACGATCTGGTGGCCGGGGACGATCGGAAGGCGACGCGCCGCGAGATCGCCCTCCGCGATCTGCAGATCGGTTCGACAGACGGCGCAGGCGCGCACCGCGATCGCGATCTCGCCCTCGCCCGGCTCCGGATCCTGCGCGTCGTCGAGCTCGAGGGGCCGTTCCTCTGCACGCTTCGGAGCTCTCAAGATCATCCGCTTCATGGCGAGCCTCTCGACGCCGCCGGTCTCACGGCCGCCGGTTCATTGGACGAGCCCGCGAGGCCACGTCTCGATCTCGCGTTTCACCTGGGCGAGCGCCGACTCGACGGAGCCGCTCGTGTCCACGCGCACGTGCTCGCCGGGATCGAGCTCCGTGATCGGCTCGTAGCCCGCGGTGAACGCGTCGAACACGTCCGCCGTCGCGTCGGACACGCTCGACGCGGGATCGCGCGCACGCAGCCGAGCGCGGCACAGATCCTCCGGCGCGTGGCACTCGATCAATCGGAAGCGGACGTTGTGCTTGCGAGCGAGCTCGCGCGCGGCAGCGCGGAGCTTCGCCGTCCGGAACGAAGCATCGACGATCACCGGCCGCCCCGACGCGAGCACGACGCCCGCGCGACGCAGGACCTCTTCGTAGACGCGCACGCTGAAGCTCGGGTCGTACGCGCCCTGCCACGCCTGCGCGGCGCTTTCGTGCGAGCTCGGGGCGATCCCGAGCATGTGCTTCCGCGTCCGATCCGCGTCGACCACCGGCGCGCCGAGCTCCTCACCGAGGCGCTCGGCGAGCGTGCTCTTGCCCGAGGCGATGCCGCCGGCGACGGCGACCAGGACCGGATCGAGCACCGACCTCCGGCGCGCCGCCTGCGCGAAGAGCAAGTAACGCCGCGCCTCCTTGGCCGCCTCGTCGCGGATGAGGCTCGAGCCGCTCGGGCCCGTCGCCATTCCCGCCGCGATCTTGGCGCGGACGCACGCGCGGTAGCTCTCGTAGAAGTCGACGAGCGCGTAGAGATCGAAGTCGTTCGCGGCTCGCGCGTAGACGGCGAGGAACCGCTCGGCGAGATCGACGCGCCCGAGGCGGGCGAGATCCATCGCGAAGAACGCGACGTCGGCACAAACGTCGCCGTACCGGTAGCGATCGTCGAACTCGATGCCGTCGATGATCTCGAAGTCCTCGTCGCTCGACCGGAAGAAGACGTGCTCGAGGCGCAGGTCGCCGTGACCGTCGCGAATGAAGCCGTCGCGCATCCGCTGCACGAACAGGTCGCGGCGATCGCGGACGAACGCGCGCTGCCACCGCTCGATCTCGGTGAGCGCATCGTCGGACACGAAGCCCACCCCGGCGGCGCGCAGCGCCGCGAAGTTGTCGGTGACGTTCCGCTCGACGAGCTCCGGCGCGCCGAATCGCGCGATGGCCGGGCCGCCGGCGGCGCCGGCATGGAAGCCCGCGAGCCTACGAGCCAGCGCATCGACGTGCGCGCGCCCGAGCGCGCCGTTCGCGAGGAGCACGTCGGCGCGGCGCGCGTCGTCGAGCCGAACCATGCGCACGGCCCAATCCGTGATCACGCCGGAGGCGCCGAACGTGTGCCGGCCGTCGGACCGCCGGCGTACGGGCACGACGCCCAGATACGTCCGCGGCGCGAGCCTCCGGTTGATGCGCGTCTCCGTCCGGCAGGCGCGCTCGCGAGCCTCGAACGTCGAGAAGTCGAGGAACGGGAGCGTGACGGGCTTCTTGATCTTGTAGACCTCCGGCCCCATCAGGACCCACGAGATGTGGGTCTCGACGAGCCGGACCTCGCGGCGATCCCCGGACTTTTTCGCCTGCTCGCGCAGCTCGGCAAGGAGGTCGTCGACCATGTGACCGCAAGCCCGCACCTCTTGGGAGTACGCCGCCATGCCAAGCGAGCGAGCATCGGGTGTGCCACGAGAAAAACGCCGCGATCCTCGCGACGTCCCGCGAGCGCGAGGCCCGCAAGGCGTGCAGGCCGGCGACGACGCTGCGCCCCCTGGAGCCCGGAGCCTGGAGCCTCTTTCTACTTCCTCAAATCCTTCGAGCTCAGCCCGTACTCGGCGAGTCGGTACTGGAGCGACGACGCTGCGCCCCCTGGAGCCCGGAGCCTGGAGCCTGGAGCCTCTTTCTACTTCCTCAAATCCTTCGAGCTCAGCCCGTACTCGGCGAGTCGGTACTGGATCGTGCGCACGCTGATGTCGAGGATCTCGGCCGCCTTCGCGGTCGAGCCCTGCGTCGCCTCGAGCGTGGCGAGGATCGCGTAGCGCTCGATCTCGGCCATGGTGGAGCCGGGGATACGAACGGGCCCTTGGATCGGCTGGGTCGCGTCGAACGGCAGATCGTCGGCGTCGAGCTTCGGCCCCTCGCTCAGCACCACGGCGCGCTCGATGGCGTTCTCGAGCTCGCGGACGTTGCCCGGCCAGCGATGCCCGAGGATCTTCGTCCGAGCGGCCTCCGTGAATCCGTCGATGTTCTTGTGGTTCTCGCGCGCGAACTTGTGGAGGAAGTGCTGCGCGAGCACGAAGACGTCCCCGCCGCGCAGGCGCAGCGGCGGCATCTCGATGTGCACGACGTTGAGCCGGTAGTAGAGGTCCTCGCGGAAGCGCCCCTCGCGCACCTCCGTGGCGAGGTCCTTGTTCGTCGCCGCGATCAGGCGCACGTCGACGGGGATCGTCTGCCCGCTCCCGATGCGCTCGATCGTCTTGTCCTGGAGCACCTTGAGGAGCTTCACCTGCATCATCGGCGGGATCTCGCCGACCTCGTCGAGGAACAGCGTCCCGCCGGAGGCCTGCTCGAACCGACCGATGCGCCGCTTGTCGGCGCCGGTGAACGCGCCTTTCTCGTGACCGAAGAGCTCCGCCTCGAGGAGCGTCTCGGGGATCGCCGCGCAGTGCAGGGAGACGAAGGGCTGCTTCGCGCGCGGGCTGAGCGCGTGGATGGCCTTTGCGAGCTCGCCCTTGCCGGTGCCGCTCTCGCCCGTGATGAGGACGGTGGCCTTCGACCCCGCGACCTGACGGGCGACGCGATAGACCTTCTGCATGACGGGGCTGGTGCCCGTGAGACCCTGGAGGCCCTCGCCGTCACGCTCGCGGATCTGACGCTTCAGGTTCTCCGCCTCGACGCGCACCGCGCGATGCTCGAGGGCGCGCTCGATCGAGAGGACGAGGACGTCGATGTCGATCGGCTTCGTGATGAAGTCCGCAGCCCCTTGGCGCATGGCCTGCACCGCGACGTTCACGTCACCGAAGGCCGTCGTGACGATGACCGGGAGGTCACGGTCCTGCTCGCGCAGCTTGGCGAGCAGCGCCATGCCGTCCATGTTCGGCATCTTCAGGTCCGTCACGACCACGTCGGGCGCGTACGAGGCTGCGACTTCGAGGGCCGCGACGCCGTCGCCGGCCGTGGCGACGTCGTACCCCGACTGCTTGAGCAGCTTCTCGAGCCCACTCCGCGCGGATGCCTCGTCGTCGACGACGAGAATGCGTGCCTTCGTCATGCGTCAGCCTCTCCCTGTTTCAGCGGAAGTCTTAGCCGAAACCGGGTCTGGCCGGGACGGCTATCCACCTCGATGGTACCGCCGTGGTCGCTGACGATTCGGTGCACGATCGACAGGCCCAGCCCCGTCCCGTTCGGCTTGGTCGAGAAGAACGCATCGAAAACGGGCGCATCCCCCGACGGCAGGCCGGGGCCGTCGTCCTCGACCTCGATCCAGACGGCGCGCGGCTCCCGGCGCGCGCGAACGACCACGTTGCCGCCCCCGCCGGGGGTGAGCGCCTCGATCGCATTGTTGAGCAGGTTCAACATGACCTGCTCCAGCCGATGCGCGTCGGCGTCGAAGATGACGTCTGCGGCAGGCAGGTCCGCCGTGAGCGTGACGTTGCCGTCCTTCGCCACCGACGAGACGAGCTGCAGCGAGCGCTCGCAGAGCGCGCGGACGCTCGCGGGACCGCGGCGGAGCGGACGCGGCTGGGCGAAGTCGAGGAAGTCGGCGACGAGGCGTGCGAGCCGCTGGATCTCGTCGTCGATGACGCGCACGGCATCGAGCGCGTCGGGTGAGCCGCCGTTCTTCGACAGCGATCGCTGGAGGAACGACACGTGGAGGCGCGCGCCGTTGAGCGGGTTGCGGATCTCGTGAGCGAGCCCCGCGGCCAGCGTACCGAGCGCGGCGAGCTTCTTCTCTTGCTGTTGCCGCTCGCGCTCGATGCGCTGCTCGGTGACGTCGGTACCGAACGCGAACGTGACGGCGTCTCGGTCGTCGCGCGCGGGCGCGTGCACGATGTGCCACTCGAGCGTGCGCACCCGGCCGGAGCGGGTCGCCAGCGGCAGCTCGAAGAGCTTCGACCCACGATGCGCGCCGTTCGCCGAGAACCGCTCCGCCGCCTGCGCGCGGCACGACTCCGGGAGGAGCAGCTCGACGAAGGAACGCGTGAGCACCTCGTCCTGGGCGTAGCCCGTGCATCGCTCCGCCTCGCGGTTGAAGAGCACGATCGATCCGGCCGCATCGAGACCGACGACGACGAGCGGCGCGAGCTCCACGGCCTTCACGTGCTGCTCTTCGAGCGTCGTCGCTCGGCGCCCGTCCTGTTCCTTCCGCACGGACCGCTCCACGCGGGCGACGAGATCCTCGCGATACGTCTCGAGCATGATCGCGAGCTCGAGGTCGAGCAGGCGCGACAGCGCGTCCACGGTCGGCCTCGCGTCGGCGCCGAGCTGCTCGAACGCGACGGCGGTGAGCGACGAGCGGATGAGCGACATCGCCGCGGGCATGTACCGCTGCGGCAGCCCCACCTTCACGTGGACACGCCCGATCTGCGCCGTCTTCTCGAAGTACGCCTCGTCGTAGACGCCGCCGAACACGCGCTCGAGCCAGCGCACCATGGAGTTCTGCAGGCGGTTGATCTGCTCCTCGCCCGTCAGGACGGCGTGGGCGTCCTCGTGCTCGCGGATCCGCTCGTAGAACTCGAGCGCGACCCGCCGGAAATGGGGGGCCGCCCGAGGAGCGAACGCGGCGAGCAAGCGTGCATCTTCCTCGGAGAACCGCACGTACCGCTTGAGCTCCTCGAAGAGGGTTTCCATCCGTCAGCGAGCATAGTGCACCCGGCGCGCGCGCCGAGAGTTCGCCGCCTCGGCGCATGCTGCAGCGCACATGCCACGAACGTAGAGCTCCGAAGTCCCCGCCGGCGCGTGGACTTCGGCGCACGAAGCGCAGGGACGCGCAATGCTTGCGCGTCCCGCGCAGAGCGCGCGCCTCGGCATGGCGGCGATGTGAGCCCCCCGGCGACGCCTCCGAGAGCGGCTTTCGCTCACGCCGCGGTGCGGACGAACCGGACGATCCTACGGGCGACGACGCCGGGCGCGTCGAAATGCGGGCAATGACCGATCCCGTCGGGCTCCTCGATGATGGTGTGCGGAGGCAGGTGGGTGGCGAACCATTCGAGGTGGGCGCGAGGCAAGAGCCGCTCCGACTTCCCCCAGAGGAGGAGGATGGGCATCGAGAGCGACGCCAACGCCTCCGGAGAGGGCGCGTGCTCGAAGGTCGCCGACGCGAGCAGGTCGCGGACCGCCCGCCGGGCGAACGCCGCCGGGAACTCGTGCGCGAGGAGCGGGATGAACCACGGCGGCTCGTGGTAGATGCGCTCGACGAACGCTCGCGCTTGCGCGCGCGTTCGGATGTCGAACGACGCCTTGAGCTCGCGCCAGTCCTCGTCGGACACCCGAGCGCCGGCAGGCGAGAGGAGCACGAGCGCGCGGACCCGCGACGGCCGCGTGATGGCGTAGCGCAGCGCGACGGCGCCGCCGAGCGAGTTGCCGACGAGCACGGCCGGCTCGTCCACCAGCCTGTCGAGCGCGCTCGCCACGGCATCGAAGAGTCGCTCGGGAGTGAGCGGCTCCTTCGGATGCTCGCTGAAGCCGTGCCCCGGGTAGTCGGGCGCCACGATGCGCCGGACGTGGCGCCGCAGGCGGATGAACACCGGACCGAACGGCGTCGCGGCCGAGCCCAGCCCGTGGAGGAACACGGTCGTCGGCAGGTGCCCCTGCCCTCGCCCGTCGTACGTGTGCAGCCGCGCGAGCGCGGTGCTCACGTACGTGGTCGACAGACCGCCACGGCGGAGCGCCACGCGCCCGAGATGCTCGGCCATCGTGAGGAGAACCGGCTTCACTGCTCTTCAGTCTACGCATCCCACGGTCGAGCGGAACGTGGTGCTCGAGGGCGTGCGAACTCGATCCGCGCACGGCCGCGATCCGCCGCGGCGTGCGCGCACGCCTCTGCCGCGTGAGGAGCGCGATCGCGATGGCCGGCGGCTTGCACCGCGAAGACACGGAGCGCCCCGGCGGCGAAGAGAGCGCCGAGCGCTCCCGTGGCGCGACCGTTGGCTGGAGCTCCACATGAACGTCGAAGAGATCGCCGTCCGTAGCGCTCCGCGAGAGGCGGCGGAGTCGTCTCGACGTCCGACGCTCGAGGCCCCCGCGCTCGTCGCCGGGACGGCGCACCCCGCGCTCGCGGTCGCGCTCGCCGAGGCGCTCGGGGAGCCGCTCGTGCGATGCGACGTCGAGCGCTTCCCGGACGGAGAGCTCACGATCTCCGTCGACGAAGAGGTGCGCGGCAGGGACGTCTACGTCGTCCAGCCGACGATGCCGCCGGTCGGCGAGAACATCCTCGAGCTCGTGCTCGTCGCGGATGCGCTTCATCGAGCCGGCGCCGAGCGCGTGACCGCCGTGATCCCGTACTTCGGCTTCGCGCGCCAGGAGCGCCGCGTACGACGAGGCGAGCCCCTCGGGGCGCGCGTCGTCGCCGACCTCGTCTCGTGCGGCCGGTTCGCTCGGCTCGTCGCGATCGATCTGCACGCTCCCGCCGTCGAGGGCTTCTTCTCCGTACCGCTCGAGCACATCACGGCCATCCCGCTCCTCGCCGAGGCGGTGCGGCCGTGGCTGCGCGACGATACGGTGATCGTCTCGCCGGACCTCGGCGGCGCGAAGCTCGCACGGCAGTACAGCAGGCTGCTCGATCGACCGGTCGCCGTCGTGCACAAGAAGCGGCTCGACGGACGGAGCGTCGAGGTGCACGACGTGACCGGCGACGTCTCCGGCCGTCCGTGCATCATCGTGGACGACCTCGTCTCGACGGGCGGCACGATCGCGGCAGCGGTCTCCGCGCTCCGCGATCGGGGCGCGAGCGACGATCTCGTCGTCGTGGCGAGCCACACGTTGATGGCCGGCTCGGCCGCCGACGTCCTCTCGCGCGCAGGCGTCCGCCGCCTGATCGGCACCGACACCATCCCGCCTCGATCGGGAGGCACCTTCGAGCGCATCGTCGTCTCCGTCGCGCCGCTGCTCGCGGACGCCATCCGGCGGATGGCGCGAGGGCGCACGTGCGCGATGCATCTCGGCCCCGGGAGGTCACCGCCATGACGGCCAAGGTCTCGCGCGCATCGGCCGACGCCGGCACGATCACCTCGTCGACGAGCACGGGCGCGTGGGCGCTCGTGGCGACGAGCGCGCTCATGCTCGGCGTCCCGTCGGTGTTCTGGCTCTTCCGCGGCGAGCTCTTCGATCGCCGCATCTACGAACGGCTCGGAGGCGCGTCGTGGACGCTCGCGGACGCGATCGACGCGGACGTCGTCGACCTCGTGTCCGCGCTCGTCCGCCTCGCCGGCGCGCTCGGCACCGCGGCCGCCCTCCTCGGCCTCGCGGTCGCGATCGTCCCCTACCGCCGCCGCGAGCCGTGGGCCTGGTACGCCCTCTGGGCGATCCCTCTCGCGGGCACGCTCGATCTCGCGATCTTCGCCGGCTACGGCGCGCTCACGACGCGCGCGCTGCTCTGGGACGTGGGGATCCTGGCGCTCTCGGTGCTCGGTCTCGTCCTGCCCTCGCGCATCACCCGCGAACAGCGGCCGAGCGCGCCTGCTCCGACTCCCGCCCGAGAGGACGCGACGTGATGGACAACGCGGCGATCGCGCGCGTGTTCGACGACGTGGCGGACCTGCTCGAGATCCAGGGAGCGAACGCGTTCCGCATCCGCGCCTACCGGACCGCCGCTCGGATCGTCGAGTCTCTGGGCGAGTCGGTCGCCGCGATCGTCGCGCGCGATCCCGAGAGGCTCGAAGAGCTGCCGGGCATCGGCGCCGATCTGGCCGGCAAGATCTGCGAGATCGTGCGGACGGGCGATCTCGAGCTCCGGCGAGAGCTCGCGCGAGAGGTCCCCGACGGCGTCGTGCAGATGATGAAGCTCGCGAGCGTCGGGCCGAAGCGCGCCAAGCTGTTCTGGGACACGCTGGGCGTGACCTCGATCGCAGAGCTCGCCGACGCGGCGCGCGCGGGCAAGCTCGCCGGGCTCCGCGGCATCGGCGAGACGCTGCAGCGGCGGATCCTCGAGGCCTGCATCCGCGCGCAGGCCGCGATGCCCGGACGGCGTCTCTTGATCGAGGCCGACGAGGTCGCCGCGAAGCTGCTCGGCTGGCTTCGTGGCGAGCCTGCCGTCGAGAGGGCCGACGTCGCCGGGAGCGTCCGGCGACGCAAAGAGACGGTCGGGGACATCGACGTCCTCGCGGCCTCGCGCGCGCCACGCGCGGTCTCCGATCGGTTCGTCGCGTACCCGGAGGTCGAGCGCGTCGACGCGCACGGCGAGACCCGCTCGGCGGTCGTGCTCCGCTCCGGAGTCCAGGTCGACCTCCGGGTCGTCGCGCCGGAGACGTACGGCGCCGCGCTCGCGTACTTCACCGGCTCGAAGGACCACAACATCGCGATCCGCACGCGCGCGCTCGAGCGTGGACTGAAGGTGAGCGAGTACGGCGTGTTCCGCGGCAAGCGGCGCATCGGCGGCGCCGAGGAGATCGACGTGTACCGCGCCGTCGGGCTCTCGTTCGTGCCGCCGGAGCTCCGCGAAGGCCGCGGCGAGATCGAGGCCGCGGAAGAAGGCGATCTCCCCGCCCTCGTCACGCTCGCGGACGTGCGCGGCGATCTCCACGTCCACACGTCGGCGAGCGACGGACACGACACGATCGCGACGATGCGCGAGGCGGCCGCCGCGTGCGGATGGGCCTACGTGGCCATCACCGACCACGTCTGGGCCGACGGCGGAAGAGGCGTCGACCGGAACGAGCTGCGTGATCAGGCGCGCGAGATCGATCGGCTCAACGCGACCCTCGATGGTCCCGTGCTCCTCAAGGGCGCGGAGATCGACGTCCTGCCCGACGGCACGCTCGCGCTCGACGACGGGACCCTCGACGAGCTCGAGGTCGTCGTCGCCGCGATCCACTCGGAGCTGGACATGCCGGAGGACGCGATGACCGAGCGCGTGCTCCGCGCGCTCCGGCATCCCCGCGTCGCGATCTTCGCCCACCCGACGAATCGCCGGATCGGATCGCGGCCGCCGGCACGGATCGACATGTCGAAGGTCGTGCGCGCTGCACGCGACCTCGGAGTGCTCCTCGAGATCGACGCGAGGCCGGAGCGACTCGACCTCTACGACGTCGTCGTGCGCATGGCACGCGACGAGGGAGCTCGGCTCGTCGTCGGCAGCGACGCTCACGCCGCGCACGAGATGGCGTGGATGCGCTACGGCATCGATCAGGCGCGCCGCGGATGGTGCACGGCGGAGGACGTCGCGAACACGCGGTCGCTCCCGGCGCTGGCTCGCCTCTGCCCCCGCCTCCGCGCGCCGGTCGCCCGAGCCTCGCACCCGGCTCCCGCGACGGCGCGGGCCGAGCCGCGCGGCGCGGTGCCGCGAACGCGCCGGCCCGCGCGCAGGCAGCGTATCGGGGCCTCTTGACCGATCGTGAAGCGAAATCTTCGGGGATTTCGCGGATTCCCCGCGTGGGGAGTTTCCACGCGGCCCGAGTTGTGCTTAAGGGCGCATTTGCGCTGGGCGCGTGTCGAGCCTGTCTCGAACGCCGACGGGGCGCAGCTCCGAGCGCACCAGCACCACGAACGACGAGGGGGAAGCGTGAGCCGGGAGTTCCGACCAGGCGAGCTCGTGGAGGTCACGATCGTCGGCGGCGTCCGCATCAACGCCCGCGTCGTCCGCGCTTTGCCGTCTCCGGAGAACGAGCTCCTCCTCACCAACGACGCCGGCGCCTACTTCTGCGCTCCGGCCGCGCACGTCGTTCGGACGCTCGAACCGCCCGCCGGCGACGCCGAATCGTCGGCCGGCGAGCGTGGCCGTTGACGGCCGTGTCAGTCGGGACGGCGGGGCAGGCTCGTGACCGTCTCCGGCAGCGAGAGGTGCTTCTTCATCTGGAGGATGGAGTCCCAGAGGAGCTGCTTCACGTACGTCGGGTTGTGCGCTCCCAGGTCCTTGCTGCGTGCGACGATCAGATAGTTGTAGAGCGCACCGGCGGTGTCCTTGTCCGCCACGATGTGCGCGGCGGGCGGGGTCCCGGGCCGGACGTGATCGAGGTGGAACTGTCCGTCCGCGAGCTCCTCGTCCGTGAGCGCAGTGAACGGAGCGGTGTCCGCGCGCGTGATCATGCCCGCTTGGTTCAGCAAGCCTTGCAGCTCGTAGAGCGCGTTGCGCACGGTCGTCTGTCCGCCCTGGATGTCGAACGTCGTGCCGGTGTACGTCGTGTGGCACGTCTTGCAGAACGCCAGCGCCGGCTTCATCGTGTGGTCCGGCACGTTTCCGTTCGCGGCGACGGGGCTCATGTGACAACCCACGCACGCGTTCGCGATCGTCACGTGCGTCGACGTCGAGTACGCCTTGCCCGGGAAGTGGTAGCCGCCCTTCCCCGAGTAGACGTCGGCCTGCGGTCCGTCGTGCGGGCCCCAGCGGACGTTCGAGAGGACGTTGCTGTTCTCGATGTAGAGCGACACGTCCTTGCGCGACTTGTGACAGAAGACGCAGAGGTTGCCCGTTCCGTACGAGACCGCCGTACCGAGCGGCTCCGTCACCGACGTCCCCTCGGTCTTTTCGATGTATGCCGTGTCGTTCGGGCCGCCGGGCACACGCAGCGGCGCCTGCCCGGACGTGTAGCTGCCCGTCACGTGCGGATCGTTCGTCTCGTTGAAGTCGTGGCACGTCGAGCAGTGGATGCGCCCGATCGTCGTCGCGCCTCCGTAACCGATCTCGTTGATCGCTCCGTTCGCGGCCTTGTAGCTGATGTGCCCCTTCGCGACGTTCGTCGGCGTGCCCGCGTCCGGTGGCACGATGAAGTTGTTCGCGACACGCTGCTGAATGCCGTCGATCGCGTGACAGTTCCCGCACGCGCCGCCTCCGACCTCGTTGTTCTGCGGATGCGAGTGATGGCTGAACCGCCACTGGTCGACGACGCCGTTGAACGTGTGGCACGGCGTCGTGCACGCCCCGCCGAGGATGGTGCCGGCATCTCCGCCGCCGGGCTCGCCCGGCGCACCGGGAGGCCCCGGCGGGCCGGCGGGCCCTGCCGGTCCGGGAACGCCGGGGTCGCCCTTCGCGCCGTCGTCGCCGGAACACGCGGCGAGGACGCTCGCGGTTCCGACCGAAGCGACGATCGCGGACAATCCGATGAGTCGGGTGAGAGTCATGTGCCTCCGTCGAGCGCGCAGCCGACGAGGCCGACCGCGCGCGAGCGGGCGCGACTTTGCACCCCTCAGGCCAAACGTGTCACGCGAATCGTTCCTCCTCGGCGTCGCCCTCGCGGGCGCATGCTTCTTCGCTTGCGAGAACGCGCGCGAAAATGCCTCGGCGCCGACGCCTTGGATGGGGCGCGTCGCCGATCTGCTCGAAGCGCAATGCGTGCGCTGCCACGCAGGCTTTGCGCCGGCCGGCGGCTGGCGCGCAGACTCGTGGCTCGGCGTCATCGGCTGCACCGCCTCGGGCGTGCCCGCGACGGCGAGCCCGGATGGCGGTCGAGCACCGCTCCTCGCGGTCCTCGACCGTCCGGACCATGCCGGTCTCGTGAGCGCGGAGGAGCGCGCGCTCCTCGAAGCGTTCGTCGCGTCGGGCAGTCCCCGCAGCGGTGACGGCGTCCACGGACGCTCCTTCGCCGACCCGCGATCGCCCACGAGCCACGGGCGTTTCCTCCGATCGAGGCGGTGGGCGCCGATGCTCGACCCGAACGACGCCGATGCATGCGCCACTTGCCACGACGGCGCGGGCCCGCGAAGACCCGGGATCACGCAGCCCGCCGCGAACGCCCCCGCGTGCACGACCTGCCACGTCCAGCCCGAAGGACCGTTCGCGTGCAGCACCTGCCACGGCCACCGCATCGACGATCCCTCGCGCCCGTACCCTCCTCGTGATCGCTGCTTCTTCCCGAACGAACCGGAGGACCGCGCGCACGCGGCGCACGCCGGAACGAGCCCCTCGCGATCGGTGGGCTTGCCGTGCTCGACGTGCCATCCCGTCCCCGAGCCGGGGCCCGCGCAGATGACGGGCGTGCACGGCAACGGATGGACGGACGTCTGGTTCGACCATGCCGTCGCCGGCCGCGAGGCGGTCTTCGACGCCGCGACGAAGACCTGCACGGGTACCTGCCACGCGCGAGGCGGCGCCCGTCCCGCGCCGACCTGGAACGACGCGCCGATGACGTGCAACGACTGCCACGCCTCGCCGCCGCCGGGGCACTACGCCGGCGCGTGCACGACCTGCCATCACGAGGCGAACGCAGACGGCACCGCGCTCGTGAGCCCGGTGCTCCACGCGAACGGCAAGGTCGATCTCGGCGACGGCAGCGGCGGCTGCGGCGCATGCCACGGACGAGGCGACGACCCCTGGCCGAAGACCGGCGCGCACGAGGCGCACGCACGCCCCGCGAACGCGAAGCCGGTGCCTTGCGAGAGCTGTCATCGCGTGCCCGCCCCGGGCGAGCGCCATCCCGTGGGGAGCGACGGCGCGACGGTCCGACTGGCGGGCCTCGCCGCCAAGGGCGGCCGCCGTCCCTCGTGGGATCCGACGACGAAGACGTGCGCCGACACGTACTGCCACGACCTCGGCGGAGGCGATTCACCGCGCCCGCGCTGGTTCGACGGCCCGCGCACGTGCAGCTCGTGTCACGCGTCACCGCCGCCGCCGCCGCACGTGCAGTCGCCCACGTGCGGCGGCGCGACCTGTCACGAGGGCCGGACGGACGGCCTCACGATGACGCCCGCGGGGCGCATCGCCCACGTCGACGGGCTCATCGATCGCGCGGTGCAGTGAGACCTCCGCATCCCGACGACGACGGCGTCAGCGCCGGAAGATGTGGCAGCCTTTGCACGTCTTCGCGTCGGCCTGGTGATCGCGCATGTCGGCGTGGCAAGCGCCCGTGCACGTCGCTCGATCCGAGCGCGGCGCGGCGTGTGACGAGTGGCACGTCTCGCACCGGGCGTGACCACCCTTGTCATGGAGGCCGGCGAGCGTCGGACGCGCGTGACACGTGGCGCAAGCCGGCGGCTTCTCGGGGCCATGCGGGCCGTGCGGACGATGGCACGTCGCGCATCCGGTCGCGACGTTGGCGTGCTGCGCCTTCGCTTTGTCGTCGTGGCAGCTCGTGCAGGCCCCGTGCGCGCCGAGCGAGCCCGAGTGAGCGTCGTGACAGCTCGTGCACGTCGCGTGACCGCGCGGCGCCGTCTGCGTCTCGACGCGGTGGCAGCCTCCACAGGCGGGCTTCGCGAGCGGTGAGTGCGCAGCCCCGTGACAAGCGTTGCACGACGCGTGACCGGGACGCGACGCGGTCGCCGCGAGCTTCGGCGCGTGGCACCTCGCGCAGAGCTGCGTACCCGCGCCGGCGAGGCGGAAACCGTGCGGCGCGTGACACTGCGTGCACGACGTTCCCTTCGCATGGAACGCGTGGTCGTTCGGCGCGCTCGTGTGGCACGAGGTGCACGTGCTCGCGGTCGGCGGCGCGGCATGCGCGTTCCGGTCCACGGCGAGCGCCGCATGCCCTTCGCCGCGAGGGCCATGCGGAGCATGACAACCGACGCACGCGCTCGGATCTCCCTTCGCCGTCTTGGTCGTCGGATGCGTCGGCCGCGTGCTCTCGTGACAGCGGACGCACGCCTGCGCCGGCGAGGCGTTCGGTCGATGCGGATCGTGACAGCTCGTGCACTCTGCATGCGCCGGAACGCGCGGAGAGGCGATCGTCGCGACGCCGGCGTGACAGCTCGCGCACGCGCTGCGCGCCTCCGCGGGAGCGTGCGGCGTGTGGCAGCCGATGCACCTTTCGTGACCGGCGACGGCGGCGACGGCACGGTGATCGGCGTGACAGCCTTCGCATGCACGCACGTCCGCCTTTCGCGCGCGGTGAGGCTCGTGGCACGTGACGCACGCCTCGTGCGAGGCGACGCGCGGCCCGCGCGGTCCGACCCTGGGCGCGACGCTCGCGAGCGCGACCGCGGCCGGCGCGGAGAGCGCTCGATCCGCCGCGTGCGCGTCCACGTGACAGCCCGCACACGTCGTCCGCGCGAGCTCCTTGCCCGAGTGCGGCGCGTGGCACGTCGAGCACACCTGGCCCGGGAGCGCACCGTGCGGATCGATCGACGCACGCGCGAGCGCCCCGTCGCCGTCGTGTGGGGATACGCCCGCGGCGTCTCGGTCGAGCGAAGCGTCCGGCGCGTATCGACCCGAGAGGCCCCGCGCGAACGGCGCCGCGGGGGCGCCGCTGCCCCGCAGCCAAGCGACGACGGCCGCGTCGAGCTCGAGGCTCGCAGACGCGTCGAGCGGTCCGTCCGAGTCGGCTCGCGCGACGAAGGCTCCGTGCACCGCGCTCGTGCCCTCGTGGCAGAGCGTGCAGTCGGCGAGCACGACGCGCTCGTCGCCGTGGATCGTGTGGCACGCCCCGCACGCGACGCCCGAGCCGGCATGGTGATCGAGGTCCGGCGCGCCCGCGGCTCGCTTCTCCGGGGAGTGGCAGTCGCCACAAGCGACGAGCGGCTCGTTCGCGCCGAAGACGTGGCACGTCAGGCACGTCGTGGGCGCCGCCGCGCTGCCGCGGTGGCCGCGGCTCGCCTGAGGCTCGTGACATCGCGCGCACACGGCCTCCGTCGGCGGGCTCTCGTGCCCGTCCTCTCTCGGGTCGTGGCACTCCGAGCAAGCGATCTTCTTCGTCCCGACGTGCAGGACGTGCATCGGTGCCTCGCGCGCCGTCTTCCACGACGTCGGGACGAACAGCTCGGGCGAGCGCGGAGCCGTCCTCTGCGTGATCGCCAACATCGCGGCGCCCGCCGCGGCGATCACGGCGAAGACGAGGAGCAGCGTGAGACGGCCGCGCTTCGTCATGGCACGTGACACTGCCTGCAAGGCTCGTCGCGCCTCGGATCGAGCGCGCTCGAGAATCCCCGCCCGTGGGGGTTGCCGCCCGGACCACCGACGCGATGGCATCCGACGCAGAGCGCCTCGCCCGCGCCGCCATGGCAGCTCGCGCACGACATCGGATCGAGACGCGCCGCCCGGCCGTGCTCACCGCCGCGGGCTCGCACCCAACCCGGCGGGTGCGGGTTGCGTCCGGGCATGGCGACACCCGCGGCGCGGGCTCGCTTCGCGTGGCAGTCGCGGCAGAAACGCTCCGCGTCGTGGCAGGTCGCGCACAGCCCCGGGTTCGACTGGGCCTCGTCGGAGTGGCGCAGCGCGAAGCCCGCGCGATGGAGCCCGGTGAGGCTCGGACGATCGAAAGCGAGCTTCCACGGAAGCACCGCCGTCGTGACGCCGTGGCAGCCGGCGCAGAAGTTCTCGGCGTGGCAGGTGGCGCACAGATCGCGCGCCGACGCGGCGCGCACGCCGTGCTCGCGGACGAAGTCGCCTTCGTGCACGACGTGGCTCGAAGGCCGGGCGAGCTCCGCCGGAAGATCGACGTGGCATCCGTCGCAGTCGCGCGTCGTCCATTGTCCCTCGTGCGCGTGACACGTGAAGCACTGCGCCATCGGCGGTCGGAGCGCGACCTGATCGACCTTCCCGGCGGCCGCATGACAGGGCACGCACTGTCCGCCGAGCTTCGGGACGTGACGCTCGTGCGAGAAGCGGAGGTGCCGGCGCGCGAGGCGGACCTCCTCGCGCGTATGCGCGTCGCCGTGGCAGGTCCCGCACGGACGCGTGTCGTGCGGGCGCGCGTGACACGACGTGCACTTCGACGCGTCGGGTAGGTGCAGCGGGCCGGTGTCCGTCGCGCGAGCGACGCCCTCGTGGCAAGAAAGGCAGTCGATCCCCGCGATCGAATGGGCGCGGTGCTCGAACGGGCGCGACACGTTGCGGGGCTTGATGCCGAGCACGCTCGCACACGCCGCGAGCGAGACGACGAGCCCGAGGAGAAGGGACGAGCCGAACGCCCTCATGGCCCGCTCCTGTCGAACGCGTACGACACGCGCGCGAGGGCGTGCAGGCTCTCGCGATGCTCCGGCCCCGACGAGCCTTCGAGCGCCGTCGCGATCTCCCAACCGTCCTCCGACCTCCACGAGATCGCGCCGAGCGCCCACGGCCAGAGCGAGCCGCGGCCGCGCGGATCGTCGGGGCGCACGAGCTCGATCTCCGTCGCGAGCCGCAGCGAGAGCCCGATCGGGACGGAAGCGATCACCCGCGCGCCCGTCCAGCGCGCGCCGTGGAAGTCCACGCGGCGCGTCTCGAGCCCGATCGTGCCGGCCCACTCGTCGTCGAGCGCCAGCGTCGCCCGACCGATGCCTTGCCCGCCGACGTCGCCGCCTTGCACTTGGACGCTCCCGGTCGCCACGAGCTCGAGACGCGGAAACGCGCGCCACCGGAGGGTCGAGCCCGTGCTCGTCGCCGCGAAGTCACCGAGCACGGAGAAGAGCGACGTGCTCGGCAAGAGCCGGCCCGGCGATCGGTGCGCCGTGAACAACTCGGCGCGGACGTCGTCCTTCTGCGCGCTGATCGACGCGAGGGCGTCCGTCGGCCCTCGCGTCACGAGATCGAACGCGCCGCGCGCGGCGGCCGTGAGCCACGGCGCAGGCGTGAGCGCGAGATCGGCGCCGACCTCCTCGTCGACGCTCGCGCCGTCACGCCGGCGGAGCGCGTACGAGGCGCCGAACGCCGCGACGTCGCCGACGGCCTGCCCGATGCGTCCGCCGGTGGTCCAGTCGAAGTCGCGGTAGTCGAAGCGTCGCACGACCGGGAACCCGCCGAACGCCTCGACGGTGGTCCCGCCGAAGACGCGCCCCAAGCCGCGGACGCCGTCGACGTGGACCGGACGCACGGCGCCCATCGACACGACCATGCGGCCGACGCGGATCTCCGATCCCGAGCCCTGGTGGCGCGAGCGCACCGACAGCGTGAGGACGTCCCCCGTCGGGGACACCGGATCGGTTTCTCCCGTCGTCGCGCCGAGCCACGTGACGGTCTCCACGTCGAGCCAAGGGCGCAGGCGATCCTCGCCTCGGAGCACGAGAAGGCCCACGGGCGATCGCGTCTGCACGAGCGCGTCGCCGCGCAGACGGAGCGGGTCGGCGCGCGCGCTCTCCGATGGTAGGAGCAGGATCAGGACGGCCGCCGCCGAGATCCGGACGGCGCCGATCTTGCTCTGAGTGGCGACGGACATGGGCTCGATGGCGCAGGTCGACTGGATCGGTTGGGTGTCGATCGCGAGCGCGATCTGTGCCGCGGTGATCCTCGTCTTGCACCTCGTGCGCCGACCGCCGCTCCCGCGCGCCCGGATGTGGCTCCTGCTCGGGCTCGGCGTCTTCCCCATCGGCTCGGCCGGAACCGCGAACATATCCGGTTTCAAGGCGACGCAGTCGCGCACGTTTTGCGGCTCGTGTCACGTGATGGAGCCGCACGCACGGGACTCGGAGGATCCCGAGAGTACGTCACTCGCGGCGATTCATGCTCGGAATCAGATGTTCGGGGGAGACAACTGCTACGGCTGCCACAAGGACTACGGCATGTACGGCTTCGTCATGACGAAGCTCGGCGGCATGAAGCACGTCTACTACTACCTGACCGAGTATCACGACATGCCGCTCGAGCAGTCGAAGCACGACATCCGCATCGCGAAGCCGCTCCCGAACGAGAACTGCATGTACTGCCACACGACGACCGCGCCGCGATGGCTGTCGATCGGCGACCACGCCTCGTCCCTCGAGGCCGTTCGCGACGGGAGCATGTCCTGTGCGAGCCCCGGCTGCCACGGCTACGCGCACCCCGTCACGAAGCTCGGAAAGGAGCTGCCGCTCGAAGGGGCGCACCCATGAAGTGGAAGCTTCCGTCCCTCGAGAGCGAGAGGCTGATTCGGTGGGCCTGCGTGCTCGGCCTCGTCGCGCTGCCGATGATGGTCTGGTCGGTGATCACGCCGACCGTGTGGCCCGTCCTCGTGGCGCTGTCGGTCGGACAGGCGATCGGCACCTTGTCGTTCGTGCTCTACCTCGTGGTCGTCATTCGCGATCTCGGAATCGTCGCCCGGCTGCGCGGGCAGAATGCCGGCCGGGAGCCGGACGCAGCCGAGCAGGGCGAGTCCTGACGCGCAGCTCTTGCACCCGCGCGCAAATCTCGCGCGCGCTCGACACGCTCCACCTCGACGCGACGTTCTCAGCGCACCACGAGGACGAGCGCGTCGTCGTTCGCCCGCCCGAACCGCTCGACGATCCGCTGCGCGACGACGATGGGATGCTCGCGCAAGAGCGCCAGGTCCTCCTCGATCGACAGCTTCGACGAGATGCCGTCGGTCGTCACGATGACGAGCGCGTCCTTCGCGAGCTCGACACGCTCGGTGCGGAGCTTCAGGGGCGAGGACTTGTTCCCGAGAACGGCCGAGGTTCCCCCGAGTCGCTTCGCCGACCGAGGACCGCACACCTGGACCTCGACGTTGCCGACCACCGTCGACTCCAACGTGGACGGCGTGCCCGTGGTCACGGTCGCGACCGCCATGACGGCGCCACGGCTCGTGCCCACCGCCGCGTGGCACGCGTCGAAGATCTCTTGGCACGGGCTCGACGCATGTTCGTCGAAAGCGCGGATCACGAGCTGGGCTGCTTCGCGCGCGGCAGGCCCGTGCCCGAGGCCGTCGCAGACGGCGAGCACGACGCTCTCGCCTACGCGGTGGAAGGAGGCGTGATCGCCGCTCACCCTCTCGCCCGGCAAGGCGCGACCGTAGATTCCGACCTCCCGCCGCCGCGCGACCTCCGACGAGAAGAGCCGCGCGACGATACGCGTTCCTTCGCCGAGCCGCACGTCGAAGTCGACCTCCGTGGAGAGGCGTCGGATCGAGCCCACGCCGACGCCGAGCGACTCGCCGCCCAGGCGCGCCCAGGCATCGAGCGCGGCGGCGACGTCACGAAGGCCGGGCCCGCGGTCGGCGCCGATGATCTCGATGCCCCCCTCCCCGTCGCGGAGGATCGGACGGACGGCGATCCGTCCTTCGAGCGTGTGACGGAGGTGGTTCGTGCCGATCTCGGTCGCGACGAGGCAGGCGCGGTGCACGACGTCGGAGGCGACTCCGGCGATCGCGCCCGCCTCTCGGACGCGATCGCGCACGATGGAGATCGACGCTTCGTCGTAGACGACGGTGGCATCGAAACCGCGCAGCCACTCGTCGACTAGAAGCGCTTCCACTTGGTCACCGTGACGCGCGTCCCGACCCCCACCTGCGACTCGAGATCGAAATCGTCCACGAGGCGCTTGCTGCCGGAGAGCCCGAGGCCCATCGAGCGAGCGGTGCTGTAACCCCCGCTCATCACGCGGGCGATGTCCGGGATTCCGGGGCCCTCATCCGTGAAGACCACGCGGATCCCGGCGCGGAGGCCGTCCGAGATCTCCTCGATCTTCGCGGTGCCCCCCCGTCCGTGGACGACGACGTTGCGTGCGAGCTCGCTCGTCGCCGTCGTGATCGCGGCGATGGCGAAGGTGTCGAACTTACGCATCTCGGCGATCTCGCGGACCCGACGTCGTACTGCCATGACGTCGTCCTCCGTCACGAGCTTCAGCTCATGGGTCGCGAGGATCTCCTCGATCATCAGGCTCCTCTCTGCTTGGGGACGATGTGCCCGAGGAGCTCGAGGCCATCGTCGACGTTGAGCGCCGTGAGAACGCCTTCCATGGAGTAGCCCATCCGAATGAGCGTCGCGGCCACCTCCGGACGCATCCCGACGAGCACCGTCGTCGTACCCATCAGCTTCGCCATGCGCCCCGTCTCCGCGATGATGCGCGCGACGTAGCTGTCGACGATGTCGAGGCCGCTGATGTCGATCAGCAACCCCGCCGCTCCGTCCTTCTCGATCGTCGTGAGGACGTCGGCCTGGAACGCCTCCGCGACGGCGTCACGCAGCTCGATGTGTATCGTGGCGAGCAGCGTCGTGCCGATGCGGAGGATAGGGATCTGTCCTCTGATCACGACGTGCCTCCCACGACGGGCGGCGTGACCGCCGAGGGCGACGCCGGCGCGGGCGGCGCGGCGGTCGTGATGGCCTTCCCCACCATCCCGAGCGCGAGCTCGATGCCGTCGCTCAAGCGGCTGAGCGTGTGCATCGTCGAGACGTCCACGCCGAGCTGGACCATCGTGCGAGCGACCTGCGCCGTGATGCCGGTCAGGATCGTCTGCGCCCCGAGCAGGCGGACGGCGGCCGTCGTCTTCAAGAGGTGGTCGGCGACGCGCGTGTCGACGACGGGGACGCCGGCGATGTCGATGATGATGCACTTCGCCTGCGCCTCGACGACGTGGAGCAGGACGCTCTCCATGATCTGCTCTGCGCGGATGCTGTCGATCGCGCCCACCAGCGGCAAAAGGAGGATGCGATCGTAGACGCGGATCACGGGCGTCGAGAGCTCGCGGATGGCCTGCTGGTGGCGAACGAGCGCCTCGGCGTTCGCGGCGATGTACGTGTCGATCGCGAGCGACACGTCGAAGAAGACGATGCGCTGGATGCTCTGGAAGGCGGCACGTACCCGTTCCTCGTCCTTCAGCTCCGCTTGCAGCGCATTCAGGATCAGGTGCAGGTACTGCCGGTACGCGCCGAGGTACCACTTGGGCGCGAGGCCGATGCGCTCGTGCGCCGCGCCGACGCGGAGGCGATCCTCCACGTATTCCCTGTCGCACTTGCCCGCGAAGAGCCCGAGGAAATACTCGCGCTGCGTACGCTTGACGCGGCGGATCGTGGCGTCGTCTTCGAAGAACTTCCGCGTCTCCGGGTGCGCGAGCAGGAGCGAGTAGAACTGCTCGACGACTTCCTCGGTGACCTTCTCGGCGAACGGCCGGAGCGAGGCGAGGCGCTGCAGGTCCTCGTCCGTGAGGGTGAAGAAAGCCCGACGGCTCTGGATTTCCGCTTCGTCGAGCTTGAGGATGGTCATGTACTTTCGGTAGTCCGAGAAGGATTTCATCTCACTCCTGCGCAACCTTCGGTGAGGGGCGATTTTCGCATACCATGCTTCGCGTGCCGAACAGAGACCTGGGGGGAAGTCGCCCGGCCGAGCCCGTGACGACGTCGGCGAGGCCATCGGGGGGTCCCCAGTACATCGACGCGCTCGTTCGCTTCGCTCGCGTCGTCTCCGATACCGATGCCGAACAGCACGTCTTGTCGCTACTCGCGGATGCCCTCGTCGAGTACGTGTGCCCGGACGGCGTCGCCGTCTTCGCTTTGGGGCCGGACGGCAAGCTTCGGCTCGCAGCGGAAAAGGGGGCGCCCCGAGCCGCCGACGTGGTCGCGGAGCTCGACGAGGGAAGCGATCTCGGCGAGAGGGTGCGAGTCGCTTGCGGCGACGAGATTCGCGCGCTGGTGAGCAGGCCTCTGGTCGCCGGCGGCAACTTATACGGCCACGTCGTCATGCTTCGCAAGCGCGACCGCGAGCTCGACGATGCACAGCTTCCGGTCGCCGACGCGTTCGTGGACCTCGCCGCGATGGCGCTGGACCGGTCGGCACACGTGAAACAGCTCGAGCGGCAATTCCAGGAGCTCCGGGAGCAGCAGGAAATCCTGGCTCGAACCGAGAAGCTGCGTGCGCTCGGTCAGATGGCCGCCGGCATCTCCCACGACCTGAGGAACATCCTCAACCCGCTCTCGCTGCACCTCCAGGTGATCACGCGCGCCCTCGACCGTGGAGACACCGACGGAGCGAAGGAGAGCGCGCTCGAAATGAAGGACGTCCTCGCCCGCGGCCTCCAGACCCTCGAGCGTCTGCGAGAGTTCAGCCGTCAGTCGAAGGAGACGAAGAGCGAGCTGGTCGAGCTCGATCGGCTCGTCCGGGAGGCCCTCGCGATCGGGAAGTCCCGCGCGACCTCCGGCGGCGGGCGCGTCCCGAAGATCTGCGAGGAGCTCACCGGACCGCCCCCCGTGATGGCGGTCGGCAGCGAGGTGCTGAGCGCGTTCGTCAACATCATCGTCAACGCGATCGACGCGATGTCGAAGCAGAGCGAGCCGGGGACGATCACGCTCCGCAGCGGCCACGACGGCCGTGGGTCCTGGGTCGAGATCGCAGACGACGGACCGGGGATGCCGTCGGACGTGGCGGCGCGGATCTTCGAGCCGTTCTTCACGACGAAGGGCCAGGAGGGCACCGGCCTCGGGCTGTCGATGGTCCACGACACGATGCAGCGCCATGGGGGCACGGTGACCGTCGACACGGCCCCGGGCAGCGGCGCGCGCTTCCGGCTCTGGTTCCCGGCCGCGAACGCTCGGGCGTCCGGCGCATCCTCTGCGCCCCCGCGCACGTAGCGCGCAAACGCGGCGCCCCCATCCGCGCCGCGCGCGGGGAAACTCCGGCGATTCGGGCTGCCTCCACTCCGGCACGTGCGCTGCAGGTCGTTCGATCGAGCGCCGCGAGCGCGATCGGACGTTTCGCGATTCGACACCGGCGCTCTCTGGAGGAGATGCCATGAAACCGGATCCGAAGGACCGCGTCGTCATCCTGGCCGCCGTCGACCGAACGGAGGCGTCGGACTCGGTGATCGACACCGCGGCCGGCCTCGCGACCACCCTTCCGGGTGGCGAGCTCCACTTCCTGCACGTCATCGTGGAGCCGCCGACGAACGGGCTGTCTCCGCTGCCGATGGATGAGCTCTTGCGCCAAGGCCGCGCCTGGCTCGATGACGTGAAGACGCGGGCCCAGACGCGCTTCGCCGGACGCATCGTCGGTCACCTCGCCATCGGGTCGGCGCAGCACGAGATCCTCCAGCTCGCCTCCGACCTCGAGGCCGACCTCATCGTCGTCGGCTCGCACGGCAAAGGCGCGCTCGCGCGAGTGATGCTCGGCTCGGTCTCGCAGGCGGTCGTGAACAAGGCTCAGTGCGCCGTCCTCGTCGCGAGACCCAAGGCCTACCTCCCCGTCCCCGAGATCGAGCCTCCCTGCCCGAAGTGCGTCGAAGTCCAACGCGCGACGGGCGGCGAGAAGCTCTGGTGCGAGCAGCACTCGACGAAACGCCCGCGCCCGCACCTGCACTACTCCAACACGAAGCCGCCCGAGGTCGGCTCGTCGCTGCTCTTGCGCCACGAGTGACGCCCGCCGCCGCACGTCCTCGTCGTCGTTCGCGTACTCGAACTCGTGCTCGAACGTGCGGTTGCGTCGTCGAGATACGAGTACGAGTACGAGCACGAGCGCGTACACGAGCAGGAAAGCGAGAGCAGCCGCGCCCCTCGTCTCGGTGGGGAAGGCCGTCGGTCGGGCCGAGGTCGTCACCGCGACGCGAACAGCGCACCCACGACGTACCCCGCGAACGCGCTCGCGACTCCGATCGCCGCGAGCGACAGCGCCGAGCGCGCCGGCCTGCCCGTCGTGAGCTTCGCCTCGAGCGCGCCGAGCGTAAGGAGGAGCGCCGTGCCGATCGACAACGCCAAGACGAGGCCGGCGCCCGCGGGCAGCGCGAGGAACGGGAGCACGGGAGCGATCGAGCCGACGATCGACGCGACGCCGACGACGAGCGCCGAGCGCAGGCTCGCTCTTCGATCCACCTCCGAGAGGGCGTGCTCCTCCGCCATCATCACGGAGACCCACCGGTCCCGGTCCGAGCAGATGGTGTCCACGGCGCGTTCGAGCAGGTCGCCCTCGAAGCCGCGCTCGCGGAAGAGCGTCCGGATCTCCTCGCGCTCGACGTCCGGCGTCCGCTCGATGTGGCGGTACTCTCGCTCTCGCTCCGCCCGATAGAGATCGCCGCGGGCCACCGACGACGTGTACGCGACCGCGGCCATCGAGATCGACTCCGCGACCGCGGCCGCCATTCCCGTCGCCAAGATGACGCGCGTCTCGGACGTCGCGGACGCGACCCCGAGGATCACGCCGAGCGTGTTCACGATGCCGTCTTGCGCGCCGAGCACCAGGTCGGAGAGCCAGCGCCCGCGCACGTGCGGGTCGCGCTCCGCGTGATAGCGGCGCTGCTCGGCCAAGCTGAGCGGCGCGCTCGAGGCGAACAGGGCTCGCTGGGTCGAGTGGAGGCGCGGCACGATGGAGCGTACAGCAAAGCTCGTTCCGGACCGGACGCGCGAGCTCGGCAGGACTTCGCCGGACGAAGCCTCTCCGTCGGACGCAGGTCGTGCGCGTCGGCGCGCTGCGCGCGCTCCGGCCGTTCGCCTCGAGTCGAGCTCACGCCGGACGCGGCGGCATCCTTCGACTCGTCATCGACCGGTCCTCGACCGGATAGCCGAGGTCTCGCCAGCGCCGGAAGCCGCCGGCGAGGACCGCGACCTCACCGAACCCTGCGACCCGAAGCGCCACGTCGGCGAGCCTCGCGCGCGTGCCGTGGCGCGAGACGAGCACGACCGGATCGGCGCGGTGGGTCTCGAGCTCGCAGGTCCTCGCGACGAGCTGATGCAGGGGAATGAGGCGGGAGCCCGGGATGTGCCCCGCCTCGAACTCCGGCGCGGTCCGGACGTCGACGATGACGACCTCTCGTCCGCTCCGGAGCTCTTGGAGCAAGAGCTCGGCCTCGATGGTGACCGTCCCGTCGAGCTCGTACTGCACGCTCATGCAGCCGGGAGTTGCCAGAACCGGACCACGCAGGCCGGCGACCGAGGACGCGCGAGCTCGAGGGCGAGAGTGACCCGCGCCGTTCGTCGTCACGCGATCGTGGGAGCGGCGCTCACGCGCTCGCGCGAGGAGCGCGGAGCGCACCCCTTTCGCGCGTCCGCACGACGTGCATGCTCGGTAGATTCGACGATCGCGCGGAGAGCCGCTTTCTCCGTCACGTGCGCGAGGTCCGCGTCTGGAACGGCAGGTGCTGTAGGGCGGGCGACGAGCCAAGGCTCGGAACTCAGGAGGAAGGACATGTCGAACATCGCGATTCGCAAGAACGGAGAGAGCCCCGTCACGCCCGCTGCTCGCGAGTGGGAGCCCTCGCGCTTCATGCGTTCCCTCCTCGGCTGGGATCCCTTCCGCGAGATGATGCCGTTCCCGTTCGAGCGCTCGATGATGGAGTTCTCGCCGGCCTTCGAGATCAAAGAGACGAAGGACAGCTACCTCTTCAAGGCCGACGTCCCGGGCGTCCAGCCGAGCGACATCGACGTGAGCTTCACCGGCAACCGTCTGACGATCACCGGAAAGCGCGAAGCCGAGAAGCAGGACAAGGGCGAGACCTACTACGCCTACGAGCGCTCGTACGGATCCTTCACGCGTACGTTCACGATGCCGGAGGGCATCGATCCGAACGGCATCTACGCCGATCTCCGCGACGGGGTCCTGACGATCACCGTCGCGAAGAAGCCGGAGGCGCAGCCGAAGAAGGTCACGATCAACACGCCCGCCGGCCCGAAGGGCTGACGGCCGAAGGCACGCGAAGCCGCGCGCACTGGAGACGGGAGCCGCACCGAGGCGAGCCTGCACGCGCAGGCGAATGATCCCGAACGCGCGCGGGTCGTGACGGCGCCGGGCGCCTCGCGAGACGCGAGAGCGTCGCGAGACGTCTGGCGCGCTCCGTGCTGTAGGCGCGCCGCGTGCTCGGTGATCCACCGGCGCGGCGTGCGATGAGGGACTCACGGAATCTCCCGCGTGACGCAGCGGCGGGCGCTCGATGAGCGACACGCCGTGGCTCGCTTGGACGGTCGTGGCGCCGCTCGCCGGCGGCGTGCTGTCCTTGCTCGTCACGACGCGCGCCATCTTCGTCGCAGCGATCGCTTCGCTCGCGACGATCGCGTCGTCCGCCCAGGTCGTCTGGCAGGTCTGGACGCGCGGAGTCGTGCGACACGCCGTCGGCGGGTGGTCGGCGCCGCTCGGCATCACGCTCCGCGCCGACGGGCTCGGCGCGCTGCTCCTCGCGACGTTCGGCGTCGTCGGCCTGCTCGTGAGCCTGCACGCCGCGGTGCTGCTCGGCGCGAGGAAGCGTGCGGAGCGCTTCCTCGCGCTGTGGTTGTTCGCTTGGGCGGCGCTCGATGCTCTGGCGCTGTCGGCGGACGTCTTCAACCTGTACGTGACCCTGGAGCTGACGACGCTCACCGCCGTCGGCCTCATCGCGCTCGAGCGCGCGCCGGCCGCCCTCACCGCGGGGCTCCGGTACCTGCTGCTCGCGCTGATCGGATCGCTCTTCTACCTGACGGGCGTCGCGCTCCTCTACGGCGCCACGTCCACGCTCGACCTCGAGCTCCTCCGCGCGAGGCTCTCGCGCGAGCCCGCCGCGTGGGCCGCGCTCGCCCTCATGACGTCGGGCCTCTCGCTCAAGGCGGGCCTGTTCCCTCTGCACGCCTGGATCCCGCCTGCGTACGCGAATGCGCCCGCGACGGTCAGCGCGATCCTCTCGGCGCTGATCGGGAAGGCGCCGTGGATCGTGCTCGTGCGGGTATGGCTCGAGGCGACGCCACCCGCGCTCCACGGCCGGAGCGCGCCTCTCTTCGGCGTCCTCGGCGCCGGGGCGATCGTGTGGGGATCGCTCCTCGCGATCCGCGCGCGGCGCCTGAAGCGCGTGCTCGCCTACTCGAGCCTCGCGCACGTCGGATACCTCTTCTTGCTCTTCACTCTCGACGGCCCGCTCGCCCTTCGAGGCGCGGTGTACATGGCCGTCTCGCACGCGGCCGCGAGCGCGGCCATGTTCACGGCGGCCGGCATCGTCGAGCGCTCCGTCGGCCACGACGACATGCAAGCCCTGAAGGGCCTCGCCCACCGGCGGCCGGTGACGTTCTTCGCCCTCGGCCTGGCGGGTACGAGCCTCATGGGTCTGCCCCCGAGCGGCGGCTTCGTCGCCAAGTGGCTGCTCGCGCGTGCGGCGCTCGAGCAGGGGCAGTGGTGGTGGGCCGTCGTCGTGGTCGGCGGCGGGCTGCTCGGCGCCGCGTACGTGTTGCCGATCTGGCGCGGGTCGTTCCTCCCGCTTCCGCATGGGCTCGAGCTGCACGACGTCCCGCGCGCGACGGAGACCGTGAGCCTCACGCTCGCGGTGATCGCGGTCGCCCTCGGAGTCGCGCCGACGGCACCGCTCGCGTTGCTCGCCGTAGGGAGGCTGCCGTGAGCTTCGACGCGCTCCTGCCGTTGCTCGTCGTGTTCAGCTCGCTCGTGCCGGGCGTGTTCATCTTCTTCATCCCCGAGCTCCGAACCGCCGAGCGCACGTCGATCAACATCGCGGCCGCCTGCCTGAAGCTGCTCTTGGTCGCCTCGATCGTACGCGGCGTCTACGACGGCCGCCGCTACGAGACGCGCTTCCCGTTCGTCGCAGGCGCGGACCTCCTGCTCCGCGCCGACCCGTTCAGCTTGCTCTTCGTGAGCCTCTCGGCGGTGCTGTGGCTCGCGACGACGGTCTACGCCGTCGGCTACCTCGAGGGCTCTCCCCACCGGAGCCGCTTCTTCGGCTTCTTCTCGCTGTGCGTGGCGTCGACGATGGGCATCGCCCTCGCCGGCAACCTCCTCACGTTCCTCTTCTTCTACGAGATGCTCACGATCTCGACGTACCCGCTCGTCGTGCACCGTGGCACGCCCGAGGCCTTGCGCGCCGGCGACGTCTACCTCCGGTACACGATCGCGGGCGGCGCAGTCCTCCTCGCCGGGGTCGCGCTGCTCTACGCCCTCGCCGGCTCGGTCGACTTCACCGAGCGAGGCGCGCTCGACGGGGTCGCGCCCCAGCACCGCCCCGCGCTCGTCGTCGCGTTCGTCCTTCTCGTGGGCGGTCTCGCGGTGAAGGCGGCCATCTTCCCCCTGCATCGATGGCTACCCGAGGCGATGATCGCGCCGGCGCCCGTGAGCGCGCTCCTCCACGCGGTCGCGGTCGTGAAGGCCGGCGCCTTCGGCATCACGCGCGTCGTCTACGACGTGTTCGGCGTCCGTCTCGCCCACGAGCTCGGCGTCATGCGTCCGCTCGCGCTCTTCGCCGCGTTCACGATCCTCTACGGCTCGCTTCAGGCCCTCGCGCAGAAGGATCTCAAGCGACGGCTCGCCTACTCGACCGTCAGCCAGATCTCGTACATCGTCCTCGGCGTCGCGATCTTCGGCACGCTCTCGACGATCGGCGGCATCGTCCACATCGTCCACCAGGGCCTGATGAAGGTCACGCTCTTCTTCTGCGCGGGGAACCTCGCAGAGGAGCTCGGCATCCATCGCGTCGACGAGCTGCGCGGGGTCGGACGCCGGATGCCGCTCACGATGGGAGCGTTCACCATCGGCGCGCTCGGGATGGCGGGCGTACCGCCGATCGCGGGCTGGGTCACGAAGTGGTACTTGTGCATCGGGGCGCTCGCCGCGAACGAGCCCTGGGTGGTGGTCCTGCTCGTCACGAGCGCGCTGCTCAACGCCCTCTATTTCTTCCCGCTCGTGTACGACGCTTGGTTCGCCGAGCCCGAGACCGCGTGGGCGAAGCCGTTGGGACGCGCGGAGGTGCGGCCCTTCTTGCTCGTCCCGACGGTCACGACCGCGGCGCTGTCGCTCGGCGCCGGCGTCCTCTGCGGGTTGGACCTCAGCCCGCTCGGGTGGGCGAAGCTCATCGCGACGCGGGAGTTCGCCTTATGAACGGGCTCGCGATCGCCGCGTTCCTCTGCCCGCTGCTGCTCGCGGCCGCGCTCGTCGTCCGCCCGGCTCGTCCCGCCGTGTCCATGCTCGCGCCATGCGCTCCGCTGCCGGCGTTCGCCCTCGCGTTCGCGCCGATCGGCACGCTCGTCGACACGCCGTGGGCGCTCCTCGATGCCCGGCTCGGCGTGATGGACGCAATCGCACGGGGCTACCTCGCGTCGACCGCGCTGGTCTGGTTCTTCGCTGGCTGGTACGCGCGCGCATACGTCGAGGCATCGAAGTACCGCGACTCGTTCTGGTTCTTCTTCCTCCTGACGATGTCGGCCAACCTCGGCGTCATCGTCGCTCGCGACGCAGCCACCTTCTACGTGTTCTTCTCGCTCATGACGTACGCGGCGTACGGCCTCGTCGTCCACGATCGGGACGCCCCCGCTGCGCGGGCGGCCCGCACGTACGTCGTGATGGCGCTCGGCGGCGAGATGCTCCTCTTGACCGGGATCTTCGTCCTCGTGGGGAGCAGCGTGAACCTGCCGCTCGAGGAGGTCCCAGGCGCCGTCGCGGCGTCGCCGCGACGCCTTCTCGTCTCTTGCCTCCTCCTCGCGGGCTTCGGCGTGAAGGCCGGGCTCGTGCCGCTCCACCTCTGGCTGCCGCTCGCGCATCCGGTCGCGCCGACGCCCGCGAGCGCCGTCCTCAGCGCGACGATCATCGAAGCCGGGCTCCTCGGCTGGCTCCGGTTCCTACCGCTGGGCGCCGTGCCCGACGCCGCGGCCGCGACGACGCTCGTGTGCATCGCCGGCCTCCTCACGGCGTTCTACGGCGCGGCCGTGGGCGTCGTGCAGTCGGAGCCCAAGATCGTCCTCGCGTACTCCAGCGTGAGCCAGATGGGCTTCGCCGTGGCCGCGCTCGGCGTCGCCCTCACGCCTGCCGCGTCCGGCGCGGCGAAGCTCGCCATCGTCTTCTTCGTCGTCCACCACGCCGTCGCGAAGGCCGCGCTCTTCCTCGGAGAAGGCGTCGCGCGGGACGCCGGCACCGGACGAGCAGGCCGTCTCGTCCTCGCCGGGCTCGCGCTGCCGGCGCTGGCGATCGCGGGCGCGCCGTTCACGAGCGGCGCGCTCGCGAAGATCGGGCTCGCGGACGTGGTGGAGGACGCGCCCGTGGCGTCTCGCGCGCTGGTCGCGCTGCTCTCGGTCGCGGCGATCGGCAGCACGCTCCTCATGACTCGATTCCTCGTGCTCGCGGCGCGTGGGCGATCGCAGACGCCGCGATCGCCGCGGAAGGGGCTCTGGATCCCGTGGCTGCTGCTGCTCGTCGCCGGCGTCTCGCTCGTCGCGCTTCCTGCGCTCGATCGTCCCGTGGGCCTCGCGGTCGCCGCCCGTGCGTCGAAGGTCGCGTCGGCGACCTGGCCCATCGCCGTCGGTGTGGCGATCGCCTTCGCCGCGCGGCGCATCTTCGATCGCATCGGTCGCACGGAGCCCCGGATCCCTCCGGGCGATCTGCTCGCGATCGTCGAACCGCTCGTGATCCGACTCTCGCGATGTGCCGCCGTGGGGTATCACCTCGCCCACCTCGCTCGCCGTCGTCTCTCCGTCCGTACGCGCCGCCTCCTCCGACCGCGGCAGCGAGCACGACGCGCCCTCGCGACCCTGGACCACATCGAGGACCGGCTCATCGGCTTCGGGACGATCGGCGTCCTGACCCTGCTCCTCGCCGGGATCCTGGTGCCGCTCGTCGTGCGCCGGTGGTGAGACGCCAGCGCGCCCCGCCCCGTCTGGCCCGCGCGCTGCAACCGCAGGCTGCGTGATCCGAACGACCAGCGAGAACGCTCCACGCGCATCGCGCCGAACCCTCCTCCGGGCGGCGGGAAGCCGCGCTCTGGCGTTCGCGATCGCGTGGTGGGCGCTGCTCGAGGGCGATCCGGGCGGTCTCGTGTTCGGTGCGCTCATCGTCCTCGCCGCGACGTTCGTGAGCATGAAGCTCAGCCCGCCGACTCCCCCTCGGCCGACGCTTCGTCTCGTGGGATTCGTCCGGCTCGCGACCGCGTTCCTCGTCGGCTCGCTCCGGGGAGGTTGGCAGATCGCACTGCTCGCGTTCCGGTCCGGCCCGCCGATCTCGCCGATCATCGTCACGTACCGCACCCACCTTCACCCGGGCGCCGAGACGCACATGCTGACGAGCATCACGACGCTCATGCCCGGCACGCTCTGCATCGACTCGCACGGCGACGAGATCACGGTCCACTCGCTCCTCGATCAGGAGGACGTGGTGAAGAGGGACTTCGCGGACATCGAGGCGCGCATCATCGGGGCGATGCGCGCCGCGGACGAGAGCGAGGGATGACATGCACGAGTTGCGCGTCGGGATCGCCGTCTTCCTGCTCGTGAACGTCCTCGCCGGTCTCGTGCGAATGGCGCGCGGACCGTCCCTCGCCGACCGCATCATGGTCGCCCAGCTCTTCGGCACCACGGGTGTCGCCATACTCCTCATGCTGTCGATCGATCCCGGCCGGTCGACGCTGCGCGGGGTGGCGCTCGTCTTCGGGCTTCTTTCCGCGATCGTCGTGATCGCGCTCGTCCGGACCGGGGCGGGCGGAGCGAGCGGAGGGAGCGAGCGATGACGTTCCTCGAGATCGTCTCGGCAGGACTCTTCCTCTTCGGCGCGTTCTTCTTCCTCGCCGGGACGCTCGGCCTCCTGCGCTTCCCCGACGTCTACACGCGGCTGCACGCGTTGACGAAGACGGACAACGTCGGGCTCGGGCTCATCGTCGTCGGGCTCGTGATCGAGTCGCAGTCGGTGGCCGAGGCGGCCAAGCTGATCATCATCTGGCTGCTCGTGCTCGCGTCGAGCAGCATCTCCGCTCAGCTCATCGGCCGCTACGCGCTGGTCAACGGGACGACGCCGTGGAGGAAGCGGTGAGCGTCTACGACGTCACGTTCGACGTGCTCCTGGCCGCGACGCTCCCGCTGCTCGGGTGGCGCGCGATCTCGGCGCGCTCGATCGAGCGCGCGGTCGTGCTCTTCATCGCGTTCGGGTTCGTGTCCTCGCTCGCATGGACGCGCCTCGACGCGGTGGACGTCGCGCTCGTCGAGGCGGCGGTCAGCAGCGCCCTGACCGGCGCGCTGCTGCTCAGCAGCCTCCGCTGGGCCGATCGAGAGCCTCCCGCCGTGCGGCACCGGAACGGCGCGCTGCATCTCTTCGTCGCGATGGGCGTGCTCGGCCTCCTCTGGACCATCGCCCAGCTTCCGGCGCAGCGGGAGGGGCTCACGCCGCTCGTCCTCGAGTCGCTGGAAGATACCGGCGTCGAGCACCCCGTCACGGCGGTCCTCCTCGACTTCCGTGGTTACGACACGCTCCTCGAGGTCATCGTCCTCCTCTCCGCAGCCGTCGCCGTACGCATCGCTCGCGCGACGCCCCGATGGCGTGCGACGCAGGGGCCGCGGCTGCTCACGATGTTCGCGAACAACCTCGTTCCGGTCGGTCTGGTGTGCGCCGCGTACCTGCTCTGGACCGGATCGCACGCTCCCGGAGGAGCGTTCCAGGCCGGCTCGATCCTCGCGGGCTGCGGCGTGACGCTGCTCCTCTCGGGCCGCATTCGTCCGCCCGGCTTCTCGAGCTGGGTCGCGCGTACGGCGATGCTCCTCGGGCCCGCCGTCTTCCTCGTGATCGCGGCGTGGCCGTTGGTCGGCGGCGCCAGCTTGCTGGACTACCCCGCCGATCGCGCCGGAGCGCTCGTCTTCGCGGTCGAGCTCGGCCTGTCGCTGTCGATCGGCTTCATCCTGTTCGTGTTCTTCCCGAGCCCTCCTCGACCGGAGCGATCATGAGCCCTTGGATGACGTATGCATCGGCGGCGATTGGCTTGATCGGCCTCGGCGTGCTCGGCGCCTTCGATGCGCGCTCCAACGTCGTCCGCAAGGTCATCGCGATCAACGTCATGGGCAGCGGCGTCTTCCTCCTCCTCGTCGCGAGCGCCCGTCGCTCGCCCACGCTCGCGGATCCGGTACCCCATGCGCTCGTGCTGACCGGGATCGTCATCTCGGTCAGCGCGACCGCGCTGGCGCTCGCCCTCGCGAAGCGCATCACGGACGACGAGCTCGAGCGCCCCGACGACGAAGACACCGAGGAAGGGCGGCCGCCCGACGACCCCGGCGAGGCGTGAGCGTCTCAGCTCGACGGCGTCCGCACCACGAGGACCGGGCGCGTGCTCTTGGACAGCACGCTCGCCGTCGCGGAGCCGAGGACCGCCGCGCCGATCGTCGAGCGCGCCCGCGAGGCCATGCAGACGACGTCGACCGCGAGCCGGTCGGCGGCGTTGCACAGGGCCCAGGCCACGTCGCCTTCGAGCACGTGGACCTCCACGCGGATGCCCCGACGCTCCGCCTCGCGCGGCACGAGCCGCCGCAGGCGCTCGGTCGCCTCGACGATGCGCTCGTTGCGCGGCGAGGGACGAATCGGCGAAGGCGTGGGCCTCGGGATGGCCACCGAGTCCGGCAGGACGTGCGCGAGGTGGAGCGTGCCTCCTTCCGGCAAGAGCGCGAGCGCGTGCGGGATCGCGAGATCGCCGAGCTCGGAGAAGTCCGTGGCCGCGAGCACCTCCCGTATGACGGGGATGGCCGGCTCCGTGCTCCGAGCGACGGAGCTCGGGACGACGATCACGCTCGTCTGCGCGAGGCTCACTGCGCCGCGCGCGACCGAGCGCCTCCACAGGCGCTCGATCCCGGACCGCTGGTGCGAACCGACGACGAGCAGGTCGGCCTCGGCGTTCTCTCCGCTATCGACGAGCGCCGCGTCGACGTCGCCGTTTCGCTTCCCCACGACGAACGACACGCGCTCGTCCGGGATCCCGGCGCGCGCGAGGTCCGGTCCGAGGTCGCGCTGCAGCCCGTGCACGAGGACGGGACACGACTCGTCGTCGGTGGCCGCGACGTGCACGACGACGACCTCGATCGGCCCGAGCCTCGCGAGCAGCTCGAGCCAGCGCGCGGTCCCGCGCGAGGTCTCGGTCCGGTCGACGCCGAGGGCGACGGTGAGCATCTCTTCGCCGCGCAGCCACCGCTCGAGCCGCTCGGCGGCCCGGACGACGAGCACCGGAGCCGGCGAGATACGCACGAGGCGTTCGGCCGTGCTCCCGACGAGCCATCGGTTCGGCGTGCGGGTCCCGAGATGGCCGACGACTACGACGGTCGCGCCACGCGCGCGCGCGGCGAGCTCCCGCGCCGCGGCGCCCGCGACGACCTCGGCCTCGACGGACGCACCGAGCTCTCGAGCTCTCGCCGCGGCTCGCACCAGTCGCTGCCGCTCGGGGTCGTAGATGGGATCTCCCTGCGAGAGCGCGATCTCCGCGCCGAGGTCCTCGATCACGTGGACGAGCATCAACGGCTCGCCGAGCCGCTTGGCGACGAGCGCGGCCACCTCCGTGGCCTCTGCCGCGGCGGCCGAGAAATCCGTTCCACAGACGATCGTCATGGCGCCTCCGGACCCTCCGAGGGTCTCCCGGGAAGTGCCCGGGCCCCATGCAACTCGGAAGCCGGAGGCGCCCTCGACGAACGAGGCGCCGCGTCACTCGCGGCGCGACGTCGCGCTCGCCTTCGACGACATCAGGCGGTACGCGGCGAAGAGGCAGACGAGCCCTCCGACGACCGCGCCCCAGCCGACGCCGGCGACGCCGGCGACGGACACCTGATGAATTCCGTACGACACTGCTGCGATCCCCGCTGGAACGAGGACGTACCCGAGCTTCTCCACGATGAACCTCCGCGATGACGGCGCGCGCGCCGCCGGGTCGATGGACTGGGGTCGAAGGCGAGCGCAGGACGCGCGAACGCGTGGAGCCGACGGCTTCGGCTCGGAGGGCTCGCCTTCGGTGAGTGCCCGAGAGATCGCCTGGCGATCTCTCAGGCTCGCGGAGGACCACGTGCGGTCGCCGGGACGCGCTCGTCCTCGGATCGCGCGGTATCGGGGAAGCGAGGCGCGACATCGCCGGCCACCGGCGGCGGAGCGACGTGGACGATCGCGAACGACGCGGGCAGGGCCGGCGGCGGTGCGCTCGATTCGCGACGCGGCGCCGCCGCTCGCTCGATCGCGGGAGGCGCCCGATCCAGCGCGACGCGCGCCTGCGCGGTGTACGGACGGAGCGCGACCGTCCCCGTGCGTGCAGGCGCCGGCACGAGCGTGCCGAGCAGCACCTGCAGGACGACGAGGACGAGGACGACCGCGCGCCGGATCACTTCTCTCGAGCCGGACGCTTCTTCGAGACGAGGTGCAAGAGCGACGGCAGGAACAAGAGCGCGCCGTACAGGCACGCCATCTCGCCGATCATCGCGAGACGCCCGAACGACTGGAGGGCCTTGTTGTCGGCCATGATGAGCGAGCCGTAGCCGATGATCGTCGTGTAGCTGCAGAGCGAGACGGCGCCGAGATGCAGCTTCACCGCTTGCGTTACGTCACCGCCGAGCAGTCGCGATCGATCGTAGATGTTGAACGGATACTCCGACCCGATCGCGAAGGTGATCGGCAGGGCGATGAAGTTCAGGAAGTTGAGCTTGTCGCCCGTCCATGCGGCGATGCCGAGCATCCATACGACGCCGAGCACGAGCGAGAGCAAGACGGTGATGGTGCCCTTCTTGCTGGCCGTGGCGAGGATCACCACGACGGCGACGGCGAGGAACGACGCCGCGGTCGCGAGCGGCCCGTCGCGCTCCATCGATCGGATCATCTCCGCGAACACCGTCGAACGGCTCGCGGTCATCACCCGCGTCCCGTCGGGCAGCTCGACGTTGTCCGTCGACTTGGCGATACGGAGGAGGTTCCGCCCGTCGGACAGCGAGACCTCGGGCCTGTACCGCACGTAGAAGACCGTTCCGATCGTCCCGTTGTTCTCCTCGAACCGGCGCCGGAGGAGCGCGGGGAGGTCCTTCGGCTCGAGCGGACGGAGGGTCTCCGGAGGAATGACCTCCTCCACGCGGGCGCGCTCGTCCTCGGGGAGGTCGTAGAGCACGCGCGGCGTGAGGCGCTCTCGGATCCGTTCGAGGACCTCGAGCTTCTTCTCCTGCTCCTCGCGCGTGCCGGGCAACAGGTCGTGGATGGTGGCGATCTCGGCGATGAGCGAGCCCTCCGGATCGGCCGCGTCGTTCTTGAGGATCTGCTCCTTGACGAGCGGGACCTGCTCGGGCGTGTCCGCCAGCATCATCGCGCCGGCCACGTTCATCTTGCCGGCGAACACCTCCTCGGCCTTGTTCGACCACTCGCCCGCGCCGCTCTTCTGCGAGCCGCGCGATCCGAGGTTGTGGAAGTTGTACTCCCAGGGGTCCCGGAGGTACTCGGGGAGCTTCCAGAGGGAGAGAACGGTGAAGACGGCCGCGAGGCCGACGAAGAACCGCGGGTACCGCTCGGTGATCGAGCCGACGAAGCGAGAGACGACTCCGCGGCTCCCGTCGCTCTCGAGCGTGGGCGGCCGCTGCCGCAGCTCGGGCGGGAGCCACGACTGGATCTTCTCCAGGATGACGATCATCGCCGGCACGCACGGGATCATCGAGATCCACACGAGCGCCATGCCGACGAAGCCGATCCAGCCGAACTGGGTGAAGCCGCGGAAGCGCGTGATCGTGAGCGAGCCGTACGCGATCGACGCGACGCTCGCGCCGACGAGCTCCGCGCGGAAGGCGTTGAACACCGCCTCGAGCCGCGCGACCGACGGCTCCATCCCGCGCGCGCGGAACTCCCGGTAACGTGAATAGAGGACGATCGGGTAGTTGACGCCGTTGCCGAGGATGATGGCGCCGAGGAACGCTCCCGAGGAGTTGACGTAGCCGAACGCGTACGTCGCGAACGCGTACGCGCATCCCACCCCGAACAGCGGCGCGAAGCCGATGAGCGGGATCGACCACATCGTCCCGTAGAACCACGCGATGGCGCCGAGGATGAGCACCATCGCGAGGCCGGTCGCGATCGCCGCTTCGCTGAGGAGCGACTCCTTCTCCGCGACCGCGTTCGGGATGTCGCCCGCGTACCCGACCTGCATGTTCGGGTGGAACTTCGACGGATCGAGCTCGGCGACGCGGGCCTTGATGCGATCGAGCAGCGTGTCGCCGCCCGCGTCTCCCGTGCCGGTCGTGGTCGACACGATCCGCAGGCCGTGCATCGTCCCGCTCGGCGACGCGAAGTACCCGGTGGGGAAGGAGTCGTGCTTGTTCGCTCGGGCCTCCCACCGCGCGCGGAAGTCGTCGAGCCCGAGCGCCGGCTTCTTCTCCTTCTCCGTCTTCGTGGGCGCGGGCGCCGACGCGTCCGGGGCCTCCGCGGGGTTCGCTTGCACCTCCGGAGCCGGCGCGGGCGCCGACGCGTCGGGCGCCTCCGGAGCCGGCGCTGGCTCGTCCGCCTCGAGATCCTCGACGAGGCCGCTGCGGATGGCGATCTGCCGGTCGAGCATCCGATCCGCCTCTTCGAGATCGTCGAGGTCGGCGTAGAGCCACTTGTTGTCCTGAAAGAACTTCCGGACCTCCTTCGTGCCGCGCTCGATGTACGAGATGAGCTCGGGACCGCAGGCACGCTTGCAGGCGGCGTCGTCCGCGCACTTCGCGACGCACTCCTTCCTGTCGGACAGGTCCTTCTCGAGGGAGTCGGCGAGGGCGTCGATGAAGCGCTCGTTCGCGGAGCGCTCGGGCGACTCCGCGATGACGATGAGCGTCGCGCCGCCGCCGACGCGCCCGAGCTGATGCTCGAACGCCTTGAAGCCCGGGCTGTCGCGCGGCAAGAGCTCGAGGAAGTCGGAGCGCAGCTCGAGCTTCGACGCATAGGTCCACGATGCGGCCATGCACGCGAGCGCGAAGCCGAGGACGAGAAGCGGATGCTTGCCGCCCAGATTCACGAGCCAGGCGACGAAACGGCGAATCATGAGAATCCCACGATGAGAGCCGTGCGATCCCTCACGCACGGACAGGCCATGGTCGACACCCCTCGAGCAGGCGCGGCTCTCAAATCAAGAAGACCATGATGCGCGCGTGGAGACGAACCGCGACGCTCTCCGGCGGATCCTCCGGCGCGGTCGTCGCGCTCGACTCGGCGGAGCGTCGCGCCGGAGCACAGGCCGCGGCTGGCCACGAGGGGCCGAGCGGAAGGCCGCGCGCGCCGCTCGGCGCGCGCCCATCACTCGCGGGTCGAGCCACGACGCAACGGTCGTCGGAGCCTTCGTCGATCTCCAACGGGAGGTCGCTCTCGGACGCGAGGATCGAGACGTCGTGCGGGACCGCCACGGGCGCCGACGACGCGCGCGCCGCGACGAGGAGCATCGCGACGAGAGAGAGGAGCATCGCGAGCGGCGCACGGATCGTCCGTGGAGGCTTCGATCCAAAGGCTGTGCTCGCGCGCGCCCACATGTTCGGGCCGGACATTACGAAAGGAAGCCGCGAGAAGCAAACGCCCCAAAGGGCGCGGAACGAGCGGCACGCTCCGCGCGTCCCGCTCACGACGTGGCCGTCGCCGCGGCGCACGCGTCGCGTGCGCGAGGGTGCTCGGTCGCGCGCGGTCGTCAGGTCGGGCGCTCGCCCGGACCGGTCGCGACGGGATGGCCCTTCGCCTTCCAGTCGACGACGAAGCCGTGCGGCAAGTCGAGCCACCACGTCCTCGCTCGCCCCGATGCTCGAATGGTGGAGGTCGCGGGCCGGATGCTGGGACAACGGTCGTACGGACAGCATCCGCAGTAGACGACGACGCCGACGTCGGGCCTCGTCTCGTCGAGCTCGCGACGGAGCGCGCGCTCACCGTCCCTCGTCGCGACGGGCACGAGGCGGCGCGCGCCCGGGACATGGCCCGCCTCGAAGAGGTCCGACGGGCCGACGTAGAGGACGACGAGGCGTCCCGCGTCGACGTCGGCGAGCCGCGCCGCGAGCTCCGCCGGATCGAGGGTCGGAAGTCCGTCGGGCACGTCCTCGGCCCGCAGACGGCCGCACGCGACGGCGACCAGCGCCCCGCAGATCGAAAGAGCTCGTCGCCGTGTAATCAACGGCGTAAGCGACGCAAGCTCCGAGCCTCGCCCACGGCCGCGACTCGCCACGGACGCGCGGGAAAAGGCTGGAAGGACGATCAGGAGTCGACGTCGGAAATTCCGACCACGACGGACAATTGCAGCCCTACCAAACACCGTTGACGAAAGTTGCGCTTTTGCTCCGACGGGAGCGGCGCATTGCGGAGGTTGAGCTAGAACTGCGGCGCCATGAAGCGCCCCGTCGTCACTCTCCTCACTGCTGGCCTGACCGGTTTCGCTGCGCTCGTCGGCTGTGCCCAGGGCACGGACGGCATCACCGAGCTCGACATCCTTCCGGCGGATCCGGCCGACGGAGGAAAGAAGGACGAGGACGGGACGCCGAGCGTGAAGGCTCCCAAGCCTTCGCCGCCTCCGCTCGAGGACGAGGACGACGACGGCGAGCCGAGCAGCAGCGGTGGCTCGAGCAGCGGCGGCGCCAGCAGCGGCGGCGCCAGCAGCGGCGG
>CALFEQ010000157.1 GCA_937949945.1 uncultured Myxococcales bacterium
TCGCGAGAGCCCCGGCGACGTCGTCGAAGTCGAGCCCCGTGCCGTACATCTCCACGGGGTCTGGAGATTGGCGGCCAGCCCCACCGAGCCTGGTCGCACCCGAGGTGCCGGTTCGCGCCCGAGGCAGAGCGCGTGCGGCGCGGGCGCGGCGGCTTGCGAGGTGTGCGCCGGCGCGCAGAGGTGCACGGCCGGCCGGTGCAAGGAGCCGTGCGGACCGAACAACTGCCGGGGCTGTTGCGACGGTGACACGTGCGTGCCCGGGACGACGACCGACAGGTGCGGGGCCGACGGTGCCGCTTGCACCTCGTGCGCGGCGCAAGGCGCGTCGTTCGTCTGCTCGAACCAGACGTGCATCGACGCCTCGTGCCAGGCGACGTGCGTCAACGGCTGCTGCACGGCCGCAGGATGCCAACCTGGAACGACGGCGAGCGCGTGCGGGTTCGGCGGCGAGGCGTGCATCGACTGCGGCTACGGTCGCACGTGCGGAGCGGCGCGGTCGTGCGTCATCGACCCGAACGCGCTCTGGGACTTCTACGTCTCGTTCGCCAGCGTGCCCGACAAGGACAAGAGCGGGCAGAGCTGGGACATCTTGGGGGGCGCGCCCGACCCGTACCTCGTCGCGTTCTCGAGCCTCGGCGGCGTCTCTCACACGGGCACGACGACCGTTCAGCAGGACACGACCGTGCCGTTCTGGGCCGAAGTCCCGCTCGAGGGGATCAAGGCCGCCGAGCTGATGAACAACCTCTCGTTCGAGATCTGGGACGCGGACGTCGACTTCGACGATCTCATCGGCGGCTGCAAATTGCCGATCACGCCCGCGATGTTCGACGGCTCGCTCCAGTCCTACGTCTGCCCGGAGACGGCGAGCCACGTCTCCGTCGAGCTCTTCTTCCGAATCCGGCCGCCGTAGGTGGGCGAGGCGCATCGGGCTACGCCCACCCGGCCGCGCGGGATGCGCGACGTCCTACGCGCTCAGCGCACGCGGAACATGTGGAACATCCACGCCTGCACGTCGAAGCGCTTCTCGGCGGTGCCCGTCGGGAGGATCTCGTAGACGGAGGTGCTCGAGTAATCACCCGCAGGGATCGCGACGAACACGCGGTCGTCGATGCGGAACGCGACGTACTGGCCGCCCGCGTAGTCGATGCCTTCCATCATCTTGGCCTGCATCGTGCTGAGGTCGAGCGTCCAGAGGTGGTAGTTCGACGAGTTGTCGATCAACGTCGGCTCGGTCTCCGGCGTCACGTTGTCACGCTCGGCGTGGTAGACGTTGAAGAAGCCGATGTTGTTGCCGACGTAGAAGAAGTTGTTGCCCTCGCGGCCGTCCGTGAGGTCGCGGAACTTCGTCGTGAACGACGTGTCGAGCGTCGTTTCCCCGGCCTTGATCCGCGCGACGCAGTTCTTCGGGTGATTCGCGTCGAGCACCGCGGAGGCGATGCTCCCCTGGCCGTTGCTGAAGTACGTGTTGCCCTGCTCGTCCTTCGTCGCGATGTGCAGGTGCGGGCACGGCACGTCGACCGCGGCGACCACCTCGTCCTTCGTCGTGTCGATCAGCGCGATCTGCGAGGTCTCGGTGTACTTCGTGTAGTTGTCGTTCGACCAGTAGTACGTCTGGTAGACGTAGTTGTTGGCGACGACGTTGCCGTAGCCGCGGCGGACGTCGAGGCCTTCGCGCGTGAGCGGGATGGAGGCCGGCGCCGTCATCGGCCCAACGATCACGAACTCCTGCGGGTTCCACACGACGTGGTTCGTCCCGTCGAACGGCGCGTAGGCCTTCGTCGGGCTCACGAAGATGCTCGCCGTGAGCGCCGTCGAAGAGTAGTTGCTGAAGCTGAGCGTCTGCTCTTCCTTCCACGACCCGTCATCGCCGATCGCGAAGCGGGTGAGCTGGGGCTTCTCGCCGTCGCCGACGATGATCTTTCCGCCCGAGGCGTCCGCCGCCGCGTACCCGGCGAACTCACGCGCCTTGTCGAGGGTGACCTTCGGCTGCGTGTCGAGCGAGTCGAGGAGCGCGATGTACGTCGTTTGCCCGGTGTCGTCGAAGATCATCGACGCGATCGCGTAGAGCGGCTTGCCCGAAGGCGGGTCTCCGGACGGATCGCTCGACGGCGGAACGTTGGTGTTCCCGTCGGGCGGAGTCGTGGTGTCGGAGCTGTCGCACGCGGGCAGGCTCGAGACGAGGAGCGTCGTGGCAGCCGCGGCGAGGACGCGCAAGATCGAGGTGCTCTTCATGATCAATCCTTGGATTCGGGGTCGGGGCGAGCGGGCGCCGTCGCGGATGGCGAGCGCCCGCGCAAGAACGAGCGGACGATGAGGGCGAGCGGGAAGCCGACGAGGACGACCGCGACGGCGTCGACGAGGCCGTCGCCGGTGAGCGCGAGCACCAGGCCCGCGACCGAGAGGACCGAGAGCAAGGCCGGCATCCCGTAGACGCGCATTCCAGTCGACTCCGTCATGCTGCGGCCTGCGTTGCGCCGGACTCGGCGCGCTCGTGCTCTGCGTTGCCTGCGTTGCGAACGCGTCGGGGCGCCCGCCGTCCGGAGAAGAAGATCCAAACGCCGGTGATCGAGAGGCCCAGCGTGACGAGGGTGAAGGCCGACCACACGATCTTGAGCGGGAGGCCGCCGTAGTTGCCGAAATGCAGCGGCTCGCTCAGCGCGATGGCCTCGATGTACCAGGGGGTCTGCACGGGCTCGACGACGTCGGGGTGCACGGCGTCGGTCACGACGTACTTCGGCAGGTGGGCGTCGATGCCGTTTCCGCCTTCGAGCGAGATCGTGTAGTGCCGCGGGCTCGCGTAGTCGGAGCCGGGGAGGGCGACGAGCGACCAGTGCCTTCCGGGAGCGGTCTTCTCGGCGGCAGCGATCGCGGCGTCCAGCGTGGACCAGTCCGTGACCATCGGCTCGCCGGCATGCCGAGCGCCGAACGCGCCGATCTCGGTCGCTGCCCAGTGCTGGAAGAGGATCGTGCTCAGCGCGAGCAGGACGCCGGTGCTCGCGACCACGAGGTTCCAGCCGAACGTCGCGGCGCCGACGAGCTTGTGGATGTCCGCGAGGAACGTCCGCCGCGACCGGTCGCGGCGCAGGAGCCCGAAGGCGAAGCGCCGCATCGTCGGTCCGTAGACGATGGCGCCGGTGACGAGCGACACGACGACGGCGATGGCGACGAGGCCCAGGAACAGGCGCCCCGGCAGCTTGGCGAAGAGCTCGGCGTGGAGCTGGAGGACGAGCGACGTGAAGGTGTCCTCGAGCACGACCTGGTCGAGCACGCGCCCGTCGCCGTGGAGGTCGACGGCGATCGGCCGTGAGTCGCGGAACTTGCCCGTCTCCGCCAGCCCCACGAAGACGATGCCTGGGCTCTCCTCCGGACGCTGGAACACGTACGTGACCTTCGCGGCCGGATCCTTCGCGCGGGCGATCTCGACCGCGCGCGTGATCGTGACCTTCTCTCCTGCGGTGTCGACCGGCGGCAGGACACCGAGCGCGTCGTCGATCTCGTCGTGGAAGACGAGGATGAGACCGGTCAGCGCCAGGACGAGGAAGTTGAGGCTCACGATGACGCCGCACCAGCGGTGGATCGCGAGGAGCTTGCGTGTCGTGCTCGGGCTCATCGAGGGACCAGGCTCCCCTATAGTCTGAAGATGCGAATCATTCGCATCTTAAATGCGGGGCCTCGAAAATCCGTTGGCAGGACGCGACGTTCGGTGGCGCGTGTCTTGACCGGGATGCGCCGAGCGGGCGAGGATGCCGTGGATGGGAGGCGACCGCAGGGGATCGGCGGCGAAGGAGCAGGCCATCGCGCGCGGCCTCGACAGGCTCCGTGAGGTCCTGCGCGCGCGGAACCTGAAGATGTCGTCTGTCAGGGAGGCGATCGCGCGCGCGGCGCTCGCCTACGAAGGGCACTTCCGCGTCGACGATCTCGTTCGGTACCTGCACGCGAGCGGCGTCCGCGAAGCCCACATGGCGACGGTCTACCGATCACTGCCGCTCATGATCGAGGCCGGGCTCATCCAGCCGGCGCTCGTGCCGAACGGTGATGGCCAGGTCTACGAGGCGTCGTTCGAGCGAGAGCGACACGATCACCTCCGGTGCACCGGATGCGGGCTCGTCGTCGAGTACAAGTCGGAGACGCTCGAGGCGCTCCAGCGCGAAATCGCGGCGCGCCACGGCTTCGAGCTCGAAGAGCAGGTGCACGAGCTCCGCGGCCGATGCAGGAAGTGCCGCCGCGCCGGCGCGTCGACGCCGCCGCCGGGCTCGAGGAGGAGCCGCGCGAGGACCGCCGAGCGGAGTCCTCGATGAACGCTCAGAGCTCGGCCGTGACCTTCACGAACAGCGCGCGGCCCGGGCGCTGGACGCCGAAGAAGTCGTAGACCTTCGCGTTCGTGACGTTGTCGATCTCGAAGGTCGACGTGACGCGCGCGAGGTCGCGGACCACCGTCCACGAGACGCCGACGTGGTGCGTGACCTGGGTGTCGACGACCTGCTTGTACTCGCGAAGCCCCTGGCTCTCCCAGCCACGATAGAACGAGTGCACCCAGCGACCGTGGTAGAACGGCTCGATCGTGTCGCTCTGCTCGGGCATCCTCGGGATGCGCAGGCGCGCGCCCCAGCTTCCGAAGAGCCAAGGGCGATTCGGGACGCGATCGCCCTCGAAGTCACCGAACGTGCCTTCGTTCGACACGTTCCGGATGTCCTGGAACGTCAGCGCGCCGTCGACCGCGAGCCACCGGCCGGGGCTCGCCCACGCGAGCGCGCTCTCGAGGCCCAAGGTCCGCGCCTCGTAGACGTTGTGGTACGTGAGGTAGCGGTCCGTGCCGAGCAGGACGATGAGCTTGTCGCTGTAGCGGAGGAAGCCGTTGAGGTCGACGGTCAGATCTCCGATCGCCGACTTCTGGAGCTCGACGCGAGGTCCGACGTTGATGTTGTGGCTCACCTCGGGCTCGAGCGAGAGGTTCGGCTGCACGAGGATCGCGTTGCCGAACACCTCGTCGGCGCGCGGCAGACGCGTGGCGTACTCGTACGAAGCCTTCGCGTAGAGCCACGGCGCGAAGCGGTAGCGGATGGCGTCTCCGGCGCCGATGGCGTGGTCGTCGCGCTCGCGGCGACGGAGCGTCCCGGCCGCCGGCGTCACGCCGGACGCGCTGTAGACGTAGTCCTTCACGAAGGCGATGTTCTGAAGGCGCTCTTCGAACAGGTTCAGCTCGTACTCGAGGCCGGTGACGACCGTGACGAGCGTGCTCCGCGACGCGAGCGGATCGAGCGCGTTCGGATCGGAGCGGAGGCGCTCCTCACCGGTGCGCGTCGTCAGCGCAGGCGTCACCGAGAGCCGGAGCGACTGCTCCGGCGCGATCGCATACTTGACGAGCGCCCGGCCGTAGCCGCCGTCTTCCCACACGCTCTGATCGGAGGGCGTGCTGTCGACCTCGCCCGCGACGCGCCGCTCCCGCACGCGCCGGCCGAACCAGTCGTAGATCCACCGCGAGCGGTCGACGAAGTCGATCGTCCGGTGGGAGTAGTTGGCGAGGACCTCGAGCTCGAGGTTGCGTGTGAGCGGCTGCTCGTAACGCGCCGTCGCGCCGAGCACCGTCTCGCCGTACGTGACTTCGCCGTACGGCGTCGTCATCACGATGTTGTTCTGGAGCTCCTTGTCGTAGCTCGACACGAAGCCCTTCACGAGGAGACGCCGCGCCCAGGGCCGATCGACGAAGCCGGTCTCGACCGTGGCGCCGTAGGCTTGGTACCCGTCGTGGAACCGGCGCACCCTGGCGGGGGAGACGCGGCCTCGCGCGTCGGTGACCTCGACGTCGACGGGGTAATCGTTGCGCGTCGAGTCGAAGAAGCCGGAGGCTCCCACCACGAACCCGCTCTCGTGGCGGTAGCGGCCGTACGCGGTCGTCCGGTACGTGCCGAACGAGCCGACCTGGTAGCTCGCACCGACGTGCGTCGTGTACCGCGTGTCGCTCACGAGGTTCACGGCGCCGCCGAGCGCGTCCGCTCCGAACCGGATCGGGACGACACCGCGATAGACCTCGACGCGATCGATCAGGTTCACGGGCACGTTCGCGATCCCGATCGGGAAGCCGGCGCGATCGAGGGGGACGCCGTCGAGGAAGAAGCGGACCTGGTCGTCCTGCAGGCCGTTGAGCGAGAAACGCACACCGCTGCCGAGGCCGCCGGCGCGCCGCACGGAGATGCCCGCGGAGCGCGCGAGGACCTCGCCCATGTCCGCGGTCTCTTGCTTCGCGCGCCGCGTGTCGATGACGCGGACCGCTTCGGCCGAGCGCTGCAGCCGGACCGCTTCGTTCTTCGGGCCGCGGACCCTCACCTCGGTGGGGCCTTCGCTCTGCGCCGGCGCCTCCGCCGGGACCGTCGGAGCCTCGGTTGGTGCTTCGGACGGCGCCTCGGTCGGAGCCTCGACCGACGACGAATCGGCGCTCGGAGCGGACGAAGCGCCGACGTCCTCGGTCGGAAGAGCCGCCGCGTCGTCGCCGGACGTCGCGCCGCGTCCTTCCTGCGCGGAAGGCGCGTCGGTGGCCGGCGCCTCGGGGGCGTCCTGCGGAGGTGGGTTCTCCTGGGCGAAGGCGCGCGACGAACAGAGGACCGTCGCGACAGCGACGACGAGCTCGGCCGTGAGTGGACGGCGGGACACGTGGGGCTCCAAGTTGCGAATGACTCGCGTTTTCGCTCTCCCACGCGCTCCCGACGCCGTCAAGCACGTTGCTCGCCGCGGGGCGTCCCGGTGGAGCGTAGGAACTGGTAGCCGGTGCGGGTTGGCATCGGGCCCGTGCGGAGCGGC
>CALFEQ010000158.1 GCA_937949945.1 uncultured Myxococcales bacterium
CAGGCTCCAGGCTCCAGGCTCCAGCAGTGCGCTCGGGCATCTGGCGCCGAGGCTCCAGACTTCCAATCGCTTCGAGCTGAGGCCTGAGGCCTGACCCGGTCTCAGCCCGTCGCCTTCCGCTTCGTCGCGGCCGCCGCGTCCGCTGCCGTGAGGCCGGCCTTCACGAGGCCCGGCCGCTGCGAGATCGGCTCGGTGATGGCGATCGTGCCTCGGCCCTCGCAGCGCGGGCAGACGTAGCTCTCGTCGTCCCATGCGCTTCCCGCGCGGCCGAACGGGCCTCCACCGGCTCCGCCGCAAGCAGGACAGGTCGTGCGCTCTTGGGAGGGCATCGCAGGTCGAAGGTAACATCAAAAGCTGGCGGCGGCCGAAGAAGCTGCGAAAACGGCTGCTTCGCCGAGGTCCGTCTGCCCCCGCCGCGCCGGGGCAGCGCCGCGCCGGGGGCTCAGCCGCCTCGGAGCGCCTTGATGAGCGCGTCGTTCGCGGCGTTTCGGAGCGCGGTCAAGAGCGCGGCCTTGTCGCCGCCGGGCGTGACGGGGAGGACGGCTGCCCCGACGGCGACGCAGCGGTCCTGGATCGCTTCGAGCTCCTCCGGGCGGAACGTGGTGGAGACGAGGACGAGCTGGGGCATGACGACCGGGATCCGCTCGGATGCGGCCGCGACGTGCCCCACGCGAAGGACGCGGAGACCGCCATCGGAGAGGGCCTCGGTGCAGAACATGGCGAGGTCCTCGGGAATCCCTACGAGGATGGCCGTCGGGGTGGCGACCCTCTGGATGGTCTCGCGCCTCACGCGATCTTTATAGACTGCGGCGCGCTGGGGAGACAGCGTTGATGTGCTTGGAGGCTGGGCCGGAGCGCTCGATTCCGCCGTCTGCGTGAAATTCGAGCAGTTCGACGGCCCGACGAGTCCCCCGCACTCCGGAGTTGCCAGTCGATGTGCGTTCCATGGTAGCCTCGGGCGACTTCATGGCGAGCCTACCTCTTGCTCTCCCCGGCATGCTGTTCGTGGGGGAGGACGAGCGCGCGAGGCTCGTCGCGCATCTCGGTCCCGCCGCTGGGTGGATGATCCCCAAGGGAGTCCTTGGGTGGTCGCACGAGGTCTCGGTCGTCGCCCGTGACGCCCTGACCGAACAGGTCCGTCGCGAGACGAAGATCGTGATGCCGGACGAGCAAATCCCCCCGGCGAGGATGCCGCTCACGCATCAAGCTGCGCTCAAGAGTCCTCTCGTCGCGGTCTCGTCGAGGCTCACGCAGAAGCTGATCGAGCTGGGCATCCGCGTGCACACCGTCGGCGCCGATCGCGTGACGAGCAGCTTCTATTACATCGCCGAAGGCGGCACCGAGGCCCCCATCCGCATCGAGGGGGATCTCGTCGCCGCGGTCGGCGCCATGCTCGGCGAGCGTGCCGACAATGCAGCGATCGAGCGCGTGCTCGACAACCTGGTCGATCGGCTGCTGCGGTCGCTCTCCAAGGACCGGGTCACGGAGGTCGCGCTCGAGCTCGCGGCGGCGCTGCCGCGAGCGGCGGCGGACGGAACCGGCACCCAGGACGTCGATCTCGAGGCGTTCGAGAAGGAGCTCTCGACGCTGGTCGCCGCGTCCGAGAAGTACAAGTCGTACTTGGAGGACATCGCGAGGAAGATCGACGGCACGAACGATCGTCGCGTCGAGATTCCGCTCTTCGGCGATGCGCGGAAGATCTCGCAGGGGCCGTTCGAGCTGACCGTCGGGGACACGAAGGTCTCGCTCGTCACGCACGAGCGCTGGATCTGCTCGGGGCCGTTCCGAGAGCCGACCGCGGCGGCGGCTGCGACGCCGGCCGCGACGGCATTGGCGGCGACCGCCGCTGCCGCGCCGAAGAAGGCGACGCCCACGCCCGAGCCGGTGAAGGCGAAGACGCCCGAGCCGCGACCGGTCGAGGCGAAGGTTCCTGCCCCGAGGCCGAGCAGCGGATCGCTTGCGAAGCCGGTCGTGTCGCCACCGCGGCCGGGATCGGCACCGCCCAAGGCGGCGCCTTCCGATCCGGCGGCGTCCAAGGCCGCCGAAGCAGCGAAGGCTGCGGAGGAAGCGAAGGCCGCCGAGGAGGCCGCGAAGGCGAAGGCCGCCGAGGAGGCCGCGAAGGCGAAGGCCGCCGAGGAGGCTGCGAAGGCCAAGGCCGCCGAGGAGGCCGCGAAGGCGAAGGCTGCCGAGGAGGCCGCGAAGGCCGCCGAGGAGGCTGCGAAGGCGAAGGCCGCCGAGGAGGCGAAGGCCGCCGAGGAGGCCGCGAAGGCGAAGGCTGCCGAGGAGGCCGCGAAGGCGAAGGCCGCCGAGGAGGCGAAGGCCGCCGAGGAGGCCGCGAAGGCGAAGGCTGCCGAGGAGGCCGCGAAGGCGAAGGCCGAGGCTGCGAAGGCCGAGGCCGCGAAGCAGCCCGAGCGCTCTTCGGAGATCGAGGCTCGGAAGGAGTCGGCGGCGGCGAAGGTCTCGAACGCGAGCGCCGACCTGGCGAAGTCGGAGAAGAAGAAGGGGTTCCCCTGGCTGGTTCTCCTGGTCCTCGCCGCGGCGATCTTCGCCGGCTATCGATTCTTCATGGCGAAGCGCTGAGCCGCGCGCTCGTGCTTCGCGCGCGGTTTCACGCGATCACCGGTCTCGGCGAGCCGCCATCTCGGCGAGGATCTCGCCGAGGGCCGGCTCGGCGAGTGTCCGCCGTGCGAGCGGAAAGAGCGTGCTCTCCTCGAGCTCGATGTGCTCGCGGTAGGCGCGGGCGATGTCCGCGCCGAGCGTCTCGATCTCCGACCACGCCCCGGCGTCGTCGCGCGCCGGCTTCCCCGAGATCGCGCGCTCCAGGCGCTCGTGGAGCGCTTCGTGCGCTCGGTGCTCCTGACGGAGCCGTTCGATCGTCTCGCGTGCCTCCGCGACCTCGAGCCTCGGGAAGAGCGACAGCTCCTCGTCCTGCTCGTGGCGGCGCACCTGACGCGAGAAGAAGGCACATGCCTCGGCGACCGCCTCGAGGTCACGATCGCGCGCTCCGGCCGTGAGCGCGTCGCATACCTCGCGGAGCCGGCGATGCGATCGCTCGAGCTGGTCGATGGGATCCTGCGGGCGTCCGTCGTTGCGGCCCTCGCCGCGGCCGCTGCCACCTCCGCGGCCGCTGCCACCTCCGTCGCGTGCCATGCGGTTTTCGTAACACGTGAAGCAGTCCTCAGTCCTCAGTCCTCAGCGGGAGCGTCCGGGGAGGCCCTTGCTTCTTCGATTCGCTGGCAGCGCCTCGCGAGCCTGCATATGGCGAGCCTCGTATTACGAGCGGGTGTTGCGAGTCTGCGCATGACGAGCTCACCAGGGGAGAGGTCGAGCCACGCAATTGCCGAGTCCGAGTCGAGGCCCGAGGCCTCCTTCGAGGCCCGAGGCCTGAGGTCCGAGGCCTCTCTTGCCGAGGACTGAGGACTGAGGACACGAGGGAGGCCGAAGGCCTCCCTCGTGTAAGCTGCCGCCATGTCCGAAGGCATCCTCCTCCCCGAGGTCGCGCGTGGGACGCTCTTGCCCGTCGCGGACCGTGTCGCTCGTCTCGAAGCTGCGCTGCCGCAGATCCGTGCCGTGCTCGAGGGGGAGCGCGACGAGGTCGCGATCGAGGCCACGCTCGCGTGCCTTCTCTGGGAGACCATGGTGCAGGCGAGCTGGTGCGGGTTCTACCGGCGCGTCGACGAGCGGACGCTCGCGGTCGGTCCTTATCAGGGCACGATGGGCTGCTTGCGCATCGACTTCTCACGAGGCGTCTGCGGAGCGTGCGCGCGGACACGCGAGGTGCAGATCGTGCCCGACGTGTCGCGCGTGCCCGATCACATCGCGTGCGACGATCGCACGCGGTCCGAGCTCGTCGTTCCGGTCGTCGTCGGCGGAGAGCTCCGCGCCGTGCTCGATCTCGATTCGACGCATCTCGACGCCTTCTCGCGCGCGGAGGCCGACCTCTTGCTTCAGCTCGTCGGCGACGTGTTCGCGGGCGCGAGCTTCGCGCGCGCGTTCACTTGATGCTGTCGTAGCGCGCCTTGATGTCCTCGACGCAGGCGCGGTCCTGCATCGCCTTGCAGGCCTCACGGACGAGCCGGACCTCGTCGTACGTGCCGTGACCCGAACGGACCTTCGGCTCGAGGAGCTGGCGGACCACGGCGAACTCGCCACGGAGGCCCGCTTGTGTGGCCCGCTCGAGCGTGCTCGCCGAGGAGGCCTTGGACGCCGGCGCGGAGGTCGACGTGGGCGCCGCCGTCGTCGTCGCGTTGGTCACCGTCGTATGGGACGTCGGGGTCGTCCGGGTCGGCGCCGGTGCGGGCGGAGGCGTGTAGACCGCCGTGGGCTTCGGCTCCTTGGCGGTGGGCGCCGTCGGGAGCTCCGACGGGGTCGGCGTCGGCGCGACCGCGGCTTCGAGCATCTCGCGCGCCTGCTGCCTGAGCGCTTCGTCGACCCGCCCGTCGGAGATGACGTTCTGGAGGAGCGCGCGACGGGTCGCGAGGTTCGGATCGAGGCTGGCCTTCTTGATCGAAGACTCCGCCCACGTCCGGATGATGAACCGGTAGTCCTCGTGCTCGCGCCAGGGAGAGCCCTCGGGGATCGTCGCGAGGGCGTTGCGCGCCTGCTCGCACTCGTCGGGCGTACACGCCTTCTTCGCCTCGGCGAGCATCGCGAGCTCGGCATCTCCGGTCGTCTGGATCGACGAATCGGCTTGCTCCGCGGCCTTCTCCTTCAGGAAGAAGGCGATCGCCAGGATGATCGCGGCGCCGACGACGCCTGCGCCGACGATGGGAAGGATGTAGCCGCTTCCGAAGCCCTTCTTCCCGACGTCGACGAGGTCTGCCTCGCGATCGCCGATGGCCGTGAGCTGCTGGCTCTCGTTGGGGCCCGGGACGAAGATCTGGCCCGCGCCGACGAACTTGAACCGGACGTCGCCGAGCTCGATGACGTCGCCGGCCTCGATGATGCTGCGTTTGAGCTCGACGCCGTTGACGCGGACGCCGTTGGACGACCCCTTGTCGACGATCTCGAAGCGGCCGTCGCCGAGCGCGTGCACCTCGCAGTGCAGGCGCGACACCGAGTTGTGGTTGACCGAGATGGTCGCGTCCTCGGCGCGACCGATGGTCATCCGCTCGCGATCGAGCGGGTACTCCACACCGGGCGTCGGCCCGACGAGCATGACGAGGCGGTTCGGCCGCTCGGTGAGCGTCTGGCCGCGGTAGCTCGGGGCGATCGGGATCGTCGCCTTGGTGTCGCTGGGATCGATCGCGGTCTGGGCGTTCTCGGCCTCGACGATCGAGTCGTCCTGGAGGAGGATCCGGTAGTCGCCGATCTGGATGAGGTCGCCGTGCTGGAGCTCCTGGGAGTGGGCGACCCGGAGGCCGTTGACGAAGACGCCGTTGTAGCTGCGTAAATCCTCGACGACGAAGACGCTCCCGGAGCCGTTGACCTTCTTGCGACGAACACGTCCGTGGGTGCGCGAGACGTTGCGCTCCGTCAGCCGTATCGTGTTCCCCTCCTGTCGGCCGATGGTGTAGTCATCGCGCGACAGCGGGACGACCGTGCGCTTACCTTCGTCGTCCTCGATGACCAGCTTCCACATGGGGGGGCACGATGCCGCCAGGAGCGCGAGCTCGCGGGGACTTCAGATCGTCGTCGGGTGGAAAGTGTAGCGAGCTGCGGCGAGGGAAAGCAACGCCCACTCACGCCGCACCCACATCCACCGACCGACGCCGGGCCGAGGACCGAGCCATGAGGGTTTTCCCGCACTTCCGCCCCGATCCCCGGGCTTGGACCCGGCCCGATCCACATGTACGGGGCTGCGGCATGCGCACTCTGCTCCTCGCCGAAGGAGTGACGCCATGAGCCAGGACAGCGCCCGGGCGGGCCCGATCTTCCTCTATCTTCACGGCTTCGCGTCTGGACCCTCGAGCACGAAGGCGAAGGCCTTCGCCGCGTGGGCGGAGCGTCACGGCGTCTCGCTGCAGGTCTTGGACCTTCGCGTTCCGTCGTTCGAGCATCTGCTCTTCTCCGCGATGACGGCGCGCGTGATCGAGGCCATCGACGCCGCGGGCGGCCCGCGTGCGCGCGCCGTCCTCGTCGGCTCCAGCCTGGGCGGCCTGACCGCGTGCCGTGTCGCGGAGGCGGATCCGCGCGTCGCGTCCGTTTTCTTGATGGCGCCGGCGTTTGAGCTCGCGAGCCGCTGGGAAGGGCGCATCGGGAAGGCCGCCTGGCAAGCGTGGCAGCGCGACGGCTTCCTCGAGGTGGACGACTACGCGCTCCGCCGCAAGAGCCGCGTCCACTTCCGGTTCGTCGAAGAGCTCGCGCGCATCGATGCCGAGCTCGGGCCATGGCCGGACGTGCGCGTCCCGACGTGCATCGTGCACGGCACGCGCGACGACGTGGTCGACATCGAGCTCTCGCGCGCTTGGGCGGCGGGCAAGCGTCACGTCCGCCTCGTCGAGGTGGACGACGGCCACGAGCTCGTCACCTCGATCCCGCGCATCCTCGCCGAGGCGGACGAGCACTTCCGGTGCTTCCTCGGGAGCTGACGCCGCGCTCTCGATGTGCCGCGATGCTCCAGGCGACCTTGACGCGTTGCATTCAGGACGCATACTCGTGAGTGACGCAACGCGTTACGGAGCCTCCCATGAGCGAGCACAAGAACGAAGGGGCCGAGCGTCGGAGTGATGGCGCTGGTCCGAAGAGGTCGACGGTCGACGCCATCTTCGACGCGCTGACGAGCCGCACGGCGCGCGCCCTCGTGGTCGCGCAGGACGTCCTCACGTCCGCCGCCCGCTGGCTCGACCGGCGCGCGAAGGTCGTCGGAGAGCTGGCCGCGAAGCTCTCGCCGCCGCCTCCCGCTCCGCCGCCCGAGCCGCCGCCGAGCGTGTCTCCGGCTGCGTGAGCTGCGCGAGCGACGGCTCACTCCACGCGCTGCGGCTCTCCTTCCGGGAGCAGCGCGATGAAGGCGTCGCGTGCCGCGTCGACACGCGCGGGATCGCGGCCGTCGAACGTGAGCTTCGTCTTGTACGTCGGGTCCTGCCACTTCGGGTACGAGCCCACGCCGACGTCCGGGAAGCGCGCGACGATCTCGTCGAGCAGCGCCTTCAAGTCGCCTTCGTCCATCTTCGTGAACACGGCGCGCGAGACGAAGCCGACGCCGCCGCCGAGCTTGTCGATGACGGCCTCGAGCTTCATCCGGAAGATCTCGGGCACGCCCGGCATCAGCCAAGTGTTCGCGTAACGGATCGTCGGCCAGCGGACGCGCTCGTGCGTCTCGACGACGGCGCCCTCCGGGACGAGCGCCATCTGGAGATGCCCCTCGGTGCAGCGCTCCTGGTAGTGGTCGCGCAGCATCTTCGCGAGCATCGGATCCTGCACGACACGGACGCCGAACGCTTTTGCGACGCCCACCACCGTGACGTCGTCGTGCGTCGGCCCGACTCCGCCCGACGTGAAGAGCCAGTCGTGCGACGCCGCGAGCTCACGCACGTCGCGAGCGATGACGTCCACGTCGTCCGGGACCATGACGACGCGGCGAAGCTCGATCCCCACGCCGCGAAGCGCGCGCGCGAGCATGTGCACGTTGGCCTCCTCGACCTTGCCGCTGAGGAGCTCGTTGCCGATGACGAGCGCGGCCGCCGTCTTCGGCGGCGGAAGCTCGTCTTGGCGCGGCCCTTCAGGCGAGCCTTTGGGCGAGGGATCGGGCACGGGAGGAGTCTACGCGATCATGAGGCTCCAGGCTCCAGGCTCCAGGGATGTGCTCTGGTGCGTCTCTCCCACGCGAGCGGTCGTTTCTCGCTCTGAGGTCATCGACGGCTGCAATTGGGCTCGGCTCGGCGTGGAGGTCATCGACGGTTGCGATTGGGGCTCGGCTCCGGCTTGGAGGTGATCGACGGCTGCAACTGGGCTCGGCTCGGCTTGGAGTCATCGACGGCTGCGACTGGGGCTCGGCTCCGGCTTGGAGGTGATCGACGGCTGCAACTGGGCTCGGCTCGGCTTGGAGTCATCGACGGTTGCGATTGGGCTCGGCTCGGCTTGGAGGTCATCGACGGCTGCAATTGGGCTCCGGCTCGGCGTGGAGGTCATCGACGGTTGCGATTGGGGCTCGGCTCCGGCGTGGAGGTCATCGACGGCTGCAACTGGGCTCGGCCTCGGCTTGGAGGTCATCGACGGCTGCAATTGGGGCTCGGCTCGGCTTGGAGTCATCGACGGTTGCGATTGGGCTCGGCTCCGGCTTGGAGGTCATCGACAGCTGCAACTGGGCTCGGCTCGGCTCGGAGTCATCGACGGTTGCAATTGGGCTCGGCTCGGCTTGGAGTCATCGACGGCTGCAATTGGGCTCGGCTCGGCGTGGAGGTCATCGACGGTTGCGATTGGGGCTCGGCTCCGGCGCGGAGGTCATCGACGGCTGCGATGGGGCTCGGCTCGATGACAGATTGCGCGGCTCGATGAGATCGGCTCCGAAGCGTTGTCCTGGCGTTGCCCAACTGGAGCCTGGAGCCTGGAGCCTGGAGCCTCGAGGTCTGGAGCCTGGAGCCTGGAGCCTCGACGTCTGGAGCCTGGAGCCTCGAGGTCTGGAGCCTGGAGCCTGGAGCCTGTTAGACTCGTCCCGTGCGCCGCATCCTCGTGGTCGAAGACTCGTCGTCGACGCGGTCGTTGGTGCGGGCCATCCTCGAAGACCCGGCGTTCTCGAGTGTCGTGGGGCCCGTCGAGGTTGCGGAGGCGCAGAGCGGGTTCGACGCGATGCGGCTGCTGCCGCGAACGCGCTTCGACCTCATCATCACCGACATCAACATGCCGGACGTGAACGGCCTCGAGCTGATCCACTTCATCCGGCGGTCGGAGCAGTATCGCTCCACGCCGCTCGTCATCATCTCGACGCAGGCCACCGAGCGCGATGTCGAGCGCGGCAAGAAGCTCGGAGCCGACGCGTACGTGCCGAAGCCGTTCACGCCGGAGCTGCTCCGCGGGACCTGCGAGCAGCTCCTGTTGTCGCCGCCGGCACGGGCGAGCACGACGCCTGCTCTGGCGGACGGTTCTGCTCCCGTGGGCCGAAGGAATGGCTGAGCACTCCGGCGGTCGCGGCGGGAGCGACGGCGACAAGGCGCGCGAGGAGTTCTTCTCCGAGGCGCAGGAGATCATCGACGGCCTGAGCCGAGACCTCCTCGCGCTCGACGACGTCTGCCGGCGTGGCGGGAGCGACGCGGAGCTCGTCAACGACGTCTTCCGCGCGGTGCACACGCTGAAGGGGCTCTCGGGCCTGTTCGGCGCCGCGATGATGTCCGGCCTCTCGCACGAGCTCGAGAACCTCCTCGACGACTTGAGGCTCGGGCGCATCGAGCTCACGCCGCAGGTGCTCGATCTGTTGTTCCAGTCCGTCGACCTCTACGGTCGCATCCTCACCGCGGTCAAGGGCGACGGTCCGGAGCCCGCCGCGGAGGTGAAGGCGCTCCTCGCGGCGCTCGGACAGGTCGCGCAGCAGAAGGGCGGCGGGGGCGGGAGCGTCATCGCGCAATACGAGCTCGATCCGGGGCTCCTCGCCGTCCTCACGGAGTACGAGGAGCACCGCCTCCGGACGAACCTCCAGGCCGGCCTTTCGCTGTACCGCATGCGCGTGCAGTTCCAGCTCGCGACGATCGACTCCGCGCTCGACGAGCTGAAGGCGAAGACGCGGCCGCACGGCGAGATCATCACGTTCCTTCCGACGGGCGAAGGCGGCGACGCCGAGAGCGTCGAGCTCGAGATCCTCGTCGCGAGCCGCGCCGGCCTCTCGACGCTCGGCGCCGCCGTGGCCGGTCCGAACGTCACGATCGAGGAGGTCCGTCGGAGGGACGCCGCGCCTCCTCTGAAGCAGAGCATCCCTCCGCCGCGGCCGACCGCGTCGGAGATGCCGCCGCAGCGCCTGCCGTCCGTCGCTCCGCCGATCGGCGCCGAGACGATGGACACGGGCGATCTCGCCTCCGACGTCCAGACGTCGCGGCCTCCGCCGCCCCCGGCGGACGGCGCGACGCCGTCGTTCGCGCCGCCGGCGCACACGCCGTCGATTCCGCCGCAGGCGGGCTTGCAGGGGCCCGCGGGTGCCCGTGATCAGCAGCCACGCGAGCTGACGCTCCGGAGCGTCACGCAGACGGTCCGCGTCGACATCCGGAAGCTCGATCACCTGATGAACATCGTCGGCGAGCTCGCGATCGTGCGCTCCGCGCTGGCTCGGCTGAGCGAGCGCGTGCGGAACGACCTCGAGCTGCGCGAGCTCGCCACGAGCCTGAACCGCCTGCACCGCTCCTTCGAGCGGCACCTCGCCCAGATGCAGAACGGGATCCTCGAGGTGCGCATGGTCCCGCTCGGGCAGGTGTTCGACAAGCTCGCGCGCATCGTCCGACAGATCTCGCGCGAGCACGACAAGCAGGTGAACCTGGTCGTCACCGGAGCGGAGACGGAGATCGACAAGCTCCTCGTCGAGGAGCTCAGCGACCCGCTCATGCACATGATCCGCAACGCGATCGATCACGGCATCGAGGATCGCGACGAGCGGATGCGCGTGGGCAAGCCTCCCGTCGGGACGATCGCCCTCAACGCCTTCCAGAAGGGCAACCACGTCGTCATCGAGGTGGAGGACGACGGGAAGGGCATGGATCCCGCCGTGATCCTCGCCGCCGCCCTCCGGCGCGGGCTCGTCACCGAGGCCGAGGCGCGCGAGATGAGCGCGAAGGACGTGCTCGGCCTCGTCTTCCAGCCCGGCTTCACGACGCGGGACGAGGCGACGAGCCTCTCCGGGCGGGGCGTCGGCATGGACATCGTCCAGACGAACATCGCCAAGCTCGGCGGTGTCGTCGACATCACCAGCGAGGTCGGCATCGGCACGAAGATGACGATCACGCTGCCGATCACGCTCGCGATCATCAGCGTGCTGATCGTCGAGGTGGCGGGGCGCACCTTCTGCATGCCGCTCGCGAGCATCGAGGAGGCCATCGTCTTCGACGAGAGCCTCGTGCGCACGTTCGAGGGGCGCGAGGTGATGACGCAGCGCGGACAGACGCTGCCCATCGCGCGCCTGGCGAAGCTGTTCCAGCTCGAAGGTGTCCGCGCCGGCGTCTACTTCAACGAAGACGCGAAGACGCCGGCGCCTCCGGAGGTGCGCTCCGTCGGGTCGCGCCGGCCGAAGGGCTACGTCGTCATCGCGACGGTCGCGGATCGACGTGTCGGCTTCGTCGTCGATCGGCTCGTGGGTCAGCAGGACATCGTCATCAAGGCGCTCGGCAAATCGCTCAAGAAGGTGCGCGGGTTCGCGGGCGCGACCGAGCTCGGCGATCAGCGCGTCGGGCTCGTCCTCGACGCCGCCGCCCTCATCGCCGAGGTGCTCGAACGCTCGCCGGTCATCTCCGAGGCGCGCGCCCCGCAGCTCGGGCATGCCGAGTCGCGCACGGGCGAGAGCATGGCGGCGCGCGGCGTGGCGCTGAAGGAGGGCGGGCTCGCATGAAGGCGCTCACGCGACGCTCCGAAGGCCGCTCCGCGATCCAGCGCGCCGACGAGATCGGAAAGCGCGCCGAGTACCTCGCGTTCATGCTCGGCAACGAGGCGTACGCGATCGACATCGGCACCATCGTCGAGATCCTCAAGCCGCTGCCGATCACGGAGGTCCCGCGCGCCGACCCGGACGTCGTCGGCGTGATGAGCGTGCGCGGGCGCCTCGTCACGGTGCTCGACCTCAAGCGGCGCTTCCGCCTCGCGCCCACCTTCACCATGGACAAGAAGAGCCGCATATTGCTCGTCGACGCCGTCGACGAGGAGATCGGCTTGCTCGTGGACGAGGTCCTGCAGGTCTACAGGCTCTCGGAGTCGGAGATCGAGCCGCCGACGGTGCTCGGCGCGGAGCAGCCGCTGCACGTCGTCGGCATCGGGCGACCTCCGGACGGCGCCGTCCTCATGCTGCTCGACCTCGCGCCTCTCTTCGTGGAGTGATCTCGGATCATGGCCCGACACCGGCACGACCCGTCCAAGGATCTCGTCGGCTTCCTCGTGGGCGACGTCATGTACGCGGTCCGCATCGGGGTCGTCCGCGAGATCGTCAATCCGCTCACGCTCGTCGACTTGCCGCGTGCTCCCGCGACCGTGAAGGGCGTGGCCGACTATCGAGGCGAGGTCGTGCCCGTCATCGATCTGCGCGAGCGGTTCGGGCTGCCTCCGGCGGCGGTCACGCGAAAGACGAAGTGGATCGTCCTCGACGTCGGCCCGCGCCGCCCGGCCGCCTCGGGCGCACCGATCGCCCCGCCGGTCGGTTCGGCGGGTACGGTTCCTCCCGCCGCCCCGTCGGCCCCGCCGGGTGGGCGTTACGCGGCGCTCGTCGTCGACGCCGTGACGGAGGTGTTCGGTCTGGCGGGGGGCGAGCTCCGGCCCGCGCCGCCGCTGGGAAGCGGGGACGAGGCGCGTGGGATCGAAGGCGTGACGACGCTCGGCTCGCGGCTCGTCTTCGTCCTCGACGCGCGATCGTTCGGTCCCGTCGCGCAAGCCGCGCTCGCGCCGAGCTCGGGCGCGACGAGCGCCGAGCCTCCGGGAGCACCATGAGCGCGGCGGATGGCGTCCGCGCGCGGCTCCAGGACCCGGAGCCCGAGGTCCGGCGGAGGGCGACGCAGGAGATCCCGGGGCTCCCCGCGCCGGAGTCGTGCGACCTGCTCCTCCGCGCGCTCGGCGACGACGATTGGCGCGTCCGCAAGGAGGCGGCCGCGGTCGCGGCGAAGGTCGAGCCGCGAACGGCCGTCGTGTTCGCGGTCGCTCGCGCGCTCGCCGAGCACGACAACATCGGGCTCCGCAACGCGGCCGTCGAGGCGCTCGTCGCGATCGGTCCCGACGCCGTGCCCGGCGCCATCGACGCGCTCGGGCGGCTCGACGCCGACGGACGCAAGCTCGCGGTCGAGGTGCTCGCGGGCGCGCCGACGCTCGCCGGGATGAGGACGCTCGTCGCCGCCGCTTCCGATCCGGACGTCAACGTGGTCACGGCGGTGGCGGAGGCGCTCGGCAGGGCGCACCTCGCGGGCGAGGAGGCTCGCGACATCGCGACGAGCACGCTGACGACGCTCCTCGGTAGCCCTCACACGTCCGTGCGCGTCGCCGCGCTCGAGTCGCTGCGCGCGCTCGAAGCGCGCGTGCCCTGGTCGAGCCTCGAGCCGCTGCTCGCCGATCCGCTCCTCCGTCGGAGCGCGCTCACCGCGGCCGCCGGAGACGTCGCTCCGCGAGCGCTGCTCGCGCTCGCGGAGGCGGTCGCGGACCCGAACCCCTCGCTCGCGCGCGACGCGACGGTGGCGCTCGGCCGCTCGCTCGAGGAGGTGTGGTTCGAGGAGGAGCGCACGCTGGTCGCGGTGAACGCGCTCCGTGCGTCGAGCGCCGCGAAGGCGAGGCTCCGCGCGCTCGCGAAGGACGCGAGCGATCCGGTCGCGCGCGGCTCGGCGATCCTCGCGCTCGGCCTCGTGCGCGATCCGGACGACGTCTCGCTCATCGCCGACGCGCTCGGCGACGACGACGTGGCCGACCGCGCGGAGGCCGCGCTTCGACTCTACGGACAGGACGCCGTCGCGCCGCTGCTCGTCGCCGGGCGGAGCGCGGCGCCGTCGCTCCGCGGAGCGACGATCTCGATGCTCCCCGCGCTCGCGTCCTCCGAGCCCGAGCCGCTCGCGGCGGTGCGCGAAGCCCTCGACGATCCGTCGCCCGAGGTCGTCGCACCCGCGCTCAAGAGCCTCGCCATCGTCGGCGTCGAAGCCGATCTCGCGCCTGTCGCGCGCCACACGCGCAGCCGTGATCCGAAGGTCGCGTCGGCCGCACACGGCGCGCTGCTCGCGATCGCCGCGCGCCATCCGAAGCCCGCCCGCGCGATGATCGTCGACGTCGACCCGCGAGGCGACGACGCGCTGACGGCCGCGATCATCCTCGAGGCGCTCGCACGCGCGGGCGAGTCTTCACCGGAGGACGTCGATTTCCTCGCGAGCGCGCTCACGCATCGCGAGGCGGTGGTCCGTCGCGCCGCCATCGAGGCGCTCGCCGCGATCGGTGGAGAAGAAGCCGCCGAGGCCGTGAGCGTCTCTCTCGCGGACGAGGAGGCGGTCGTCGCGCTCGCGGCGATCCGCGCGCTCGGACGCCTCGGGCGCGCCGAAGAGCTCGCCTCGCTCGCGGCGACGACGCGCGATCCGATGCGTCTCGGCACGGTGCTCCGCGCGCTGAAGGACGCCGATCCCGAGCGCGCCTTCGCCGCGGCGCGCCCGCTCTTGCGCTCGCACGAGGCGTCGGTCGCCGCCGCGGCCGTCGAGGTCGTGGGCGGCGTCGGCCTCGAGGGCAACGTCGAGGCGCTCATGAACGCCACCGACCATCCGGACCACGAGGTCGTCAAGCTCGCGCTCGGAGAGATCGCGAAGCGCGCCGACGACCGCGCGCTCACTGCGCTCTCGTCCGCGCTCGAGCATCGGGCGGAGTCGGTTCGGAAGTACGCAGCCGAGCTCCTCGGTCAGCTCCGGCCGGTGCGGGAGGAGGCCGAGGGCATCCTCCGCACGCGTCTCGATCGCGAGCGCAGCGCCGACGTCCGCGGCGCGATCATGCAGGCGCTCGCGTCGCGCCCGCTCGCGACGCCTTCGGATCGACGATGAGCCAGGGGAAGCCGCCGTTCGGTTTCAGGCCCTTCGGGCACTCGTCGCTCCGGGGCGACGGCTCGCGCCTCGGCGAGCCCCAGCTCCGCGCCGACGAGTACCGGCTCTTGCGCGACCTCGTCAGCGAACGCCTCGGCCTCTGGTTCGGCCCGGAGTCGCGCTCTTCGCTCGAGCGCCGCCTGCGCGAGCGCCTGAGCGTGCACGGCCTCTCCTCGTTCTCCGACTACTACCAGCTCCTCAAGTACAGCCCGCTCGGCGCCGAGGAGTGGGACGAGGCCGGCGACCTCTTGACCACGCACGAGACGTACTTCTTCCGCGAGGACTACCAGCTCCGCGCGTTCAAGGACGAGATCCTCCCGATGCTCGCGCAGAAGAGCCGGCGACGGATCCAGGTCTGGAGCGCGGGCTGCTCGACGGGCGAGGAGGCCTACACGATCGCGATGCTCATCCTCGAGTCCGGGCTCTTCGACTCGAGCTGGGAAATCCGCGTGTACGGCTCCGACCTGTCGAAGAAGTGCATCGCCGCCGCACGTCGCGGCGTCTACGGCCCGGCGTCCTTCCGAGCGACGCCGGACGAGGCGAAGGAGAAGTGGTTCGTCCCGGTTCCGAGCGAGTCGACGTCCGGGACGTCGGGCACGCTCTACAGCGTCGCGCCGGCCGTGCGCGCCCTCTGTCACTTCGCGCAGATGAACCTGCTCGACGAGGAGCGCACGCACCTCGTCGGTCGGTGCGACGTGATCTTCTGCCGGAACGTGGTCCTCTACTTCGACGCCGCCGCGCGGCGGCGCGTCATCGAGATGTTCTACGAACGACTCGTGCCGGGCGGGGTACTCTTGCTCGGCCACGCCGAGTCGCTGTTGAATGTGTCGACGGCGTTCGAGCTGTTACATTTGAAAGAAGACCTCGTATACCGGAAACCGGCGACGGTGAGCGCGAAATGACCGCGATGGAAGGAAACCGACGTCCCATTCGGCTCCTCGTCGTGGACGACTCCGCGTACAACCGGCGGAACATCGCGGAGGTGTTCGCCGCCTACCCGAACGAGGTCGAGGTCGTCGGCAAGGCGGCCGACGGGGAAGAAGCCCTCCGCCTCGCGACGCTGCTGAAGCCCGACGTCATCACGCTCGATCTCGAGATGCCGCGCATGGACGGCTTCACGTTCCTGCGCATCCTGATGTCGAAGCAGCCGACGCCGGTCATCGTCGTCTCGAGCTACTCGCAGAAGGAGAACGTCTTCAAGGCGCTCGAGCTCGGCGCCCTCGACTTCGTCGCCAAGCCCACCGCCCAGATCGCGCCCGACGCGACCGATCTCCGCGAGCAGATCCTCGAGAAGGTCCTCCTCGTCCGGCAGCTCCGCGCGAGCTTCCCGAACGCGCCGATCTCGCGAAGACCCAGCTTCAGCGACCGAGCGAGCTTCCCCGACTCGACCTCGATGCGCGCGGCCGGTGCGTACATCCCGCCGAAGCAGGTCGTCGCGATCGCGAGCTCGACCGGCGGCCCCAGCGCGCTGCTCGAGATCTTCTCGAAGATCCCGCCGACGACCACGGCCGGCTTCGTCGTCGCGCAGCACATGCCCGACAAGTTCACGCGCACGTTCGCCGAGCGCCTCGACAAGAAGGGGCCGGTGCGCACCGCCGAGGGCGCAGACGGCGATCGCCTCGCGAAGTGCACCGGCTTCGTGTGCCCCGGCCGCCAGTGCATGGAGGTCGTCCAGAACGGCGTCGAGCTCCGCATCGCGGTCACGGCACCGAAGCCGGAAGACCGCTACGTGCCGAGCGCCGATCGCCTCCTCAAGAGCGTCGCCGCCGCGGCGGGCCCGCGAGCGGTCGGCGTGATCCTCACCGGCATGGGCGACGACGGCGTCGAGGGCGCGCGTGCGATCCGTGATGCGGGCGGCATCGTCATCGCGGAGTCGCAGGAGACGGCGGTGGTCTATGGCATGCCAGGCGCAGCCGTACGAGCCGGCATCGCGCAGAGGGTGTTGCCGCTTCCGCTGATCGCCGAGTTCCTCGCGAATCTGGGGGGCTGAGAAAGGCTCCAGGCTCCGGGCTCCAGGCTCCGGTTGGGCTCGAGCCAAGGAGGCTCCAGGGCCGAGCTCCAGCGCGCCCGTCTGCTCCCGTTCCCGTTCCCGACCCAGCCGTGCGAGCGATGCGGCGTCGACGCGATGCGAGTGGCATCCGCACGCCCGACCGTCGAGCGCGCACGATGGCGCAGCCGAGCTCGACGATCGCTCCAACCTGGAGCCTCGATTCCCTGGAGCCCCACTGGAGCCCGGAGCCTGGAGCCTGGAGCCTCTTCACGCTGCGACACCAGGGCCGCTCCGAGTGCAGAGCTCTTTCTGCTGCGTAAGAGCATGGCTGCGGCTCGTCCGCCCGTACGAGCCTTCGCCAGGCCCCCACGCGTACTGTGCTAGGCTCGCGCACGATGACTTCACGCGCGGACGCCGAGCTCGCAGAGCTCCTCGAGCTCGGGGATCGAATCGTCGGTATGGCCATGAAGGGTGGCGCGACCGTCGCCGAGTGCTTGCTGCGCTCCGGCGCCGAGCTGTCGGCTCGCGTTCGTCTGGGCAAACCGGAGTTGGTCGAGGAGGCGGCGCACCGATCCGCCGGGCTCCGCGTGATGAAGGGCAAGCGGGTCGCGACGACCTCCACGAGCGATCTGACGGAGGGCGGCATCCAGCGCTTCGTCAGCGACGCGCTCGAGCTGGTGGAGCTCTCGCAGGAGGACCCGTTCGCGGGGCCCGCGGACGAGCCGCTCCTCGATCCGAAGGACGCGCCCGATCTCGAGCTGTTCGATCCGAAGGGCGGCGCCGTCGATGCCGCGCAGGCGATCGCCACGGCGAAGATCGGCGAGCAGGCGGCGCGCGACTACGACCCGCGCATCTCGAACAGCGAAGGCGCCACCTTCAGCAGGACCGCGGGCGGCGCGGCGATCGTCCTCTCGAGCGGGTTCCGTGCAGCCTACAAGGGCTCGTACCAGTCGCTCAGCGTGGTCCCGGTGGCCGAGGACGAGGGCGGGAAGAAGCGGCGCGGGTATCACTGGACCGCGAAGCGCTTCCTCGACGAGCTCGACGATCCGAAGTCCGTCGGCGAGGAGGCCGCGCGCCGTACGCTCCGCAAGCTCGGCGCTCGATCCGTCCCGACGTGCGAGGTTCCGGTCATCTTCGATCCCGACGCTGCGCGCTCGATCCTCGGCATGCTCGCCGGCTGTGTCATGGGCAGCAGCATCTGGAGGAAGTCGAGCTACCTCGTGGGCCGCGAGGGCACGCAGGTCGCGAGCGAGCTCGTCACGATCGTCGACGACCCGCTCATCAAGCGCGCTCCCGGCTCCCGCCCGTACGACGGCGAAGGCTTGCCGAGCCGTAGGAACGTCGTCGTCGAGAAGGGCATCCTCCGCACGTACCTCTGCGACAGCTACTCGGCGCGGAAGCTCGGACGGAAGAGCACGGGCAACGCGGCGCGCGGCGGCTCGGCCGGCGTCTCGTGCAGCACCACGAACTTCATCCTCCAGCCCGGGACCGACTCGAACGAGGCCATCATCAAGGGGACGAAGCGAGGCCTCTACGTCACGGAGATGATGGGCTTCGGCTTCAACGCGGTGACCGGCGACTTCTCGCGCGGAGCGGCCGGCTTCTGGATCGAAAATGGTGAGCTGGCCTTCCCCGTGAGCGAGGTCACGATTTCGTTGAACGTCGACGAGCTCTACAAGCGCATCGACGCCGTCGGCTCCGATCTCGATCTCCGTACGGCGACGGCGGCGCCGACGTTCCGCGTCGCCAAGATGACGGTGGCCGGGGCGGGCTGACGTCGCCGCGTCGAGCACGACGCTCGCCGAGGTGCCGGTCAGCGGACGATCTGGCACGTCGTCTGGTCGCCGACGGTCGTTCGGTCGGCGCACCAGAGGACCTCGAACGAGCCCTCGCGCTCGCCCGTGAGCACGAACGCGGTGTGGAGCGAGTCGCCTCGGAGGTCGAGGTCGCGAGGCCGGCTCATCCACGGGTCGAATGCTGCGTCCGCGCTCCCGCTGTTCGCGGCCGGGCCGATCGCGATCGACGCCGGCGGGGGAACGGGCGGGGCGGTGACGTAGCCGAGGCTGTCGACCGAGATCGCGTCGGACGGGGTCGCCGCCTTTCGCGGCTCGACGCGGTCGGCGAGCACCGTGGTCCTCGCGGCGACGACGCGCACGGCCAGCGGCCCGGATCCCGGGACCGTCGCCGTCCCCAGCGCCGCGTGGATGACGCGCGCACGGATCGCGTCCGGCGCCGTCGACCGGTCGTCGGTGAACGACGCGATCTCGAGCCCGCGCCCGCCGTCGGTCCTGCGTCCGAAGAGCGCCACCGTCGTGAGCTTGCCGGGGTCGAGGGTCACGTTTCCTCGCACGATCGCGTTCGCGCAAGAGCGCGCGCCCGCCTCCACGATCGCGATCGTCACCGGCCCCACCGCCTGGAGGTCGAGGTACCTCGAGACCGTGCGGTAGCTCCCCGCGGTCGGCGCCGTCACGCCGGCGTCGGCGTCGATCGTCGCCGGTCTTTCGGCGTCGTCCGGCGACATGGCGTCGGCGGGGTCGGTCGCTGCGTCGCGAGCCGCCGACGCGTCCGGCGCGTCGTTCCGCGATGCGGCGTCGTGCAGGTCCGACTCGGAGCCTCCGTCCTGCCCACCGATCTCGTCGGGGCTGGAGCTCGAGCCACCGTCCGCCTTCGGCGGGGCGGGGCTCTCGAGGACCGGACCGATGAACGTCCCGCTCTGCGCGCTCTGGTAGCAGAAGTCGATCGGCCCCAGGTCGGGCGCGAGGTGCGCGATGCGCATCGTCGACACGGGTGGCCCGGAGTCGAGATCGTTCGGCCGCGCATCCTGCGGGGGCAGCATCAGGCCGCCATCCCTCGGCTCGGAGAACTCTCCCGGCGGCTCGTCGTCGCTGCATGACGTCACGACGACGACCCCGAGCGCAGAGGCGAGCAGGAAGCCGAGCCGAATGGTGAGCCGCAAGGAAGCTCGAACGATCTTAGCGGATCGGCTCCGCCGGGAGGGATGCTAAAGCACGGGACGTGACACCCGACGACATCAAGGCGCTCCGGAAGGAGCTCGCGTGCACGGCGAAGGAGCTTGCGCAAGCGCTCGGCGTCGAGCAAGCGACCGTGCTCGCCTGGGAGAAGGGCGACCTTTTTCCCACCAAGCAGTACGTCGACAAGATGACGGAGCTTCGCGCGCGCGGGCCGGCGGCGATCCCGAAAAAGGCCAAAGGGGATGCGCCGATGAAGGTGCTCGCGGATCCGGTGCTCTGGGAGCTCTTCCGGAAGATCGTCGCGCACAAGAAGCTGCGCGACGAGGTCGTGAAGCTCGCGAGCGCCTATCCGGATCCGAAGGACGACACGACCTGAGAGCCTCGAGAGGGGGCAGAGTCCCGCTGACCGCGAGGTCTCCGCGCGGCACGAGCACGGGGGCGCGGCTCGGAGCCTGGCTTTGCTCGTCGGCGCCTTTCGCGTAGTGGCGCCAAACGCTCACTCGTCGTCGTCGCTGTCGTCGTCGTCGTCGTCGTCGTCGTCGTCGTCGTCGTCGTCGTCGTCGTCGTCGCTGTCGTCGTCGTCG
>CALFEQ010000159.1 GCA_937949945.1 uncultured Myxococcales bacterium
TGAAGGGCACGAGGACGCCATCCGCGCCATTCATGCCATTGCCAGCGAGAAGCGAGACGCCCTTGAAGGTGACCTCGGACTCTTTGACGAAGGCAGCGATGCTGGAGCCGCCCGGTTCGGTGGCGTCCGCGGCTTGGAAGACGATGTTGGCGATGGCGACCCCGGCGGCGCCGTCGACCTCGAGCGCGAGCGGGCTGACGCCGAAGCGTGGCTTGTCGGTCGAGACCGACCAATCGCACGTGAAGCCGCCGAGGAGGCTGACGCCTGCGTGAGAGGCGGTGAGCCGGACGTCCTCGGGATAGGTGCCGTCACAGACGTAGATGCGGCGTTTCGTCGGCGTCACCTGCGATAGCGCCGCGGCGAGCGTCCCGAAGGGCTTGCTCCGAGTTCCGTCGGCAGCGGCGTCATCGCCGGTGATCGAAACGAAGAGCGCGGTCGCCTCGTCCAGGCACTTCGGATCGTCCGGCGTGTTCAGACAGTCGGCGATGGGGTTCCCCGCGTCGGTATCGGCGTCCAGGACGGGGGACATGCACGTGCTCGACATGGAGCAGTCTTCGTCGGTGCTGCATGCGCCACCGGCAGTCACGAGGACGAGGCTCGTCCCAGCGGCCAACAACGGCTCGATGCGCCGGCCGATCATGCTGCTGCGAGTCGGCGGTTCGGGCGCGCGCGAGCACATGCGTGAAGGAAACCGAAGTTACGTGCGTAATGCAATGAGCGGTGCTGCTCAGTGCATGGCTTTCAGCCGATTCCGATGCTTCTGAGTCGGCGGTAGGTCGCAGTACCCGCAGTTCGGCATCACAGGGCTTCGACGATCGCGCCCTCGAGCCCGTCGGGACCGTCGTTGTCGGGGGACTTGCCGCCCTTTCCACCAGCGCCTTTCGCGCCATGGTTCAGTGTCGACCCTTCGGCGATGGGCGCAGCACCCTTGTAGAAGACGGCTGCAGAGACGCCGCCAGCACCGCCTGCGCCGGCGCCGCCCTTCCCACCATCGCCGCCAATCCCTCCCGGACAGCCGCCATTTCCCCCGCCTCCTCCCAAGCCTCCGCTGCCGCCAGGGCCGCCATCCTTACCCGCTGCGCCGTTGCCGGCGTCTGAGGCTGTGAGTGTCGAGGCCGAGAGCCGGACGAGACTGTCGAAGGAAAGGAGTGCGACGCTTGCGCCGCCGCCCTTGCCGCCGTCGCCGCCGCTCCCTCCACAGCCTCCGCAGCCTCCGCCACCGCCGCCGCCGTTCTGACCAGCCGCGCCGATTCTGTAACTTCCACCGCCGCCGCCGCCCTGGCCAGGCGTCCCATTCGAACCCTTTGCGCCATCACCTGGCTTCCACCCGCTGGCGTCAAGGGTGCCGAGCGGCGCTCTGGGAGCGGCTGGGGCAGGCGGTGCGTCGGACCCCCGTCGGCCATTGCCAGTGCCCCCCTCACACTCGTCGCGCGTGCCGCCTTGTCCGGTCGCGACTGGAGGATTGGGCGGCGTAATGACGGGCTCACCGTTCTTCCCGCCGCTTTCCGTTCCCGTGGGATCTCCACCCTTGCCGCCTCTGGTAACGCCGCCGGTCGAGCACTTGCATTCCTTCTCAGCGCCGCCGGCGGTCGGAGTCCCATCGTTGCCTCGGGGATCCTGGTCCGGTGTGCCCATCACGCCCGCGTTGCCATCGGGGCTCGTGAACCCGCCGTTCGCCTTGATGTCGACGCGCTTGAAGGTTACCGATGGGCTGTTGGCGACGAAGACGGCGATGCTGGACGGAGCGTCTACCGTTCCGGCGAGCGCTTCGAAGGCGATGTCTTCGACTCGGAGGTCGGCGGCCACGCCGTTGACGTGCAACGCGTACCCGGGCGTGTCCGGTGTGACGTGAGGCTTCAAGGACGAATCGGCCGTCCAGGTACCACAAGCGAACCCGCCGAAGAGGTGCACCGGGGAGGTGATCTCGACGCTCTCGACGTACGGGCCGTTGCCGCAGACATAGACACGACGTTTGCCGAGGGTCGGTCCTTTCGCGACCGCCGCGGCGATGCTCTTCATCGGCGACGATTTCGTGCCTGGGTTCGTGTCGTCGCCGCTCGTGCCGTCGACGAAGAGCGCGAAGGTGTCGTCGAGGCAGCCCTTGGCTTCCTCCGAGATGGCGTCGGCGTTCTCGTCGCAGTTCGGCGGGACGGGCGCGTCAGGAACGTTTGCATCCGGCGATTGACCGTCTACGCCAGCCTCTGACACGGAGGGATCGCACGCTCCCTCCGCGCAGCGATCATCGAGGGACGCCGGGCAGGCGATGAGGGCCGTCGTGCCGAGCGCAAGGACGAAGAGGACTGCCGAATCTTTCGCCGTTCGCTTCATGTCTCGCCGATCCAGAGGGAAGCCAGTCGAAGCAGATGCCGCAATGTCGCGGTCGGACCTCGCGCGAGATGATGCCACGAGAGCCGACCGGCTTCCCCGAATTGTGCTCGCGTATGCGATGCGCCGTTGCGGATGGCGTGACCTCGACGGCCGACGCGCACCCTGGCGCGGTCTCCATGGTGCTGCGCTCCGAGCACACGCCGCGCGTGTCCGGGGGCGCGACCGATCGATCGCTACGGAAGCACCACCTCCGGCGACGACTTTTCCTGGCGCAAGTAGACGAGCGGTGATGCTGTCCGCGAGACGTCTCGATGTGTCGCGACGAGCGCTTTTTCGTTGACAGGGTTTCGTGAGCCCTCGCCGGCGAGATCGCAGGAGCGCGCGATTTTTCCCCGCTGTCGCGCCGTGATGGCCTCGAGAGCGGCGATCGCTGCGCGGAGGTCTCGCGACGTCATCGCGGGCGCGAACGCGCGTCTGCGAGGCCGTCAGGAGGCCGAGATTCTCCGTGTTAGAAGGGGTCATGAAGCTCACCGATCTCTCCAACGAGGAGCTCCTCTCGCAGCTCGATGCGATCCTGTGCGCAGGGCGGCGGCTTCGTGCGCGGCTCATCGCGTACCTCATCGAGGTGGAGGAGCGGCGGCTGCACCTCGACCTGGCGTGCTCGTCGCTCTTCGACTTCTGCGTTCGCCGCTTGGGCATGAGCGAGGGGGAGGCGTTTCGTCGGATCAACGCCGCCCGGCTCGCGAAGCGGATCCCCGGGCTCCTCGGTCGGATCGAGAGAGGCGAGATTCATCTCTCGGCGCTCGTGCTCTTGCGCGATCACCTCGACGAGCGGAACCACGCCGAGCTCCTCGACGCCGCGCGTGGGAAGACCAAGCGCGAGGTCCAGGAGATCATCGCCGCGCGGTTCCCGAAGCCCGACGTGCCGGCGATGATCCGGAAGCTGCCGGCGGCGAAGCCCGCGGCGTCGGTCACGCAGCCTGCACCTGTCGTGTCCGCTGTCTCGCACGTGCAGCCGAACGAGCCGCCGGTCCTTCTGCGGGGTGCTCACTCCACCGCTTCGTCGCCGACGTCGCCCGACGGACAGAGGGCGCTCGCGATGTCCGTGCTCGCCGCGGCTCCGGCTCCGATGGGAGAGGACGGGGCAGCGCCGGGTGGTGCCCGCAAAGATGAGCAACGGTCTTTGCTTGCTTCACGAAGCGAGGGACGCGCGGAGGTCCCGCCTGCAACGAACGCCACGGAAACCCCTCGTTCGACCGACGCTCAACGGGCACGCATCGAGCCGCTCTCACCAGGACGTTACAAGGTGCAGCTCACCGCGAGCGCCGAGCTACGCGAGAAGATCGAGCGCGCGACGGCGCTCATGCGCCATCGGAACCCGAGCGGCGACCTCGCCGTCGTCGTGGAGCGCGCCATGGACCTGCTGATCGCCGAGCTCGAAAAGGAGAGGCTCGGGAAGACGCGCCGGCCGCCGAAGGATGCAGACGAGGAGCAGCCGACAAATGGCCGCAAGACGCGGCCTGGGTACGTCCCACGGGCGGTTCGACGCCAAGTCTTCGAGCGCGACGGCGAGCAATGCACCTTCGTCGACGAGCACGGCAGGAGATGTCCCGCGCGCGCGTTTCTCGAGCTCGACCACATCGTCCCGCGAGCGCTCGGAGGGACGGACGACGCCGACAACCTGCGCGTCGCATGTCGAATGCACAATCAGCGCGAGGCCGAGCGTGCGTTCGGTCGCGCATACGTCGAGGAGCGGATTCGCTTTCGCCAGCGAAAGCAACCGGCGATCGCGGACGGTCAGAGCGTCTGAATGAAGTCGCTCGCGCCGGTGCTCGAAGGAGCCGGTTTGGGCGCCGGCTTGTTCGACGAAGGCGCGGCCGTGGTCGTGCGTGGCGTCGCTGCGGACGTCGACGCCGGACGCGACGGCGTGCCTCCCGTCCTGCCACCGCCGGCCGCCGCGGCCGCCGTCGGCGGCGCGCTCGACGAGGTCGACGCCGGCGCCGAGCTCGTGCTCGGAGAGGTCGGGGGCTCCACCTCCGTCGGCGCAGGGGTGGTGGCGGGAATGGCGGTGCCCGAGCCCGTGTCGGTGCTCGTGCCTTCCTCGGTGTTCGACGAAGGGGCGCCGGCGGCGCCTTCGCTCACGCTTGCGCCCACGCTCGAGCCCGTCGACGTCGGAGCGGCGGGCGTTCGCCCGCGCACGACGACCACGCCCACGGCGCCCGCGCAGAGGAGCAGGGCTCCGAGGACCACCGCGGTCCACGCGCTCGGGCGTGTCCGCGGGATGACCGGCGTGTCCGACTGCTGCGAGGAGAACGTGTCGCGCGTCGCGGGGCCGTGGGCGAGGGGCGAAGCCGCAGAGGCTTCGTCGAGCGTCTCGGCCGCGGAGGGATGGACGGGGCCGGCTTCGTGCGGATCGCTCGCATGTCGACCAGGACGGAGGACGATCTGTCCCGGAGGGCGGGGCGAAACCGCGGCGCCGATCGGGGGCGTTCGATCGAGCTCCGGATTCGACTCGCGCTCTCGCCTCGAGGGAGGCTTGCGCGGCTCGGCGAGGAGACCGTCGAGAAGGGCATTCGCGTCGGGGGACGTCGGCTCTTGGCGCGTCTCTCCTCCGACGACGCCTGCACCTGCATTGCCGCCGACGCCGCGCCACGTGTTGCCCGTGCGCGCGGAGTCCGGCGCGACGCCCGCCGGCCGAGCGACGTTGCCACGCTCGGACGCAGGTGCAGACGCGGGAGCGGCGGCGAGCTGCCTGCTCGATCCGTGCGCGCCGTGCGCGCCGTGCGCGCCGGTGACGGTGCTGAGCACGTACGAGAGCGGACCCGTGCCCGTGACGTGGACGGGGGCGTCGGCATGCTCTCGCGGTGCCGATCGACGACGGGCGGCCACGTGCGGAGGTACTGCGTCGACCCCGAAAGGCTGGGGCGGCGTGTGCATGGCGGACGGGCCTTCCACCGTGACGTCGTGCGGGTTCTTGCCGTCGCTCGCCCACTCGAGCTCGAAGAGCTGCTCGGCGAAGGCGTACGCGTCGCGGGGGCGGACGCGCGGATCCTTCGCGAGGGCGGTGGCGATCAGCGTCACGATGGACGGAGGGACCCACGGCGCGAACTTCGACACCGGGGCCGGGATCTCGTGGAGCTGGGCCTCCGAGACCTTGGTCCAGTCGTCGTAGTGATCGAACGGGCCGACGCCGGCGAGCATCTCGTAGAGGACCAGGCCGACCGCATAGAGGTCGGTCTGCGGGGTCGGAGGCTCGCCTCGGATCTGCTCGGGGGCGGCATAGCTCCACGTGCCGACGAAGGTGCCGTCGTGCTTCCGATCGGCGACCGCGCTCACGCCGAAGTCGATGAGCTTCACCACCGGCTCGCCGTGGCGAGGGGCGTGGAGGAAGATGTTCTCCGGCTTGATGTCGCGATGGATGACCGGGACCTCGTGCGTGTGGGCGCACTGGAGGGCCTCGAGGAGCTGGCGCGTGATCTCGTAGGCGACCCGCGGCGGCAGGCGGCCCATCGTGTGGAGGGCGTCGCGGACCGTGCGGCCGGTGAGCAGCTCCATCACGTAGAACGGCGTGCCGTCCGGGAGCGCGTCGTAATCGAAGACCCTGACGATGTTCGGGTGATCGAGCTGCGCGAGGATCCGAACCTCGTCGAAGAAGCGCATCCGATGCTCTTCGTGGCTCGCGAGCTCGGCGCTCATCAGCTTGAGGACGCCCCCGATGTTCGGCGGCTTCACCACCTGGTACACGACGCCCATGCCGCCGGCGCCGAGCGCCTTGACGACCTGGTACTTGGTACCGGGGATGACCTCGCCCGGCCGCCACTTGGGGCCCCGCGCGGACATCAGGAGCACCCCTGCATCGGCGAGCACGGCTCCATCAGCGACAGCCGCATGACGAGGTGAGTATAGGGCACGGCCGGGCAGCGACGCGATTCGGGACGCGATTCGGGGGGCAACGGGGAGGGCTTCGGGTACGCTCCGACACGATGGAAGGAGGACCCTCGTGAGCGTCGATCTCGTCGTGCGAGGCGAGCGTGTTTTCACCCCCGTCGGCGAGCGCCCTGCCGCGGTGCACATCGATCGGAAACGCGGCGTCATCGTCGCCGTCACCGAGCCCGAGGCGGCGCCGCCCGGCGTCGAGACGATCGACGCCGGGTCCAAGTGCCTCATCCCCGGGCTCGTCGACACGCACGTCCACATCAACGACCCGGGCCGAACCGAGTGGGAAGGGTTCGAGACGGCCACGCGCGCGGCTGCGGCCGGCGGCGTCACCACGCTCGTGGACATGCCGCTCAACAGCATCCCGCCGACGACGACCCTCGAAGGGCTCGAGGCGAAGGTCCGCGCGCTCGAGGAGAAGGCGACGGTCGACGTCGCGCTCTGCGGCGGGCTCGTGCCTTCGAACGCGTCGGGTGCGCTCGCGGAGCTCTTCCGGGAGGGCGTGGTCGCCTTCAAGTGCTTCCTCGCCGAGAGCGGCGTCGGCGAGTTCTCGCACGTGCACGAGACCGAGCTCCGCGCAGGGATGCGCGAGCTCGTGCGCATCGACGCTCCGCTCTTCGTCCACGCCGAGCTGCCGGAGCCGCTGTCCGAAGGCGAGAAAGCCGCGATGGGGCTCGATCCGCGCCGCTACGCGACCTACCTCGCGTCGCGTCCTCGCAAGGCCGAAGACGCCGCCATCGACCTCGTCCTCCGCCTCGTGCGCGAGACCGGCGCGCGTGCGCACATCGTCCATCTCTCGTCGTCCGACGCGCTCGCGATCGTCCGGCGCGCACGCGAAGAGAAGGCGCGGCTCACCGTCGAGACGTGCCCGCACTACCTCACGTTCGCGTCGGAGGAGATCCCGGACGGCGCCACCGAGTACAAGTGCGCTCCGCCCATCCGCGAGCGCAACAACCGCGAGAAGCTCTGGGACGCGCTGCGCGAGGGCCTCATCGATCAGGTCGTGACCGATCACTCTCCGTCGACCGCCGAGCTCAAGTGCTCCGACTCCGGCGACTTCATGAAGGCGTGGGGAGGGATCTCCTCGCTCCAGCTCGGTCTCGCCGCCGTCTGGACGGAGGCACGCGCGCGAGGCCGCACCGTCCGCGACGTCGTCGAGTGGATGTGCGCCGCGCCTGCACGGCTCGCCGGTCTCGCGGGACGCAAGGGCGCCATCGCCACCGGCTACGACGCCGACCTCGTCGTCTGGGATCCGGACGCCGAATTCACCGTCGACGCCGCCGCCCTCGAGCACCGCAACAAGATCACGCCCTACCAAGGGAGACGGCTCGTGGGATCGACCCTCCGCACCATCCTGCGCGGCGAGACGATCTACGAGCGCGGCGTCGGCTTCGGTACGCGGCGCCACGGACGTTGGCTCCGCCGCTCCTGACGGCGAGCGGCCTCCCGCCGACGCTGCATCGCGCGCGACACCTGGTGTACCCTCTCGCCCGCGAGCATGGCGGACTTCACCGAGCTCATCGATCTCGCGGCCGAGCGCCTCGGCGGCGCCGTCCTCTGGGCGACGGACGACTTCTTCGCGGAGAAGGAGAACCTCCTCAAGCCGACGGAGCCGATCTTCATCCCGGACAAGTACACCGATCGCGGCAAGTGGATGGACGGCTGGGAGTCGCGCCGCAAGCGCAACTACGCCGAGTCGTCGCGCGCCTTTCCGAATCACGACTCGTGCATCATCCGCCTCGGGCTCTCCGGCGTCGTGCGCGGCTTCGTCGTCGACACGACGCACTTCAAGGGCAACTACCCGCAGGCGTGCTCCATCGAAGGCGCGAGCATCGAGGGGCACCCCGACGTGTCCGAGCTGCTCTCGGATCGCGTTCGCTGGACGGAGATCCTCCCGCGCTCCGAGCTCGCGGGTGACACGAAGAACCGCTTCGAGGTCGACGTTCCGCAGCGGTTCACGCACCTGCGCTTCAACATCTACCCGGACGGCGGCGTCGCCCGTCTACGCGTCCACGGCGAGGTGATGCCGGGCGCTCGGTGGATGGGACGGCGCGATCGCCCGCAGCTCGTCGACCTGGCCGCGGCCGAGCACGGCGGCCTCGTCGTCTCGTGCAACGACATGTTCTTCGGCTCGCGCCACAACCTCATCATGCCCGGACGCGGCGTGAACATGGGCGACGGCTGGGAGACGAAGCGGTCGCGCCGCCCGGGGCCGGACTGGGTCGTCGTCCGCCTCGCGACGGAAGGGACGATCGAGCGCGCCATCGTCGACACGCTCCACTTCAAGGGCAACGCGCCGGACTTCTGCGCCATCGACGTCGCGACGAGCGACGTCGACCCCGACGGCGCGAAGGACGAGGGCTGGCGTCCGCTCCTTCCGCGCACGAGCCTCCAGCCGCACACCCAGCACGTCTTCGACGACCTGCTCGCGGCGGGCGAGGCCACGCACGTCCGCCTCCGCATCTGGCCCGACGGCGGCGTGAGCCGCCTCCGCCTCTTCGGCGTCGCGAGCGCGGCCGGGCGCGAGCGGGCCGGGATGCGTTACGTCCGCGCGATGCCCGACCCCGAGCTCGAGGCCGCGCTCCTCGCTTGCTGCGGGTCTCGCGCTTGGGTGCGCGGGATGATGGCCGCGCGGAGGAGCGCCTCCTTCGCGAGCCTCGACGCGATGAAGAAGCTCGCGGCCGAGGTGTGGAACGGGCTCTCGCCCGCCGACTGGGACGAGGCGTTCCGCGCCCACCCGCGCATCGGCGAGAAGAAGGCCGAGGGGCCGCAGAGCAAGGTGGCGCAGGCCTGGTCGAGCAAGGAGCAGGCGAAGGTCGCCGAGGCGAGCGAGGCGGTCCTCGCCGAGCTCCGCGAGGTGAACCGCGCCTACGAGGAGCGCTTCGGGCGCATCTACATCGTCTGCGCGACCGGCAAGAGCGCCGAGGAGATGCTCGCGATCGCCAAGGAGCGCATGAAGAACGATCCCGACACCGAGCTCCGCCGGGCCGCCGACGAGCAGCGCAAGATCACCGAGCTCAGGCTCGAGAAGATGGTCCTAGGATGAAATCCGTCTCCACCCACGTGCTCGACATCCACCGCGGGCGCCCCGCCGAGGGCGTCCCCGTCACCCTCGAACGCAAGCTCGACGACGGCTCGTTCACCCTCGTCAAGCAGGCGACGACCGACGCCGACGGCCGCATCAAGGAGCTCGTCCCCGAAGGGCAGCTCACGGCGGGCACCTACCGGATCACGTTCGACACCGGCGCGTACTTCGCCGCGCACGGGATCGAGGGCTTCTACCCGGAGGCGAGCATCGTCTTCATCGTCCGCGACGCGAACGCGCACTACCACGTGCCGCTGCTCCTCAGCGCGCACGGGTACTCGACGTACCGCGGGAGCTGATCGCGGGGCCGACCGGGGAGCCGAATGGGCGGAGCGGGCGGGGCATGGCCCCGCCCGTCAGGCGCGCGTCAGTCGACCGCGTGGCAGCCGGCGCAGCCGAAGCCCTGGTTCGTCGCAGGGTCGAACGGCTTCTCGCCGAGGGCCTCGGCCATCGCGGGGACGACCTTCTCGGCCATGAACTTCGTGACCTCGGGCTTCTCCTTCGTGAGCTTCTCGTAGCCGCCGTTCGAGAGCGTCAGCTTCGCGAGGAACTTGTGCGGGTCCTCGTTCTTCGGGCCGTGGCAGGTCTCGCAGCTGAAGTTCTCGTACCTCTTGGCGTCCTGCTCCTTGAAGACCTTGCCGAGGGCCGGCATCACCTTGTTCTTCATGACCTCGACCTTCTGGTCCATGGTGAGGTCGTGGAACCGGGCTTCCGCGGAGGCCTTCTCCGCAGGGGCGGACGCAGATCCTGCGCCCTCCGTCGCCGCGGCCTGCTCACCGGCCGGCGCCGTCGACGGATCGGCCGGCGCGGGCTGGGAGCCGCCGCAGGCGTAGAGAGCAGAAGCGGAAATGGTGAGGAATGCAAAGATGATGGAACGCACGCGTCCAGGTAATCGAATCGACGCGGCGATCACAAGCCAAAGGCGCCCATTTGCCTTGGAACGAGCTGTTCCATGACGGCAACGGTGTAGACGGGCCCGGCGGGGTGCTTCATAGTCGCCCGAAGGATGAACCCGGCGTTCGTGACGGAGTGGCTGAACCTCGCTGTCCGCTGGATCCACGTCATCGCGGCGATCATGTGGATCGGCAGCTCGCTCTTCTTCAACTGGCTCGACGCCCGTATCGAGCAGAACGAGCGCACGAAGGAGAAGGGGATCGAGGGCGAGCTCTGGATGGTGCACTCGGGGGGCTTCTACGACGTCGAGAAGACGCTCGTCGCGCCGAAGACCCTCCCGAAGCGCCTGCATTGGTTCAAGTGGGAGGCGGGCTTCACGCTGCTCTCGGGCTGGCTGCTGCTCGACATCGTCTTCTTCCAGGGCGGCGGCGTCACGCTCGTCGATCCGAACGTCTCGGACCTCTCACCGGCCGCGGCCACGGCGCTCGTCGTCGGCCTCATCATCGGCTCCTGGTTCGTCTACGACCTGTTCTGGCGCTCGCCGCTCGCGAAGAACGTCTACTTCGGGGCCGCCGTCACGTACGCCTTCGTCATCGGCGTCCTCTGGTTCCTCTCGCACAAGGTCAGCGGTCGCGCCGCCTTCCTCGTCACGGGCGCGATGATGGGCACCTGGATGGCCACGAACGTCTGGGTGCACATCATCCCGGCGCAGAAGGGCCTCGTGAAGGCGGTCACGGAGGGCAAAGCGCCCGATCCGAAGCTCGCCAAGCACGCCAAGACGCGCTCCAGGCACAACAACTACATGACCTATCCGGTGGTGCTCACGATGGTGAGCAACCACTTCCCGGGCCTGTACGGGCACCAGCACAACTGGATGATCCTCGCGGCCCTGCTCCTCGTGGGCTCGTCGATCCGGCACCTCCAGAACATCAAGAAGGAGCTGTCGCCGGCGATCCTCATCGGCGCGCTCGCCTTGCTGCTCACGATCACGCATTCGGCGCTCACCACGACGCCTTCGAGCAGCGGCAACGTCCCGCTCGACCCGAACAAGAAGCTCGAGGCGACCGAGCCGTCGAGCCAGGGCGGACCCGAGAAGGTGGCCAACGAGGCCGTCGTCGGGAACGTCAAGGGCGTGGTCTTGCTCGAAGGCACGCCTCCGCCGCCCAAGGAGCTCAACGTCGGGACGTGCGTGAGTGACGTTCAAGGGCCCGTCTACTCGGACGCGATCCTCGTCCAAGGCGGCAAGCTCCAGAACGCGTTCGTTTGGATCAAGAGCGGGCTCGAGTCGTACAAGGGGCCGGCGGCGCCTGCGGAGCCCGTCGTCATCGATCAGAAGGCCTGCATGTACAAGCCGCACGTCGTCGGCGCGCGCGTGGGGCAGAAGGTCGTCTTCCTCAACAGCGACCCGGTCTTGCACAACGTCCGGTCCGTCGCCGAGAACAACGCGACGTTCAACGACATGATGCCGACGAAGGACATGCGCCTCGAGAAGGTCTTCGACAAGCCCGAGGTGCCCGTCCGCGCGAAGTGCGACGTCCACCCGTGGATGAGCGCCTTCATCGGCGTCGTGCCGCACCCGTTCTTCGCCGTCAGCGCCGCGAACGGCGAGTTCTCCCTCGTGAACGTGCCCGAAGGCGACTACGAGCTCGAGGCCTGGCACGAGGCGTTCGGACGCCAGGTCCAGAAGCTCCACGTCAAGGCGCGCGAGACCGTGGAGGTGTCGTTCACCTTCCGCGTCGAGTGAGGGGAGCGAGAACGAAAAAAGCTCGACGGTGACACCGCGGTGTCGTCCGTCGAGCTTTCTTCGTCAGGACGCGTGCGCGTCAGGGGATCGCGATCTCGCGATCGAACAGCACCCACTCGCGGTGGAACGTGGGCGTCGAGATCTGCGCGAGCTGCACGCCGAACGGCCGCAGCGTCCCGCCGGCCCACGCCTCGACGCCGCCGACGACCGTCGCGCGGCCCTTGCCCGTGAGGTCGGCGGTCGTCCCGTTCGCGTCCAGCGTCACGAACACCTGCGCCGACGCTTCCGGACCGAGCGCGTCGAAGAGGTGCACGCGCGTCGTCGCCGTGACGGCGCACTTGCCCTCGACGCGCGCACGCGTCGTGAGGGTCGGGCCGATGTGCGTGAACTTCGGCCACTCCGGCCGCCACACGGTCCCGAAGCCCTGGTCGATGTCGTACGTCGCGCCGGCCTGGATCGAGCCGTCGACGCGCTCGCCGGCCTCGGCGACCGCCTTGCCGTTGGCCGCGAGATCGCACGAGCCCTCGATCTCGAAGTCGAGCGAGACGGGGTAGCCGCCGATCGAGGCGATGTCGAAGGACTTCTGATAGAGCGTGATGTCGCCCGTGGAGACGCCGAACGCGCTGTCGAACGAGCCCTCGAGCACGAGCTGGCCGTCGAGGTTCGTCGTCAGGATCGCGTGCGCGTGACGCGGTCGGACCCAGCGACCCGCGACGCGCGCGTCGAGGTTGCCCGTCACGCGGACGTACGAGTCCTTGAAGCGGACGCGGATCGTGCCGAGCCCGGCGCCGAACCGCTTCTCGTAGAGGACCTTCGAGAGGTCGACGTTCGCGATCGTGAACGGGTACTGATCCGACCACTCCCAGTGGTCGTCGTCGCCCTCGCCGCGCGCGACGCGCGTGACCTTCAGGAGGCCCATGCGCTCGAGCTCCGCGTTCGCCTCCGCGATCGACGCCGGCTTCGTGAGGACGACGACCGAGCCGTTCTCCGACGAGAGACCGACCGCGCGACGGAGGTAGCCGTACGGGTTCTTCGCGTCGCGGCGGATGCTGCCGTCGGCGTTCAGCGCGTCCGACCCGCGCTTGCCGATCAGGTAGACCGGCTCGACGCCGCGCTCGTGAAGGCGCTCGCCGATCCACTCCTCGAGCTCGTCGGCCGTCAGCGCCGAGGGCGCCTCGCTCTTCACCTGCGCGTAGGCGGCCTCGTATGCGCGAATCTTCGACACGAGCGTGTCGAAGTCGGCGGTCCGCTCGACGCCGCGATCGAAGACGAGTCGATCCGGATGGACCGTGACGTTGTCGGACCAGACGTTCGAAACGAGCGAATCGCTCGTCGACTCGGCCGGCGTCGTGGTGTCGGCCGCGCATCCGGCGAGAGACGACGCGACGACGATCGCGGAAACCAAACCAACGTTGCGCATACGAGCCTCCTCCTCGTGGCGTACGTGTCGAGCCCGAACCTCGACCACGCGCGGCGCGCATTACCACGACAGGGCGCCTCGCGCACACCGACATTGATGACGAGAACGTGAAAAATTCCGCGTGTCTCGCACGCGAGACACGCGGCTGATGCTCACAGGCAACAAATTGCTCGATCTGTGTCGTTGAGACGTGTTCGAAATGCCGCGATTGCGCGTATCGCGAAGGAGACACGACGCCGATCGTGCTCACTGCGACGCGCGTTCGTCAGCGCTTCGCGATCGGCAAGACGGCGTTGGACGGCAGATGCCCCTCCACGCCGCCGACGACGACTCGGGTGAAGCCTGCACCCTCTTCGAGGATGCGGACGCGCAGCCCTTCGGGCACGGGCGCGACGCCGTCCATCGCGAGGTGTCGATCGTCGAGCAAGCGCGCGCTCGGCACGACGACGACGCCTTCGCGCAGATGCAGGCGCGCGTCGCGCGCCGCCCACGCGAGCGCCGACGTCGCGACGAGCAGCGTGCCGGCGATCGCGCCCGCCGTCGTCGCGGCGACCTTCGCGCGCGACGACTCCTGCTTGCGACGGACGACGATCGCGATCGAGAGCGCGACGGCCATGAACGCGGCAGTGCCCGCCCAGACGTTCTCGGGGAGCAGATCGACGATGGCGCGACCGAGCGAGAACCCGTGCTCGATCTCGACGGGGTCGCCCGAGCGCGCTCGGCGTCGCGCGATCTCCGCTCGTACGACGGCGAGCGCCTTCGTCGCGTCCTTCGACAGCGCGCGGTCGCGCGTGAGCTCGCGCGCCTCCTCGAAGGCGTGGGCGGCGCGCCCGAGGTCGCCCGCCTGCTCGGCGCCCGAGCGGACGCGCGCCGCATAGGCGAGGCCGCGGTTGTAGCTGACGACCGCGTCCACGACGCCTCGGTCTGCGAGCGCTTCGAGCTTCGCGATCGCCTCGTTCGGGCGATCTGCGGCGAGCGCTTCGTTGGCTCCGCGGAAGAGCGCGGCCGGATCGGTGTCCTCGGGTCGCGGGTCGTCGGCGCGCGCGACGCCGGGGCCCGCGACGACGCCGGCGACGGCGCCGATCGACAGGACCACGCATGCGAGCAGTCGGCGCGCCACCACGTTCATCGAGCGTCCTTCGACGGCGGGACGGAGGACCGATCGCGCTCGCCGAGCGCCGCCGCCGCCGCCTTCGCGCGCGCAAGCAGAGCGCGCGCATCCTCCATCGAGACGCCGCCGGATCCCACGTCGGGGGCGAAGCGGGCGTCTTCACACGCGGCGAGGACGTCGACGGCCTCCTTCGCGGCCTCCGCGGGCGCGCCGGCGTCCGTGAGCTCGGCGACCGCGCCCTGACCCGAGGTGCCGCGCACGTTCACGCCGGTCCTCGCGAAGATCTCCGCCTCGAGGAAGCGCGCGACGGCGGCGACCGCCGCTTTCCCGTCGCTGCCCTTCAGCGCCGCCTCGGCTTCGGCGCGCTTGTCGCGCGCGATGCGCTCGGGCGAGGGAGCCTTGCTCGCGCGGCGCTCCCGCACGCGTGCGACGGCGCTCGAGAGCACGAGCGCGGCCGCGCACGCGAACGGAGCGCCGAACACCGCGCCCCAGTAGAGCGGGCGCTCGGTGAGGTACGTCTCGGCGTGCCGGCCTTCGAGCTCGCTGCGCGGCCCGGGCAGCCCGGGCAAGATCGCGTCGGCGACCTCCGGGGTGGCGTCGCGGCCCTGCGCGGGCTTCACCTGGACGATGCCGAGCGAGGTCGTGGCGACGCGGTACGAGCGCGTCTTCGGATCGTAGAAGGGCAGGCGGATCTCGCCGAGATCCACCGCGCCGTCCTTGTGCAGCCGGACGACGTACGAGAACGTCCGCGTCCCGCCGAAGCGATCGTTCGAGACGGGGCCGAGGTCGTCCCGCGTCTGCGGCTCGAGCCATTCGACGCCCGCGACCTCGGGCGTCGGCAGCGTCGCCGGCATGTTGCCGGTGCCGCGCAGCTCCACCGTCACGCCGATCGCGCCGTGCTGGTCCACCTCGCGCGGCGTCACCTCGGACGAGAGGGAGAAGTCGCCCGTGTCTCCGATCTGGTAGCCCGCGGGACGGTTTGCGAGCGGCGGCTCGGTCACCTCGACGTGGAGCGTCTCGCTCTCGCGCTTGCCGTTCCGCGCGTTCGAGAGCGTGAGCGACATCGGCTCGATCGTGAGCCGGCCGGTCTTGAGCGGGAACAGCGCGTTCTTGCGTACGAGCTTGACGGCCCACGGTCGGCCGCCGACGAGCGCGTGGCCGACGTGGACGGCGCGCGTCTCGTCCTTGAGCAGCGAGCGCTTCAAGAAGTGCGTCGCCGTCGCCTCGTGCACGTCGTACGGGCGACCCTGCCGCGCGCGCGGATCCTCGTAGAGGTAGACGGTGAGCGTGACCTGCTCGCCGACGACCGCGCGCGTCTTGTCCACCGTGGCGTGGAGGAACGCGATCGGCCCGCGCGGGCTGTCGAGCGCGAGCTTCGGGTCCGTGTCGGGGACGACGTTGTCGAAGAACGGGTCGGGGGCGTCGTCGTCGAACCCCGGGATCTTCGGGAAGAGCCCCTTGAACGGGTCGAACGGGGAGCCGCCGAACGGGTCGAACGGCCTTCCGCCGCGCCGCGGCTTCGGCCGGCCCTGGCCGGGAGGCACGACGGTCACGCGCTGTGCCGGCGCGTTCTTGCGCGCATTGCCGACGGCGACGCTCGCGGGGCCGATCGTGAACGTGCCCAGCCGGTCGGCGCGGAGCGTCCACGACGCGTTCAAGCCGCGCTTCTCCGTCATGCGCCCGTTGACGATCGAGATCATGTGCGTCGGTCCGGCGCGCTGATCGACGATCGTGAAGCCCTGCGTATTGGCGAGGCGCGGGTCCGACAAGGTCTCGCCCGTCGTGGACGACGCCTCCAGCGTGTACGTGACGGTGTCGCCCAGCTCGATCTCGTGGGCGTCGACGCTCGACGTGACGGTGGGCTCTTGCGCGAACGCCGGCGCTCCGAGGAGCGCGATCGTCAGCGCACACGCGATCGAGACGAGAAGCGACAGTAGCTTCATTTGTCCACCATCCCTCGTACCTGGCGTGTCCTCGCGTGCCTCTTCGCGGCCTCCTGTTGGACCGTGGGGGCGTTCTCGAGCTGGTCGAGGATGCGCTCGTCCTGGCTCTGGCGGGAGGGCGGGGGAGGAGGCGGCGGGCCCGCGTCCTGCGCGTCGTTCTCGGGCTCGTCGTTCTCGTTGGAGTCGTCTCCCGCGTCCTCGTTCCCGCCTGCGTCCTTCTGGTCGTCGTCGCCGTCGCCGCCGCCTGCGTCCTTCTGGTCGTCGTCGCCTCCGGCGTCGTTCTGGCGATCGCCGTCGTCGTTCTGGTTCTGGTCGCCGCCGCCTCCTGCGCCCCCGCCGTCGTTCGGCGCCGCGTCCTGGCCAGCGTCCTTCTTGTCCTCGATGCGCCGGAGCGCGATGGCGCGGTTCCAGGCGGCGTCGCGGCCGATGGGATCCGGGGCGTACGTCACGCCGGCGTCGAGGTTCGCCCCGATGGGCCCGGCGTCGCCCATCCCGGGCGCGAGCTCGAGCGCCTTGTCGTAGGCCTTCACCGCCTCCTCGTAGTCGGCGACGAGGAAGAGGAGGTTCCCCTCGAGGTAGCGTGCGCGCGCGCGCAGCGGGACGGGCTGGGAAGGATCCTCGGCGACCGCGCGCACGATGCGCAGCGCGCACTCGACCTGACCGGCGCGCATGCCCTTCAGGTTCGGGTCGAGGAAGCCCGCGTCGTTCTCCTCTTCTCCGAAGCGGTGTCCGTACGCCTCGGCGATCTTGAAGAGCGCGAGCCCGAGATCGAACGCCCCGTTGGGCCGCTCGCGCAGGCGCGACGGAGTGCCGATGTTGCCCTCCTGGCAGGGCCCCGTCGTGAGGTAGTCCTGCAAGAGCTCCGCCGCCGCTCCGGCCTCGCCGGCGTCGTAGTAGCGGAGCGCCTCGTTGACCTGCGGCGACTCGCGATCGAACGGCCGCGTCGGATCCCAGCCGCACGCCGCGACGAACGCGGCGCCGAGCGCGACGAAGACCCATGCGCGGCGGAACGTCGTGCGCTTCATGTGGCCAACCTCCCGGGCTCGCTCTCGGGAACCTTCGCGCGGTCCTCCTTCGACCGGTCCTTCTCCTTCTTCTTCCTGGTCTTCTTCTTCGGCGGCCCTCCGCCCGGAGCCATCGCGGACGAAACGCCGCCGACGAACCCGAACGAGACGCGCGGCAGCGGCGCCTCGGGCACGAGCCCCTCGACGAAGAGCAAGACGACCGCGAGGCCGAGGGGCCACATGTACTCCTCGTCGAACGCGATCTCGACGCGCTCGGCGAGCTCCTCGCGCATCATCCTCTTGAGGCCGCGGGCGACCTCGTCGATGCCCGTCTCGCCTTTCTCGGCGCGGACGATGGCGCCGCCCGTCACCTTCGCGATCTCCGCGAGCTGCGCCTCGCCCTCCGCGGAGAGCTCCGTCGTGAGCGTCCGGCCGAACTCGTCCTTGCGGAACCCCATCGGCTTGCCGTCCGGCCCGATCTCCGGGATCGGCTCCGGCGCGCGGCCGCCGATCTGGACGACGTCGATGCGCGTGTTCTCCGCGGCGGCCTGCCGGGCGACGCTGACGGGATCGCCCTCGAGATCCTCGCCGTCCGTGACCAGCACGATGACGCGCACGTGATCCTTCGACTTCGGATCGCGAGCGAGCACCTCGCGCGCGCGCTCGAGCGCGCGACCGATCGCGGTGCCGCCGACCGGCATGTCGTTCGGCTCGAGCTGACGGAAGAACTGCGCGATCGCGGCGGAGTCGCTCGTCAGCGGGAAGCTCATCGGCTCGCCCGCGAACGCGACGGCGCCGAAGCGCGCTCCCGGCAGCTCGCGTACGAGCTTCGCGATCTCCGCCTTCGCGCGCGCGATCCGGCTCGGCGCGACGTCGCGCGCGTACATGCTCTTCGAGTAGTCGAGCACGATCACCACGTCGAGGTTGGTCGCCGGCACGAGCTTCGTGCCGCGGCCCCACTGCGGGCGCGCGAGCGCGAGGAAGGCGCAGACGAGCGCGACGACGAGCAGCACGCCCTTGAGCGCGCGCCGTCCGGACGCGTCGAACGTCTCGAGGTGCGTGACGAGGCGCGGATCTCCGAAGACCTTCGTCGCACGCGCGCGGCGCACCGACGCGAGGACCAGCGACGCGGCGAAGAGCACGACGAGCAGCCCGCAGCCGATGGCCACGAGCAGGTACGGTATCGACCCGAGGTCGTATGCGAACTTCATCGCCGAGCCCTCCTCTCGCAGACGCGCGCGTTCACGGGAACCTCCGCACGATGAGGAGGCGCACGAGCGCCTCGAGCGCGACGAGCGCGACGGCCGGGGTCAGGAGGAACATGAAGAGGTCCTCCATCGTGGCCGACTGCGCCTCGAAGCGCGTCTTCTCGAGCTTGTCGAGGATCGCGTGCATGCTCTGCTCGAGCCCCTTCTTGTCGGTCGCGACGAAGGAGTCGCCGCCGGTCGTGCTCGCCATGCGCTTGAGCAGCTCGGGGTTCACCGGGAAGTGCTCGCGCACGTAGCGGGGCTGGCCGAACAGATCGACGCCGTCCTGCACCTCCACGTCGTCGCCGTCGCCGATCTGGATCGTGAACACCTTCACGCCCTGCGTCTGCGCGAGGTGCGCGGCGTAATCGGGCGCGATCGAGCCCGCGTTCGAGTCGCCGTCCGTGAGAAGGATGATCACCTTCGACCGCGCCGTCGACCGGCGCAGGCGCGCGACTGCGGTGCCGACGGCGTCGCCGATCGCGGTGCCGTTGCCGTCGATCAGATTGAGCTCCATCCTGCTCACGAGCGTCGAGAGCAGCGACTTGTCGAGCGTCGGCGGCGACAGGATGTACGCCGCGCGGCCGAACACGACGACGCCGATGCGGTCGTTCTTCCGGCGCGCGATGAAGTCGAGGATGACCTCCTTCGCCGTGTCGAGGCGGGTCATCCGCTGGACGGGCGCGCGCGGCCCTCGCTTCTGGTCGACGGGCTCGGCGTCCATGAGCGCGCGCATCGATCCCGAGAGGTCGAGCACGACGACCATGTCGATGCCCTTCTCCTCGGAGTCCTCGCCGCGGAGCACGTTCTGCGGACGGCCGAGCGCGAGGATCGCGAGCACGATGGCGGCGCCGCGGAGCATCCCGGGCAGGTCGCGCAGGTACGTCCGGAACCCTCGCGGACCCGTGAGGAGCGGCGCGATCGCGGGGATGCGCATGCGCGGCGTGCGCGCGTCGGCGGCGAGCGTCATGCGCCAGACGACGACGCCCGCGAGGACGACGGCGAGCCCCGCGAGGACCGGCAAGCGCGCGCCCCGCGGGAGCCACTGCAGCACGGGGACCGTCCACACCGCGGAGAGCCAGGCCTCGCCGCGCGCGAGGACGGGGTAGAGGAGCCCGAGCGCGAGGAGCGCGAGCGTTCCGGCGACGACGGCGGCGATCCGGACGGGGCGGCTCACGACGAACCTCCTTCCGGCGGCTCGTACGGCGAGCGCGGCCGCGCGGTCTCGGCGCCGCCTTCACTCGTGGTCGTGGACGGCTTCGTCTCGGCCTGCTCCGCGGGGCGTGCCTCGGTGGGGGCCGGAGGCTCCCACGGCGATCGCTCCGGGCGAGCGGGCGGCGCCTCCGCGGGATCCGGCGGCTCCCACGGCGAGCGCGCCGGGCGCGAAGGCGGCGGCGGCTCGTACGGCGAGCGGAGCTGGGCCGCCGCGACGGGATCGGCCGGAGGCGGCGCCGGCGGCTCGGCCGGAGCGGCGCCGGTGGAGGTCGGCATCGTCGCGCGCACGATCGCCTCGCCCTCGGTGATCGCCGCGGCGCACTGCTCGGGGGTCGGCGTGAGGTTCGCGAATTTCACGAGATCGCACTCGCGGAGGAAGCGCGCGATGCGCTCGTAGGAGATGCCCGGCGCGGGCCCGCCGCCGTCTGCGCCCGCCGGCACGTCGAAGCGGATGAAGCCGGCTCCTTGCTTCCGGAGGGCCTCGAGGATCTCGTCGGTCGTCGACTCGAGCCCGTCGAACCCGAAGCGCGCGCCGAGGTAGCGCCGGATCGCGTCGCTCGTCCGGTCGAAGTACTCGGAGTAGCGCTTCACGTCGAGCAGGCCGGCGTGGCGGACCTCGTCGAGCTCCTCGAGCGCGACCTCCCACGGCGGCCGCGGCGGCGGCGGCGGCGGCGCGGGCTTGGGGCGATTGAGCCAGCGCCAGATCAGGTACGCGAGGAGCGCGCCGGCGAGCAGCCCGAGGCTTCCCCAGCCGACCGCCTTCTTGAGCGCGGTCCACTCCTCGCGCTGAGGCATGCCCGGCGGGTTCTCCTTCGGCATCGCGTCGGGCGTGTTCGCGATCGGATCGTCGACGATGATCGTGTGCGTGTGCGTGCACACGGTCGCGATCTCGCCGTTCGCGCGTGCGACCGCGACGGGCAAGGGAGGCAGCACCATCGCGTTCCGTCCCGGGTTCGGCGGGAGCAGGACGAGGGGCAGCTCGAGGTGCGTCGTCGCGTCCGGCTTGCCGCTGTCGTCGGGCTCGGTCCAGAGCCTCGCGGCGGCGCCGCCGTCCTGATCGGGGACGACGAAGCCGGCTTCCCGGAGCACCTTCTTCGCCTCCACCGCGCTCGACAGATCGAGCCCCGACGGCAGGACGCGCTCGCCCTTGCCGTGGCGGACGGTGATCGACAAGGTCGCCGCCCACCCGCTCGTGCCGCGCGACGGGAACGTGTCGGTGACGATCGGCTTCTGGGCGCCCTTCGGGATGCTCTCGACGCATCCGTAGATCGAGTCCGTCGTCGGTCCGGCGTCCGCGGCGCTCGCGCCTTGTGCATGCGCGTCGCGCACGACGAAGAGCCCGACGAGCGCGCACCCGAGCATGCCGAGCAGGGCCGCCCCGCAGCGACGTCGAAGGCTCGATGCGCGCCGCCTTTGGGTCATGCGAGCCCGATCCTCCTCGCTCGACGCGCGAACAAGTCGCGGATGGGCCGGACGAACGATCCGGCGGTGTCGATCTCGACGGAGTCGAGCCCCAGCTTGAAGAAGAGCTGTCGGCGCGCCTCGCGGATGCGATTCATCTCGTGCTTGAAATGCGCCCGGACCCTCGGGTCGGACGTGTCGACGACGACCATCTCGCCGCTCTCGAGGTCCTCGAACGTCGCGAGACCGACGTCGGGCAGCTCGAAGTCGCGTTTGTCGACGAGCACGACGGGGATGACGTCGTGCTTCGCGCTCGCGAGCGACAGTGCACGCTCGTATCCGGCGGTGAGGAAGTCCGAGACGACGAACGCGACGCTCCGCCGGCGCGAGACGCGCGCCAGCGCCTCCAATGCGGCCTTGAGGTCGGTCGCGGCGCCGAGGGTCGGGTACGGCGGCTCCGTGAAGCGGTTCGCCTTCGCCTCGCGCCCGGCGTCGTGCGGACCGAGCGCGCGCGCCGCGCCCGCGCGACGATCCGCCGCGTGCTTCGGCGCGGACGCGTCGGCGGATCGCGCGCCCGCGGCCTGCGGCGCCTCGAAGCCGAGGATCTCGCGCACGACGCGCATGACGTGCTTCTCGCCCTTCTTCGGCGGCACGATGCGCTCGACCTTGCTCGTCGAGAGGATGAGACCGACGCGATCGTTGTTCCGGATCGCGCTGAACGCGAGGAGCGCCGCGACCTCGGACGCGACGCGCGCCTTCGGAGCGCGCTGCGTGCCGAAGCGTTCGCTCGCGGAGAGGTCGACCGCGAGCATGACCGTCATCTCGCGCTCCTCGACGAAGACCTTCACGAAGGTCTCGCTCATGCGCGCCGAAACGTTCCAGTCGATCGATCGAATGTCGTCGCCCGGCTGGTACGGCCGCACCTCGCGGAACGCCAGGCCCTGTCCCTTGAAGCTCGACTTGTACGTGCCCGAGAGCTGCTCGTTCGCGAGCCGCGCCGTGTGGATCTCGATCGTGCGGAGCGCCGCGAGGATCTCTCGGGGGATGGACATGGCAGTCAGGCTCCAGGCTCCAGGCTCCAGGCTCCAGGGGGAGACACCGTTCGGGCTCCGGGCTCCAGGCTCCAGGGGGCCGCGCCCTCGCTCTCGTCAGGGGACCTCGACGACCTCGAAGACGCGGCGAACGACCTGCTCGGCCGTGACCTCCTCCGCGTCCGCCTCGTACGTGAGCACGATGCGATGGCGGAGGACGTCGGGTCCGATGGCCTTCACGTCCTCCGGCGTCACGTAGCCGCGGTGGCGGAGGAACGCGTGCGCGCGCGCCGCGAGGTTGAGCGCGATCGAGGCGCGCGGCGAGGCTCCGTACTCGATGAGCGGGGCGAGATCCTTGAGACCGTGCTTCGCCGGCTCGCGCGTCGCGAAGACGACGTCGACGATGTAGTCCTTCACCTTGTCGGCGACGTAGATCTGGCCGATGAGCTTCCGTGCCTCGAGGAGATCGTTCGGCGTGATCACCGGCTCCGCGGCGAGCGGCACGTTGCTCGTCATGCGGTCCATGATCCGCCGCTCCTCTTCGCGGGTCGGGTAGCCGACCTTGCACATCAGCATGAAGCGATCGACCTGCGCCTCGGGCAGGGGATAGGTGCCCTCCTGCTCGATCGGGTTCTGCGTCGCCATGACGATGAACGGCGAGGGCAGCGCGTACGTCTTGTCGCCGATGGTGACCTGCCGCTCCTGCATCGCCTCGAGGAGCGCGCTCTGCACCTTCGCCGGGGCGCGGTTGATCTCGTCGGCGAGGACGAGGTTCGCGAAGACGGGGCCGAGCTTGGACGTGAACTCGCCGCGCTGCTGGTTGTAGATGACGGTGCCGATGACGTCCGCAGGCAACAGATCCGGCGTGAACTGGATGCGGGCGAACTTCGCGCTGATCGCGTCGCACAGCGTCCGGACGGTCAACGTCTTCGCCAGTCCGGGGACGCCCTCGAGCAGCACGTGCCCGCCGGTGAGCAGACCGATGAGCACACGCTCGATCATGTACGTCTGGCCGACGATGACCTTTCCGACCTCGCTCAGGATGCGGTCCACGAACGCGCTCTCGCGCGCCACGATCTCGTTGAGCTCACGGGCGTCTACCATCGGGGCGGGTTCCTATCACGAAAGGGGGCGCCGGCGGGCGTCCGCCGTGAGGCCATAACCATCGGAGGACCCGCACAATTCCGGCCAAATGCGGCGCTCGCGCGCGGCCTGGGAGGGGGCGCGCGTCCGCATCGAGGACCTCTCGGTCACGCTCCCGTACGCGGGGCCGGGGCGCCACCGGATCGCCACGTCCCCGCGGCGCCGTATCGACGACCGCGCGAGCACCCAGCTGCCGCGCGCGATCCAGCCGCGGTCGACGGGGATCCCCCCGATACACGACGACCGTCTCGACGTCGCGACGACGCCGGCGACGATCGCGCGCCCCACGATGATTCGACCCAGGCCCGCCCTCACGGGCGCCGGGGATCACGGGCTTCGATCAGACGCGTGCGCGCTGCGAGACGGAGATGCCGCCCTTCGACCCGACGATGGACCCGAGAGCGATCGCGGCCCACCAGTAGTCTCGGTCGGTGAGCTTGAGCATCACGATGCCCAGAAGAATGAGACCGATCCCGAGGAAGATCTCTGCCGAGCCACGTTGCATGCCGCGTTGTTAGCGCAACGACTGGCGATTTTGAAGCAATATCGGCCGGCTTCGCCCGAACGCGCCCCGAACGCCGGCTCCGGCGGGTCGGGGGCGCCCGCTCGCGCGCCTCCGATGGCTCAGCTCGTGACCGCGTTCGGGCCGGATCCCGCGGCCGGCCCTTCCCGGAGCGACGGCCGTTCGTGGTTTTGAGCACGCCCGCGCGGCGCGTTCCGTCGGCCGGATCGAGAGGTCTCGCCGTGGTCTTCGGCGCCGATCCGCCGCCCCCCCGTGGGGCTTTCGGCATGTCGCTAATCCAATTACCCCGCTCAGGCGACATGCGGAGCACATGCGGGTGCCTTACCTGAATGCCCGCGCGACGACGCGAAGGTCGCGCACGGTCTTCAGGAGAGAAAAGGTGACGATCAAGAACCAGACCATTGCGTTCGCTCTTGCCCTTGCGTGCCTCCCTCTCGCCGCCGGATGTGCGGGCGACTTCGACCAGCCGGACGAGGCCGAGGATACGCAGTCGCAGGCGCTGACGTCCAAGCCCGCGGCCCCCATCGGGAACCTCCCGGATCTCGACGAGGTCCTGGATTCGATCGTCATCGAGCCGGCCGACCCCAACCTCCATGTCATCGCTTCGGGTGACGGCTGGAAGAAGATCCACGTCACCGGCCAGCTCGACGATCCCGAGGCCGGCGGCACGCGCGAGGCGAACGAGGACATCGTCGTCCTCACCAAGCCGGAGGCGATCCAGACGGCGCCGCTTTCGGCCCTGACGAAGAAGCGCCTCGCCGAGGAGTTCGCCGCGACGGGTGTCGCGGGCACCATGGCGAGGGCCGCCGACGACGACTTCGTCACCGTCGTCTCGCTCGACGCCGCCGCGCAGGTCGACGCGCTCGAGCAGGCCGGCGTCGCGTTCTTCGGCGCGTGCTCCGACTACGACAGCAGCTACACCCGTTCGCTCGGCGTCGACAAGTCCTTCAACTTCAAGAAGACGGACGAGGCGGGCTCCTTCACCGGCGCCATCGACTTCTCCGCCAGGTTCACGGGCTCGGCGACGGCGACGGCGCGCTACCGCGTCCACAAGTCGTGGTGCGTCCCGTACAAGGTCTCGTTCAAGAAGGTGGAGCTCGTCGGCAACGCGAACCTGACGGCGACGGCGAAGGTCGACGGCAAGTTCCAGAAGCAGTGGAAGTGGGAGAAGACGATCGCGAAGCCCGAGATCGCGAGCTTCAGCTTCTGGGCCGGGCCGATCCCCGTCTACTTCAAGATCCGCATCCCCGTGGAGGTCGCCGTCGACGCGAAGGCGCAGGCCGAGCTCCACGCGCAGGCGAAGGTGATCGGGAACGGCAACTTCAACGTCGCGTGCTCGAGCTCCTCGTGCACCGGTACGAAGAGCGCGACGCTCACGTTCGCGCAGGACACGCCCCCGAGCATCTCGGTGAGCGCGAAGGTCGACGTCACGCCGTCGGTCTCGGCGGCGATCCGTGGCGTCCTCTACTCGGAGGACATCGCCTGGGGTGACGTCGGCGTCCGCGGCAGCCTCCCCGCGTCGCTCTGGGGCTACTACGGCAACGGCTGCGGTGACGCGGACAACGACGGCGTGAACGAGTGGGTGCGCGCGCTCACGCTGGATCTCCGCGCGAAGGTCGACGTGTTCGCGCGCGTCGACACGGCCGTCACCGACAAGAAGGAGTGGACCTGGAACCTCGCGAACAAGCACATCGGCTTCTGGAGCTTCGGTGACGACAGCGCGCTCCGTCCGATCTTCTACAGCTCCGGCGTGAGCGGCACGACGGTCACGATGCACGGTCGCATGCGTCCCTGCTGGCCGTACACGGACAAGATGACCTACCGCCTCACGTGGGGTGACGGCTCGGTCGAGACCGTCTCGGCGTCGCCGACGGCGCTCTTCACCAAGTCGCACACCTTCGCGACCAAGGGCTCGAAGAACATCCAGCTCCAGGCGGTCAGCGACCAAGCCAACCGCGACCCGAACGCCACGACGACGCGCACGGTCACCATCCTGAACCGGCCGATCGTGGACGTTCCCCCGATCTTCGGCGGCGGGCTGGTCTTCGCGCCCTGATCACGAAGCGCTGAAGCATCGCCCGTGACGGACACCCGGCAGCCTCGACGGCTGGCCGGGTGTTCGCATTTCGGGGATCTCACAGCAAGGAGGGAAGGGCGGAAAGCTCAGTAGTGCCCCTTCGTCCTCCGCGCCTCGTGGCGCTCCATGTCGCGTGAGCGCTCCTTCGCCTTCGCGGCGCGCCTGCGATCGCGGGCGAAGCCTTCTTCGGTGCCCTTGATCGACGCGAGCGGCCAGAGCGTGTGCTCGACGCGGGCGAGGCCGGCGGCGACGACGGCCGACACGACCTCCTCGCAGCTCTTGTAGCAAGCGCTCGACTCGTCGAGCGGGACGCGGCCGTCGAGGTTCACGAGGATGTCGTCGCGGCGGTACTGCTCGTCGACCTTGCGCTGATCGAGCATGCGCATCGCCTCGCCGCGCGACATGCGGCGGCCCGCGCCGTGGTTGACCGAGTAGCCGCTCTTGTGGGCGCCCGGCTCGGGCATCAGGATGTAGCTGTAGTCGCGGTTCGAGCCGGGGATGAGCACCGGATGCCCCGTCTTCGCCCAGCACGTCCCGGCGAGGGCGGGGTGGCCGGCGGGGAAGGCGCGCGTCGCGCCCTTGCGGTGCACCCAGACGTCGCCGAACTTCGGGTGCCGCTCGGCCTGCACCAAGTTGTGGCTGATCTCGTAGACGAGCTCGAGGTCCGCCTTGAAGACCTTCTGGAACGCCTCGGCGATCTGCTCGTAGATGACGAGGCGATTCAGGATGGCGTAGTTGCCGCCGGCCGCGACCGCGTTGAGGTACGAGCGGAAGTGGCGCGAGCGCGGGCCGAACCAGCCGAGATCGAGATCGGTGATGTCCGGGTTCTCGTCCTTCGCCATGTGGAAGTAGTTCGTGGCGAGGCCGTGCCCGAAGCCGCGGCTGCCCGTGTGCACCTGGACGAAGAGCGTGCCCGTCTCTTCGCAGCGCTGGAGCTCGATGAAGTGGTTGCCGCCCCCGAGCGAGCCGAGCTGATCGAGCCCGCGCTCGGGTTGGCCCTTGCCGCCCCACGGGATGTCCCACGCGTCGTCGACGGGGATGCGGTGCCGCTCGGCGCGGCTCCGATCGAACGACGCGCCGTACTTGTCGACGTAGTACTCGGCGCCGCCGCGTACGAGCTCCTGGAACTCCTTCTCGCCGAGCCGCCCGAGCTTCACGCTCTTGCCGCCCGCGCCGAGGCTCACGCGCTTCGAGACCTCGCGGTTGAAGGCGAGCTTGCGATCCGGCGTGGCGAGCTCCGCGGGCACGTTGCTCCGCGCGCTCATCATCCCGCAGCCGATGTCGAAGCCGACGGGACCCATGGCGACGGAGCCCTCGTACCGATCGGTGAGGATCACGCACCCGACGGGCACGCCGTAGCCGTAGTGCACGTCCGGCGTGATGCAGACCATCTTGACGCCGGGGAAGCGCGTCGCGTTGACGATCTGGCGATAGAGCGTCGGCTCCGCCTCGGTCAGGAGCTTCTGCGTGAGGAAGAGACGGACCGGGACGTCGCCGGTGTCGCGCGTCTCGAGACGGAAGTAGCCGCCGTCGTCGCCGTCGACCCACGTCGCGCGCCGCTTCCAGTCGCCTTCGTCCAGGAGAGGACGTGCTTTCGCCATGGTCGGACAGGATATGTCCTCGATCCGCCTTCGCAATGGATCGCGAGCGATCGCGCGTCCGCTCTGGCCGGGTTCTCGATGGGGCCGCGTCGCTGCGTGGCCGTGAGGTTTGTCGTCCTCGCGGTACGGCGGCGTTCGGGAGTCGGGCCGCGTGGATCGCGCGATGCAGGGGACGTTCTCGGATGGCGTACGAGAACATCGAGCACTACGGGGTGATCGGGAACATGCGCACGGCGGCGCTCGTGAGCATGCGCGGGTCGATCGACTGGCTCTGCCATCCGCACTTCGACTCTCCGAGCGTCTTCGCGGCGCTGCTCGACGACGAGCGCGGCGGCAGGTTCGCGATCGAGCCGACGGAAGCGGGCTTCTCGTCGAAGCAGCTCTACTGGCCCGACACGAACGTCCTGACGACGCGCTTCCTCGCGCACGGCGGCGTCGCCGAGATCGACGACTTCATGCCCGTGTCGTTCGGCGCGCGGTGCGAAGATCAGCTCGTCCGGCGGGTCTCCGGCGTGCGCGGGAGGACGAGCCTTCGTCTCGTCTGCGAGCCTGCGTTCGACTACGCGCGCGAGCGAGCGGTGACGACCGTGACGAAGCACGGCGCGGTCTTCGCCAGCCGCCGTGGCCCATCGCTCGCGCTCTCGACGGATCTCCCGCTCGTCGTGACCGAGCGGGGGGTCGAAGCTCGCTTCACCCTCCGCGAGGGCGAGAAGGTCACGCTGGTCTTGCGGGGAATGGACGGCGAGGCGGGGTGTCGACCTCCGGCGACGCCCGAGGAGGCGTCGAAGGCGTTCGAGGACACGATCGCGTTCTGGCGACGCTGGCTCTCGAAGAGCACGTATCGCGGTCGATGGCGCGAGGTCGTCCACCGCTCGGCGCTCCTCCTGAAGCTCCTCACGTTCGAGCCGACGGGGGCCATCGTCGCTGCGCCGACGTGCAGCCTGCCGGAGGTGATCGGCGGCTCGCGGAATTGGGACTACCGGTACACGTGGATCCGCGACGCGGCCTTCACGCTCTATGCGCTGCTCCGGCTCGGGTTCACGGACGAGGCTTCCCAGTTCATGAGCTGGCTGGGCGGGCGCTGTCACGACGTCCGTCGCGACGCTCCGCTGCAGATCGTCTACGGCATCGACGGCCGAAGTAATCTGGCCGAGTCGACGCTCGATCACCTGAGCGGCTACCGCGGATCGGCGCCGGTGCGCATCGGGAACGGAGCCTACGATCAGCTCCAGCTCGACATCTACGGCGAGCTGCTCGACTCCGCGTATCTGTTCAACAAGCACGGGACGCCGATCTCGTTCGACCTCTGGCAGATGCTTCGGGAGCTCGTCGACTGGGTCGCCGACAACTGGCAGCGGCCGGACGAGGGAATCTGGGAGACGCGCGGCGGCCGCCGCCAGTTCGTGTACTCGAAGCTGATGTGCTGGGTCGCGCTCGATCGCGGGCTGAGGCTCGCCGCGAAGCGCTCCTTCCCCGCACCTCACGAGCGCTGGCTCGAAGAACGAGACCGCATCTTCGAGGCCATCATGAGCCGGGGCTGGAGCGAGCGCCGGCGATCGTTCGTGCAGGCATTCGACGGAGAGACCCTCGACGCGTCGAACCTGATCATGCCGCTCGTCTTCTTCGTCTCCCCCGTCGATCCGAAGATGCTGCAGACGCTCGACGTCATCGGCCGGCCGCCTCACGAGGGCGGCCTGCTCTCCGACGGTCTCGTCCATAGATACGACCCGGAGAGACCGGAGGATGGCCTGCCGGGCAAGGAGGGCACCTTCAACATGTGCAGCTTCTGGCTCGTCGAGGCGCTGACGCGCGCTGGGCGCACCGATCGGCGTCTGCTCGACAGGGCGAGGCTGCTCTTCGAGCGGATGCTCGGCTACGCCAACCACCTCGGGCTGTACGCGGAGCAGACGAGCGTGACCGGCGAGGCCCTGGGCAACTACCCGCAGGCGCTCACGCACCTCGCGCTCATCAGCGCCGCGTACAACCTCGATCGCGCGCTCGATGCGCGGTGAAGAAGAGGCTCCGGGCTCCAGGGGCGCGCGCGCCGCGCGCGCAACCTCGGATGCCTAGGATTGAGGACTGAGGAGACGACGAAGCTGAGGCCCGAGGCCTGAGGCCCGAGCCTGATGGCTCAGTCCACCGCGAGCACGACCTTTCCGAAGACCTTCCGCTCCTCGAGCAGCCGGTGTGCCTCCGCGGCTTCCCACAGCGGCATGACCCGATCGACGACGGGACGGAGCTTGCCCTGCTCGACGTGGCGGAGGATGCCGAACAGGTCGCCCTTCGGACCCATGGTCGATCCGAGGATTTGCACCTGCCGGAAGAACACGTGGCGAAGGTCGATCTGCGGCTCGTAGCCGGAGGTCGCGCCGCAGGTGACGATGCGCCCGCCCCACGCGGCCGCGAGGATGCTGCGCGCGAGGACGTCACCGCCGACGTGCTCGATCACGAGGTCGACGCCCTTCTTGTTCGTGAGCTTCTTGCACTCCGCGACGAAGTCCTGGGTCGTGTAGTTGATGACCTCGTCGGCGCCGAGCTCGCGCGCGCGCTTTGCCTTCTCGTCGGTGCTCGTGGTCGTGATGACGCGCGCGCCGAACATCTTCGCGATCTGGATGGCGGCGCTCGACACGCCGCTGCCCGCGGCTTGGACGAGCACCGTCTGACCCGGCGAGACCTGGCCCTTGCGGACGACCATCGACCAGGCCGTGAGGAAGCAGAGCGGGATCGCCGCGGCCTCTTCGAAGGAGAGGTTGGAGGGGAAGGGGAGGAGGTTCGCGTCCGGCACGTTGATGTGACGCGAGTAGCCGCCCTGCGTGTTCTCGCCGAGGATGCGATAGCTCCGGCAGAGGGGATCCTCGCCGAGCAGGCAGCGCTCGCAGGCGCCGCACGACACGCCCGGGTTGACGAGGACCTTGTCGCCGACCTTCGCGCCGACCGCGCCCGGACCGAGCGCCTCGACCTCGCCCGCGATGTCCGCGCCGAGGCGGTGAGGGAACTCGTAGCGGAAGTGCGGGAGCCCGCGGCGGCCCCAGATGTCGATGTGGTTCACCGCGACGGCCCGGACCCGGACACGCACCTCACGAGGTCCCGGCTCGGGGAGCTCGATCGTCCGCCGCTCGAGCACCTCCGGACCCCCCGTGGCCATCATCACCATCGCTTCGGTCTGCATGGCGCGCACGCTACAGGAAGAGGGCGAGGCGGCAAGAGGGCGGCGAGCCTGGCGCGTGCCCTTCCGGTGCTGCCCGCTTGGCCCGCCGCCGCGAGTCCAAGGACAATGATCGCGTGCGGCTCGCCGTCACGGCCCTGCTCGGCGTCTTGGCGCTGTCATCGTGCGTCCGCGATCGGGCGATCGACCCGCCTGCGCCGTCGGCGGAGCCGAAGACCGTGCCTCCGCCGGAGCCCGAGCCCGAGCCCGAGCCCGAGCCGTCGAAGCCGCGCCCGGAGCTGCCCCGCGGAGGGCGGGAGATCTTCCCGCACTATCGGCTCGTCGGCTTCTGCGGGACGCCGAAGGCGCCCGCGCTCGGCCGGCTCACCGGGAACATCGCTGCACGCGCGAAGTCGGTGCTCGAGTACGCGGACAAGTACGCCGGGACGAGGCCGGTGATGCCCGTCTTCGAGCTCATCGCGGTCGTCGTCCAGGGCGCTCCCGGGGCGGACGGCAAGTGGCGCCGCCGCGTGCCCGAATCGGTCGTCGACCAGTATCTCGACGTCGCGCGCGCGTCGAAGGGGCTGCTCCTCCTCAACATCCAGCCCGGGCACTCCGACTTCGTCACCGAGGTCAAAGTCTTCGAGAAGTACTTGCGTGAGCCCGACGTGGGCGTCGCGCTCGATCCCGAGTGGGCCGTCCATGGAAAGCAGAAGCCCGGGGTCTCGTACGGCTACGTGACCGCCGAGACGATCAACGAGGTCGCCGAGTACCTCTCGAAGATCGTCGAAGAGGGGGATCTCCCGGAGAAGGTGCTCGTCTTCCATCAGGTGAACAACCGCGTCCTCAAGAACGAGCCGGAGCTCAAGCCCTATCCGGGCGTCGTCGTCATCAAGAGCGTCGACGGTCTCGGTCCGAAGCACACGAAGATCACGACGTACAACGCCCTCATGAAGACCCGGGTGCCTCACGTCCACCCAGGTTTCAAACTGTTCTTCGACGAAGATCGGGCGCACGGCGGGAGCCTCATGACGCCTCGCGAGGTCCTCGCGCTCGTCCCGGAGCCCGAATACGTGATGTACGAGTGAGAAAGAGGCTCCGGGCTCCAGGCTCCAGGGGCGCGCGCTTCGCGCGCGAGTCCTCAGTCCTCGGTCCTCAG
>CALFEQ010000160.1 GCA_937949945.1 uncultured Myxococcales bacterium
CGCCTCGTCGTCGCGCGCTTCGGCGAGATGGACCTCGCGAAGTGGTGGAACACCAAAGGCCAGCTCGGGCGCCTCGGGGCGCTCGCCCTTCGCCGCGGCTTTCCACGCACGCACCGGTTCGCGCAGGCACGGTCGGTGTTCGCCGTTGCTGCGCACCGCTGCGCCGAGGTCTTCGATCCGCCGGGCTGCGTCACGCTATGGCGCCTGCCCGAAGCCGTCGAGGAGGCCTTCGACGCGCGCTGGGAGCACTGGCTCGACAACGCGGGCGCCTGGACCAACTTCTTCGAGAAGCTCGAGTCTCTTTCGGGCAGCGACCTCGCCGAGCTTCTCCGCGCCTTCGAGCTCGTCGAGGAGAGAGATATCGAGGCCTACAGCAAGCTGCGCCGCTCGGCCGAGGGACGCGCCGTGCCGCTGCCAGGGGTCTTCTCCGGAACCGATGCCGATGTCGCGCTTCTGGCGCTCGGCTTCGCGCGCGGCGAACCCTCCACGCTGGCCGTGCCCTACGCGAGGAGGGCCGAAGCATGAAGGCGAGCTCGCGCGCGAACGTCGTCTCGTCCTTCACAATCATCAAGGGTGCGATGATCGAGGAGACCTACGCCGTGTTCGCGGCGTGGGACTTCGAGCGTTCGAAACGCGAGAACCTCGACCGCCTGCGTGAGCAGAACTTCATCGGCGCGAAGAGCACTGCCTGGCTCCGCGATGTCGCCAAGGTGCTGAATCGTCGCTTCGATCCCGCCGGCCGCGACCGGCCGCTTGTCATGCTCGCAAAACGCGGACTGCCCGTCGAGGAGTGGAAGCCTCTGCTCCTCTGGCATATGACGCGTGACGAGTTCCTCGTTCGCGACTTCCTCGAGACCTGGCTCTTCGCTGCGTACGACGCAGGTGCCTTCCGCGTCTACACCGAGGACGTCGAGAAGTACCTCGGCGACATCAGCAAGCGAGGCGGCACCACCGAGCATGCATGGTCTGAGCAGACCACGAAGCGCGTCGCAGCAGGCCTCCTCAAGATCGCCGTCGACTTCGGACTGCTTCGGGGCTCCATCGCCAAGGAGTTCGTTTCGTTTCACCTTCCGGAGCGGAGCTTCCTCTACCTGCTGCACGCGATGCGCGATGAGGAGCCGAACCCTAGCAAGCTCGTGGCGTCGCACGCATGGCGCCTTTTCCTGATGCGCCCCGCCGACGTCGAGCACGAGCTCTTGCGGCTCCACCAGTACCGCAAGCTCGAATATCAGGTCGCTGGGAGCATCGTGCAGCTCTCGCTGCCGTGTGCGAGCACCCGCGAGTACGCCGAGAGGATGGTTGCATGAGCGATCTCGAACACCGCTTGAAGCAAACCCTCGAGCCCTTGCTCGAGCTGCCCGACCCCCGGCAGCGCATCAGCGCGTACCACGACATGCCGTATGCGCTGTTTCGCTACGACCCGGAAGATGAGTTCGAGCTTCGCAAGGAGGTGACGTTGCTCGAGACCCGACTCTCGCAGAAGGGTAAGCGCGTCCACCGGATCTCTTTGGCCGAGTGCCTCGACGAGGCCATGCGCTCACAGCGCTCACTGGAGGAGTGGTTCAACGCAGAGCGCGAGCTGGGCGTCGAGGCCATCGTCGAGACTGTTCACTCGGTGCTGTCCGAGTATTCGCCCCTCGTCGACCTCGTTGCCTCGCGCATGCCCGAGGACGCAGACCCGCTGCGCGACATCGTCTTCATCCTGCGCACCGGAGCACTGTTCCCCGTGTACCGGACCTTCTCGCTGCTCGAGCAGCTCAAGGGACGGGTTCACGTGCCGACCGTGCTCTTCTACCCCGGCGACCTCGATGGTGCGGCAGGCCTGCGATTCATGGGTGTGCTCGATGCGGAGCACAACTACCGCCCGAAGATCTTCTGAGGACTCTCGACGATGACGACGCCCACGCCCATCAAGACGCTCTTCGCCAACGACATCCACCGTCGGATCGAAGAGGTCATCAAGGTCGACCAGACCGACGAAGAAATTGTCCGCGACGAAATCAACGAGTACGTCGTCACGGACGCGATTCGCTCCCATTTCACGCAAATCTTGGAAGCCTATCGCGAAACCCCGAACAAGCCGCACGAGGGCATCGCGATCTGGGTGTCGGGCTTCTTCGGCTCCGGTAAGTCGAGCTTCGCGAAGATGCTCGGCCTCTCGGTCGCGAACCGCACGGTCGCGGGGGAGTCAGCTGCAGAGCGCTTCGCCCATCGCGCGGGCGACAAGAAGCTCCAGGTGCTGCTCAAGACCATCAACGAGCAGATCCCGACCCATGCGGTCATCTTCGACGTCTCGACGGACCGAGGCATCCGCAGCGGCAACCAGACACTCACCGAGATCATGTATGGGCTCTTCCTGCAGAGCCTCGGCTACGCGAAAGATCTCGATCTTTCGGAGCTCGAAATCGGCCTCGAGGAAAAGGGACAGCTTGCGCGCTTCGAAGAGGAGTACAGGCGCCTCTTCAAGAAGGATTGGGCCACAGAGAAGGGCAAGGTCGCCTTCGCGCTGTCGGAGGCGAGCCGGGTGCTCCACAGTCTGGACCCGGACACGTATCCGATGGCCGACTCATGGGTGAAGGCCGTCAAGAACAAGGCCGACATCACGCCGGGCAAGCTGGCTGAGCGTGTGGGCGAGCTGATGAAGCGCAGGAAGCCCGGGTACTCGCTCATGTTCGTGGTCGACGAGGTGGGCCAGTTCGTCGCTCGCGATGTCCAGAAGATGCTGGACCTGCAGGCCATCGTGCAGCAGCTCGGTGTGAAGGGGCGTGGCAAGCACTGGGTCGTCGTCACCTCACAGGAGAAGCTCGGAGAGCTCGTTTCCGGCCTCGACGACAAGAGGATTGAGCTCGCGCGCCTGATGGATCGCTTCCCGCTGCAAGTCCATCTCGAGCCGAGTGACATCACCGAGGTCACGAGTCGCCGCGTGCTCTCGAAGAACGCTGCCGCGCAGACTGCGCTCGGGAAGCTGTTCGACGAGCACCGTGGCCGCCTCACGGAGCACACGAGGCTCACCGCCGACATCAAGCTCCCCGAGCTGTCGCGCGAAGCCTTCATCGACCTCTACCCGCTCCTCCCGTACCAGATCGACCTCATCATCCAGATCGTTTCGGGGCTGCGTACGCAGGGGGGCGCGAGCAAGCACGTCGGCGGCGCGAACCGCACCATCATCAAGCTCGCGCAGCAGCTCCTCATCAACCCGGCGGTGAATCTCGCTGATCGACCGGTAGGCGACCTCGTACGGCTCGATCAGGTCTACGACCTCGTCGAGGGCAACATCGGCTCCGAGGTACGCGCCAAGATCGCAGCCATCCCGAAGCTGGTCGAGCACCCGCTGGCGCAGCCGGTGGCGAAGGTCATCTGCTTGCTCCAGTACGTGAAGAGCGTCCACCGCAGCGCGGAGAACATCGCTGCAGCCCTGCATGGCCAGGTCGGCGGCGACTCCCAGCTCGCCTCGGTGAAAGAGGCGCTCCGCGCGCTCGAGGCCGCCCACCAGGTTCGCCACGGTGACGATGGCTACCGCATTCCCACGCCCGCTGAAGACGATTGGGAGCGCCTGCGCAATGGTATCAACCCGAAGCCCGGTGACTCGCATCGGCTCTACCAGGAAGTCCTCTCGGCCTTCTGGCAGCCGCAGCCCTCGTACACGCTCTTCGAGACCAAGACCTTCAAGGCAGGGCTCGCCATCCACGGCCGCGAGATCACGAGCGGCGACATGATGTTCCAGGTCCACCTCGCCGAAGACGGGAAGGACTTTGACGCCCTCGCCGCCGAGCTGCGCACGCGCAGCCAGCAGGAGCGCAAGCACGTCTTCTGGGCCATCCCGCTCACCGACGCGATCGACCGCGAGACCGTCGAGCTCTTCCGGTCGAAGGAGATGCTCGCCCGCAAGGAGCGCGAGACCAAGGGCGAGGACACACCAGCCCTCATCGCCGAGGAGCGCGTCCGGCTGCGCCGGCACAGCGACGAATTGCGGCGCCTATTGAAAGCGGCGGCGCTTTCGGGACGCATTTACTTCCGTGGCAATGACAGGAGTCCCAGCGACCGTGCCGTCGACGTTGGCAAGACGGCCGCCGAGGTGCTCGGTCAGGTGCTGCCCGAGGTCTTCGACCGCTTCAAGGAGGCCGCCGCCAAGGCCACGGACGTGAAGAAGGGCACCGATGCACTCTTCACCGCCGAGAACCTTCAGGGCCTCCCTTCAGTGTTCTCGAGCCTCGGCCTGCTCCGCGACGAGAAGGGCAAGACTGTTTTCCGCACCGAGAGCGGCCCGCTCAAGGAGGTGCTCGATCGCATCGAGGAGCGCGCCAACTACGGGGACACCGCGAGCGGCCGCTACCTCGCCGACGAGTTCGCGAAGGAGCCGTTCGGCTGGGACTTCGAAGTGGTGCGCCTGCTCGTTCTCTCGCTGCTGCGCGCCGGGAAGATCGAGGCGACCAGCAAGGGCCAGACGCTCGACACCGTCACGGGCGTCGAGGCGCGCGAGACCTTCTCCAACAACAACCTGTTCCGGCAGGCCTCATTCCGCCCCAAGAAGGGCATCGAATTCGAGGAGCTGGTGAAGGCCTCCGAGGCCTTCAGGGACACATTCGGCAGTGAGGTGAAGGAGCTGAACGCCAGCTCCATCGTCGCCGAGCTGCGCAAGGAGGTCGCTCGCAACGAGGACACCGTAGCTTCCGCGCTTGCCACGCTCACCGCGCACCGTCTGCCGGGCGGCACGGTGCTCGAGGACGCCATCGGCCAGATGAAGGCCATCCTCCGTGGCTCGGAGGACAACGCCATCGCGACCTTCAACGCAAGTCACCGCGCCATCAAGGACGCCATCAAACGCGCCGTCGAGCTGGAACAGGTCCTGAGCGAGCCGCGCCTTCATGACCTCGAGCGCGCCCGCAAGGCACAGAGCAACCTGTGGACGTTTCTCGAGCAGGAGGCGGATATCGCAGACGACTTGCGCATGTGTGCGACCGAGCTCGAAGACCTTCTGCAGCGCGAGACGTTCTTCAAGGAGCTCCCTGCAATCGAGCAGCACACCAGGGCGCTGGAACTCGAATACCAGAGGCGCTTCGACGAGGCACTCGATGCGCGCGTGGCCGCCTACACCAAGGCCTTCGACGAGCTCGTAAAGACGCCGGGCTGGACGGAGATTGACGAGGACCAGCAGCGGCGCCTCGCCGAGCCCTTCGAGCGCGGGATGAAGCGCGACGAGACCGGCGTGACGATCCCGCAGCTCCGAGCCGACCGTGACGCCTGTGACGGGCGCCTCCGCGCCGCCATCGCGGAGCTGCGCCGCATCATCGACGGCGAGCGCGTCGTCACCGTGAGCGTCGCTAGCTACTTCGCCGGAGGCATCGAGACCGAAGAACAACTCGAAGCTGCGCTCGATGGCATCCGCGAAGAGTGCGCGCGCCTCATCGGCGCCGGCAAGAAGGTCATCATTCAGTAGGGGACGCCGAGGATGGACAAGGACACCCGCAACGCCATCGAACGCGCGACCCAGCGAGCGCGGAAGCTCCTCGAGGAAGACTTCGCTGCCCAGCTCGAGGGGACGTTCGATGTCCTCATGGATGGCAGCGTCGCCCCGACTCCCGGTGCCCATCTCTCGGCGCGCCAAGCCTTCCAGCGCGAGCGGATTGTCGCAGCCATCGAGCACAAGCGCGCAGCGGGCATGAGCGCGGCCGACGCCGTGCGCGACTACCTACGCGACGCCGCCTTCACGACGCTCAACCGCTTCGTAGCCCTCAAGATGCTGGAGGCGCGTGAGCTGGTGCAGGAGTGCATCACCAAGGGCGAGCAATCCGCCGGCTACCGTGAGTTTTGCGGCATGGCGCCGGGCTTGCCGCTCCTGCCCGACAGCGCGGGCTACCGGCTCTACATCGAGTCGCTCTTCGACGAGCTGTCGACCGAGGTGAAGGTCCTCTTCGATCGCCGCGATCCTTCGAGCGTGCTCTGGCCGAAGCGCGCCACCTTCGAGAAGCTCCTCGAGATCCTGAACGCCCCCGAGCTCGCCCGCGTGTGGGGCGAGGATGAGACCATCGGCTGGGTCTACCAGTACTTCAACGGGCAGGACGAGCGGCGAAAGATGCGCGAGGAGAGCCAGGCGCCGCGCAACAGCCGCGAGCTGGCCGTGCGCAACCAGTTCTTCACGCCGCGCTACGTGGTGCAGTTCCTCACCGACAACACCCTCGGCCGCATCTGGTACGAGATGCGCAACGGCGAGACGCGCCTTGCGGACGCGTGCGAGTACATGGTCCGCAAGCCCGGCGAAGAGTTCGCCCCACGCCCCAAGAAGGATCCGCGCGATCTGCGGGTGCTCGACCCGGCCTGTGGCAGTGGCCACTTCCTGCTTTACGCATTCGATCTCTTGCTCACGATCTACGAGGAGGCCTGGGCCGACCCGGAGAGCCCGAAGAGCGAGGCGACGGGCAAGACGCTCGCTGAGGACTACCCGAGCCTCGACGCACTGAAGAAGGCGGTGCCGGGGCTCGTGCTCGCGCACAACCTCCACGGTGTCGACATCGACCCGCGCTGCGCACAGATCGCGCAGCTCGCGTTGTGGATGCGCGCACAGAAGGCGTACCGGGACTTCGGCATCGGCCGGAGCGACCGTCCGCAGATTCGCCGGTCGAATATCGTCGTGGCCGAACCGCTCGTGGCGGACGCTCAGATCGCCGAGGAGTTCGTGGCGAAGCTGGGCGATGCCGAGCTCGGGCGGGTGTTCATGTCGTTGGTCGAGTCGCTGAGCCTCGCGGGTGAGCTCGGGCTCCTGCTGCGCCTCGAGCGGCTCGTGAAGACGCCCGCGAAGAAGCAGGGCGAGCTCTTCGCCCCCGCCGAAGAGCGCATCCGTGCCGCACTCGATCGCTTTGTGCGCGAGAAGGCGAGCGCAACGAGTGCGCGGAAGCGGCTCTTCGCTGAGGACGTAGCGCACGGCGTAGGGCTGCTGACCCTGGCCGAGAAAAAGTTCGACGCGGTGCTGATGAACCCGCCCTTCGGTGCCGGCAGCACGCGCGCCAAGAAAGACTTCGAGAAGGCCTACCCAAGAACAAAGAATGACGTGTACGCGGCGTTCGTCGAGCGCGGCATCGAGGTGCTGAGCCCACGAGGCCGTGTCGGCGCGATCACCTCGCGCACGGGCTTCTTTCTGTCGAGCTTCCAGAAGTGGCGGGAGGAAATCCTGCTCAAGCAAGCGCCCCCTGTCGTCTTCGCCGACCTCGGATACGGCGTGCTCGACAGTGCAATGGTCGAGACGGCCGCCTACTGCCTGGAGAAAGCATCGTGACGGTATTCCTGCGGGTTCTCGAGCCATCGGTGGACGAAAAAGAAGACGCGCTGCTTTCGTCGATTCGTGCGCTTCGCACGGCATCGGCGGACAGTGCGACTTTCGAAGTCTCTCCAGAAGCATTCCAGAAGGTTCCGGGAAGTCCTTTCGCCTACTGG
>CALFEQ010000161.1 GCA_937949945.1 uncultured Myxococcales bacterium
CTCAGTCCTCAGCTTTGGCGCCTCTCGGCCTGCCCGCTCTCGAAAGAAAACCGCGAGTTCGTGTTTGCTGTACGGCCTTCCATCGGTCCTTCGTCCAGTCTCGACACCGCCGGGGCCATCGTCACTGTCGTGCCGACTTCGTGCGAATCCGTTGCGGCGACGGATGGAGGGCACCGGAGGCCCGGACGCAGAGCTGAGGACTGAGGACTGAGGACTCCTTCAAAACCGCAACGTGAGCTCCACCCGCGCGCCGCTGAAGGCCGGGAACACGCGGCAGATGCCGCTCACGCAGCGGAGGCCGCCGCGGTTCTGGCCGGCGTAGAGGCGGATGTTCGACTCGCTCGTGAAGCGGTAGAGCACGCTCGCGTTGAAGTAGTAGGTCGGCAGGCCGATGAACGTCGTGTACTCGAAGCCCTGCGAGATGACCCACTTCGGCGCGACCTTGAGCGCGTTCTGATGCTCGCCCTGCCACCACGGCTCGGCCCTCGGGGTGAGGCCGCGGATGTTCTCGTCCTCCTGGACGCGGTAGCGGTGGCGTCCCGCGAGCTCGATCGCGTACGGGCCGGCGATGTACTTCGTGATCGAGTACTGGGCGGCGAGCTCGCGGTAGTAGGGCTCGTCGTTGGCTTTGACGTCGTGGCGGCCGCTCACGTTCGCGAAAACGATCGAGCGATCGTCGTCGAAGCGCCACTCGATGCCCACGCTGGCGTCGGTCACGTAGTTCGTGGTGTTCAGCTTGTCGTCCGCCGTGCTGCGGCCGAAGTGGTCGCAGTTCCCTCCGGGGACCTCCGCCTTCGTGACGAAGTACCCGAACGTCCCGTACGCCAGGAACGTGGGCGTGAAGCGGTAGTCGAAGCGGTCGCGTGCGCCGGTCACGCACGCGTTGAAGAAGCCGAACATCGTGTCGCTGATGATCGGCTCCGCGGTCGGCGGGATGGAGTAGGCGACGTTCGAGAAGGCCGCCGCCCGGCTGACGTTGACGGAGCCCGCGAGCGGGAAGAAGTTCCGGTAGCTCTTCACCTCGAGGGTGTTGGTGACCGGCTCGACCGACGTCACGACCGACGCGTAGAGCGCGTTTCCCAGCGTGTGGACGTCCGTGCTCGAGTCCGCGCTCCGCTTCTGCACGGCGCCTTCGAGGTAGATGCTGCCGTGGCCCCACAGGCTCGGGATCTCGATGCTCTGTCCGGCGTTGATCGTCTCGCGGCTCGCGGCGACCGGACCGAGCTTCGGGACGTCGTCGAGCCACGTCGAGCGCGAGGGTTCCTCGCACGTCCCGAAGTCCGTCATCGGCATCGTGACGAGCACGCCGAACGGGTCGAACGACGGCGCGCCGACGATGTCGCCCTGCGTGTCGTAGGCGTACGGCGCGCATTTCTGGAGCCGCACCGCGTGCGTCGACGCGATGACCGGCAGCCCGCGTCCCGCCTGGATCTGCGCGCCGATGATCCGGTCCGAGCCGAAGAGCGGCTGCGGCGGAATGGGGGCGTTCCCGGCGACGCTCGGCACGGTCTGCGACGGGAAGAGCGCGCGCCCCGTCGGCTCGTCGACGCGCGCCGGATTCGCCAACCCCGCGATGAGCGTGACGCCGAACGGATCCTTCTGGACGGTGACCTTGCCGCCGAAGAGCGTCGTGTCGACGCCGAGCTCGTCGACCTTGCGCATCGACAGGACGAGACCTCGCCCGAACTGGACGTAGCTGTCGCCTGCGGTGACCTCGACGCCCTCGGCCTTGTACGTGAGCCACAGCTTCGCGGGGTAGATCGCGTCGCGGTATCGCGTGGAGCCGTCGACGAGCAGGGCCTGTCGCAGCGAAGGCGTGTCGATCCGGTCCTGCGGGCGCAGCGCGTAGATCGAAGAGTCGAGGCGCATCCCGAGCGTGAGCTTCTTCCATCCGAAGACCAGGTTCAGGCGATTGAGCCAGGCGAAGTAGCCCTGGTCTTCTTCCTTCTCGCCCTCGCGCGGAAGGAAGCGCTGCGCGAACACGGACGTCTCGGTGATGTCGAGCTTCACCGGAGCGCCGCCGACGGACGGCAGGTCGACGGCGTGGGCCACGCTCGGCGCGAGCGCGAACGCGACGATCGCGACTGCACCGGCTGCGGCCTTCTTCGCCACGCGCGCGACCTTACCGGGGCGCTTGCGCTGCGTCGAGGAGCTATTGCGATGCCGGAGCTCCCTCCGCGAGGACCTTCTCGACCTCCTGGGCGAGGTAGTCCTCGTCGCCCGGGTTGTAGCCCTCGCGGATGACGGCGATCTTGCCGCTCCTGTCGATCAGCACCGAGAGCGGCGCCGACTTCTTCGGGTTGTAGATCGCAGCGATGTGCGAGTCCTCGTCGAGGAGGACCGGGAAGTTGAGCTGGTTTCGCTTCGCGAACGCCGGGACGTTGGCGACGGTCTCCGGCCCGTCCATCGCGACGCCGAAGATGATGAAGCCCCGGTCCTTGTTCGCCTCGTACATCCGGCGGAGGTGCGGAAACTCCGCCACGCAGGGCTCGCACCAGGTCTGCCAGAAGTTGAGCAGGATGACCTGCTTGCCGAGATAGGTCGAGAGGCGGATGGTCTTGCCCTCGATGTCGCGCGCGGTGAAGTCCGACGCGGTCGCGCCCGTCCCGGGCCCGCCGCTCCGTTGGACGTCACCCGGGTTCTGAGCGCCGGGCGTCTGATCGCACGCCGGCGAAAGGCACGCGAGCGCGACGGCGAGTCCCCCCGAGAGCCGCAACCGAAGGAGGGACACCGCGGTCCTCATCACTCGGACTTGTCGAGCGTGCTCTTCGCCGCGAGCTCGAGAGCCTTGTCGAGCTTCTCGAGGAGCTCCTCTTTGTTCGCCGCAGCGCCCGTGCCCGTCGTGAGGATCTCCATCGTGCGCGTGTCGATGTTCGCGTTCCACGGGAGCGCCGTGCGGTCGTAGAACGGACCGAGGTTCGCGTTGCTCGGATCGAGGACGTGCGTGAACGGCGACTTGAACTCCGCGATCCAGCCGTCGAGGTCCTTCTGCTTCGACGGCGTGCCCATCGTCGGGCCCTCCGCGACGCTCACGAGCCAGTAGACGCCTCGGGCCTCCAGCTCGTCTTTGAGCGGGACGACGAGCCTCGTCTCGGCGCGGCAGTACGTGCACCACACGCCGGTCGCCTGGATGTGGAGGATGCGCCACGGCCGGACCCCGTTGGGATCGTAGAACTCCGCGAGCGACAGCGGCTGCAGGCCCTGCGACGGATCGCCGTTCCTGTAGCCCATGAACTTGAAGTTCTTGATGCGGTTGCCCGGCTTCGATCCCTTGCGCTCGAGCGTGCCGATGTTGTCGCTCGGGTAGGGGATGCCCTCGGGGTTCACGTCCGGGGCGGCCGCAGCGGCGCCGACGCCGTCGCCCTCGAGCCCCCTGTCTTGCTCGGGCTCTTCCGTCTTCGACGCGCAGGCGACGAGAGCGAGCAGAGCGGATGCGGCGAGGACCGGAGCGAGCTTCATGGTGCTACCTCGAACTGCGATGCGCGGCTGAACGCGAGGACAGGGGACCTGTTTCGCGGGGCGGCAGGGTACCTCCACGCAGGCTGTCGTCAAGCTGCCCATCGTTGATTCTGGCGCGCTCTGTTGCACCGTCAAATCGCTCCGTCATTTCCACGCCGTTTCGCGATCCGGCTCGGCATCGCGGCAACTCGTCTCGCTCGAGTCCCACTGTCCCGAACGGGTTGCGAGCCCTTTCCGCGCACCGAACAAACCGCCGGATTCGTGGGGGAACCAAAGCTTGTGCCGCCTCGTATGCGGCGGTAAGTGCCCTTGAGCACCATGTCTCGCGGAACGCTCTCCGGTCTCGCTCGCCCTTTCGTGTGCGTCGGCCTCGTCGCGGCGCTCGTCGCTTCCTCGGCATGCTCGTCGACGGAGGCGCAGAGGCCGGCGTGCGATGACGCGAAGTGCGCTCCGGGCAACAAGTGCCTGCCGCACGAAGGCGAGGTGAAGTGCCGCAGGCTCTGCTCGTCGAACACGGATCCCGCGACGAGCTGTCCGTACGGCTATCTCTGCGTCGACCCGCTGACGGGCGTAGAGCCGTTCTGCGTCGAGAGCCAAGCGAGGAACTTCGACGGGTCGCCGCTCCAGCAGCGGCCCGGCCAGTGGGGCGAGCCCTGTCAGCCGAACCTCGGTCTCGAGAACCCGGCGTGCGACACCGACCAGGGCTTCTACTGCTACGCGGAGTCGCCGACCGACGCGGATGCATACTGCACGCGTTGGGACTGCACGTCCGACGCCGAGTGCGGCCCGGGCTTCTGGTGCGCCCAGGTGAACGTCACTCCGAACGTCCGCACGGCGAAGCGCACGACGATCGGCGAGGTGCAGAACGTTTGCCTGAAGCGCGGCTACTGCTCGACGTGCACCTCCGATCTCGACTGCCTCCCCGTCGACAACCGCCCGCAGTACTGCATCCAGGACGCGAACGGCGCGTTCTTCTGCTCGCCGGTGTGCGAGACGAACGCGAACTGCCCGAACGAGGCGCGCTGCGTCGACGCCGGCGTCGTCGACGACGAGGGCAAGGTGAAGAAGGTCTGCTACCCGCGCGCCAGGGTGTGCGTCGGCGACGGCTCGCTCTGTTCGCCGTGCCGCTCCGACGCCGATTGCGGCGAGGACGGCATCTGCGTGAAGGGCGACTACACGACCGAGCGCGCCTGCGCGAAGAAGGCGAAGGACGGCTGCGACTCCTGCCCGACGACGCTCGAAAGCCCGGCGCGCCGGATCGGCTGCACGCGTTCGTCCTCCGACCTCCTGCCCGCGGGCTACTGCGTCGGCGTGTACGAGATCGCCTCGCAGCCGTCGGACATCGGTTGCTGGACGCCCGATCGGAGGTGACGAAGAAAAGGCTCCGGGCTGAAGGCTCCGGGCTCAAGTGAACGACCATCTGGAGCCGGAGCCTCGAGAGGTTACGGCGGTCAGGGCGCGTGCAAACCGGGTCAGGGCGCGCGCAAACCGCGATCAGGCGGGCACGTGAACGCCCATCTGGAGCCTGGAGCCTGGAGCCTGGAGCCTCGAGAGCTCACGGCGAGCAGAGCGCGCGCAAACCGCGATCAGGCGGGCACGTGATAGAGAATCACGTACACCAACACCCCCGTCACGGACACGTACATCCAGATGGGGAACCCCCAACGCGCGATGCGGCGGTGGAGCGAAAAGCGCCCCTTCAGGCCGAGCCACAAGAGGCCGAGCGCGAAGACCGGCACCGTCATCGCGAGCAGCATGTGCGTGCCGAGGATGAAGAGATAGAGGACGTGGACGAAGCCCTCGTGCGGATCGGCGTGCGTGCCGCTCAGCGCGACGCGTACGAGGTAGCAAGCGAGGAAGATCGCCGAGATCGTGATGGTCGCGATCATGAGGCGCCGATGCGTCTCGCGCTTGCCTGCCTTGATGGCGCGCCTGCCGGAATAGAGGAGGGCGGCGCTCGTCGCGTTGAGCGTCGCGTTCACGAAGGCGAGGCTGTCTCCAATGCTTTCGGCGGTCATCTCAGGCGCTCTGGTTCTGCGTCGTCGCTTCCGACGTCGCTCGGGCTTCGGGAGGGCGGACGAGCCTCACGACGCGCGAGCGATCGTCGGCCATTGCGAGCATCGCCCACTGCGCGCTCGTCGTGACGAGCAGGGCGTGCAGCGGCACGTCATAGGCCCCATGCGAGAGGAGGGCAAACGCGAGCGCGCACGTGACGGCAGAGCGAGACGGCTGCAGAAGCGCCGCGCCCGCGAGCAGGATCGACGCAGGGACGAGGAATGCGGCGATCGACTGCAAAAGGTACGGCGTGGGCACGCCGGCCGCGGCGGGCAGCGACGTGCGGAGCACCGCCTCGATCGCGGACGGCGAGGGGCTCGAGCGCGCCGCGAGCCACGTGATGCCGAACGCGCCCAGGATGGCGACGTTCGCGAGGATCCTCCCGCGCCATTTCGAACGCGTGCCGACCCACGCGGTCGCGACGAGGACGGCGAGGGCCTGGAGCGCCGTGGCCGCCGTCGCGAAGCCACGCGCGACGTCGACGAGCGCGTAGTTCGCCCGATCGAAGGCGACCGCCGACGTCTCCCAAGCGGCGACGCGGAGCAGACCGCAGATGCCGAGGAGCCCGAGCACGCCACCGAGCACGCGCGTGTGCGGCGCGCGCAGCACGACCCCGCCGGCGAGGAGGGCCGTCGTGCTCGTGACGACCGACAGCGCGACCGACGGGGCCGTGCTCAGCCGCTCGACGACCGCCGGCGACGCGAGCGCGACGACGAGCCCGGAGACCGCCACCACGGTCCCGCGCGCGGCGGCGTTGACCGCCCGCGCCCGCGCGAGCTCGAACGACCCTCCGCACACGAGCGCGACGAGGAGCGCCGTGAGCGTGTACGCGAGCGTGCCCGAGGCCCTGTCGAGGAAGACGACGACCGACTCCCCGGCGACTCCCCGCGCCCCGGGCGCGACGACGACGCCCACCGTCTTTGCAGCGATGGCGACGACCGCGGTGAGGAGCAGCGCACCCTGCGCCCAACCAACCGCCGTCTTGGCCTCGCGGGATTCGTCGTTCAAGCGGACACCAGGCTACAACGAGGCAGCATCAGGCTCCAGGCTCCAGGCTCCGGGCTCCAGGGGCGCCAGTCCTCAGTCCTCGGTCCTCAGCAGTGCCCTCTCGCTTCCGGTCGTGCCTTGACGACGCCTGCGGCGTTCTCGCCACGAGAGAGCTCCTCTTTGGGCTCTTCCCCAGGATCGAGCTCTCCCGTTCTTTGCAGCCTCGAAGCTCTCGATCGTCAGGGATCAGGCTCGCAATCGGGGTTCGGGAACGTGAGCCCGGGATCAGAGCCTGGAAACATGAGGCGCGAAATGGAGCGACGGGGTCGACCGCGGAGCGTGGAGCTCTAGGAACGCAACCGCTGAGAACTGAGGACTGAGGACTGCTCGCTACCCGCGAGTGGCGGACGGCGGAGTCATCCTCTGCCCACGATCGTTCATGCCCTGCTTCGTCTCGTTGATGTTCACCGGCGGCGGTCCCCCCCGTTCGCGGGTGGGGCTCTTCGGGGTGCCGGGCGGGGGCGGCGGGTCCTCTGTGGGCTTCGGCGGCGTGTTCAGCATGAACGGGCGCGCGTTCATCGTGGAGCACGCGTAGACCTCGTCGCGGTGGAACTCCCAGTGGAGGTAGACGTTGCCGTCCGGCGAGACGATCGCGCCGGGCGCGGGGCCGAACGGTTGCGCGCGATGCACGCTGTCGAGCGCGGCGATGTCGAAGGCCGTGATGCCGCTCGTCTTCACGACGCCCATCTTGACGACGCGGCCCTCCTTCGGGCTCACGACGATCTCGAGGCGCGTGATGATGCGCGGGTTGTTCATCGGGTGCGACTTCGGAAGGTTGTCGAGCGACCCGAGGAAGCCGTCCGCGAAGATCGGGTGGATGCGGTTGTGGATCGTGTTGAGGTACGAAGCGAACGGCACCGCCGCCGTGTTCAGCGCGGTCTGGTTGCCGGGCTTCACGCTCGAGACGTAGTTCTCGATCGCGTTGCGCCACCGCTCGAAGCTCGACGCCGTCCACGATCCGCGGTGCTCGCTCTTGCGGCGCTCGCCGTCCGCGATGCGCTCCTTGCGGAGCTGGTCGGCGCCGACGGCGGCCACGACGCCCGTGTGCGTGAGGTTGAGGTTGACCTGACCCGGGCCCGGCGTGCCGCCGAGGCCGAGCCATCGCGTGGGCGACTGGCGCTGCGCGACGGGCGGCTGCTGGTTCGTCGTGCCCGGGATGCCCGCGTTCGGATCGTCTTGGGCGCCCGGACGGAGCGGGTTGAAGCTCCAGCCGCTCGCCTGGCCCTGCACGACCTCCGGCGACGGCGAGGGAGGCGCTCCGGGCGCGAGCTGCGGCGGCGGCTCGTTCGGCGTCGTCTGCGTCGGCGTCTTGCCGTCGCCGCCCGCGCGCGGAAGCTCTTGCGCCGGCTGGGCTTCGGCGACGGCGACGGGTGCCTGCGCGCCTTCGATCGGCCTCGCCTCGGGTTGGACGTCGAACTCGGTGCCCCGCTCTCCCGGCGCCTTGTCCTTCTCGCCTTTGTGCTCCTCGCTGTCGGCGATCTTCGTCCGATCGCTGTCGCCGACGCGATCCATCGGACCGGCGGTCTTGTTCGAGCCGGGCGTCGGGTTCGGATCGTCCTGGTCGTGCGACGTCTGCGTCGCGACCGTCTCTTCCTCGACGTGGTTCGCCTCGTCGGCGATGAACTTCGCGTTCGGGTTGTCTTCCTGGTTCTTCTTCGCGTGCTGCCGGACGGCGATCCGGTTGTCCTTCTTGAGCTCGATCTGATCGAGCTTCTTGAGCGGATCTTCCTCCTCCGGGACGATCTTGATCTGGGCCTTCGGCGCCTCGGGCTTCGGCGCCTCGGGCTTGGGCGTCTCGGGTGGCGTCTCCGGCTTCGGCTCGTCCTTCTTCGCCTCCGGCTTCGGCGCCTCGGGCGACTGCACCTCGCCCGGCTCCCCCTCCTCGTTCGTGAGGATGTCGATCGTCTGGTCCTTGACCGCTGCGGCGCTGCGGGCGCGTGCCCCGAGCTGGAAGATGTAGCTCTTGCCCTCGTGGTACGTGGCGACCTGGTCCCCGCCCTCGGCGAAGGCGAGGTGCGCACACACGGCCGCGCAGATCCACAGGATCAGCGGGGTCTCGGGGGCACGCGCGATCGACATGTGCAATCCGAAGCGTGCGGTCTCCGCCGCGGCGCGTCCAGGCTCATCAAGCTAGCATTCGGCCCGGGGCCCTTCCATAAGTGGGCCGCTAGAGGTTTTGCAGGTCCCGGGCCTCAGCCCTCGGGCCTCGTGTGGAGCTCGGGCCTCAGGGCTGTGCTGGCGATGTGCGACGTTGGACTTTGCCTCGGTGCGTGAGTGAGGCCTCACGCCACGCCGGCAGTTGCCGAGGCCGCCGTTCGCAGAGGCCTCGTGTGCCGCGGTGTGGCATGAGCAGAAGGTGCTCGAGCCGCGAGCGCGCTACCCGAACGTCTCCCCTTGGACCTTCAGGACTCCGGGCTGCCCGGCCGGGGGCGAGGAGCTGGTACTTGAAGACCGGGATCGGCGCATTGCAAGTCGAGGGAAGAAGGCACGTCCGCGACGAACGTCATGGGTTGATTCGCCGGCACCACGACGGCCTGCTTCGTGGACGCGCGAGCCGAAGGACATCTGGACCTGCACCTTCGCGGGCGCAAGGCCGCCTTGCACGACGATGTATGCGTTCACCGGGCACCGCACTTCACCTCGAAACCAGCGCGTCGGAGCCACGGCTGGGACGGGTTGGTTGGTCGTGGACTGCGTGTACGTCATCAATGCCGTGAGCTCCTTCGGCACGAGGTCCGTCGACGTTGACCACCTCGGGCTTGTCGTTGGAGGCTCCAGGCTCCAGGACTCGAGAACTCAGGCGCGCGCTTGCGCGCGCCTCCTCAGACGCTGAGGACTGAGGACTGAGGACTGAGCTGAGTGCGCGAGACGACATCCCGCGCCGCGCGGCATCCGTCCGGTCGAAAGGCTCCCTCTCTCGAATGAACCCTAAATGGGGACTGGAGCCTGAAGCCTCACCTCGGGCATGACAATCCGAAGCTCATCCTTCGTCCAAGCTGCACCGCTCGTCAGCGGGATATGGAGCCCATACAAGAGAGACGACGATGAAGAGCCGCCGCCCATCCTCCCGAATCGCGGGACCGTGACGGCCGAGGTCGTTCCGCAGCTCAACACCTGCGGCCAGAACCAGAAGCAGCGGAGTTCAAAAGACGGTGAAGGTCGGTCCCAAGGCCCCTGAGTCCTGGAGCCCGGAGCCCGGAGCCTGGAGCCTCCCTAAGTCCTGGAGCCTGGAGCCCGGAGCCTGGAGCCTCCCTAAGTCCCTAAGTCCTGGAGCCCGGAGCCTGGAGCCTCTTTCTCAGTCCCCATCCATGTCCCGGTGATCACCGGACGCGATCTGAATCGCGGTGAGCCCCTGCTCGCCGGACAGCTCGCTCCACAGGCCCCAAGCCTTCACGGTGCGTTCGAGATAGATGACGCGTTCGGCGCAACGCGCCACGGCTTGGAGGTTGTGCGTGACGAGGATCGCGGCGATCGAGTCGGAGGCGCTGATTTCCGCCATCAGGTCCACGATCGCGGCGCGTCCTCCGACGTCCACGCCGGCGGTCGGCTCGTCGAGGATCAAGAGGTCCGGCTTGGTCGCGAGCGCACGTGCGAGAAAGACGCGTTGGGTCTCGCCGCCCGACAGGTCGCGCATCTGCGCGTTGGCGAGCTTCTCCGCGCCCGTCCGCTTCAGCATCGCCATCGCGAGATCGCGTTCGTCGCGCGTGATCCGTAGAGGCCATCGACCGCGGAGGTTCGCGACGATCACCTCGACGGGCGACGCGGGGAAGTCGCGGTCGAACGCCTTGCGCTGCGGGACGTAGCCGATCTTCGACCGCCCCTTCTCGATCGGAAGCCCGGCGATCGTGATCGTGCCGCTGTCCGGCGTCACGAGCCCGAGGATCGTCTTGAGCAGCGTGCTCTTGCCGGCGCCGTTCGGGCCGCACAGGCAGAGGAACTCGCCGACGGGGACGTGGAACGTGACGTCCTCGAGGACGACCTTGTCACCGAAGCGCTTGCTCACGCCCTTCACGTCGAGGACGCGCGGCGCCTCCTCGGGCGGCAGCGTCCCGCGAAAGGGCGTGGCCCGCTCGACGGGCTTGCGCGACGCGGGCCCGAGGCCCATGGAGCGAGGGCCGCTCGCACCGATCGAGACGGGAGGTCTGTCGCTGGGCACGGACTTCAGTCTCCAGACTCCAGTCTCCAGACTCCAGTCTCCTCGCCCTGGAGCCTGGAGCCCGGAGCCTGGAGCCTCAATTCAACTCCAGTCTCCTCGCCCTGGAGCCTGGAGCCCGGAGCCTGGAGCCTCAATTCAA
>CALFEQ010000162.1 GCA_937949945.1 uncultured Myxococcales bacterium
CTGCCCGACGGCGCCGGCGATGCTGTCCTTCAGCGCGCTCCCGAGCCCCTTGAACGACGTGTCGATCCCCTTCGCTCGCGACTCGAGTTGGCCGAGCTGTGGAGCAAGCGAGCCTTTCGAGCTCATGTCCACGATGAGCCGATAGGTCAGGTCCGCTGCCATAACGACCTCAGGTCGGCGGGAGGTAGGTAACGCGCACCGCGCTGTCGAGGAGCATGTAGTGCGTCGAGGAGCCCTCGGCGGGCTCGCTGACGGGCGTGCCGTCGAGCAGCTTCACCGTGGCGGAGGTGCAAGACAGGAGGCGCCGATCCGCCCGCGCCACGACGGCGCGGAGCGCGGCGCTCTTCCAGCGGTTCCAGTCCGGCCGATCGTCGAAGTAGGAGCGGACCGCCTTCTGGATCGCGGCGTCGAGGGAGGTCGTCTCGGCCAGGTACTCGGGCCGGCGGACGCGGCACGTCACCTCGACGCCGACGATCTCGTTCGTGACGAGCGCGACGAGGACCTTACAGCCGAAGCCGACGTGCTTGTTCTCGTAGAGGCTCTGCCGGACGAGCTTCCCCCAACGCGTAGAGGCCGCCCACGAGCCGTCTGCGACGTAGACGACAAGGGCGGCCTGGTTTGGATCATCGATGGCAATGGCGTGCCGGACGCCTGCACGGAGCGCCCCGGCGAGCGCCGCTTTGGCGTTCGGCCCGTGCTGCCCCGAGGCGAACGCGCGTGCGTAGCGGCGTAGCTCCTCATCGGAGATCGCGTCGGAGCCGCCTCCCATCTCGTAGGAGGACACGGTCCAGGCCTGCCGGTCGTGGATCTCGTCAGCGATCACGAGCTCGGTGGCGACCGTGCTCGTCCGAGGCCGGTTAGCGAACGCGCCCTCGCGCTCCGCCTCGAGCGGGACCTCGACCGAGGTAGCTCCCTGGGCGACGTGCACGTCGACGGCCGCGCGATACTGCGCGTCGACGTAGAGCCGCTGGCTGGACGTGTCGGCCGGCCGGGAGAACCGTGCACCCTTGCGGATCGTGCCGCCGGCGCGCCCCGGCGCGCGCGTGAGGACCACCTGCCCGACGGCCTTCGTCGGCCCGAGCTCGGCGGGCGTGTCGAACTCGCTCCCGATGAGGAAGCGGAGCGGGTCGCCCTCCGCGAAGGGGAGCCGCCCGTTCTTCGCGAGGTCCGCATCACGCCGAAGGACGAGAGCTGCCTGCGCCCTCCAGCCCGCGAAGATGTTTGCGTAGACGCCGCGCCCGTGGTTCACGTGCGCGAGCGCGCTCGGCCGGAGCTCGACGAGCTTGTCGATGCCCTTGCCGATCAGCTCGTCAGGTGTCGCGGTCTGGGCCTCACGGTCGGAGGGCATCAGTCGATCTCCATGCGCCCGGTGAGGAGCGCCATGTCCGCCCGCGGCTTCACCTCCGCCTCGACGTGTTCGAGGAGGCAGCGGTAGAAAAGCTCGCGCTCGAGGGCCGTCAGCGGCTCCTTCTCGGGGTCACGCCCGAGGATGCGGTAGACGTCCTGGTGCCCGTACCGGCAGATGAACGCGGTTCGACGCCACTCGTTGGCGATCTCGGCCCAGCGGAGGCCGTCTACGCCTCGGTGACGTCCAGGGCTTCCCCCAGGATGTCTTCGACCTCCTTCGCCTGCGCCATGTGCAGCTTGAAGAAGAGGTCGCCGAGCGCGTCGAGGTCCTTCGTCGTGAAGACGGAGAGGTCCGACGCCTTCTTCCACGTCGCCTGGAGCAGGTCGTCTTGTTTTGTGAAGCCGCCCTTCTCGGTGACCTCCACGACCATCGCGGGGATGCCAATCCGCTTCTGCTCGTTGGCGTAGACCGCCTGCTTCGCCTCGGGCGTCGCGTCCTCCCCGGTGGGGATCGCGTGTGCGGCCTCCTCGCGGATCTGGTCGATCTGCTTGGGGGTTAGGATCCGAATGCGGACGCCGCGCCCGCTGTACCCGGCGCCCTTCAAGAGGATCTGCTTCATACCGACTTAACTTCCTTGATGTCGGTGCACCGCCAGTTGACGGTCACCATGCCCTTCTCGGAGCGCCCCGTGCGCGAGAGTTCCCAGTCGTCGATGGTCACGTCCTCGAGGAGGAAGGACTGCTTCGTTCCGTTGTTCGGTTGGAACCGAAGCGCGCCCTGCTGGTCGAGCGGCACGGTCATGGCGTCGCGAGCGCTCTGCGCGGCGAGCCAGTCGCGTAGCCACTCCGCATCCTTCTCGTACATCTCGAAGGAGCCCTCGTAGTGGTTCAGCGTGACGCTGAGCCGGTCGCGCTGCTCGCCGCAAACGCCGTCCGCGTGCTTCGTCACGACCGGACGCACTCGGTAGGAGCGCATCGGGTAGCTCTTCGGCACGTTGTCCTGCATGATGACGAGCCGCCCGTTGCGGCCCTCCATGAACGGGACGATCTTGTCCGCCATCGGGATGTCTCCTGAGGTGAAGGCGCACGACGGCGCTTGCGGCGCGGCTTTCCGCGCGCGTCACTCGCAGGCGGCGATCGACTCGGTCACGCCGAGGTGACCTGGACCGTCTCGCCGTAGTTGATGTTGAGGAAGATCCGCTCCATGCCGGAGCTGGTCTTCGCGTCGAGGGGGACGGTGAAGTCGCCCGCGTCGAGCTCGGCCTGCGGGTTCTCCGCGTCGAGGTCGCCGATCGCGTAGTCTAGAACGTGCGGCAGGAAGACCGCGTCCTCGCGGGTCGCGTTCTTCTTCATGCCCTCCATGAACCCCGTGATCGCGTCGACGATGTTCTGCTGGTAGATGGGCAGGTTCGGCATGTCCGTCATCGGACGGAGCGACTGCTTGATCGAGCTCGCGATGTAGATGCCGGTAAGCGTGCGCGTCAGGTTCTTCTTCGCCGGGTTCGCAGGCGCGATCGTCGTGACGCCCGCCTCGATGCGGAAGCCGCCGGTCTCCTCCTTGATGAAGGTCGCGACGCCAGCGGCCGTGTTGAGTGCCGCGCCCTCACCGCGGTCGGCCTCGAGGTCGACGATGCCGCCGAGCATGGTGCCGACGATGTCGGCCTTCCACGCGATGCTGGTCGACGGCGGGAGCTGCGCGGCGACGCTCGCGGCGAACGGCGCGCTCGGGACGAGGCGCATCGACTGCGTGACGTCGTCCTTGATGTAGACCCAGGGGTCGCAGTAGACGACGCGCTGCGACTGGTAGTTCGCGGCGTCCGAGCGCGCGCTGGCCGAGCTCTGCGCGGAATTGCCGTTGATGTACGCGACGCGGTCGGTGAGGAGATCCGCGTGCGCCTTCAGACCCGCGTTGACATCGGCCCGGAGCGAGTTGCCGGGGTCGCCAGTGAAGACGTGACGGATCGTCCGGTCGCCCTCCAGCTTGGAGAGGCCCGCGTCGCCCGTGCCCGCAGTGCCGACGTACGCCGCGGCGTTGACCGTGCCGTCCGTGCCGCCGGAGCACGTCGTGCTGCCGATGATCGGGACGCCAGAGACGCCGCTCGCCTTCGTAATCGAGCCGATGAGGCGTAGCTGCTGCAGCTGCTCGGCGGTGAGCTCGGTGTCGGCGCCCACGCCGGAGAAGTTGACGTTGTGGATCGTCTCGCTCGTGACGCCCGACGCCCCGGTGACGGTCGCCGTCAGGTTGAAGTGATTCGGGTCGCCGTCCGAGGCCGCGCTCGTCGTGATGACCACGTTGTTGCCGGCCGAGCCCGGGTACTTGAGCGTGACGGTGAAGAGAGTGACCGGATCCGGGTCGTCCTCCATCTTGATCTCGGCGGTGGCGGCCGCGGCCGTGTTGCCGAGCACGCGGAGGAACTTCAGGAGCGGGAAGCCCTTGCGGATGATCGCGAGGTAGCCACTGCCCGTGCGATCCATGCCCGGAGGCGCGAGCATGTTGAACATCTGCGCGCGGCTGTCCGGCGTCGTCAGCGTCTGGGCCGGGCCCCAAGGGAACTGCTCGACGATCGCCGCGACACCCGTGCCGGTCGGCGTGATGGTCAGCGGCGTGAGCTTCTCGATGGCGTACACGCCATGGCGCGTCGCCTCTGCCTTCGTCGTGATGAAGAGGGCCATGGGATCTCCGGGCGCGCTCGCGCGCGCGTCAGGGTTCGGGGACGATGACAGTCTGTTCCGTCTCCGCCGTCGTGTCGGCGTCGCTCACGTAGAGGCGCTGCTCGAGGAGGATGCGGGCGATGCGCGGCGAACGCGCCTGCTGCGTGAGCTGCGCGGTCGCGCGGCCGCGGTACATCGCGCGCCACTCGCCCTCGCCCGCGCTCGACGGCGCCTGCAGGATGACCGGCTCCTCGAAGAGGAAGTCGACGACGCCGGGCGTCCAGCCGTCGAGGAGGGGGAGGAGCAGTCCGGGGCGGAAGGGGTCGGTGTTCGTGATACCGAGCCCGCGCTCGCCCTTGTTCAGCGACCCGTCCAGGCGGGAGAGCAGGTCGTCGAGCTCGACGTCGCTGCGCGCCCATACGTCGAGCTGCACGGGCTGCGTGATGAACCCGAGCTGCCAGATGACGTCGGCCTTCTTGACGGGGCGGCCGCCCTCTTCGTCGACGTTCGTGATCTTGAGCGCCTCGGGGTCGAGCCACTCGACGTCGCGCGGGCCGGCGTCAATAATCGTCATCTGCTTCGGGCGCAGAAGCTGGTCCGATTCCACCCATCGCGGCTCGACGTGGACGTCCTCGGCCGCGAGCTCGCACGTCAGCCACCTCGCGAGCGCGTTGCGCGCTGCCTGTTGGATAGAGACGCGCTGGGCCATGGGTTAGGTCGTCTTGACGAAGCGCCCGCGGGCATCCCGCGCACGGTGGAAGGGTCGCTTTGGAGCCGGGGGCTCGCCTCCGCCGCTCGGAGCGCCACCACCCTACGGCGGCGCCTGGAGGGCTGCGCGGAGCTCCTCGCGGAGGATGCGTCGAAGGTCCGGCAGGCTCTTTTCGATGAAGTGGTGAGGCTTGGTGCCCTTGGTGGCAATCGCGCGCTGGATCGCCCTTGCGACCTCTACGGCGGCGTCCGTCGGCGAGTATCCGAACGGCCCGCCGACCTCGTGCGCTCGCAGCATGGCGGCGACGCCGATGGCCGCCTCCTTCGTCGTCGTTCCGGGCAGGCGCGCTAGCTGCCGCTCGGAGAGCAGGCCCTGCATGCCGCGGAGCTTCACCCAGGCGACCAGCGGCTCGAGGGGCGGCCAGTGAGGCCGTGAGCCGTTGTTCACCGCCGCGGCGTGCGGCGCGTCGACGACGATGAGCGGTCCCTCGGTGTGGACCGACTCGCGGAGCTCGCCGTGCGCGACGGGGACGTTCGCCTTCACGACGCGGCGCCCGCGCGAGGCCGCCTTCCTTGTCGCCGCGCGGACCCGGGACTCCTTCTGGCGGAGGTGGCGGCGGATCAGCGACGTGAGCTGGCTGAGGGACGTGACGGTGTAGGTCTCGCCCATCGGGACCTCGTCGGGGAGGGGTCAGCAGAGGGAGAGCATGGCCGTGTCCCACGGGGTGGCCACGTACGCGATGCGCTCGTCGAGAACCTTCACGAGGCCGATGGCGAGCCACGAGGTCACGGGCTCGACCTCTTCCTTCGCAGGATCAGCATGTACCGGAACGCGCGGTCGCTCTCGAGGTCGACCCGCATGTACTCGCCGGAGATCCCGCCTTCGAGCACGTAGATGACCTCCACGCCATTCTGCGTCACCGCCGGCGCAAGCTGCTCCTGCGTGTAGCCGCCGCCAGCGTGCTTCGGCGTGATCGGCCCGACACGAACGTCGCCCGCCTGGTACCGGCCGCCCGGGCCGGCGATCTCCCTCTGGCTGATCTCGCGGACGCGTGGCCGCGGGAGGATCTCGAGGTCCTCGTCGACCTTGCCGCCGTCGGCGCCGATGCGCCCGCCGGTCCATGTCCGCGTGCGAACGATCACCCTGGTTGTATAGATGTCGATCGCCGGGCTGGGCGCGAGGCCGCGGAGACGGTTAGCAATCTTCAGCGCGGAGCTGCGGAGCGACATCGATCACTCTCCCGCGGTGATGGGCCCGTCGAAGACGTCGAGCCCGCGGCCGTCACACCACGCCGGGCTTCGGCGGGAGGAGGATGACGGCCGGCGATCCGCACTGAATGCAGGCGGGCTGGCCGATGGCGACCGACTCGAGCTTGCACCGCGCGCACTTGATCGCGGCGAAGCACCCGGGCCGCCAGCGATCCGGCTCGCGCGGGCTCCGCACGTAGACGAAGCACTGGGGACAGAAACACTCATGCCTCGCGCGATCTCCGGGCGTCGACGCGGAGTCGTCGACGTTGAAGGGGATCTTCCCAGCCTCCTTCCCGACGTCGCACTTGCACGACGCGCATGTGGGGAGGCTGGTACTCGTTCGCTTGGCTCGGGATCTCGCCATCAGAACACCGCCACGTCGGAGCCGTCGCCGCGATGGCCGCGATTCAGCCGCTCGATCCCGAGAATGCTGGCGAGCTCGTCCCGCCAGTACTCCCGGACGCGCATGAGCTGGCTCATCTGGGTGAGCTTCACGTCCTCGCCCCCGAAGAACTCGATCTCGTCGATCTTCTTGATCCCGGACGTCGCGAGCGCCCCGCCCATCACGCCGCCCTCGCCGTTGCCGACGCCGAGACCGTCGAGCGCTTGCAGCCGCTGCAGGATTGCGCGGATGAGCGACTCTCCCCCCTCGACCGTCACCGGATACGTGCCCGAGTGCGAGTTCGAGAGGAGGACCTGGATGGTCGATCCGGAGAGGTGCCGAATGGTCGCTCGCTCCTGCAGCGAGTCGACGTCGACGATCACCGCGGCGCCCTCGTCGAAGCCGGTGGCGTCGGCGAGCGTGAGCGTGACAAGCGCAGGCGCGCCCGTACCCGCCACGGACGTTGACGAGGTCGTCGTCGCGCCGCTCAGGACGTACGGCTGGATGACGGCCTCGAAGATCGCCGCCACGCCGATGTACGGGTCGGCGCCGACGTCGAGGACGTTGTAGCCGAGCTCGTACTTGATCCGCGTGATCTCGCTGGGCAGTAGCGCCATGGGCGACCTCGCAATGCTGACGAGGCCGCCAGGCCCGGACGACGGGCGCCCGAGCCTGTAGCCCCTGCGGTGTCGATCTCAGAGCGCGCGGTACGCGTACGAGATCGAGTACTTGTCGCTCGACGTGCCGGTCGTGCCGCCGGTCACGATCGCGAAGCGCGCGTACATCCACCCGTTCACCGCCTCCGGCGCCGGGTAGACGCGCTTGACCTCCGCATCATCGCCGGACGTGCCCGTCGCGACCGCGACGCCGGCGGCGTTCTGCGGACCGTTGGCGACGTCGAGCCACGTACTCTTGTCGTGGGAGACCTGCCACTTGCCCGTGATGGTCAGGTCCTCGGTCTCCGCTTCGACGACGAGGATCGCCGACAGACCCTCGACCTTGCGGCGGTTGCTGACGTTGGCGACGACGGTTTCGCCCGCCACCGTCGTGCCAGATGCCACGCCGTCGAGGTCGCCGGACTTCTTGTGGACGTCGTAGAGGATCGCCGTCATGATCGCGCGCTCCTTTCAGGCCGACCGCACGGAGCGGAAGAACCGGATGTCGGCGACACCGAACGCGAGGTACGCGAGCCAGATGACCTTCGCGGTCTCGCCGAAGTTGTCGTCGGTCGACGGCGCAACGCGCGGCGCGCGCCCCATGCCGCCCATGAAGGCACCTGGCGCGATCGCGATCCCGCGGTGGATCGGCACCGACGAGGTGTTCGCGACGCGCTTGAGCGTCGTCGACTTGAAGATGTGCCACTTGCTCACGCTCCCGACGTAGTTCGGGAAGAGCAGGTTGAACTCCGGGTGCCTCTCGGCCTGCGCCTGGTACTCCGGATCGTGCTTGAGCTGCTTGAACTGCCGCGGCGTGAGCATGAGGACGCGCGCGCCGTCGGGCAGCGTCGGCAGGTTCGCATCGTCCATCTCCTCCTCGAGCCGCGAGAGTTGCTCGAGGGTGAGCGGGAACGACCCGGCGAGCGTGGCGTCGTCGTCCTGGGTCATGCCCTCCGGGTAGATGGCCTGCGCAGCGTCCGCCATCTCGACGTGGACGGCGTCGAGGAATCGGTGGAAGTCGCGAACGAGGTGCGTCCCGACCATGTCGGGGGCTCGGTGTACGCCGTAGCTCGACGAGAACGCGTCGATGCCGATCGGAGCGACGCGCCCGTTCGCCTGATCGTACGGACCGGCGTAACGCTCGAGCACGAGGTGGGTCTGCTCGCTCGAGATGCCGATCGGCTGGGTCGTGATCGTGGCGTTCGCCGAGATCCGACGCGACTCCTTCGTGTACGTCGTGTTTTGGAAGGCCGGACGGTTCAGGCGGACCGTGTCACCGGGCTCCTTCGAGAAGTCGACCGAGACCTCGAAGAGCGAGGCCGGAAGCGCCTCGGCGAGCTTGAGGCGATCGCGGTCGGCGCTCGCGTACGGCGCCCCGGCGGCGGGCACCTGGCGCCCATCGAGGCCCATGCCCGACGGGACCGGCAGCGAGGTGCCGACGGCATTGAGGAAGAGCTGCGCCAGCGGGTACTGGGGCTCCGGCTGGGAGAGCAGTCGATCGCTGGTCTTGTCGTAGAAGTTCTCGGGGAGGGTCGCGCGAGAGATGCTCATGGTTCGTTCCTCGATGGAGGTAGGGCCGCGGGACTCTCACCCGACGGCGGTCACTTCGAGTCGTGGATGCCGTGCTGAAGCGCGTACCGAGCCGCGATGACGGGGTTCGTCTTCTTCAGCTCGAGGTAGACGGCCTTCGGATCGGCCGGCGAAACGCTCTGGGCGTCCTTCGGCGCGTTCGGCGCCGGCGCCGTGTCGGCGGGAGGCGGCGCAGGGGTTGCGGGGGCAGCGAGGAAAAGACCCGGTCGTGCCCGGATAGCGATCGGATCGTCCGCGGGCGCGCTCGGCGCTGCCGGAGGTGCCGCGACCGGAGCGGTCGCGGGTGCGGTTGCAGGCGCGGCACCCGACTTCCACGTCGGACGGAGCGCCTCGATCGTCTTGAGCTGCTGGGCCGGGTCGTCACCAGCAATCGCGGCGACGGCGGCGCGCTGCTCCTCGGTGAGCGACGCGAGTTGCGCGCTCGCGTGGGCCTTGAGCGCGTCGGTGAGCTTGGCGATGCGCTCACGCTCGGCCTTGAGCGCGTTCTCGTACTCGGCGGCCTTCTGCTCGACGCTCTTCTTGGCCTCCTCCTGCGCACGAAGCGCCTCGATGGCCTTCTTCGCGTCGTCGAGCGACTCGACGCCGAGCTCCTTGAGCAGGCTCGCCTCGGCGCTCTTCTTCGCCTTCGCGATCCGATCGTTCAGCCAGTTCGGCTCGCGGTCGGGCGCCGGAGGCGTGGCCGCGGGCGCCTGGGCCGTCGCGCTCAGGGCGGCGGGCGGAGGCGCCACCGGAGCGGATGGGGCCGCAGCCGGCGGCGCAGCAGCCGGCGGCGGCGAGGCGCCTGCGCCGGTCGGGGCGTCGCCGGCGGCGGTGTTGAGGAGCGTGGGAAGTCCGAGGTCTCTGATCAGTCGCATGCGTTCTCCTACGTGGGTGACTCGACCCAGGGCGGATGGAGGTGGCGTTGCGGAGCACGCGCGGTGGGCGCGTCATTCGACGGTTGCGAGCAGGTGGCACGCGTCGCAGATGTGGAGGCTCTCGCCGAGACGAGGGCAGTTGCGCGAGCAGCCATCGAGCACGACGAGGTCGCCCTTCTTGAGGCCGCCAGGCACCTTCGCACCGACGGCGACGACAGTCGCGAGCACGGGCTCGTCCGGTTCCATCGGCCGGTGACCCGGCTCCCCCTCGTCGTCGTCGACGAACCTGACCGCGATCTTGCCCTCGGCGGGCTTGATCGTCGCGCCAGTGAGGTCCATCACGACTCGAGGACGGTGACAGCGAGCTCGACGCCGACGGTCTTTTCGCTCAGGCTCGAGTGCTCGGTGCCGGCCGCGACCGAGAGTTGACCCGTCGCAGCGTCGGAGCTGATCGTCGCTGCCCACGCGGCCGTGCCGGTGAAGAACACCTCCGTCGATCCCGACTTGCCGGCGCCGATGCACTGCACCGACTTGAGCGTGCAGCTCTTGCCGTTGCGCACGTGCGAGGCGATCGTGGCGCCGAGATTGGCGACCTCGGCGGTATCCGACGCGCCCGTGTACGAGCCGGCAAAGTCGACCGTGACGAGGTACGTCTTGAGGCTCTCCTTCGCGCGGAGGAGCGAGACGCCGGTGATGGTGCCAGATGCCGTGGCCATGGATGTCTCCTGTCGGCGCTCGCGTGCGCGAGGCCGTTTGAAGGGGTTGGTGGTTCACGCGCGGCGTCAGCCGGCGGATTGCTTCGTCGGGAGCGCGCGCACGATCGCGCGCGGCTTCGCCTTCGCGGCCTCGAGAAGGCGGCGGAGCTCGACCGCCTCCTGCTCGAACTTCTGCCGCTTCTTGATCTCGCGCTCGAGGTAGCGCAGCCGATCGCGCGCGAGCTTGAGCACGTTCGGGGGAGCGTCGGTCACGCGCTGCTGCGGACGACGCTTCTGCGCCGGCGCGGGGGCACCAGTTGGCTTCGCCGCGGGGGTAGCCCGGACGACCGCCTCGTCGTCGAGATCGTCGTCCTCACGGTCATCGCCGACGATCGGCGGGGGCTCGCGAGGGATGCTCCCCGACGTCGGGGAGAACGTGAGTGCGGGCACCAGCCCCCGCGGCGTCCACTGCATCGGGCCGCTCATCGAGCCTCCGTGTACGGCGTGATCGTGATCGTCTGCTCGGCGCCAGCGGTCGTGCCTTCGCCGGCGACGAAGACGATCCGCACTTCGCCGCCGGGCATCACGTTGACCGCCTCGCCGGCCGCGAGCGCAGGCGCTGGGGTGTCGTCGGAGCCGCCGCCGACCGCGACGATCGACGATCCGGCGCCGTCGATGGCGACTGTGTACCGCTTCGCGTCTCCCGCGGAGAGCTGCGGGAAATGGATCCAGTCGACCCACTCGTCCGCGGCGAGCTTCCGCTGGAGGTAGACGTCGAGCTTCGCGCCGTCGCCGGTCGGTCCGTTCAGCGCGGCGTCGATGACGAGCAGGTCGGCCTTGCTGAGCATGCCGCCCTGGAACGACTTGTCCGCGACTGCCGTCTCGGCCCCGGAAGGCGACTCGACGGTGATCGAGAGGGAGGTCTCCTTCGTCCTCACCGGGCACCTCCTCGGCGGCGCTTCGGCCTCTCACCGGGCAAGACCTCGGCGGCGGCCTCCTCGCTCGACGGCTCGGGATACGGTTTCTGATCGGGCACCGGCGCTGCCGGCGGGGACGAGGGCGTGGGTTTCGCTGCCACGGCCTTCGACCACGACGCCTCGCCGCACCGCGGACACGTGAACGCGTCCGCGGACGACTTGTGGCCACAGATCAGGCAAGCCTTCATGCGGTTCTCCGTGCGAGCTCGCGCCCCGCGGCGCGGCTCACCGTCTGGTTGTCGAGCACATGCGCCTACGCGCGCTTCGCGGCCTCGCGCCGTTCCTTCGGGTCGCCGCCACCCCGCGGAGAGCGGGCTGTCGCGTAGCTCTCTTCGTAGAACCGTTTGGTGAGCACCTTCGGCGACCGCTCTTTGCCGAGCGAATCGGACGCGAACGCGAAAGCGCGGCGGTCGCTGATCGCCCGGCCTTCGCGGATGACGTCACGGAGCTCTTCCTTGAAGAGGCCGTAGTCGATCTGGATGTCCTCGAGGCGCTCGGGCTTGTGGACGATGATGGACTCGACGATGCACCGGCAGCGCGGGTGCAGCGGTGGCGGCGAGCCGACCGAGAACTGCTTGTGCAGTTCGACGATCTCGCCGTCGACCGCGAAGCACCTCGAGCACGTCTTGCTGTCGAGGACGGCGCTCCAGACCTTGAACGCGCCCGGTCTCGGAAGATCCGGCTTTCCCGATCGATCCCCGCCCCCGAGGAACTCGGCCATGTCGACGAGGAGCCGCTCGCGCTCGTCGTTGAACGCCCGTGCCACCTCCGTCGCGACCGTCCGCTCGACGTTCGGCACGATCGCGTCTACCGCCCGCAGAGGCGAGCGGTCCGCAGCGATCGCGGTGAGCGCTGCTTGGCCCCAAGCGGCCGAGAGGCTCGAGGCCGCCACGAACGCGGCGAGCTCGTCGAGCTCCGCCTCGGCGATCGTGAGCGGCGAGAAGAAGACCCGGTCGTGCCCGGATAGGATCTCGCGACCAAGCTCCTCGAGGAGCCGTTTCCGGCCAGCCTCGCGGGCCGACTTGCGAGACTTGAGCAGCCCGTTGCCGATCGCCGCGTGGGCGATCGGCATGTGCCTTCGTACGTCCGCCGGCGACGGGTTGCTCGATGCAGCGACCGTCTCGCTGAGCAGACGGACAACGCCAGTGAGGTCGCGGAGCGCATCTTTCTCCGTGCGCAGGAGGACGCGCGCGGTCCTCTTTTCACGCCGCGCGAGATCCGCGGCGGCCTGAAGTGCGAGCTCGCGCTCGGGCGTCGGTTTCCTCGTCGTCATCCGCGTCCGAGCTCGTCTCGTCCGTATCGTCCTCGTCGCCCGGATCCGGCGACGGCTCGCGCATCATCAACTGCTTCGCGATCCGCTGCTGATCGGCGATGCCATCGAGCCGCTCCTTCTGGAGCTCGGCGATGTAGGCGTCGATGTCTTTGACGCCGAGCACGTCGCTAGCCTTCTCGACCGCTGCGCGCGTCGTGGCGATGCCGCCGTCGCGAGCCTTCACGACGAGCTCGATGACCTTCGCCTCCTCCTCGGCCGTGAGGCGGAAGTAGCGGCCCCACGTGAGCGAGACGGGCGGGGAGTGCCAGGACCAGCGTTCCCCGAGCCCGGCGATCACTTTCTCGACCACGTCGAGCTTCGGTATGCGAAGTCGCTTCGCGATCGCGATACGGATCAGCATCCCCATTGCGGGGATGAGGAACCGATCTCCGAAGTCGGCGCGGTAGCCGTCGCACCGATTCAGTTGCCGACCGAACAGCATCTCGAGCGCGCGGCCCGAGAGCGTCGTCGCTGATGGGATGTTCTCCGGGTCGAGGAAGACGACGCCGAGGGACTCCGAGAGCTTGATGCGGAGGTCACGCGCATGCTTCGAGACAGCCTCGAGCGCGTCGCCGGGGAGGGTGTGGAGCTTGACTTCGACGTCGGACGGGTACTGCCAGACCGCGCCCGGGCTCTTCTTTCGCGCCTTGCTCGAGCGCGGCCGCTCGACGTAGTGCCCGGTCGTCGGCCCAGCCTCGCCAGGCCTGCCACCGTGAAGCGTCGCGGGGATCGCGGGCCTTCGGACAGGATCGGTCGGGTTGTACCCGGGCTCGACGCCAACCTCCGTCCATTGCGGATCGCCCGCGTAGAGCGCCGCACGGTGCCGCTGCGAGAGCGCGAAGTCATGCGCGCGTATCTCGTCGGTGAGGTGCTCGTGCAGCGCCTTGCCGTCGATGTCGCCGACGACGGCGCATCCACGCATGTGCGGGTACCAGACCACGGGGCAGAAGCCGAGCCCGTGGGCAAAGGACTTCTTCGGATCCTCTCGCCAGTCGGGCTCGATGCCTTCGACGCGCGCCTCGCCCGGGAGGAAGGTAACGTCCCGCTTATCGTCGATGACGCGGCGAAACAGCATCGCCTTCACGGTCTGCTGTCCGCCGATCCTCACGACGGTGAGGTATGGGTACTTGATCTCGAGCCGCAGGACCGCGCCATCGGCGTCGAGTTCGACCTCACACCATCGCGCCTTGACCGTGTCGATGAAGAGCCGTCCGGCGCGCACGCCGAAGATGGCGCAGGCCGATCCGGTACCCTGCGCGGCCTCGAAGGCCTCGCGAGCGGCGACCTGGAGACGCGCTCCCTTCGCGATACGCGCGAGCACGTACTCGACGTCGTCCGCATCGTCCCCCGCGACGTCCTCGACGCTCAGGCGAGGGAATCGACCTTCGCCGAGGCAGAGGTCCGCGTTGCTCTCGATCGCCCGACGGACGATCGGATCCACGATGCACGGAGCGCGCTCCCAGAGCGGCTTCGTGTCGGAGAACCAGTCAGGAAGGCCCTCGTACTGCGTGCCCTCGACGTACCGCTCCAAGTCGCGCATGTACTTTGCGCGCGGGGTAAGGTACGCGTCGGCCGCACGGGCCGCCTCGTCGTATCCGGGAAGGTTCGCGAGGGTCACGCGTCATCCGTGTCGTAGTAGTCGTAGAGCTCGTGCCGGTAGCCCTGAGGGCCGAGCATCAGATCCGACAGAGCCCACACGAGCGCGTCGAGCCGGTCCGGCGACGGTCCGCCCGCCGTCGGGTCCCACTCGACCATCTGATCCTCGAGATGCGGGAACGCGCCGACGTGATGCACGCGCCCCTGCTCGTAGAGCGCTGCGATCGGCTCGGCACGGGTCTGTTTCCCGCGCGAAGCGCGCACCGACTTGAACGCGACGGTGCCACCAGCGGCGCGCGCCGCCGTCTGCACGTTGGCTTCGACGAGGTCGCCCCCGTTGTTCACCTCGCCAACGACACGGTCGGCCTGGAACAGGTTGTACGCGGCGACAACCGCGTTACCCCACGTCGCCGGTGTGTCGCGTAGCGAGTGGTCGGCGAGCACGTAGCCGTGCCCGTCCTCCCCGAGCCCAGCGACGACGATGCCGGTCTCGGCACTTTCCGCCGTCGAGCTCACCGCGGGGTCAACCCCCACCACGATCCGGCGAAGCGGGGGGACTCTGCTCGTCCGCAGATCCTCGATCCGGGTCCGGCTCCAGAGGGCACCAGGGTTGTCGTCGAGGATCTCGGCGTAGAGTTCTTGCCGTCCTAGCCTCGTGCCTTCGTAGCGCTTGACAATCTGCTGGACGAAGGCGTCCGCGAGGTTTGCGCGGTTCTCGTAGGTCGATCCGCGCGTGAGCCGAACATCGTTCGGGTCCGCTTTTGCGCGGGCGACGAGCCCCTTGATGATCGGCGTCGGGCGCGGGGTCGTCGATACGACGCATCTCGGGTCCGTTCCGAGACGGAGCCCGAACATGAGCTGGTCCCAGGCGTCCGGGTACCGCCACGAGGCGAGCTCGTCTGCGACCGCGGCGTCGTGCTGCTTGCCGCGCAGACGGTCCGGCTCCTCCGCCGTGTACGTGAACGCCTGCGCCCCGTTCGGCCAGACGAGCCGCCCTTTCGACGGCTGCCAGACCGGCCGAAACCAGGGAGGCGACTTCGCTAGGATGCCGCTCTCGCCGTCGACGAGGACGTCGCGAACGTCCGATGCCGTCGCGCCGACGAGGGCTATGCGGCCGGCGCGCCCGGACTCCGCCTGCTCGCGCACCCACTCGACGGAGCAGCGCGTCTTGCCGAAGCCGCGACCGGCTAGGATCAGCCAGATCCGCCAGACGCCAGCGGGCGCGACCTGCGTGGGACGCGCCCAGAATCTCCAGTGGTACTTGAGCCGCGTCGCCTGCTCAGGAGTCAGGCTGCGGATCAGCGCCTCCCGTTCCGCTGTCGGGAGCGCGGCGAGCGAGGAGGCTGAGAACATCATCGATGGCACCGGCCTCGACCAGCGGAGAGCCGTCGCGCCCGGTCAGCTCCGTGCGCCTCGGAGCATCGAGGCCGTCGAGTCGGCAGAGGCTCGCGTGCACGCGGTCGAGCCCCTTGTCGGCGTCGAGAACGATCTTCGCGTGGTCGGTATCGAACTTCGCGTTCGGCCAGTGCGAGAGGATGAGCTCATTCAGCTTCGCCTCGCGACGAAGCAACTTTTCGCGCATCACCTCGCGCGCAGCGTCGAGCTCCTCGTCGGAAGGGCGGCGCCTTTCGAACTCACGACAGAGCGCCTCGTGCACCGTCGTCCAGTGCTTGCCGATCTTCTCGCCGATGCGACGGGTGCTCCAGCCCTTGATGGCCAGACGCACCGCCTCCGCGACCCATTCGGCTTTCCGAATGCGCTTGCCGGCGACGGGTCGTTTAGGTCGCCCCATGGTGGACTCTGTAGGAATTACGGGTGTAGGCAGGCCGGACCCGATTCCGCCGGCCTCTCACCGACTTGCCGCCCCGCGCGTTCTACTCGCACTGTACGTGCACAATACACGTTTCTCGCGCTTGCAGAGCCGCGATACGTCAACGCTTTTCGTTGAGACGCACTTGATACTAGGCAGACCAGGCGGTCCCATCGACGCATTGATCGTGCGCGCGTCTCCGGTGCGGAACTGAGACCAGGACTCAAGCCGCTGCGCGTCGCTTCGTCCGTCGCAGAGGAGGGGGCCGAGCGGCGCCGGAGGGAGAGAGGGGGCTCCGGCGCCGCTCGGACGATCAGAGAGGCAGCCCGACGGGCTGAGGCGAGAGGAGGGGTTGCGCGATCGGTGGCGACCGCGCGTTGCATCCACCCTCTGGGTGCTGACGCTGTCCGTGCGTGACCGCAGGTGACCGCAGAACGAACGCTCGTGACCGCATTTCGGTGAGAGCGTGTGCGCCAGACGTCGGTGTAGAGGACACCGACGCGATGGCCGTTAGGCCGCGGTGAGTTCGTGCACGGCCTTGCTTAGGTTCAGGACGAGCTGGCGCAGATGCTTCGTTTCGCTCTCCAGCGAGTCGAGACGCGCTTCCACGCTGTCGGGAGAGGTGAACCACTGCGGGGCCACACGCTGGAGCGCGGCGAGCGTCACCGTCCAACGCGGCATCTCCCTCGTGCCGACGTTTCGGAGCAACATCCCGTGCACCTCCTCGTTGAGCTTGAGGAGGTGGCGGCGCATGCGCCGTGGATGCCAACCCGCAATCGCCGCGACCTCGGGGATCGAGAGGATCTTGTCGAGCTTTGTGGTCACGACGTCACCTCGCGGGGCGGCTCGAGCGCGTCGAGGACCTGGAGGGCCGCTGCACGGAGCCTGTCGCGCCTCTCGCCGACGATGTCTCGGAGGGCCGTCGGAACGCGCCCGCTGAGGCGGGCGGCCCTGGCGCGAAGGATCGCCGCCTCGGCGGCACGGCGCTCGGCCGCCTCCACATCTGCGCGGCGTTGCTTGGCGCGCGCGTGGTGCACCGCCCGGGCGGTCTCGAACGCGACCAGCGCGCGCGTCCGCGTCTCCTCGCACTCGGCGCGCAGCTCGGCGAACATCCGTGCGCTCGCATCGCCGCGACCAGCCTCGTAGGCGAGGAAGTCGAGCACCGCGTTCGGGGTGGACGTGGCACTCGGGTATCGCTTCTCGAACGCGCGGAGCGCCCGTTCCTGCTCGAGCGCGAGCCGCACGAACGAGCCGTGCCCCCACGCCGGCGCGAGCGCGACACGGAGAAGCCCGAGGCGATCGGGCGTGTTGTTCGCCGCGGTGACGAGCCCGCTAGGCTTGCCGGCCAGCGGTCGGCCGTTCTCGTCGGTGGCGTCCGACATGGCGTCGGTGCCGTACGCGTAGACGAGGGTGATCACGCGACGGTGCATCGGATCGAGATCCGCGAGCATCGCTCTCACCGCGTCGAATCGCGCGCGCGCCCGGCAGTTCGCCGGGGCCATGATGATCTCCTCGGGGGATACGTCCGTCGCTACGGGCGCAGGCTCGTAGCGCTGCGCCCGCACACCGATCGCCGTCGTGAAATGTTCCGACAGCATGCGGTCGGCCTCGACCAGCCTTCGATCCATCTCTCCTGCCTCCTCGCGCGCCGAGACCCGCTCGACGCCCTGTGCTACATTCGCCGTCGGAAGGTTGGGCGCCTTCGCTCGGCCCCGGGCGTTTCGCGGACGCTCGGGGCCTCTGCCTTTGTGCGCTACGGCGCGGGGTTCGTCGAGTCTGGCTCCCGCCACTCCCCGGACGCGATCGCCGCTGGCGCGTCAGCCGCCTCGAAGATGACCTCGGGGGAGTCGTTGTAGTTCATCGTCCCCCTCGCCTCACCACGATCGCCGGGCGCTCCTCGCGCCACGTCTTGCCCCCGCGCTGCACCGCCACCGTCTCGGTGCCGATCGCGAGCATGCGCACGAAGTCTCGCAGCGGAAGCTCGACCTCGCCGCGGACCATCTCGCCGTTCGGCTTCGTCACCTCGCCCACGACCTTCACGTGTGTGACCTTCAGCATCACCGACCTCCCATCCGAAGCACCGACCGCGGGTCCTTGCACCACTTCCGCACGCGCCACTCGCAGCCGGAGATCAACGCGACGCCGTTGCCGAGACCGATGTGCGTCGCGCGTCGCTTGCAGCACGGGCAGCGACGCCGGCTCCGCGGGGACGCGAGCGTCCACGTGCGGACGCCATCGTCTGAACCGACGTGGTCGGTCACGAGCCGCCTCCCAAGATCGCCTTCGTCATCGCCCCGAGCTCGTACGTCACATGCTTGATCGGTGCGTCGTGCGGCGGGTCGCACGGCACCTCCTCGGCCGCGACCTCGAAGCACTCGACAAGGACGTGCGCGTTCCCTCGCACCGTCTTCATCGAATGTGCCTCGCGCCGCAGGTACTTCGGGGAGTCTCCTGCGAGCACGCCCATTCGGACCATGACGTCGATAGGCATCTTCCCTCCGATCTGATCGGCCGCCGCGTCGTCGACGTTCTTCGGCTGGAGCGTAAACCTCGTCACCCGTACCCAACGCATCCGCTGCGCGCCGCATAGGTCTGCGCCGGGCGTCGACGCGATGATGGCCCGCAACGCGTCCTCGAGCGCACGACGGCATCGAGCTCGCCTCCACGTGGGCCACGCTCCCCACTCGTTCATCGTCGGCGCGTGCTCCGTCGGGATGCGCCACTCGAAGAGCTTGCGTCCGCGCTCGATGCGGTTTGCGGACTGCTCGATCGCCCGATCGATCTTCTCGATCACATGGCCGAGCTTCACCTTCTGCTCTGCCGTCAGCGGACGTGGCTCGACGACGAGCAGCGGCGCCAGGTGCTCCCGCATCGTGCGGAGATCGTCCTTGGTGAAGATCACGCGTCCCTCCGAAACCCTACCTCGCGTTCATCTCCAGGCAGTTGCTCGTTCGCGTCCTGCCGGAGCTTGCCGCCCGCGCGCAGCGTGCGCACCGCCTCGAGGTCGTGATCCCAGTCGAGAGGGATCGCGCACGCCGCGCTGCCGGTCAGTGAGAGGTCGAGGCCGACGACGGTGCCGGCGGTCAAACCGTGATCCCCCGCGTCGCTCTTTCGTCCCACCTCTCCCGCCACTCCGGTCATTCAAACCTCTCTTTCGAGCGTTCAAGCTCTACCTTGCCAGTCGGCCGGAATCGGCCCGTAAAGCGCGTTTGGGGTCCAGACGTTGGCCGGCCGCCCAACGTTGGTTTCGGCCGTTCTTGGGGCGCTGAGGGGCATTCAGAGGCCCTCCGCGAACCGGATCGCGATCACGGCCAGGTTTTCCCGTTGCTCTCGAAGCGTCTTGGAGAGCCTCTCCCGGTCTTCGGGCGCGGCTGCCTCGAGCGCCGACCTCGCCATCGACACCGCACCTACCGCCGCCACGACGTCATCGAACGTCGCCGGAGCGGGAGAGCGCTCCTCGGACCTCCTGATCGCGGCGGCGAGGCACGCAAGGCGCTCGGCGTATTCGTCGCAGACGAATTGCGGTTGGCTCTCGAAGAGCTTGGCCGCGCGGAACGCGTTCAGGAGCTCGGTGCAGCGGGCCTGCGCATCGGTCAGCGTCTTCGCCATCGCGTCGTGGGCGTGCACGGCGTGCGAGGCGACCGCCAGCATGTCCACCACCTCGCGCCTTGTCGCGTCGAGCTCCGTTTTCGCCTTGAGGTATTTCGTACGTTCCTCGTCCGCCCTTTGTCGCTCCGCCACCGCACTGTCGATCGCGTCCGTCAGGCGACTGGCGAGCTCGCCGACGAGATTCGCCTCCACGAGACTCGCGATGTCGGTTGCCGTGAGTTCGAGCGTCGACTTGGCCATCGTTCGAGTGAGCGCGTCTTCGACGGACGCGGGATTCTCGATGTCCTCGGGCTCGGGTTCGTAGCGCGCTGCCTCTGTGTTCATGCGCCCTCCTCCGATTCGCTCAAGAAGTCGTCAAGGAAGCCTGCCGGCGGCTCGGGCACATCGTTCGCGCCTAGCGACGGCGGCACATAGGCCGTCGATTCGCGCACAGGCGGCCCGTCGTACTCGCCATCCTCGAGGTTGTCGAAGCGCGTCCACTGCTTGTCGAAACGGACCTTCACCGTCCCGGTCGGGCCGTTGCGTTGCTTGACGATCAGCAGTTCCGCGATGCCAGGCTCTTCAGATTCCTCGAAGTAGTAGTCGTCGCGATAGATGAACACGATGTTGTCCGCGTCCTGCTCGATCTCGCCGGACTCGCGCAGGTCGCTCATCATCGGCCGCTTGTCTTGTCGCGTCTCGACGCTTCGATTGAGTTGCGAAAGCAGCAGAACGGGGACGTCGAGCTCCTTCGCAAGCCTCTTCAGTCCGCGGGTAATCTCGCCGATGAGCGTCGCGCGTGTGTCGTTCCTCGACGAGCGCGTTTCGATCAGCTGTAGGTAGTCGATCGCAAGGACAGGCTTCGGCTTCCCCTCGCGCCGGCACCGATTCACGAACCTTCGGGCCTTCGAACGGATCGTGGCGAGCGTCTGCCAGGCGCCATCGTCGACGTGGAAGTCCTTCTGGAAGATCTCGGTGCTCGCCCGCGTGAACTTCTGCCAGTCGAGTGGCGACATCTGCCCCGTGCGAGCCTTGGCTACGTCGATGCGAGCGCGCGCAGCGATCTGGCGCAAGATGAGCTGCTCCTTGGGCATCTCGAGCGACCAGAGCGCGAATGGATGCCCTCGGTCGGAGACGTTGTCCCCGATGTTCAAGACGAACGACGTCTTGCCCATACCAGGGCGCGCCGCAATGATCGTCAGGTCGCCACCGTGAAGTCCTCCGGTGGATCGATCAAAGCGGGAAAAGCCGGTTCGGACCCCTGCTACTTCGCTGCCGCTCTTCGCGAGAGCGTCGAGCTTCTGCGCGATGCGCTTCACGATCGGCGCTGCGGGCTCCAGGTCGCTGGTGTGCCGGGCCGCGCAGATGTCTCCGACCTCGCGCTCGACATCACCGAAGAACGCCTCCGCCTCGTCGCCAGAGAGAGGGCCGTAGCAGCGAGCGCTGAACGTCTCGAGCTTGAGCGCGAGAGCCCGGAGACGCGCCTTCTCTCGGACCTTCCTGGCGTATGCCACGAGGTGCTCGGTCGTGATGGCCGGGGCCGCGTCGAGGATCTGGTGCAGGTAGCTCATGCCCCCGACCTGCCCGAGACGGTCCCGGTCCTTGAGTTCGCTCGCCACGGTCACCGCGTCGACCGGCTGTCCCTTGGCGGCGAGGGTGACGGCGGCCTCGAAGATGCGCCGGTGGGCTTCCGAGTAGAACTCCTCGCAGCTCACTTCGACGGACGCCTCGTCGACCGCCTCAGCGCCCCGTAGAAGGCACGATGAGAGCACGGCCGCCTCTGCGTCCAGGTCGTGGGGCGGAACGCGTCCTAGGGCCGTTTCCGTGGCAGCAATCGGCCTTCTCGGGGCGGACCCCCGGGACGCGTGCAGGTCAATGGCCTTGGCCTGGGTCAAAACAGCTCCTTCAGGACTCGGGGCTTGCGGACGGGGGGTTGCGGTTGCGCGAACCGAGCCTCGCGCTCGCGACGCGCGGCCGACTGCTCACGCTCCTTGCGGGCCTCTGGGACCATGACGGTCGTGAGCCAGTACACGGCGTCACGCTGATTGGGGGAGATGCCCTTGCCTGCACGATGCCCGGAGTACCGGAGCCAGGCCTCGGCAGGACGGAGCGTCTCGCCGGTCTGCATCTCGACGGTCCCGATCGCGTCCGTGAACCACGTGGGTGGCGGTGCGACCTCCGGCTGGGCCTCTTCCAACCTACCAGGTTGATCCGATCTGTCTTCAGTCTTGGAAGGAGGATCTCCAGTCGGATCAGGATCAGAAGAACGATCAGAAGAATATATAGAGTAAGAGTAAGAGATAGGAACTTCAGCGTGACTCACGCGTGACTCACGCTGTTGTCCCGCGTGAGTCACGTTGATGTCACGCGTGACACCGACGTGACTCACGCGGGACTCACGCGTGACGCGTTCCCTGGCCCTCTGCCGAATCTTGCGCTCTGCCGCGCACTTACGGGCCGCCGCGATGTCGTCGGGTGTATCGTTGTGGTCGGCGTACTTGACGATGACCAGCCGATCGGTCTGTCGCGTAACCAACCCGGCCTCAATGAGGGCTTCGATCTGTTTTTTTCGAAAAGTTCTCGGGCCGCCCCAAGCGGACAATGCGACAATCTCAGAGACGTCTCCGTAACTTTCCTCTGCCCGGGCGTGCATCAGGAGAAACAGGTACAGGCCCATGGCCCCCGGACAGAGCTTCTCCGCCAAAACGGCACGCTCGTGAGTCCGAAGCTGGACGGCGGCACGCGCGTAGATCTCCCGCTTCGCCATCAGGCCGACCTCCTCCCAGCCACGTCCCCAAACAGCGATTGCTGACCTCTACGCGCGGCCTCTACGGTCGTGACATTGTCGACGGCATCGAGCGTCGGCATGATCTCGAGGCAGTCGCCGAGGTACATGGTCCACCCTCGGCCGGCTTCGATGCGCGGAGTCATGCAGCCACCTCCGTCCCCGCCTCAGCCGGCAACGGAATGCCCCTTTGCGCCAGGTAGCCGGCAGCGAGCCGCTTGATTCGGTCCCCGTCGACCTCGAGACGCTCGACGAGCTCGGCGTCGACGCTGCGCACACCGTCGAGTTGCTCCCGCTTCAGGCCGAGGACGTCGACGATGATCGGGTCGGCGCCGTGATCGGCGACGAGGAAGTACGCGACGACCGGATCTTTCTGCCCGTCGCGAGCGACGCGGCCGATTGCCTGCTCGTGCACCGCCGGGCTCCAGTCGAGCTCGCCGAAGACCACCGTCCGGCACACGTGCTGGAGACCATCGAGACCGGCGCCCGAGCGAAGGGAGATGACCAGCACTTTCGAGTCGCCCGAGACGAAGGCGCGCTTCGCTCGCTCCTTCTCGGTCGGCGACTCGCTGCCCGTGTACATCGCGGGTTTGAGGTCCGCGAGCTTGTCGAGCCAGACCTGATAGACCTCGCGGTGCCACCCGTAGAGGACGACCTTCTCGCCGCTCTCGACGAGGAGACGGACGAAGTCCGCCACGTACGGAGCCTTGGCGATGCCCGTGGCCTGCCGGAGTCGATTCGAGAACTCCTCGGCGGCGTGCATCTTCTCTCCGCGGTACGCCTGTCCCTGTCGGAGGATCGTCCGCGCGAGCTCCGCGCAGCTCTCGCTCACCCTGTCGAGCGCCGACACGTCGGCCTCGATCTCGTGATGGACCTTCGTGATCGGCGGTAGCTCGCGGCCAACGTCGGCACGCGAGCGTCGGAGCATGAGGCCGGACTCTCGCATGTACGCGCCGAACGCCGCGGGGTCGGCGATCTTCGCCTTGCCGGCCTCGTACGACCCTGCGCACCACTCCTGAAGAAACTCCGTCTTCGTCCCGAGAGCGTCGGGACGAAGGATGTTCATTACGGCGTAAAACTCCTCGCCGTAGTTGTGGATGGGGGTTGCCGAGAGCCCCATCCGGAAGCCAGCGTGCTCGGACAGGCACTTCGCTGCGGAGTACTTGGCCGGGCAAGCCTTCGACGCGGAGCCCATGTTCCGGAGCTCCTGCACCTCATCGAAGATGACCGCGTGCCCCTCGATGAGGGGCGCGAGGGTCTCGGCCCAACCAGCGAGCTTCGAGTAGCTCGTGATGATGACGTCGGGGAGCGCACCCGACGGCGTCGACCCGTCGAGCGTGAGTTGCATCGCGCGACCGTCGGTGAGGTCGTACGGCTTGGTCGACTTGAGGATGTGTGTGCGGAGCTTAGGTGCGAAGCGGCGGATCTCGGCTGCCCACTGCTTCGGCAGGTGGGTCATCGTCACCACGAGCGCCGGCAGCGTGCGCGGGTCGGCGAACAGGCAGATCGCCGAGACCGTCTTGCCGAGGCCGACGTCGTCGGCGAGCAGGAGACCACCTGTCTGGAGTGTGACCGCTGCGGCGATGCGTTGGTACTCGCGCGGCGGGAGCGCGAGGTCGAAGATCGGCGGCGGAAGACGTTTCGCGAGGAGCGCGTCGACGATCGCGGTCTTCTCCTTGTGCGCTGACGCCCGATCGCGAAGCCGCTCCGCGTCGCGTACCTCCATCGGGTAGCGCTCCAGGAACCACTCGAGGTCGCGCGCGTTCTCCTCGGTGTCGGAGAGGTAGATCGTGCCGTGGTACCGCTTCGACACCTTGCCGAAGACGCGCTTCAGTCGAATGACGATGTGCGGAGCGGCTTCGATCTTCCATTGCCGCTTCGTCGGGTCGTAGGTGACGGTGCCGTTCATAGGGCCCCCGAGAGCAGGTAGAGGACGCGGACGGGCGTCCGCCCAAACGCGGGCGGCATCGCGCGATGCCTCGACCGCGTCGTGACGAGGAGGAGTTGCTCCAGACGTCCGGTGTGCGCGTAGCGATGGAGTTGGCGCGTGACGTCCGAAAGGCTGCCGTCGACCTTCACCTCGAGCCCGAGGCTTCCGTCGACGACGAAGTCGATGATGTCCTCCGGCGTGAGTCGAACCTCGCGCGCGAAGGTGAGGTCGTGGTCGGTGAAGAGTCGAGCGATCGCGTCCTGAAGTCGACTCTCCGGCGCGCGGGGAAGGGGCGCCGAGCGGAGGATTCGCTCGATGATGTCGGTAGTCGTCACGCGTCGTCCTCCAGCATCCGGTCGAGGTCAGCTCGGACTTCGGCGAGCTCGGTCGCGGTGCTCGGGTTGAGGGCGCAGACAATGAGGGGGCGTCTGCTCGCGTCCCATGTTCGGCGGAGCTCGTAGCGGTACCGCTGGCACGAGGAGAAGCGCGCAGACGCCGTGCCTTCGCGGCCGCGCCAGCGCCAGACGGCGGGGAAGAGCGGTTGCTGCGGGGTCATCCGGTCCTCCGTCCGAAGAGATCGATCTGCCGCTCGTCCGACTTCTCGGTCTTACGGCGCGCATCGGGGGCGAAGGCGCGTGGGTTCGTCGCGGCGAGATGGACGCGCGCTTTGAGGA
>CALFEQ010000163.1 GCA_937949945.1 uncultured Myxococcales bacterium
GCGATCTCGGACGTGATCACGGCGTCCGATCGCCTCTACCAGGCCGCACGCGCCGAACGTCGCGTCGACGCGGAGCTTGGCGCCATTCTCATCACGGCCATCGCGTCGACGGTCCGTGCCGATCGCGTCGACGTCGCCGCCGCTCGGCGGATGATTCTGGAGGTCGCCGAATGGCAAAGGGAGGACGCGCGATGAGCCCTGACACCCAACGCGCCGTGCTCATGCTCGGCGCCATCTTCCGCGCCGGTCGCAAGGGAGTGACCACGACGGAGATCCTCGCCGCGCTCCCTCGCGCGATGCGCGTGCACGTGCGCAGCGTGCAGCGGGACCTCGTAGCGCTCGCGACGTGGGCGCCGATCGAGTGCAGCGACGACGTGAGGCCGTACCGCTGGCGGGCTCGCCGGGGCGCGGCGTGTCCGTGCTGCGGCCGTGGGAGGCGCTCGTCATGAGCGCGACGCATCCGGCGCTCGTCGCCGAACGATTCGGAGGTGACCTGCAATGAGCAAGCTGGCCGTCGACATCGACATGTCCCGCTACTCGACGCGGACGCTCGAGGCGTTCCGGCGCGAGGCAGCCGATTACGCGGCGCTCGGCGCCGAGGGGTACGCCGAGGCCGTGGCGAAATTGGATGAGGAGCTCGCTCGGCGTGCGCTCGAGGACGAGGACGAGGAGCGTTGGTGCTGCTCGTCCGCGTGCGATCTCTGCTGGCGACAGAAGCTCATCGACCTTGTGAGGTGAGGTGAAAGGCTCGCGTCCGAGCCCCCGAAGTCCTCGAAGTAAGTACGGCGCGATCGGAGGGAAGCCGATCGCGCCGCGTGTCCAACCCCCACAACGAAGGAAACGAACGATGAACAATCTACCTGAGCAGGCGGAGGCGTTCACGAGCTCCGCGGCGAGCGTCACGGACAATTACGTGGTCGATTGCGCGAATGGGACGAAGCTTGGCAGCTTCGGGAGCTACGACGCCGCCGTTGCGGCGTGCCAGGCCCGGTGGCCGGCCGCGGTGATCGGCCATGACGGCGACCTCACCGACAACGGAGACCGCACGCTCGTCTGGGCGTGCGAGGCGGACAGTATTGACGACGCCGGGGCGCGAGCCGTCGCGGTGATCCGGGCGGAGCGCTTCGGCGCATGAAGGAAGCGAGGTAGAAGGTTCGCGTCCGAGCCCCCTGTCGCCTCGAGAGAGACGGCAGCGGCGCGGACACGAGCGAGCGAGGAAACGGACGTGACGAGGCGCGAAGACAACAGGCGACCGAAGGCCCCCACACCAGAAACGTTCACCCCGGGCTGGCTACGGCGGTACTTCATCGAACGCGCACGCGAGGTGATCGCACGCCGGCAGAAAGAGACCGCCACGAGGGAGCCGCCGCCGGCCGATGAGCCGAGAGAGGAGACGTGAACGATGCCGCGACCGGCGACGGGCGAGCTTCGCGCGCTCGCATCGGGTTACGAGGCTCGCATCCGTATCGCGGGCAAGGTCCGTAAGGGCTTCCTGCTAACGGGCGTCACTGGCGAGGACGCAGCGCGGGAGCGGTGCAAGGCGATGGCTCAGATCGCCGCCCGCCTCCGCGCTGCGGGGCATGCGGACAAGACCGAGAAGCTCTTGCAGGAAGCCGCGAGAGCGCGCCCAGGGAAGGCATGGGACGCGATCCTCATCGCGGTAGACGCGCTCTGCACACCGGGCTGCGCTGTCCCGATCGACGCGAAGCAGATCCCTACGTTCGGCGAGCTCGCGCGTGACTGGTGCAGCGGAGCGCTGCACCGGCGCTTCCCCGACGACGTCCCCACGAAGCGGACGAGCGACGACGACTTGCAGCGGCTTCGAAAGTGGGTGTTCCCGGTGCTCGAACACGTTCCCGTCGACAAGGTGACGCTAGCGCACGCACGAGAAGTGCTCGCGCGTATCCCGTCGACGAAGTCTCGCGCGACGAGGAAGCACGTCGCGCTCTTGATGAGCCGCGTTCTGAAGTTCGCCGTCTACCCGTGCGAATACATCGAGCGGCACCCACTGCCCCCGGGCTTCGGCGGTCGTCCCGGGAAGCCGAAGGCCATGACGTATCTCTACCCGTCCGAGGACCGGCAGCTCATGGCGTGCGAGGACGTCCCGCTCATCAATCGACTCTTCTACGGCATGCTCGCGCGCGAAGGACTGCGAACGAGCGAGGCGCTGTCCCTCACCTGGGAAGCGCTCGACCTGGAGCGAGGCTCGATCCGACTCGACCGAAACAAGACGTCCGATCCGCGTGCATGGGCGCTGGATCCTGGCGTCGTGCGCGCGCTGCGATGGTGGAGAGAGCAGCATCGCGACGACGAGCCCACCGCAAGGATCTTCCGCGCCATCGAAAAGCCCTATTGGATGGCCATCGTCTTCCGCGAGCACCTGAGGAAGGCCGGGATCAACCGTCCGGAGCTCTGGGAGAAGAGCGACGTCCGCCGGCCGATCCGCGTCCACGACCTCCGGGCGTCGTTCGTCACTGTGGCACTTGCGAATGGGAAGACCGAAGCATGGATCGCCGACCGGACCGGCCACCGCTCGAGCGCCATGATCAACCGGTACCGGCGCACGGCGCGGACGCACGCGGAGCTCGGCCAAGGCACATTCGCGCCGCTCGACGTGGCTCTCGGTATCGTGCCGCAGGAAGCGGCGCTGAGCTCGGAGGGCTCGGGAATGCCCCATCATCGCCCCACGCCTGTTTCGTCTCGGGCGATCTCGGGCGATCTCGATCACGAAAACGCGGAGAATGCGCGATCCCTCGGAAAAAGCGCGGCGGGGGTGAGCAGTTCGAATCCCCTTGGGGACGCCCGGTGACCCCGGTTTTTTCGGGCCTTCGTGCT
>CALFEQ010000164.1 GCA_937949945.1 uncultured Myxococcales bacterium
TCGGGCGTGCCCATCCCGTAGCCGACGACGAGGACGACGAAGTCCACGAGGTCGGAGAGGATCCGCGCGTCGGGCGAGCCCTGGACCGCGGGGCCGTCGAGGAACGTGAAGCACTCCGCCTGCCGTACGGCGTCCATCAGCGCGCGCATCGGCGGGGACGAGAAGTACTCGCGGTAGCGCGCGCGTCCCGCCGTGATGAGCCCGAGCCCCGGGACCGCCGTCGGCTGGGCGAGCTGCTCGAAGTTGCCGTGCGGCTCCTCGAGGAACGCGAACAGCCCGGTCTCCGACTTCACGTGGAAGGCGACGTGCTGGCTCGGACGATGGAGGTTGCAGTCGATGAGGAGCGCGTTCCCTTGACCCTCCATCGTGAAGGCGGTCGCCAGGTTGCGCGCGACGAAGCTCCCGCCCGAGCCGCTCTTCAGCGGCACGACGAGCGTCGTGAAGTACCGGAGGCGAAGCGCCGCCCCCATCTCGAGCAAGCGCGTCCGGAGCTCGCGGAAGTAGTCGACCTGCGCCGGGCTCGCCATTCCGAGCGGCGGCTCGGCGTTCGCCACCGATCGCAGCGCTCCCGGCTGCATGCGCGGGACGAGACCGGTCGGCGGCAGGCTCACGCGCGCGAGCGGCGACGGATTGCCACGCCCAGGGAACGGCTGCGTGTTGGGCGAGCTCTCGCCCGCCGAGCCCTCCACCGGCGAGCCGCCGACGTCGGGCGCGGAGGCGTCCTGCGGAGGCTCGGGAGGAACGTCGGGCCCCTGCGGCGGCGGCGCAGACTCGCGCGGCGGCGGTTGGCTTCCAGCGGGCGCACGCGAGCCGGGGTAGTTGTCGACCATGATGACGGTCGTCGTTCCTTGCGCAGGCGCAGGCGCAGACCAGTCGGTCGAGAGCGGCTCGAGCAGCGCGGTGCCGGTCTTCGCGCCCTCGGTCTTTGCCTGTCCTTCGTTGGTGGGCGCTTGCGCGGCCGGAGGAATGCTCGCCGGACGCGGAGGCTGACTGCCTCCGATGGGCGGCGCCGAGGGGCGCAACCGCCCGGGCGGGTTCGACGGCGTCGTCGGCGAGGTCGCCGGAGCAGGAGGCGGGCGCGAGGAGAGCCGCTCCTGGATGCGGCGCTTGCGCGCCTCCGCTTCCGCGCGCGCGGCCGCGCCCGCCGAGCCGGTGAGCCCGCCGAGATGGGGCGCGGGAGCGATCCCCATCATCGTCCGGTGCTTGAAGTCTTCCTGGCCGCCGCCCGCGCTCGCCTGGGACGCTTCCTTCTGTCCGGCACTGGCCTCGTCACCCTTCGTAGGAGGAGCACCCCCGTGGGGCGGCGACTGAGCCATGGCTGCGCCACTCTAACACAGGGATCTGGACCTGTCAGGGTGCGGCGACGAACGGCCTTCTCGCGACGACCGATCGTCACCGACCCGATCGTTCGTTCGCTCTCGAGCTCGATGCGCGACGTCGCAGGGGTCGGGCGCCGCTCGGTGGGAATCGGGTGTGTTATCGTCGAGGCGTCATGCGTCTCCGATTCCTCGCCGGCATCGCGCTTCTTCTCGTGGCCTGCGGCGGATCGATTCCACCTTACGACTACAGCCGTGAGCCCGATCCGCGTGGGCAGGAGTTCGTGATCGGACCGCTCGACGTGCTCCAGGTGTCGGTCTGGAAGAACAAGGAGCTGTCCGCCGACGCCGCGGTCGTGCGTCCCGACGGGGTCATCACGCTGCCGCTCATCGGCGATGTGAAGGCCGCCGGCCGAACCCCCTCCTCCCTGCAGAAAGAGATCGTCCAGCGGCTCTCGGCTTACATCCGACCCGAGGAGCTCGTCGTCTCGGTCGCAGTGACGCAGGTGAACAGCTACCACTTCACGGTGATGGGAGCCGTCGAGAGGGGCGGGTTCTTCACGTCGCGGCAGTACGTCACCGCGCTCGAGGCCCTGGCGCTCGCCGGGGGCCCGAACCGGTTCGCCGGAAACACGCTCTACATCCTGCGCGGCAAGCCGCAGCGGAAGATCCCGATCGACCTCAAGCGTGCAACCTCGGGGAAGCACGACAACGAGAACCTGGTCGTCCTCGCCGGCGACGTCCTCGTGATGCAGTAGAAAGGCCTCACCCTCGATCCGACATGGAACGTCGCGCGGAAACGGCTAGCCGAACGCCGACGGGCCTTGTTAACCTTGACCAAAGGAGTCGGGACATGCGCCTCAGGGGAGATGGGCCGGACGTCTCGTTCCGAGTGCGAGCATGTCTCGAGCAGCGCTCGATGGCGATCGACATCGTGTCGGCCGTTCTCGGCCACGTGCGCGGTGCGGACCGCAACTTCCGGCACGAGTTCGTCACCGCCTTCGGCGAGGCCTTCAACAACATCGTGATCCACGGCTACCGCGGTCGAACGGACGGCTTGCTCGACGTCGACGTGGAGCTCGTGAACGAGGGCATCACGATGCGTCTGAAGGACAACGGGCATCCCGTCGACCTCGATGCGGTCGCCCCGCCCGACCTCGAAAGCATGCCCGAGCGCGGCATGGGCGTTTACATGATCCACGCCCTCATCGACGAGGTCGCCTACGAGCGCGGCAACCCCAACGTTCTGTCGCTCACGAAGCGAGTCACCCCAGAGAGCGCCTGTGGAGGGCGAAACCCGAGATGAATTGCATTCGCACGGACAACGGCGGCGAATCGCGGCTCGTGATCGACGGCTCGCTCGACGCCCTGACCGTCCGCGACCTTCGGCCGATCATCGACGCCGTAGTCGCCGACAAACCCCAACGCGTCACCGTGGACATCGAAAAGCTCGAGCTCATCGACAGCTCGGGCGTCGGGGCGATCGTGTCGCTCTTCAAACGCGTCAAGGCGAACGGGGGGAGCGTCGTCGTGGTGGGCGCGCGCGAGCAGCCGCTCGCCGTCCTCAAGCTCCTCAAGCTCGACGCGGTTCTCGGGGTCACCTGACCAGCACGCGCGGACGGCGCGGCGCGCGGCGCATCATCAACGCGGAATGGCCGGAGAACGCGGCGCGAGGGCCGGCTCGTCGACGGACCGCTCGGGCAGCGTCCTCGTGACGTTCCCATCGTAGGGATCGCCGGGGCGCCGCCGATCGAACGGATCGGGCTCGGGCGACGGATCGCCGGCGTTCGTCGGCGGCGGGGCGTCCGACTGATCCACGCGCTGCGGAAGGCGCGTGTTCACGGCGTCCGCGTCCGGCGGTCTGGTCGAGAGCTGGATGCCGACCATGACCATGTCCCGGAGGAAGGTCGGGCTCACACCGGCGGCCGTGGCGTCGCCGACCTGACCGATGAATTGGTAGTGCCCGAAGAGCTGGAACAGCTCCGTCACCTGCCAGGTGACGTCGACGTTCGCATGGAGCGCGCTGAACGCCATCGTGGCGGTCCGGCTCGCAGGGTCGAGCAGCTCGGCGCGCATCACGCCCACCGACGCCCGCGCGAAGACGCGCGCAGGGAGCAAGATCGGCGCGCGCCCGCCGAGCGTCACCATGTGCGACCGCGTGAGCTGCCCCGTCAGTGGGCTCGGGACGATGCCGGTCGACGCCGAGAGCTCGACGCTGCCCTGCGAGAAGGCGAACGCCTGGCGCTCCAAGCTCGCACGGTCTCGTCCGGCGCCGGAGGCCTGCCCTCCCGGCGTGTAGAGGAGCGAGGCCGTCGCCGACGGATAGAAGATCGCCGGATCGAAGAGCACGGCCACGCCGGGTTGGACCAGGCTGCTCAGCGTGGCGCTCCAGTCGCGTCGCCAGCGGGGCCCCGCGTTGACGAAGGCCAGGTCGATGTCGCCTCCGGGCGCGTCCGATCGCGCATGGATCGAGCCGCCGCCGACCCCCACGCCGAAGGCATCGGTCCGGAAGCTCCGCTCGACCGCCACGCCGAGATCGTTCGCGAAGGACACGAGCGGCGGCGTCGGCGAGAGCGTGGTGAACGCATTGACGTTGGCGGTTTGTGTCAGCGTCCAGACCGGGCTGAGCTCGTGCAGGAGGCTCTCGGAGACGGTCCCGCCGAGCAGGCGATAGCTCGAGCTCGGCAGGAGCGTCCCTCTCGGCACCCCGGCCACGTTCGTGGTGAAGGGCGTCGAGATGAGCAGGTTGGAGAGGGTCGACTGGACGCCGCCGACCGAGAAGTTGAAAACCGTGCGCCGACCGAGACGCGTCGTCGTCGTCAGCATCAGGCGATGCGCGAGCTCCGACATTCCTCCCTGCGTGTGGAGCGCGCCCGTCAGCATGTACGTCAGGTTGCGCCGGTCCTCGGCGTTCCCCCAGAAGAGGGTCCCCTCGGGGGTCGCGATCGTGAAGACGTCGTGGAGCCGAGGCTGCGGCTCCACGTACTCCTCCGTCAGATACCCGGCGAGCACGCGGACGCGACCGGTCAGCTCCTGGGCCTCGGCGCGCGTAGCACCGGCGAGGAGCGCGGCGCCGACCAAGAGCCCGCTCGCCCGGGCCGTCGCGGCGCACGCCGACCGCGAACGACGCCGCCGAGCGTCGTTGTCCGGTCGCTGCCAGCGCTTCACGCGTGCCACTAATGTCCTCGGGAGCGGATCATGACCAGCGGCGTGGTCAAAAGGATCTTCAGCTCCATCCGAAGGAAGGACCAGAAGTCTTCGAGCGACGCCGCGTAGGCGAGGTCGTACATGAGCTTGATCCTCATGTCGTCGGCCAGCGCGCCCTTCGCCTCCTCGATCCCGTACGGGTTCGTGAGCGTGTCGAGCAGCTTCGCGATCTCGCTGTCCTCGTCGGGAGCTCCCGTATAGCCGAGCGAGATTTGGGCGAGCCCCGTGAGGCCGGGCTTGATGTCACGGGTCCGCTCCTCGAAGTACGGGATCGCTGCCGCGAGATTCGCGAGCAGCTCCGGTCGCTCGGGACGAGGACCGACGAGCGACATGTCGCCCCGAAGGACGTTCCAGAACTGCGGAATCTCGTCGAGACGCGTCCGCCTCAAGAAGCGTCCGACGCGTGTGACACGAGGGTCGTCCTTCGTCGCCACGACGGCGCCCGTGCCGCGCTCGGCGTCGACGCGCATCGTGCGGAACTTGATCATGTCGAACTCGACCCACCGGTACTTGTTCCCGTTCTCCTCGATGAGCCGCCCGGCCCGCCGCTGGCGAAAGAAGATGGGTCCCGGAGAATCGAGCGCGATGGCTACTCCGATGGGGACATAGAGAGGCAGCGTCACCCCGAGACCGACGAGGGAGCCGGCGATGTCGATGATGCGTTTGACGATCGCTACACGAGGCTCCACGGCAGCGCGATGATAGTGCAACTGCAGCCTCACCGCCGCCGAGAACGAAGGCGTGCACCGAGCGGGTGGACGAAGTCGATGGTCGGGCCGCTTGTCATCCGAGCGGACGACAAACGGCTCGTCGGCTACTCGTTGACTCGGCCCTCAAACCACACCACCCTTGCGGCGAGCCGAAGTCTCCAGGGGTGGACTGGGTGACGTTCTCGTCGTGATGAACACCGCCGATCGCAGGACCCGGGAAGCCCCGTTGTGGCTCGTTGGAGTCGAGGGCAAAGCTCGAAGGGTTCGCCTGCCGATCAACTCGGCTCTGCTGGTGGGTCGAGGCGCGTCGAATCACATCATCCTCGACGATCCACGCATCTCCCGCCAGCACGCCCGCCTCGCGCCCGAGCGCGACGGAACCTATCTCTACGACCTGAACAGCGCGAACGGCACGCTCGTGAACGGCGTGTCCGTGACCAAGCACCGGCTGCAGGTCAACGACGTCATCCGTTTCGGGCGCTACACCTTCCGGATCGAGAGCCCGCCCGAGGCCGTGTCGTCTACGGTCGAGCCCGATCACCTCGAGACGCCGACGCTGATCGCGACCGACAGCGTGGCCCGGATGCTCGTCGCCCGTGAGTCCGCCGGCGCGAGCGAGCGGCCGATGGTCGATCTGACGCAGCTCGAGGACGCGTACCAGAAGCTGGGCACGCTCTACTCCTTCATGCAGGCGATCAGCACGACGATCGACCGGGAGGAGCTGCTCCGGCTGATCGGCGGCAAGCTCCGCGAGATCTTCTGGACGGCGAAGACGGTCGCCATCTACGAGCGGATCGGGTCGGGCCAGGGCCCGGGCGCATTGAAGCTCGCTCACTTCGCCGCGACCGGGATCGTCTCCGACGCGCCCAAGCTGCCCGACGACATCGTCGAGACGCTGCTCACGACGACGCGCGGCCTGCTCTCGGGCGAGATCCCGGAGTCGACGCGCAGCGGCAGGCCCGTCGCGCCGCAGATGTTCGCTCCCATGGTCGACCGCGGATCGGTGCTCGGCATCATCCACGTGACCGGGGACGAGAACCGGCCCTTCACCTCGTCGGACCTGGAGCTGCTCAACGGCATGGCCGCGACCGCGGCGATGATGCTCCAGAAGACGCGCATGCACGAGGAGTCGGTGTTGCGCGACCGGCTCAAGTACGATCTCGAGCTCGCGGCGAAGATCCAGAAGAGCTTTCTGCCCCGCGAGGTGATCTCGGTCGAGGGCGTCGAGCTCGTGGCCGAGTACCGCGCCGCTTACGCCATCGGCGGCGACTTCTACGACGTCTTCTGGGTCGGCGAGGAGCGACTCGCCGTCTTCATCGGTGACATCTCCGGAAAGGGAATCTCGGCCGCCCTCCTCATGGCGCGCATCTCGAGCGAGCTCCGCGTCGCGGCGCTCGCCCACGTCGAGCCGGTCGCCGTCATGCAGGCGATGAACGAGGTCATCCTCGCGAGCGATCAGCCCGAGCTCTTCTTCACGACCATCTACTTCACCTACGACGTGAAGACGGGAGAGGTCGTCCTCGCGAACGCCGGGCACCCGATCCCGTACTTGGTCCAGTCGAACGGCATCGTACGACCGATCACCGAAGGCGCCTCGAGCGCCATCGGCATCCTGGACGATCCCGGCTTCACCGCGACGACGTTCCAACTGGCGCCCGGCGACTCTCTCGTCCTCTACACGGACGGCATCGTGGAGGCGGCGGACAACCGAGGCAGGCTCTACGGCTCTCAGCGGCTCGAGTCGTGCCTCGCCGCCATTCGGACCACCCGCCCGAACGAGATGGCCGAGCGCATCCTCCGCAGCGTCGAGGAGTACGCGATGGACGTCGCGGTCAGCGACGACATCACGCTCTTCATCTGCCATCGCTCGCTGAGCCCGACGCCGTCGCTCCAGCCTCGCCGCCGCAGCGGATCGATGACGGCGCCGAGCATCCCGAGCTGAGCCGAGCCGGTCTCACGCCGGCAGCAACGCTCCCAGGTCCGCGGCGCGCGCAGTGAGCGCGACCTCGCGGTCACCGTCGACCTCCACGCAGACCGACACGAGGTGGTCCTCGATTTCGATCGTCTCGAGCGCCCAGCGGGCCGGAACGTCCTCGATCGGGGGGAGGAAGCGCAACGTCGTGCGCGCCCCTTCGGACCGCACGACCTCGAAGCGATCGGCGGGAAGCGACATCCCGAGGCCGCGCGCCTTCATGTACGCCTCCTTCTCCGTCCAGAGCTGGACGGCGGCTCGTCGGCTCTCCGGCAGCGGCAGCTTCGAGAGGCGCTCGCGCTCGAACGGGGTGAAGACCACCTCGCTGACGGCGAGCACGTCGTCGCCCCGCGCGAGAGGCTCCGCGTCGACGCCGATCTCGCGGCCACGCACGACCGCGCACGCGACGAGGTCCACGCAGTTCGTGAGGTTGAACCGAAGATCCCCCGCATCGTCGAGGATCGGTCGCCCGTGCTCCGTCCGGCGGAAGGAGAGCTCTCTCGGGCTCCTTCCGACGTAGCGCGCGAGCACGCCGCGCTCGAGGCCACGCGTGACGAGGTATTCGTGGCGATGGCGCTCGAAGACGAATCGCGCGCACCGCGCGCGCTCCGAGGGCGTCATCAGATCGTGACACCTCTGCGCGACGGCGGCGTCCACGGCGTCCGTGCGGACGTACCAGAGGTCGACTCGCACGCAGTCCTCAGTCCTCAGTCCTCAGTCCTCGGCAGAGGCAAGTCGCACGGGACATGGCTACACCGACGAACGGCGCGCTCACGAACACCTCGCTCTCGGGCGCTCGTCACTTCTGCGCGAACAGGCGCTCCGCGATTTGGACCGCGTTCAGCGCCGCGCCCTTTCGGAGGTTGTCCGCCACGACGAACATGCTGATCGCGCCCGGGACGGCGATGTCGTCGCGCACGCGGCCGACGTAGACGGGGTCGGTCCCCGCGACGTCGACGGGCTGGGGGTGCTTGCCCGGCGCGTACGGCTCGTCGACGAGCACGACGCCCTCGGCCTTGCGGAGGAGCTCCTTCGCCTCGGCGGCCTTCATCGGGCGGTGGAACTGCACGTGCACGGACTCCGAGTGACCGTTCACGACGGGGACGCGCACGGTCGTGGGCGACACGGCGATCGTGTCGTCGCCCATGATCTTGCGCGTCTCGTTGACCATCTTGAGCTCTTCCTCGGAGTAGTCGTCGTTGCCGGCCTTCCAGTCGCAGAGCACGTTGAACGCCATCCGGCCCGGGAAGACGCGCGGGTTGACCGGCTCGCCGGCGAGAGCCGCGCGGGTCTGCTGGAGCAGGTCTTCGACCGCGGCGTGACCCTTGCCGCTCGTCGCCTGGTAGGTGCTCACGATGATGGTCTTGATGCGGGCCGCGTCGTGCAGCGGCTTGAGCGCGACCACCATCTGGATCGTCGAGCAGTTGGGGTTGGCGATGATCCCCTTCGGCCGGTGCTCGGCGGCGGCCATGTTCACCTCCGGGACGACCAGCGGCACCTCGGGATCCATCCGCCACGCGCTCGAGTTGTCGATCACGACCGCACCGGACTTCGCGGCGATGGGCGCGTACTCGCGCGACACGCTCGCGCCCGCGCTGAAGAGCGCGATGTCGACGCCCTCGAACGACTTCGGCCCGAGCTCCTCCACCGTCACCTCGCCGCCGCGGAACGGCAGCTTCTGGCCTGCGCTCCGCTTGCTCGCGAGCGCCACGAGCTTCGAGACGGGGAAGCTGCGCTGCTCGAGCGTACGGAGCATCTCGCGACCGACCGCGCCGGTCGCGCCGGCGACGGCGACGACGTAGGAGGATTTCGACATGGCTGCTTCCATACCAGGACTGGCCGGCGATGGGAGAGCAGGCCGTCCGCGTGACGGCGCGCCGTCCGCGTCGTCGTTTCGCGCGATCCATGGCTCGAATCGCGCACCCGACCGACGCGCTCACCCACACCACCACACACGAGCGCGGCCAGCGCTAGCTCGGCGGAGGGTTCGACCGAACGCGCGTCCCGGCGTTCCGGAGGACCGAGCTCAGCACCTGTGAATTGATGGGCTTCGGCAGCTCGCGGGCGTTGAACTCCGCGAGCCCGTTCGAGCCGTCCCAGCTCCGGCTGAGGACGACGATCTCGGCGCGATCGCCGCGCGGCAGCATCCGGAGCGTTCGGATGATGGTCGCGGGCGGGGTGACCGACGCGTCCTCGTCGAGCACGACGATCTCGGCCGGCTGATGCTCGAATGCCCGGACGAGATCCGCCGCGCTCGTGAAGCACTCGATCGCGGGGACGCCGAGCACACGGTCCGCAGCGCGCGTGATCTGCCGCGCGAGGCTCTCGTCGCGCTCCAAGAGGAAGATGCGGACGGCGTCGGGGCTCGGCGTGCGCCTGGGTGGTGGGCTCGGCCTGACCGAGCGCACCCGCGACGCTCGGTCACCGATCGCTGCGTCGATCTCGGCGATGAGCTCGGCGCAGCTCGCGTGACGGCCCTCCGGGAGCTTCGCGAGCGCCTTCGCGAAGATCGCGTCGAGCGGTGCGAGCTCCGGCCTGTACGAGGAGATCGCCGGCGGAGACTCGTTCAGATGGGCGAGGAGGACGTCGTAGATGCTCTTCCTCTCGAAGACGGGCCGATTCGTGAGCAGCTCGAACGCGGTGCAGGCGAACGCGTAGATGTCTGCGGCCGGAGTCGTCCGCGTGCCGTCCGTGTCGCGCGCCTGCTCGGGCGCCATGTACCAAGGCGTCCCCGCCGTCGTCGTCGAGCGAGGACTCGAAGACTTCGCACGACGGGCGAGGCCGAAATCGACGAGCACGGGTCGGTTCGTCTCTCTCTCGATGACGATGTTCCCGGGCTTCACGTCACGGTGAACGAGCCGTCGCTCGTGCACTGCGCCGAGCCCACGCCCGATCGCCCGGATGATGTCCAACGCACGGCCGAGCTCGATCGTCTCACCACATGCCGCGTGCTCTTCGATGATGGCATCGAGCGTCGGGCCGTCGATGTACTCCATCGCGAAGTAGAAGACGCCCGCGTGCTTTCCGAAGGTGTACACGTGCACGACATTCTCGTGCCGGACTTGCGCCAGGGATCGCGCTTCTTGTTGGAAGTACTTCGCCGCGGCCTCGTCGTGCGCGAAAGCGGCGTCGACCATCTTGATGGCGACGGGACGGCCGAGCCAGATGTCCTCGGCGCGGAACACCACCCCCATCGCCCCGGAACCCCTACGCTCGACGATGCGGAATCGATTGTCGATCTCGACGCCCGGAGCGAGCGGCGCAAGCACAGTTCTGTTCATAACGATCGCAGCTCGACCGGTCAAATCTACTTTTCAGACGTGGAATTCGTGGGCACTGCGATCTTTATCAATCGTGAAAGTCGTGGACACCGCGATTCCTATTACGGTGCGATCGCAACACTCGATTCGATGACCCGACACGTGCGTTCGTTTCGCATTCACGGCCGTCGCGCCATGGTCGCCGCGATCGCTCTCTGCGCCCGATCTCGTCACCGACGAGACGGCGACGAACGAGCACGCGTCAGCGCGGCCGTCGTCACGGCGCACACACCAACGGCGAGCCGAGGGTCGCGTGTTACTCTGAAGAGAATGCGTGGCGTGATCGGACGAAGCTCGGCGGTCGTCGTTCTCGCGGCACTCGCGTGCGCGTGCGGGCACGGCAGCACGGGGCGCAACGCCGAGATGGGAAGCTTTCGAGTGGTAGGCGTCGGTGCGAACGCCGACCCGACCATCCGCGGGGCGAGGCTCCTACCCGAGAACGTGGACGAAACGGTCTCGTACGGCTCCGAGCCGAGCGGAGGATCGCGCGTCATCACCGCCGGGCTTCGAGTGGTCACGTTGCCGAAGGGCGCGATCGTCGCAGCGGAAGACCGCCTCCCGCAGGCGCCGAAGATCACGACCGCCCTCCCCGAACGCCTCGGCGGCGGCTTCCTCTTCGTCATCAACAACACGATCTGGCGCGCCGATCGCTGGCTCGGGCCGGTCAAACCAATCTTCACGTCGCCTCAGCCCGTGCGATCGCTCGTCGCCGGGCTCGACCGCGTCTACGTGCGCACCCAGAGCTCGGTCCTCGCGATCGACGGCCGCAACGGTCGAGTGCTCGACCTCGGACCGTGGCCCGCGAGCCCTTACGTCGCGAGCTACGCAGCCGTCGACGGCTGGCGAGCCGCGGCGATCACGGACATGCGCGGCGTCGTCACCACCTTCGACGCCGGCGCGACCTGGCGCGCGCTCGATCTGCCGCTCGACGCGAAGGTGGTCGACGTCTCGGGCGACAGCCTCGCCATCGGCGGATTCGAAGGCGGCTACGCCGAAGCGTGGTACGAGCTGCGAGCCGACGGCAGCATCGCTCGGCTCGGCGGACGACCGCACGACGTGAAGGTCGCGTTCACGCCGACGCCTCCGCGCTCGACCGCGAGAACGACGGTGTTCGGCGGCTTCCCCGCGGCGGGAGGCCTCGTCGTCCCGACGCCGCCCACGCCCGAGCAGCGTCCGGCATCCCCTTCCCGTCCCGACGAGTCATCGTCCAAGACACAGCCCGAGGAGAAGGAGGACGTCGTCGCCAAGATCTTCGGCAAGCGACCGCTCGCGACCGCGATCGAGGACGGCTGGCCGCTCACCGACGGGACGGCGGTGATCGCGCGCGACGGCGCGCTCGCTCGCGTGCGGCTCTCGGACGGCGCGCTCACCGAGGTCGTGCGTGACGCGTTCCCGCTGAAGCCGGCGCGCTGCCATCCCGTCTCGTTGACGCGCCCGACCAAGGTCGGCGCGTTCGGCTTCGTCTGCGGGGAGCCCCGCGGCACGACCGTCATCTACGCCTACGAGCCGTTGCGCGGCCGCCTCGTCGAGATCAAGCGCTTCGACAAGCCGCGCGTCGTCACGTCGTCCGGGAACGGGGCGCTCGCCGTGCGCGGCCCGTGCGCCGAGGACGGCGACCCCACACCTCCGCCCCGGCCCGAGCCGGCCAAGCTGAAGGAGGTCGACGAGAAGCGCAAGGACAAGGAGAAGGTCGACGACGATCCCGAGGCGAAGGAGAGCCCGCGCGACAAGGACGCGGCGAAGGCCACGACCGAGAAAGCCGTCGAAGACGCGAGCCCGTCCCAGGGTCCTCCGACCCCGGAGGTGCACCCGTACTGCGTGCTGGGCCACGACGACACCTGGCGCGAGATCCACGTGCGCGGAGACGTGAACGGCGAGCGCGTCGTCGTGCTCGCCGACGGCCGCATCGTCGTCGTCTCGCCGCCGCAGGCGTTCGGCGCGCCGGCCCGACTGACGGTGCTCGACAAGGGACGCGCCACGACCGTGCCCATCACGTTCCCTCGCGTCACGAGCGACGTCGCTCGCGTGCTCCGCCTGGGGCTGTGGCTCGACGGTTTCGAAGAGCGCCGGCCGGGCGTCGTCGGCGGTTGGATCGAGGCAGGCGGGGTGATGCTCGGCATCGAGATCGCCCTCGACGGACAGGCCACGCCCGGCCAGTTCATCCGGGATGCCGGCATGCCCTTCGTTTCGGGTCGATACGGCCTCGGGTGGACCGCCTCGCGACGCGGCTACGAGACGACGGACGGCGGCATGACGTGGACGCCGATCGACGTGCCCGATCCACTCGTGCCGGCTGCGAAGGTCGACCGGCGCGCATGTGGCCCGATCGGATGCCTCGCGCACGGCTGGATCCGCGTCGGCTGGGGCGAGCCGACGCGTCCGCCTCCGCCGCCTCCGCCGCCTCCGCATCGCAGCGTGGCCGCGAGCACATCACCGCCCTCGCTTCTGCTCACGTGCGAGCCGCTCGCGCCGATGCCGCCGTCCCTTCCCGACGCGAAGGCAGCGCAGCCGCCGCCGCCGACCAGCCGCATCCGGCTCGGCCATCTCGGAGGACCGCCGGTGCTCGGGACGTTCAACGGGCTGACCGAGCTTCCTCCTTTCGCGGCCCAGCCCGCCCCCACCCTTCACGAGTCCGAGCGCGGGCTCACCGTGGAGGTCCGCGAGCTTCCCGAGCGATCGCCCAACATCGGCTCGCTCGCTCGCGTGTACGGCTGGGGCCCCAAGACGGGCGACTGGGACACGCTCGGCCGCTGGCAGATCAAGTGGGTCTGGCCCTTCTCGGGATGGCCGGACGGGCGTGCGTCCCTGCCCGCGCCGCCGCCGTCGATCATCGTCGACATGACGAAGGTCGGCTACTCGGGGTACGGATGGTCGTCGACCAGCTCGACCACCTTCCAGCTCACGCCGGGCGACGACGCCTCTCACGCGCTGCTCGTCGGCAAGCGCTTCGCCCGGGGGGATCTGTCGTTGTTCGAGCTCGAGGCCGACCGCGCGCCGACCGAGATCCGTCGCGCGGACGGCGAGCCGTTCACGGAGATCGAAGGCGTCGTGCGCGCCGCCGGACGCTGGTACGTCGCCACGCCGCCGACGCGGGGATCGATCACGCCGATGACGATCGTTTGGCAGATCGAGAGCGGCATCGCGCGCGAGCTCGTGCGCGTCCCTCGTGCCCTCCCCGACGACGCGAAGAGCTCGTACGGTCGAACGAGGCTCGCGCGACGCTCCGACAGCCGCGCCATCGGGCTCGTCGTCGACGGACAACCCACGGAGGACCGCGTCGGGACCGTCCGTTGGGCGCTGCCGATCGATCTCGAGACCGGGTCGTTCGGCGAGCCGGAGCCCCTCGGATACACGGACCTCGCAGGGCGCACGCTCGACGTCTGCACGGACGACGTCGTCGGCTGGGTGCTCGATGCCCCGATGCACGCCACCCCCATCCGCCTCCGCGTGCCCAGAGGGAGCGGGGCTCTGACCAACGTCCTCGCGCGGCTTCGTCTGACGAGCGCGCGCGCCTGCGTCGAGCGGCTCGCAGGGAGCTGGGAGGGTCAGACCCAGGAGCGAGCCGCGATGCTCACTCGGCCCGGTGCCCCGGTGCGGGCCCCTGCATTGCGCTCGGGCGAGCTGCTCGTCAGCGCGATGAGCGCGCAGAACCGGTTCCCCCTCAAGTGCGTGTCGAAATGACCCAAACCCCGAAGGGTCATTTCGAAGCATGCGCTAATGTTCAGGTTCCATCCTTCAAAATCGCAGAGCTCACCCTTTCAGAAATGCATCGCGGCCGGCCGGTCGCCGCCTGAGACCGCGAAAAACTCGGCCAATCCGCACATGGGCCCACTGGCACGGACCTCGCTTGCAGGCCGGTGGCTCGCGCGGAGCGAGGCTGCCCCCCCCGGCCCCTTCGCGCGGGCTTTATCGTTTTGCGCGGCACTCTCGAGGAGCCGCGCGCGCGCAAGGCCGTCCCCCGTCACCCGGACGGGTGGTTCGGACACCCCGGGCGGGTGGTCACATGATGACGAGGCTGAACGTGTCGTAGACGACGACGTCGTCGCCCTCGATCCTCGCCTCGTACGTCCGCTGGTCGTTGCAGAGGCCCTTCGGCCTGACGAGCTTGCCGGTGCCTAGCTCGAAGACGTACCCGTGCATGGGGCAAACGATGCACCGCCCCTCGAGCCACCCCTCGGCGAGGCTCGCCCCCGCGTGGTTGCAGGCGTCCTCGATCGCGAAGACCTCGCCGTCGACCCAAGCCACGAGCACGTCGAACGGAGGGTGAGGTACGCGGACGAGCGTCTTCTCTTTCAGCTCCGACAGGGGGACGCGGGCGACGAGCTTCAAGTCAGGCTCCAGGCTCCAGGCTCCAGGGACGCGGACTCTCGACCCTACCTCTCCCCCACTCGCTCCGCGCCTCGCTCCGACGTTGGAACGGTAGCACCACGGGCCACTGGAGCCTGGAGCCCGGAGCCTCGGGCCTCAATTCAGCACTCTCCCCTTCGCCTCCACGAGCATCGCTCCGTGCTGCAGTGCGAGCTGATCCATGACCATGCGTACGCGGACGCGTGGGTCGAGCTCCTCGAGGATCGCCTGGCGGGCGTTGGCGTCGACCACGAGCTGGAATGCGCACGCGTCCGCGATGGCGCCCGCGTCGGGGCCCTTCGGCAAGCGCAGCCCGAAAGAGGGGTCGTGCTTTCTCACCTCCGCCGCGAACATCGTCGCGGCCGCGACGAGCGCGGTGCGATCGCCCTCGCTGACGTCGGCGTCGACGTCCACGAGACGGCGCGCGCGGGCTCGCTTGTACGGGTAGCGAGGCGGATCCTCGACCGTGATCTGCTCGAGCTTCACGCGCGCGCGTCCGGCGACGATGATGTTCGAGCGGCCGTCCGGAAGCGGCTGATGCTCGACGATGGCGCCGACGCCGGCGACGTCGGCGATGCGCCCGCCCACGCGGTCGACCTGCGCGATCACGAGCAGACCGTTCGAGGCCAGGCAGTCCGCGAGCATCTTGCGATAGCGCGGCTCGAAGATGTGGAGCGGGAGCAGCGCCTCGGGGAAGAGGACAACGTGCGGTAGCGGGAAGATGGGCACGTCGGCGAGGGCGGCATCTTCGAGACGGCGCATGGAACTCAGGGCCCGAAGGCTTCCAGACAGCTCCCGTTCATCGCGTCCGGAGCGTCGAGGGCCGTGTAGGCGACGATTCGTGCGACGTCTTCGGGTTGCATCGCCGGTTGGAAGCCGCTTCCCCGAAGCATATCCGTGTCCACGGATCCCGGCATCACGCACATCACCTGGAGCCCCGTCCCTCGCAGCTCCTCGGCCAGTGACTTGACCAGACCCACCGTCGCCCACTTGGAAGCGCAGTAGGCGGCCAGCCGCGGGGTGCCCAGCGTCCCGGAGATGCTCCCGATCGCGATGAACCGACCGCGCTTCTCGGCGAGCATCGCGCGCAAGAAGGAGCGGAACACGAGGAACGTCCCTTTCAGGTTGACGTCCAGCGTCTCGTCCCACTGCTCCTCGGTCGTCTCGAGGAGCGGCACGCGATGGACGATACCGGCGTTGGCGACGACCACACGCGGGACCCCGAGATCCTGCAGCACCCGGGTCGACGCAGCCTCGACGTCGGCCGACGAGGAGACGTCGCAACGGATCGCGAGCGCACGCCGACCTCGCCGGACGATCTCCTCGACGGTGTTGGAGAGCCGATCGGGCGAGCGGCCCAAGACGGCGACGTCGCAGCCTCGATCGGCGAGCTCGAGGGCGATCGCGCGTCCGATGCCGCGCCCGGCGCCGGTGACGACGGCGATCACGGCGCGCCTCCGACGCCGAGGACCGCGCGCGCCTCGGCGGCGACCTCCGGCGGGCCACGGAGCGCCACGGTCTCGACGCGCGTACCGATCGCGCGCTCGCCGCGCGCGATCATGCAGGCATGCGACAGGACGATGCGGCAGCCGACCCATCGCGGCGCGAGCGCCTGCTCCAGGTCCGCGACCACGGACTCGCCGATGTGCTCCTGCAACGCGAGGCGCCGCGCGTGCGCGTCGACGAGCGCCGCCACCGTCCCGAGCCCGACGATGCGTGACCTCGCCTCGAACCCGACCGTCGCGGTCCCGATCGACGGCACGAGGTGATGCGGACATGTCGTCACGACAGGGATGTCACGCACGACCACGAGCCCCGGAGCCGACGCCGGCATCACCGCTTCGGCGACGAGCTTCTTCGTGTCGACCCCGTACCCCGCGCAGAGGTCATCCACGAACATGTCGGCGACGCGCGCGCCCGTCCCGTCGAGCTCGGCCTCGTCGCGACCGAGGGCCCGGAGGAAGGCCTCGATCGCCGCCGCGGCGGCGGCGCGGTCGACACGCGCCGTTCGGGCGCCTTCCGGCGTGGGCGACGGTGGCGAGGCCGGCGTGGGTGCCATGCGAGCAGAGGGCATCGCAGCGAGCGTACCAGAGTCTCGTCTCGGGCCTCGTTCCATCCCCGCCCTCCCTTTACCCGCCGCGCGGATCGCGGAGCCCCTCCCCCGCGCGGACGGTCGCGTGGGCGGAACGGCGGGCGTGGGAGCGACCGACGCGATACGTCACGTGGGAGATCGCGACGCCGGCCTCGGACCGCTGCGGCGGGAAACAGCGTCAATTCCTTCACGGCCCCAGGCCACGGCGTCCAGCCGCGACAACAAAGGCACACCCTCGACGGCACACCCCCGCGCCGCGCCCGACCGGCACGAGCGCACAAGTCGCCGGAACGAGATGCATCGAAGCCGACGTCGCGGACGGCGCGCCGAGGCACGGCGATTGCTCGCTCGATGGGAAGGAAGCGTGGAAGAGCGCGTCCGCTCCGGGCTCGCAGCGGGGCGCGCCGAGTGTGATTGACTTGCGTCGAGGCACGCCGTGCGTTCGCGGAGCCTGCTCGTCTCGGTCGGCATCGTGCTCGCCCCAGCGATCGCATGGGCGAAGCCCGCGGCCGTGCCCGCCCCGATCGCCGACGCGTCGAGCCGACAGCTCCTCCACGACTTCGTCCAGAAGGAGCGCGCAGCGCTCATGCCGCTCCCGAAACGCGTCCTCGACGCTCTCCGCGAAAGCGGCAGGCCCGGGATCCCGCGCCCGCCGACGTTCCGGGACGAGCCGACGGCGCTCGACTGCGAGCATGCCAAGCACGACATCACGCTCGACCCCGCGACCGGTCAGACGACCGGAACGCTCGAGCTTCGCGTGCGGGCCCGCGAAGGCGTGCTCGCATCGATCGGTCTCTCGCTCGACGAAGGGCTCGTGATCGAGGAAGTGACCGCGTCGGATCGCGCCGCGGAGATCACGGAAGCCGTCTTCACCCCGGCGCGTGTCGCGCGTGTCGATCTCTCGCCGGCCCTGGCGCCAGGAGCGTCGACGGTCCTGCGGATCGTCTACTCGGGCACGCTCTCCTGCGCGGCGTCGCCGGACACGAACAAGATGGTGTGCTCGAAGGGCGGGAATTTCTCCTACTTCGCGCACCAGTCGATCTTCCCGTACGTCTTCGATCCGGAGGCTCCCGAGAGCTTCGCGCTCGACGGGCTCACGCGCGAGATCGTGCTCCGCGTGCCGGCGGACGTCGACGTCGTGGCCACGGGCGAGGCGGTGTCGCAGGTCGTCGAAGGCGGCACGAAGGTGTCGACGTGGACGATCGACAAGCCGCTCTCGCGCATCGTCGGGCTCTACGCGTTCGTCGGGAAGCTCGGGTTCAAGCCCATCGCCGGCCGCACCGTCCCGACGACGCTCGTGTTCCCCGCGCCCGAGACGGACGTCGATCATCGTCTCGCGTCGTGGTCCGCGCCGGCGCTCGATTTCATCGAGCGCACGAGCGGCGGCGCGCTTCCCTTCGAGCGCAGCCTGACGCTCGTCCGGCTCCCGCGGACGCTGCGCGATCCCGGGACCGCCACCTTCGGCATGACGTTGCTCTCGGACTCGTACGCGAACGCGGGCGACCTCATGTTCGAGGAGACGTGGGCGCACGAGAACTCCCACCTCTTCTGGGGCATCGTCGTCCCGGAGAGCGACTCGTCGGAGAGCCGCTTGATGAGCGAGGGAATGGCGACGCTCACGGAGCTCGACTACTCGTTCGAGCGGCACTTCGCGACCGAGGATCGGGATCTCTACCTGGCGCGGCGCCTCCTCCCGATGGGCCTCGACTTGCGCGCCGCGCCGCCCTTGCCGGCCGTACAGCTCGCGCCCAACAGCCCGCTGCCCGACGACTTCCGGACGGACCTCTACACGCTCTGGGCGTACTACAAGACCGCCGCGACGCTCGATCACCTCCGCGTCAGCGTCGGCGAGGACGCGTTCGCGCGCGCGATCACGCGCTACGTCGAGCGGTGCAAGTACGTCGGCTGCCGCCCGAACGCGCTCCGCGAGGTCCTCGAGGAGGAGACGGGCACCGATCTCCGACCGTTCTTCGCTCGATGGGTCACGGGAAGCGAACGTCCTCGCGTCCTCGTGGGCTTCACGCCCGTCGCGAACGGCGCGGACGTCGAGCTCACGAAGCCCGACGACCTCCCGATGACGCTGGAGCTCTGGCTCGAGCTCGCGAGCGGAGAGGTGCTCAAGCGGCGCGTCGATCTCGGCCCGCGCGTCACCCGCCTGCGCCTCGACACGCCGTCGCCCGTGCTTCGCGTCGCGGCGAGCCCGCGCCACGACGTGCTCGTGGACGTGCGCTCCGTCGTCGACGGCGATCTCGACTTCGACGGCGAGACGGACGGCTTCGACATCCTCCGCTGCGCGCGACAGGTCGGCCGGAAGTACGAGTGGAAGGGCGCCGTCGGGTTGTGGAACGTCTCCGAGAGCTTCGACCCGCGCTGCGACGTCGACGGCAACTTCGTCATCGACGACGCCGACCTCGCGAGGCTCGCCGAGAGCTTCGGAAAGTTGAGGGCGCGATGACGGGCTCTTGCCTCTCCTCCCTCCGGCCCACTCGACGCGCGACGGCCCTCGCGTGCGTCCTTTGGCTCTCGTCGATCGCCGGCTGCGAGTCGAGCAAGCCCGTCCCCGCGCCTCCGCCCGTCACGATCGACTTCGAGAGGGACGGCGAGGAGTCCTCGGGCGCCGCCGTCTACCTCAAGGGGAGGCTCGAGGACGATCGCGTCATCGTCGACGTCCTCGCCCGCGAGGTGTCCGACGTCCACGGGCTCGCGTTCCGCCTGCGCTGGGATCCCTCGAAGCTCGCCCTCGTCGAGGCCCGCGCCAGCGAAGCCTGGTCGCGGCAAGCCCTCCTCCTCGCGAAGGAAGGCCTGCCGGGCGAGCTCGCCGTCGCCTGGACCGAGAAGGGCGCCGGCGCCGGGATCGACGCGCGAGAGGACACGCGGCTCGGCAGGATCACGTTCACGCTCCGGACGAACGAAGAGGCGGACCTCGCCTTCCGCCCGGACCGCTCGATGCTGGTCGACTCGAAGGGCACGACCATCCCGGTCGCCTGGCGCGGCGGTCGAGTCGCTGCGCGGATGGACACGGGGCGCTGAGCCGCCGGACACGAGCCTCCAGCCTCCAGACTCCAGTCTCCAGCAGGACACGGGACTGGAGACTGGAGCCTGGGGCTGGAAGGGCGTCTCGAGACTTTAGCCTCCAGTGGGTCTGGACTGGAGGGTGTGGGGCTCTTGGAGGCTAGAGTCCCGAGACGGAAGGCTGACGATGGGCCCTCGTTGCCGAGGACCGAGGACGGAACCGTCTCCAGTCTCCAGACTCCAGTCTCCAGCGGACGGAACCGGAGACTGGAGCCTGGGACTGGAACGGGGGCTCGAGACTCAAGCCTCCAGCGGACATGGAGTGGAGGGTGAGGAGGCTCGCACGGAGACCGGAGGCTCGAGACCGAACTCTTGAAGGCGGAGGGCTCCGAAAGGTCAGAGCCGCACCGTCCCCGCGCCGGAGACGTTCTTTCTCACCCGCCCGGCGTCGAAGTTCTTTCCGATGACGGTTCCGGCTCCGCTCACGTCGACGATCGTCTCGTTCGCGGAGCCGTTCTCGAGCAGGACGTCACCCGCGCCGCTCACGTCGATGCGGAGCTGGTCGGCGTTTCCGCGGAAGCGGACGTCGCCTGCGCCGCTGAGCTCGAGGACGACGTCGCTCGGGCCCGTGCGCTTCGTGATGTCGAAGCTCCCCGCGCCGGAAAGGAAGGCGCCGTGGAACTTCGGCATCGTGACGAGGACGCGCAATCCGTTGGTGCAGAAGGAGCCCGTCGAGCCGATCGCGAGGGCGTCACCATGCGTCTCGATGGTGATGACGTCCTGGAGGTTCGCGTCCGTCTCGACCTGGACGCGGAAGGTCGAGCCCTCCTGGACGACGACGTCGAACGCGCCCTCGAAGACGAGGGTTCCCCTGAGGGCCGTCACGACGTCCTCGAAGCCGCTCGCGTCCCGCGTCGTACGCGTGATCTCGCCATTGCCGCGGACGCCCGACCCGATGCTCGCCGTGTCGCATCGCGAGGTCACCGTCTTCACGGGGCCGTCGGGCAGCGCGGCGACGTCGCCGATGTCCGATACGCTCGCTTCGTCATCGGCGTTCGACGAAGACCCCGACTCCTTCGAGTCGCCTCTCCGTCCCTTGCCGAAAGAGGACTCGTCCTCGTATCGGTCCCCGCGTCCATGGTCGGTGTAGCTCACGCAGGCGGCACTCGCGAAACAGGAAGCGATGATCGTGGCGGTGACGAGGCAACGCATGCCCGTCGGTAAAGCATCGAGTGTGCCGAGACGGCCGGCGCGAGATCGCCCGTGATTTCGCGAGGTGTTCGACGAAGAGCCGGTGTCTCTCTCACGGTCGTGACCAGCACTTGCGACCAGCGGAGAGGCTCCAGGCTCCAGGAGACTGACTGCACGCGCGAGGCTCGCGTCCAAAGCTCCTCGCACCTCGCGCGGCTGTTCGAAGCCCCCTGGCTTTCGATGAGGGCCCGGGCGCACGCGAACGCCCGGTCCGGCGAGAGCCAGACGCCGACGACGGAGACTGGACCGACTGGAGCCTGGAGCCTGGAGCCTGGAGCCTCTAGTTCAACAGCCTCTGCCGCATGCTCTGACCGATCCGCTTGCGACCCGCGAACCCTTCTTCGAGCGCGTGGTAGTGGCTCACCTCCGGCTCGCCGTACTTCCAGCAGAGCCAGACGAGCTTGCCGTCGACCGTGCCGTAGAAGTCGAGCAGGCCCATGCGGGCGTCCTTCAGGACGGCGCCGGTCTCTTCGATCTCGCGCCAGCCGTTTCGGTACTCCTCGATGCGGCGGACGAGGTCGCGCTTGAGCTCGCGGATGTCGGCGGGGTCCGAGGGGTCGAGGACGATGCGGTCGGGGACGTCCCCGAGCTCGCGTCCGAGCCGGATGAGGAGCGCCTCGATCTCCGAGCGCAGCTCGAGCTGACGCTTCACGGCCACGGAGAGCTTCGGGACGAGCGCGTTGACCTCTTCGAGCGTGAAGACACGCGAGTCGCGGTGGTCCACGGCTCCGAGGGTATCACGACCGCATCGACTCGAGCGGATCGGATGTCGCCGCGCGCCACGCCGGAACGATGCTGAGCAGCACGAACGGGCCCAGGACCGCGATCGTGATGCCCAAGAGCTGAGAGAGGTCGACGGCGGGGGTCAGCGAGGAGGTCGGATAGAGGACGCTCCAGCCGACGAGGGCCGGCCGCAGCCCGGGCGCGCCGAGCCAGAAGACCCAGGCGTAACCGAGGATCAGGCCGAGCGCGGTGGCGCACGCGCCGACGAGGATCGACTCGAACAGCTTCGCCCACAGGACGTCCGAGGTCGACCAGCCGACGGCCTTGAGCACCGCGATCTCACGCCGCTCGTCGGCGCCGACGCCGCTCGCCCGGTCCCACGCGAGGACGAGCAACGCGAGGATGGCGGGGATCGAGGCGCCGAGGACGAGCCCCGCGCGGCGGCCGTAGGCGAGGTGGTAGACGCGCTCGAGCAGATCCCGCTCGATGACGCGCGTGCCCGGGAGGCGCTCGACGATGGTGCCCGCGACGACGCGCGACTCCGCGGGGTTCGCGAGGGTCACCGCGAGATCGGTCGCCTCGCCGTCCGGGACGCCCAAGAGGGCACGGGCGTCGTCCTCGTCGACGAGGATGACGTCGGAGGTCCAGAGATCGAGCGACGACCGGAACGTGCCGACGAGCTTCATCGGTCGTGCGCGCGGGTCGGGCGACGGGAGACCGAGCTCGTCGCCGGGCAGCATGCCGAGGAAGTGGGCGAGCTCGACGCCCGCGACCATCTCGTGCTCGCCCGGCTTCAGATCGCGCCCGCTCGCGAGCGTCCCGTTCGCGACGGACAGTGCGGGAGCGCCGCGAGGGGTCGACACGATGGTGACGTTGCCTTGCAGCGCGGGGAGGAAGACGTAGCCCCAGACGCGGGGCGTGACGCTTCGTACCGACGGGATGTCCTCGAGCTTTTTGGCCTCGGCGACCGAGATCGTCGTCGGGCGTCCGCCGACGAGCTTCTGGACGACGATGTCGGGATGGGCGGCGTGCGCGCGCTCGGCCTCGGCGCGGAGCGCCTCCGTCAGGAAGACGACCGCGGCGACGAGCGCGACCGCGAAGGCGAGCCCGCCGCCGAGCGCGAGCGAGCGAGCCTTGCGTCGCGCGAGCGCGCCGAGCGCGTAGGCGAGGAGCCCGCCCTTCATCGAGCGCCTCCCGGTGCGGGTCGCCGTCCGGAGCGCTCCTCGATCGCGGACCACACCTCGACCGGCGGCGCCATCGCGCCTCCCGCCGGATCGGGATCGGGGAGCGCGGGACCGTCCGCGAACGCCGCCGCCGGCTCCTCGAGCGACGGGGCGCGCAGCCACCGCGCTCCGCCGGAGAGCGCGAGATCGCTCGTCGGCAGGCGCGCCGCGACGAGCGCGAGCGCCGGCGCCTCCGCGCGGCTCTTCGCTCGGCGATGGCGAGCGTCGAGCGAGAGCACCGCGATGACGATCGCCGGGCTCGCGAGCAACGAAAGAGCGATGGCTCGCGCGCGCGCGTGGGTCACGTCATGCCCCCTGGAACATGATGAAGAGCTTCGTCAGGAAGAAGTCGGCGATGAGGATGGCGATCGACACGGCGACGACGGTGCGCGTCGTCGACATGCCGACGCCCTCGGTCCCGCCGGTCGTACGCAGTCCGAAGTGGCATCCCACGATCGCGATGATGTAGCCGAAGAACGGCGTCTTGGCCGTCCCGGCGACGAAATCCGAGATCCGCGTCGACTCGAGCGACGAGTTGATGAAGAACGTCGGCGGGATGTCGAACTGGAAGGCGCAGATGAAGACGGCGCCGGCCACCCCGAGCACGAGCGCGTAGGTGCTCAAGAGGGGCATCACGATGATCGCCGCCAGCATGCGCGGCAAGACGAGCTTCTTCGCCGGATCGGCGCCGAGCGCGCGGATCGCGTCCACCTGCTCCGTGACGCTCATCGCTCCGACCTCGGCGGCCATGCCGCTGCCGATGCGGCCGCCCACGATGACGGCGGTGAGCGTCGGCGCGAGCTCGCGGCAGAACGAGAGCACGACCACGCGCGGGATGTACTCGAGCCCACCGAAGCGACGGAGGCCGAACGCGAACTGGATCGTCATGACCATCCCGATGAAGACGGAGGTCACGGTGACGATCCCCATCGATCGCACGCCCAGCGACTCGAGCTGCTGGAGCGTGGAGGAGATCTCGAACGGACGGCGGAACAGGGCGCGGAACGTGCGTCCCGAGAGGAGCGCGACCTCGCCGAGGTTCTCGATGAGGCGCAGCGTCCGCCCGATCTGCTGCTCCCAGAACTTGGGCTGGGGCGGAGGCGGCGGCAGCGAGAAGCCGCGCTGGAGCGAGCCGATCGAGGCCGGCGGGATGCTCTCGGGTCCGCCTTCCGAACGAAGGCGGCTGCTCGGCGGGCCCTGCGTCATCGCGAGCTCCCCACGACACCGGAGCCGGGCAGCGTACGGAAGCCGCGCACGAACCGCTCGAACGTCGGCGCGCCGGCCTCGAACGCCGACGGCGGGCTCAGATAGACGAAGTCGTAGACGCAGCCGTCCTTCGACAGGATGAACGCGTCCATCATCATCGGCACGCCGTCCCACTTGGCGCGCACCTTCGTGTGGAGCGCCTCGCGGCCGTCGAACGGGACCGTCTCCTGGCTCAGGTACTCCCGCTCGGTCGCGCCGATGAGCAGGTGGTTCATGAGGGCGACCAGCGGCGTGCGTTCGTCGGCGGAGAAGCAGCGCGCGTTGAGGAGCACGGAGGCCGCGTTCTCGTCGTCGCGGAACGCGAGCGCCGCATCGTCCACGGCGAGCCGCCGCCAGCCCGCCGGAGCCGGAGGGAGCTCGAACGCGATCTTCCCGTTCCGGTAGACCTGCCCGTCGAAGCTGCCCGCGGCGCTGCCTCCACCACAGCCCACCCCTGGGGCGACGCCCGTGAGGACCGCGATCGGCAGGAGGGCCCGGAGGAGCCTCGTCATTCGCCATTCAGATAGCACCGCCGAGAGAGGAAAAAGAGCTAATCTCTCCGGCTCGATGCCGGTCCGCCTCTACAACACCCTCACGCAGAAAATCGAGGACTTCGTCCCCGCGACCCCGGGCAAGGTAAAGCTCTACGTCTGCGGCATCACGACCTACGACCTCGCGCACGCCGGACACGGCCGTACGTACACGACCTTCGACGTGCTCGTCCGGTTCCTCCGCGCGCGTGGCTACACGGTCGAGCACTGCCAGAACGTCACGGACGTCGACGACAAGATCGTCAAGCGCGCGAAGGAGCGCGGCGAGCATCCGCTCGAGCTGTCGCGGCGAATGGACGAGCTCGCGCGCGAGCACCTGCGGGCGATCGGCTGCCTCGAGCCGACCGTGATGCCGCGCGTGTCGACGACGATCGACGGCATCATCGAGTTCACGCAGGCGCTCATCGAGAAGGGGCACGCGTACGTCGCGGAGACGCCGCTCGGCAAGGACGTCTACTACTCGGTGCGGAGCTTCCCCGGCTACGGCAAGCTCTCGCGCCGCAACCTCGACGAGCTCAGGGCCGGCGCGAGCGAGCGGCTCGCCGAGGGCGCGACCGACGTGAAGAAGGACCCGCTCGACTTCGCGCTCTGGAAGGCGGTCGGGCCCGACGCGTTCGGCTTCGACAGCCCGTGGGGCAAGGGACGGCCCGGATGGCACATCGAGTGCTCGGCGATGGCCTTCAAGGAGCTCGGCGAGCAGATCGACATCCACGGCGGCGGCATGGATCTCGTGTTCCCGCACCACGAGAACGAGATCGCGCAGAGCGAGGCCCGCACCGGCAAGCCGTTCGCCCGGTACTGGATGCACGGCGGCTTCCTCGAGATCGACAGCGAGAAGATGGCGAAGTCGCTCGGCAACTTCGTCACGATCAAGGATGTCCTCGAGAAGAACGACCCCGAGGCCTACCGCTACTTCATCCTCGGGACGCACTACCGGGGACCGCTCTCGTTCGACGTCACGAAGCACCCGGACGGTCGCGTCACCTTCCCAGGCCTCGACGAGGCCGAGCGGCGCATGGACTACCTCTACGCGACGCGCGACGCGCTCGTGGCGCTCGCCGGCGACATCGAGCCCGGCATGCCGAACATCCTGCAGGGCCAGGCCAAGATCGTGGCCGAGGCAAAGGAGAAGGTGCTCGAGGCGCTCGACCGCGACCTCAACACGCCCGTCGCGCTGAGCGTCCTCGCGGAGCTCGGCAAGGCCGCCAACGAGATCGTCTCCCAGGCCGCGAAGATGAAGAAGGACCCCGCGAAGTACGAGGCGGTCCGGAAGCTCGCCGCCTCGGCCGTCCGCGCGCTCGCGGACGCCTGCGCGCCGCTCGGCCTCATGCAGGCGAGCTCCGAGGATTATTGGGCCCGCACGAAGGAGCGACGGCTCCGGCTCCGAGGCCTCGACGCGGCCACGATCGACGCCAAGGTCGCGGAGCGGAGCGAGGCACGCAAGGCGAAGGATTTTTCCCGCGCCGACGCGATCCGCAAGGAGCTCACGGACCTCGGCGTGGAGATCTTCGACGCCGGCGAGACGAGCACCTGGAAGATCGGCATCTGAGCCCGCGCGCTCCGAGCGCAGCCGCTACGTCACAACGCGGAGCTCGTGGCGACGAGCTCGGGCGCGAGCACCGCGCGACGTGCACCAGCTTCCGGCTCGCGACGTCCCGCTCGGTCGTCGCGCGGCCGACCGCGGGCTGCGCTTGATTGCGGTGACGGCACTTCTATGCTCTCGGCACGGAGCCGAAGATGGGCCGGTCGCTTCGAGTCCGCCACACGAAACCGCAGGTGCTCGTCGTCGAGGACGCCGATGACGTCCGCGAGATGTACATCGAGTACCTCGAGTACCTCGGGTTCAGCGTCGAAGGCGCGACGGACGGCCGAGACGCGGTCCGCAAAGCCATCGCGCGCGAGCGCTCCCTCATCATCATGGACCTCGCGATGCCGGTCCTCGACGGCTGGGAGGCGATCCGCATCCTGCGCGCCGACCCGCGCACGCGCCGGATCCCGATCATCGTGATCACCGGCCAAGCGCAGCCCGATCTCCTCGAGCGCGCGCGAGCCGCCGGCGCGACGGAGGTCATCGTCAAACCCGTCACCCCCTCCCAACTCGGACGCATCGTGACCGAGACGCTCGCGAACGCAGGCGTCTCGACGAACGGCATCACGACCCCGCCCCCAGCCCCAGCCACGATCGCGCGCCGCTAGCGGCGGGTGGCGAGCCCCAGGCCCCGAGAACCTGGAGCCTGGAGCCTCTCTTTGTTGAGGACCGAGGACTGAGGACTCGGAGGCCGAAGGCCTCCGTCAGTCCGTCGTCCCCAGCTTCCGCTCGATCGCCTCGATGTGCGCGCGGACCTCTGGATCCGTCGAGCGCAGGTGCTCGACCTTGCGCACGGCGCTCATCACCGTCGTGTGATCGCGGTTGCCGAATGCGCGACCGAGCTCGGGGAAGCTGCACTTCAGGCGCTGCTTGCAGAGGTACATCGCGACGTGACGCGCGAACGCGATGCTCTTGTGGCGGTCCTTCGAGAGCAGATCGCTCGTCCGCAGCTTGAAGTGGTGGCAGACCACGCGCTGGATGTCGTCGACGCCCGCCTCGTTGGGCCGCGGGCTCGTGGTGGCCGCGAGCTCCTGGCGCGCGAAGTCGAGGTCGATCGGACGACCGAGCAGCGACGACTTCGCCGCGAGCCGGATCAGCGTGCCTTCGAGCTCGCGGACGTTCGAGCGGATCGTCTGCGCGAGGAAGAGGACGACCTCGTCGGAGAGCTCGATCTGCTCGAGCTGCGCCTTCTTGCGGAGGATCGCCACGCGGGTCTCGAGCTCGGGCCCCTGGATGTCGGCGACGAGGCCCCACGAGAAGCGCGAGATGAGGCGCTCCTCCATGCGCTCGAGCTGCTGCGGGTACTTGTCGCTCGTGACGATGATCTGCTTGTCCGCCTGGTGGAGCGCGTTGAACGCGTGGAAGAACTCTTCCTGCGTCTGCGTCTTCGACGCGAGGAACTGGATGTCGTCGACGAGAAGGAGATCGCAGCGCTCGCGGTAGCGGCTGCGGAACTCGCTCATCCGGTTCTCCTGGAGAGCCTGGACGAACTCGTTCACGAATTTCTCGGCGGAGACGTAGAGGATGCGCGAGTGCGGCCGCTCCGCGCGAACGCGGTGCGCGACGGCGTGCACGAGGTGCGTCTTCCCGAGCCCGGTGCCGCCGCACAAGAAGAGCGGGTTGTGGCGCGGACCACCGCCTCCGGCGGCGCCGATCGCGGCGGCATGAGCGAGCTGGTTGGACGGGCCGACGACGAAGTTCGCGAAGGTGTACTTCGGGTTCAGGCCCTCGATCGGCGGCGGGACGGCCCTCGCAGCGACGGCAGGACGGCGCGACGCGTCGTCGGTCGCATCGTCGCTCTTCGCGCCGCTCGACGAAGCGTAGCGGGAACGCATGGCCGGAAGCGCGCTGCCGGTCGCCACGGGTCGCTCGAGATCGCCGCCGACGCTCCAGGCGACCTGCACGCTCCAACCCGTCTGGCTACGAAGGTAGTCGACGAGCGTCGGCAAGAAGTGCTGGTCCACCCACTCGCGGACGAACTCGTCGCGCGCACGAAGCGAGACGACCCCGTCCGTCATGCCGTCGAACTGAACGCCGGAAAACCACTGCTCGAAGCTCGCGGGCGACTTCGCCCGCGTGAAGGCCACCGCTTCGTTCCAGAGCGACTCGTGCTGCATCTCCACTCGTTCGTTTCCCAGATCAGAATCCTCGGGCGTCTCCACAGCCCTGCGTTCCGCGTTCACGTCCCCCGCCCCTTTTCACACAGCTTTTCCACAGCCCTGTGGAAGACAGGCGCACCCCAGCACTCGCGTGCTCGATCGGCTCGACACGCACAGCCCCGAACTACTCGTTCTCCACATGACGCTTGGCGAACGACCAAACCTCTGCGGCGGACGAGGCTCCCCACAGTCCTCGACACGACGGCAGACGACCCCCCTTCCCGGCTCGTTCAAGAGCGGGCTCTCAACGCCTTTGCCTAAGAAAGGCCGTCGGGGCGGACGATCGTGGATGAGTGCTCCGAGAGGCACCTGCGGCAGAAAGGCATCGCCGCAGGGTCGGGGCGCTCATCGCCGACCTCCCGTCCTGACGGGAAGGATGGAGCTAGCACCCTCCGGGAACGGTCGTCATGTCCATTGTGACGAAAGTACGTAACCCTCGAACTTACTGAGCTTTTTTTGCTTGTAGACCACCAACGAATGCTGCTCGGGTCGTCTGCAAATCCGCGCCGTGTCGATAAGTTGGCGTCACGCTTTCGTTATCCAGCGGTCGCTTCGAGGACGCGATCGATCACAGCCACGTATCCTCGGGAAATCCCACGTTTGTCCGTGTCAAGAGTCGACGATCTGCCGTGATTTCCAGGCGCAGACGTCGATGGCGCACCGCTTCGATTTTGCCGAAAACTTGTCCACCTCCGTCCGGGCTTGGCTAGGGTGCCCGTCAGTGGGACGGAACGAAAGGCGCCTGCGGGCAGAGCGACGAGGCGCGTACGTGCGTTCGCGACGCGTGCGCTCGAGCCTGCCGCGCATTGCGGGGTGTGTCCCTCGACTCGCCTCGGTCGCGCTCGTCGGCCTCGTTGCGCGGTCCGTGCATGCTGCACCGTCCTCGACCTCGATCGAGCAGGGCTACGACCTCGGCGAGGTGCAGCACCCGCGCTCCGTCGCGATGGCGGGCGCGCAACAGGTCTGGGGCAGCTCGACGACGGCGATCTTCGTCAACCCGGCCAACCTCCCGATCTACCGCGTCTATCACCTCGAGGCGCTCGCCGCGTTCGGCCCCGAGGCACGCCGCCAGAGCTACGGCGGCGCCGTCGTCGACTCGAGCACGAGCCGGCTCGCCGGCGGCTTCGGAGGCACGTGGTCGCAGATGGATCCCGACGGAATCCGTCGACAATGGACGGATCTCCGGCTCGCGCTCGCCTACCCGATCGGCGATCGCTTCCACCTCGGCGTGACGGGGCGTTACCTGCGCGTCAACCAAGGCACGGCGCGTGGCCCCTTCGGACCGAGCCTCGCGTCGGACGGCACGTCCGATGAGCCGATCGTCAACGAGTTCACGTTCGACGCCGGCGCGGGCATCGCCCTCACGGACCAGTTCCGACTCGCGATCAGCGGGAGGAACCTCACCGCGCCGGGGACCGGGCTCATGCCGCTCGGCGTCGCCGGCGGGCTCGGCTGGTCCAACCAGACCATCACGGTCGAGGGCAACACGCTCGTCGACTTCACGACGTTCGGCCAGGCGCGGATGCGCCTCATGACGGGCGGCGAAATCCTGCTCGCGGATCGCTTCCCCGTGCGTGCGGGGTGGCGCTTCGACGCCGGCACGAAGACGCATGCGCTCGCCCTCGGCGCGGGCTACGTCGACCGTCGCTTCTCCATCGAGGTCGGCGCGCGGCGCGACGTCGTCGCCGACAACCCGTCCACGATCATCGCGGTCGGCCTGCGGCTGTTCGTCGATGCGGCCGGCGCGGCCGGCCCCGGACCGGGCGACTCGGGCGACTCGTTCTAGCGCGGACGCGCGTGCCAGAGCCGGACGCACAAATCGTCCGAGGCATGACGCACGGCGAGCACGGGCGCGATCGGCGCCGGCGTGCCGTCTTCGGGCGCGTTCGAGTCGCGGGGCTTCGGGACGATGCCGACGGCGAGCGGATGCGGATCCGCTTCGGGGCCGCAGAGGCGCGCCTCCACACGAACGAGCCGCGGCGCGGGTGGCACGGACGTCGCGACGATCCTCCCGAGCGTCAGCGGCACGCTCGGCGTCGATCCGAGTCGGACGAGGACGGAGGATGCGCCCGAGGCGTCCGGCTCCGTCGGATCGACGAGCGAGCGGATGCGGAGCGCGGCCATGTTCCCCGGCGCGAGCGCTCGCCTCATCGACTCGGGACGCACGTTCACGACGATGCCAGCCATCGTCTCGCGGCCGATCAGCGCATACGCGTTCGCAGGCCGGCGGGGCACGCGCTCGACGACGAGGGCCTCGCCGGGATCGTCGTCGGCGGCCTCGAGCGCGCCGTCGGCGATGGGCACGAGCCGAGCGTCGATCGCGCGCGGCGCCGGCGCGCCGAAGGCGACGTGGAAGCGCAGCGGCTCGCCCTTCCAGTCACCGCGAGGCAGGGTCACGTCCTCGATGATCGCGAGCGCGCTCTCGTGGCTCACGATCTTCACGCGCGCCACGCTCGGCAAGAGCGGGAGCGGCGGCAGCGGCGCCTGTGCTGCAGGCTTGGCGCTCGCCCGAGCCGGAGCCGCCACGGCGACGACGAGCGCGAGGGCGAACGCTCGCGCCGCCGTCACCCGAGCAGCTCCTCGAAGGCGCGCGCGATGGGCCGAACGACGTCCGGCCGAGGCACCTCGACGAGCCCCACGGGGCCCGCGGCGATGCTCGCGAGGTGCACGCCCGCGCGCGGGTTGTCGAACCAGTCCTCGTCGAAGCGCTCGATCCATCCGCGCACGAGCTCGTGCGCGCGCACCGCGCCGACGAGGCGAGCGGGCAGCGCCGCGATCGCCCCCGTGCTGCCGGACAGCGGCGCGAGCCCGCCATAGGACCAGAGGTCGCCGAGGTGCATGGGCAGCGGCGCACCGAACGCACGCACGCCGAGCTCCTCGATCTCGTCGCGCGCCGGAACGTCACGCATGCCCGCGAGCACGGAGGCGGCGATCCTGCGCAACGTCGTGAACAGGACGCGCCCCGTCGCGCGCGCATGCGCATCGGCGAGCCGCGCCGGCAAGCCCATCTTGCGCTTCGCGAAGACACGATCGGCAACGGCGGCGGCGAGCGCGCCTCCGAACGCGAACGCCTCGGCCGGGTACGGGTCTCGCGCGATCGCGAACGGCAACGACCGCGCCGTCCCCTCGAGACGGAGCGCGTGGCCCCACGCCTCGGCCGCGCGGAGGAAGCTCGCGCCTCCGAGGGCGCGCGGGAGGCGAACGTTGCGGGGCGGACGAGGCGCGAGCACGCGGAAGACGTCCTCGAGCCATCGCGCGCCGAGCCGCGCCGGCCAACCTTCCGTCGCGTCGCGCGCGAAGCCGTCGACGATCGCGCGCGCCACCGACGGCTCGCCCGAGCGCCGGCGAAGCTGCTTGTGGAGCTCCGTCGCGAGCGGCTCGGTCTCGTCGAGCACGGAGCGCGCGAGCTCGGCGAACGCACCGGCGTCGCCCGCGAGCGCCCACGGATGCGGAAGGCCGAGACGCCGCGCGGCCTCGAAGCGACGCGCACGCAGCTCCTTGCGCGCGGCGGCGACGGGGGCCGCGAGCTCCTCGAGACGCCCGAGCGCGATCTCGGCGGGCACGATCTCCGGAGCCTCGACGAGCGCCTGGAACGCCTCGTCGAAGCTCCTCGCGACGGGCGCCTCCGCACGAGCGCGCGGCCCGAGCTCGGGATCGATCGCGACCGCCGCGTCCGCCTCGTCGACGAGCAGATCCCATCCGACGCGGGTCTGGAGCAGCTCGTGCACCCAACGGCAGAGGGCGTCACGGTGCGGCACCTTCTCCGGCCCGAGCTCGAGCCCCCGGAGGCCGTCGTAGGTCGACTTGGTCGAGACCTCGCGAACGCCCTCGAGCGGTCCGCGCGCGCGCGCGACCGCGCGCCCCTGCTCGGTCGCGAGCTCCGCGACCGCACGCTCGACCTGCGCGTGGGCGTGCGCGACGCGACGATCGAGGCTGGGCAGATCGAGCGCTTCGTCCGAGGTCATGGCTCACCCGTGCACGGTGCCGCGCGACTCGCGGCTCGCGAGCGATCGCACGATGCGCGCCTCCTCCTCGGCGAGCTCGTCGAGCCTCGCCTCGACGAGGTGCCCGAGCGGCCCCGCGGCCTCGATCGCGAGATCGACGTACTCGCGGTAGTGACGAGCCTCCGCGACGAAGAGCTCCTCGTAGAAGGCGCGCAGGTCCGCGGGGCAGTCGGCCGGAAGCGCCTGGAGGAGCAGCTTGAACCGCTCGCACGAGCGCGCCTCGATGAGCGCGCCGACGAGCAGCCGGTCCACGACGAGCGGGAGCTCGCCCGCGGCATCGGCCGGCCGCTTGCGCGCGTGGATCACGCGCCGGAGCTCGGCGGCGTACTCGTCGACCGGCGGGGGACCGAGCGAGAGACCGCGCGCCTCGAGAAACGCGACCACGCGCTCGAAATGCTCGAGCTCTTCGCGCGCGAGCGCCGTGAGCGCCCGGACGAGCGAGAACGACGACGAGTGGCGGACGACGAGCGACATGGCGTTCGTCGCGGCCTTCATCTCGCAATGGGCGTGGTCGATCAGGACCGAGTCGAGGTCCTTCACCGCCTCGACCGCCCAGGCCGAGTCCGTCGGGGCACGCAGGCACAGCATCCGCTCACCGGATAGCACGGAGGCCACGCCGTTTCGAAGGCGTGACGTCAGGCGCGGCCCGCGTCGTCCGGCGACCGGTCCGTGCGCGCGCTCTCGGCCGCGCCCGCCCTCCGCGAGACGCCGACCCGGCCGCCCCACGCGGCGAACCCGACGGCCACCGCGAACGTGACCGCGGCGGCGATGATGGACGACGTCGTGATCCCCGACCACGCCATCGCGCTCGCGATGAACGCCGCGACGGCGCCGGACCACGCGGCCTCGCGGATGCCCGTCCCCGAGCCGAAGCGCCCGACGACGACCCCGCCTCCGAACGCGGCGATCGCCAGCCCGAGCACGGCGGGCAGCGCGACCGTCGCCATCAGCCGCGCGCGTTCGCCGGGCGACATCGCGGCGATCGCCAGATCGATCTGTTCCTTCGACGCGTCCGCCCCGAAGCGCGACGCCATGACCTTCGAGGAGACCGCGCCGCCCACGTAGGCGAGCGGCAGCCACGCGGCGAAGATCGCCACCGTGCCGAGCCCCACCCAGTGCCACGGCGGGCGCGGCGGATCGTCGCCCTCCACCGAGTCGGTCGGCGGCGGCGGCGTGTTCTGGAGGACGGGCAAGCGGCGGCGTTCGGCCACGCACCAAGCTTACCGCCGGGTGTGCTAAGCGCGAGCCGTGAGCACGCCGAACGAGACCGAGCCGGGGACGACCGATCGCCAGAAGAACACGAGCGTGATGGAGATCCGCGTCCGCTTCTGCGAGACGGACCTCATGGGCATCGTCCACCACGCGTCGTACCTCGTGTACTTCGAGGCGGGCCGCGTGGAGTGGCTCCGCCGCCGAGGCGTGACCTACGCCGACTGGGCCTCGCGCGGCGTCCACCTGCCCGTCGTCGAGGCGAACGTCAGCTACAAGGCCCCGGCGAGGTTCGACGATCTCTTGCGGGTCGAGACCACGCTCGCCGACCTGCGCACGGTGTCGATGAAGTTCACCTACCGCATCCACCGCGGCGACACGCTCATCGCCGAAGGCTTCACGCGCCTCGGCTGCATCGACGACAAGCACAAGCTGCTCAAGATCCCGGACCACATGCGCGAGGTGCTCCTCGCGGGCGAGCGCGCCTGAGGGGGGCCGCCCCCTCGTCAGTTCATGATGGCGCTGCAGGCGCCGTAGATGGCGGCGCACGTCCCGAGGAACAGGGCCGCGAGGACGCAGAGCACGGTCGTGACGACAACCAGCGCGGTCGAGCCGTCGGAGCGCTGGAGCGGCCGGCGCACCGCCGGATGACCGGGCGGGAGCGTCCCGAGCGGCGGGCTCGCGGGATAGCCCGCCATCGGCCCGCTCATCGTGCCCGGCGGGCGCGTGCCCAGCGGCGGGCTCAGCATCGCCGATTGCTGCGAGCTCAGCGGCCAGCCGCCCTGCGGCGAGACGGGCCCCGGATTCGGCACGGCCGACGGGCGCGGCAAGACGGGAGCGGAGGCTCGCGCCGGAGGCGCGGCCATCATCGGATCCGATCGCGGCGCGACGCCGGGGGCGAGGCTCGTCTCCGCCATCGCATCCGGCGTCGCGGCGGCCGACGCGGCCGCGGCGGACGGCGCCGCGGCGGCCGCGGGCGGAGGAAGCGCGCTCGAGCGAGGCGCGACGACGACGGACGGCACGACCGACTGCGCCGCGGTCGCCGCGCGCGTGCTGCGTGCCGCGACGAGCGCGGACCAGAGCTCGGCCACGTTCGCGTAACGGCTCTTCGGATCGACGGAGAGCGCACGCAGACAGACGGCCTCGATCTCGTCGGGGACGTTCGCGCCGAGCGTGCGCGGCGTGGGGCGGCGGTTCGGATCCGTCGCCGTCTTGACGATCCCGACGACGTCGCGCCCTTCGATCGGAGCCCGATCCGTCAGGAGCTCCGTGAGCAAGAGGCCGAAGGCGTAGACGTCGGTCGCGAGGCCCGTCGCGCCGATGCGCGGGTCGAGCTGCTCCGGCGCGGCGTACAGCCACGTGAACGAGGCGAACGTGCCCTTCGTCCCGACCGCCTCGCCTTCCTTCATGATCTTCGCGATCCCGAAGTCGAGGATCTTGACCCGCGGCCCTCCCTCGGAGCCGCCGAGGAGGAACACGTTCGCCGGCTTGATGTCGCGGTGCGCGACCTGCTGCCGGTGAGCGGCGGAGAGGCCGTCCGCGACGGGCTCGAGGATCGCGAGCGCCTCGTCGACCGACCGCCCGCGCAGACCGCGCGCGCGCCGCTCCGCGAGATCGGCGGCGAGCGAGCGACCGTCGAGCCACTCGAGGATCATGAACGGCGCCCAGATCCCCGACGGCGTCGTCGCCGCGCCGAAGTCGAGCGCGCGCACGATGTGGAGCGACGACTGCGAGAGCGTGTAGAGGAGGCGCGCCTCGGCGCGGAACTTCTCGAGCACGACCGCGTTGATCGCGGCGTCCCCGCCGTCGAGCCCCTTCAGGACCTTGATCGCGATCGGCTGATCGAGCGACAGGTGCCGGCCCTTGTACACGATGCCGAAGCCGCCCTCTCCGACCACGGCGTCGACACGGTACTGCCCCTCGAGCAGCGTTCCCGCCAGCCCGAAAGGGTCGAGCAGACCCGTGGAGTTGTCCGAAGGGAGAGCCGGCGGCACCTCCGAAAGTCTTATCTCATGCGCCGCCGGCCATCATGCGAAAGCACGTTCTACCGATCGTGCTGCCGTGTGAGGTACTCTGGCGGGTGACGGTCGCCGTCGCGCGACCCGCCTGCCCATGCGCAAGCTCGACCTTGCCCTGCTTCTCGTGATCGCATCGGGATTCGCGTTCCCGGCGCTGGGCTGCAAGCATCCCGGCTCGAAGAAGCTCGAGGGGCGCTGGAAGGGCCAGCGGGCGGAGGGCGTCCCCGAGAACGTCCAGGTCGCCGCGAACGCCTTCGCCGCGGGCACGGAGATCATCGCGCAGGGCAACCAGATCGCGATCCAGACGCCGGGCAAGCAGACCCCGCCGGCGACGTACTTCGTCGACAAGGAAGACGCGACCACGGTGGTCATCCACACCGACCGCGACCGAAGCACCGAGACCTTCACGTTCAACGAGAAGGCCGACGAGATGGTGTGGAAGATCGACGCGGAGCGGGCGATCGTGTTCAAGAAGGTGCAGTGAGCCGA
>CALFEQ010000165.1 GCA_937949945.1 uncultured Myxococcales bacterium
ACTCCGTCCACTTCGTGGACTCCGTGCAGTTCGAGTCGATTCCCGCTGGGGTCGCCCCTCGCGGCGCGCAGCGTGAGTACGCCGCTGCTTGGTCCACTTCGTGGGCTCCGTGCAGTTCGAGTCGATTCACGCTGGGGTCGCGCCTCGCAGGTCGCCAACGACGACCTCACGGTCGCGCGCGTGTGCTCGCTGCTTGGTCCGCTTCGTGGACTCCGTGCTTGTCGAGAGGGGGCTGGTAGCGGGGGCTAGCTCACGCTTCGCGGCGACGAAGAGCACTTCGGGGCGCGCGGGAGGCGCACCGTCGAGAGGAGGGCGTCGCTCGCCGTGGCGAAGATCTGGACGCCATGGAGGCTGACGCCGAGCGACGTCATCTGGACCGCGCTCTTCGGGGACACACCCGAGAGGAGGCAGCGGACACCCATCAGCGTCGTCGCGCGCGCGATGGAGACGAGCGCCGTGACGGCGTCCGTGTCCACCGTCTCGAGGCCGGTCACGTCGATGAGCGCGGCCTCGACGTCCGAACGATCCGCGATGGTCTGGAGCAGGCGATTGGCGATGTGCTCGGCGCGGGCCGTGTCCATCCGACCCACCAGCGGGAGGAGCAATAGGCCCGGCGCGGCCTCGAGGATCGGGGCCGAGAGCGTGCGCAGCTCTTCCTGTTGCGCTCGCGTCAGAGCGAGCTGCCTCTCGAGCGCCTTCAGATCCTCGAGGTTCCAGTAGACGACGCCCACCAGGCTCGCGACGAGCGACAAGAGCGTGAGGTGGGTCTGCGTGAAGGCCCGCGGCCTCGAGCAGCCGAGCGATATCGCTCCGACGCTCTGCCCACGACCGACGAGCGGCAGCGTCAGCCGCGAGCGGACGGGGATTCGCCGCGGGCTCAGCCGCGCCGACGGATCCTTCTCGACCTGCACCTCGGGGATGTGCAGGAGCTTCTGCGAGCGAAAGACGTCCCCGACGTGCCGGTCCATGGCGGTGCGCTCCGCCTCGCGCCGCTCCTCCTCGGTGAAGCCACGCGCGAACACGTGGCGTAGCCGGTTCGTCTCGCGGTCGAGGAAGAAGACGGCAACGTACTCGACGTCGACGATGCGACGCATGATGTCGTCCATCGTCGAGACGAGCCCGGCTTCGTCGCGGACCGCCGCGAGCGCGGTCGCGATGCGATCGAGCAGCGGCACCAGATCGAACGCGGCGCTTTCGTCCTGGGACATTCGGCGGGCGAGTTTACGCCACGTCCTCGTCGTGGGGAGAAGGACGAAGCCGACGGCGGCATGCTCGTCCGGCCGGTCGACGGGACGGCTGAGACCGCAGGCCGCGCACGGCCCACGACGAGCTCACGACCGCGCGCGAAACCTTTGCGCGCGAAAGCGCATGGACGCCGTGCCGCCCCGTGCACGGGCTCGGCACCGGCGTCCTCAGTTCTTCGCAGCTTGCTGCTCCGGTGCGCGATCGGCGAGCAGAATGTCGACGCGGCGATCCATCTGCCACGACGCCTCGTCGGTCCCCGTGGCGTCGAGCTCTCCGCGAGACGTCTCCTTCAGGCGATCGGGCTCGACGCCGAGCTGTTTGAGGTACTTCGCAACACCGTTCGCGCGGCGCGCTCCGAGCGCCATGTTGTAATCCGTCGTCCCTCGGGGGTCGGCGCGACCGACCAGCTTCACGGAACGCCCCTTCAGCGGCCCCTCCGTCAGGCACTTGCCGATCTGCTCGAGGACGTCTCGATCGCGAGAGCTCAGCTCGCTCTTGTCGAAGTCGAACTTCGGCGCCTTGTTCATGTCGTCGAAGTGCAGCTCGCACTGGCGAGCGATCTCGTCGGAGACACCGAGCGACGGCGAGACGGTCTTCACACCCGTATCGCCGCCCGAGAGCGTGGGCGGCTCGGCCGGCGGCTTCTTCTCGGCACCACCGCACGCCGCAACGAAGGCAAAGAGCACGGGAAACAGCATGGGAATGCGCGACATCGCTACCTCCTCGCAAGCAGCGGTCTCCGGCAGCCGGGCGGGCGCGCTGTCACCCTCGCGTCTCGCTCGACCGCTCGCCGCCCGGCGTTGCGAGCTCACGGAGCCAGGGACGCCGGCCGCATACGTAACGCAGGCCTTCGCTCCGTCAATGCCCCGAGCCGTGCGCGCGGAGGAGCGGAACGCAAAGACGAGCTCTGCCGTTCGAGGGGGCGCATCCGTCGATCGACGCCTCGAACGGCGGCCGTCCCTTCACGCCTTCGCGCGCGACGTACGCTTCTTCGTCTTGGCGGCGGCCTTCTTCGTCTTGGCGGCGGCCTTCTTCGTCTTGGCAGCGGGCTTGTTCGTCCTCGAGGGCGCCGGGCGGGCGTCGACGAGCGCCGCGAGCTTCTTCGGCGCGACGGCCTGATAGCTCTCACGCAGCCACTCTTTCAGCATCTCGACCGGAGCCTTGCCGGGCGGGTATCGCGCGCTGACCCAGCCGGACCTCCCGAGCCCGTAGCCGGTCGGACGGACGCGCGGATCGAGGAGCGCCATCGCGGCGGAGTGAGGCAGCTTGCACGTGATGAAGAAGTCGTCGTGATTCGCGCCTCCTTCCCTCCCCGTCCCCATGTAGACGAAGGCTTTGCCGCGGACCTTGAGCGCTCGATGGTTCCACGGGAAGGCCTCCGTGGTCTCGGGGAAGCTCAGCCCGAGCTCACGGAGCGCAGCCTCGTCGGGGTTCGTCGGTGTCTTTCGTCGAGCCGCCATCTCCGGGAGCGTACGCGACGGCGGTCGCGGCGTTCAACGAGCACGCTACGTGTCGCGGCCGCCCGTCTCGTCGGCGTCCGGATCGGCGGACATGCGCTGGCCCTTGTAGATGCGCAGGCGCAGCGAGAGCACGTACGTGACGCCGCACGCGAGGATCGCCGGCGGACCGTACGTCGGGCCGAAGACCTCGAGCACGAGCGCGATCGCCGCGAGGGGGACGCCGATCACCGCGACGAGCGCCGAAGCCACGCCGACGACGACGAAGATCTGGGGCGCCGTGCCCTGCGCGACGCCCGCGAGATCGAGGAGCCTCCCGGTGGCGGCGCCCGAGACGCCGCCGAGGTACATCGCCGGGACGAGGATGCCCGCCGACCCGCCGGAGCGGATAGTGAAGCCCGTCGCGATCATCTTTCCGAGCATCGCGAGCAGCAGGAACCACCACGGGAACGCCGACGCTGGGCTCGTGAGCAGCTCGCGGAGCGTCTGCGATCCCATCCCGAGCACGTGGTGCGCGTCGATCCCGAGCGAAAGCCAGAGGACGAGGGCGACGAGGCCGCCGGCAGCGGCGCCCGCGGGTCCGCGGAGCCAGACCGGTATGCGCTCGGAGATGCGCTCCGCATGCGTCATCAGCTTGCCGAAGCCGAGCGCCACCGGGGCGGAGATCGCGATCGCGACGACGGTGCTCAGCGCGTACTGCCGGACCGTGTACTCGCCGGGGTGCGGGGGCGTCACGAACAGCGGCGGCGCCTTCAACACGGCCTGATTCAGCGCGAAGACGATGATGGCCGCGAGAAGGCAGTACGCGAACTTCCGGTAGATGATGCGGTCGCCGTAGGCGATCTCGATGGCGAACAGCGCCGCCGTGAACGGCGCGCCGAGGAGCGTGCCGACGGCCGCCGCGATGCCCGCGAGCTGGTAGGTGCGGAGCTCGTGCTCCGAGCGCGCTCGGAAGACGCGGGACCAGCCCGCACCGATCGACTCGCCGATGAGCACCACCGGCGCCTCGAGCCCGCCGCTCGCGCCGCTGCCGAGCGTCAGCGCGGTCGCGATCGCCTTCCGAATCGCGAGCCCGAAGGCCGGTCGTTCGTAGCGCGGCTGGGGATCGTCGCCGGCGTGCTCGTACGTGACGTGGTAGTTCGAGAGCGCGACGTCGATGCCGTCGCCCTTCGCTTCGCTCCACCCCGGCCGCTCGGTGAGGAAGCCACGTACGAGGCCCGCGAAGACGAGCGCCGTGAAGAGCGCCGCCCAGCCGAGGAGGTCGCCGCGTCGCTCGGCGAACGCGATCAGCCAGTCGCCGCAGCCGTGGATGACCCAGCCGAGCAGCGCACAGAGCCCCCACACCGCCGTGGCGAGCAGCGCCACGACCGCCATGACGCGGGCGACGTTGTCCCACGAATCGTGGAGCGCGCGCTGCTCCTCGTCGAGATGCTCGAAAAGCCGTCCACCCATCGAGGGGCGCGAGGATAAGCGCTCAATCCTTGCGGCTCAAACGATTCCCCGAGGGGTCACTTGCAGTCGGGGTCCTTCTCGAGCGTCTCCAGCATCATCTTGCACGACTGCTCGACCGCGATCGGGTTCGCGTTCTTTTCGAAGTTCTCCTTCGAGACGGCAGCGCTCTTCTTCAGCATCTCCGCCTTGATCGGCGGCGCCTTCGCGGCGCACGCCTCCGTCTTCTCGAAGAAGTCGACGCACGCCTGGCTCTTGAGTCCGCTCTTGCACGCCAGGACCAGGAACGCCGAGACGACGGCGAGGACGAGTACGGGTGTTCGCATTGCTCCGGCGTATCACCGGACCACGGCGGCTGGGAAGGCTCGGCGGTGGTCGGGCACGCCCGTCGCTCGCGGCGGGAGGGCCTGATGTCGCTCAGAGCGGGTATCGCTCCGTGCAGCGCGTGTCCGACGGCCCCGCCGACGCGGCCCACTCGCCGTCCACGCATCGGTACCATCGCCGGTCGCTGCGCGACTGGACGCAGACGTTCTCGGCGACGGGACGACCGAGCGTCGCGCTGTCGCACTCGTCGTCCGCCGCCGTGGTGCCACCGGCGGCCGCCTCGATCGCACGGCGGACGGACGGCACGTCCTGGAGGGGAGCGAACTTGTAACCCTCGGCGATGAGCACCGGGACGATCTGCTTGATCATGTCGACGGTCTTGTCGTGGATGTCGTGCAGAAGCACGATGCCGCGGCGCTTCGCCCGGATCTCGCGGAGATAGAGCTCGCCGCAGCGCTCCACGCTGACGCCCCTGCCCCAGCAGTCCCAGTCCGCCCCCGCGTTCGAGGTGAGCGCGCCGCCCTCGTCCCAGAAGACGCTGCCGACGTACTTCCGCATCGCGCTCGCGTTGACCGCCCGCGCGACGCTCCCGTTCCACGCGCCGTACGGCGCGCGGAGCACCCATGGCCCGTCCGGCTGATAGTCCGAGATGATCGCGTCCGTCTGCGCGATCTCTTCCACCACGCGGGCCGGGGACAGCGACGTCAGCGACTTGTGGTTGTGCGTATGGTTCGCGAGGAGATGGCCTCGCGAGACGATCGCGTCGAGCGCTGCCTGACGCCCGGAGACCTTGGACCCGTTGATGAAGAACGCGGCCTTGATGCCCTTCGACGCGAGATAGTCGGCGAGCTCCGTCGTCCGGCGCCCCGGGCCGTCGTCGAACGTGAGGCTGATCGTCTTGTCCGGCAGCTCCGCGCCATTGAGCTGTCGCTCCGCGACCAGCTCGTCTCCGCGCACGTCACCGTCGCCCGCGTAGACCTCGACGTCGTCGTCGCTCGGCTCGGCGAGACATCCCGCCAGAGCCGCACAAGCCGAGGACACGAAGAAGATCGAGAAGAGACGACGTGCGAGCATCGAAGACCCTCCGCGTTGACCGAGCCCCAACGCAGCGGGCCTCTGCACACATCAAACCACCTCGGAAGATACCGGCGTTCTCCAGCAAAATCGCCTGGTTACGCGAGTTCCGAGGCACTGAAAAATTGAATAATCTGGTTCGCCCTGGAGGATCTGACGGGATCCACCCGTCGCCACGCGATGACACCAGCAGATCACCCGGCTCGGCGCACGCGGACGCCGGAGGCATCAGGGCGCCTCCGCGCGCACGGACGACCGAACGACGCGATCGCGCGCGCCCACGCCCGCGTGCGGTGCCGGCCCGTCAGGCCGTCAGCGCAGCCACGCGTCGACTTCGGGGTCGCCGAGGAACTCGCCGACGTGCACGACCGGCGGCGGGCGGCTCGAGAAGCGCCGGGTGCTCTTCGGCGGCTCGTCGAACCACGGCTCGTTCAGGTCCATCGCCTGCGCCGCGAGAGCGGCGGCCACGACGTCTCGCTGCGAATCCTGCATGAGGCTGGGTGAATTCATCGCGGCGCTCCCCTCTAGTGGCGCGCAACGTTTACACCTCAGCCGTCGACGCGCAAGGCGTAATCCGCGTCTCAAAAGGCGCACCGCGCGTCTCCAATCGGGATCGGCTCGCGGTCGCACATGGGATGCCTCACGCGATCGCGCGGGCTCCCCTGTCCTCGGGGAAAACCGCGCGTCAGTGCCGCTCGTACGCGCGCGGGTCGAGCGGCTCGGCGTCGGGGGCGTCACGATCGGGCACGAGGGTGGCGCCGAGACCGGGCATGCGCTCCGTCGGGACGCACTCCTCTTCGTCCTCGTCTTCGTCCTCGTCGCCGTAGTCCCCGACGGGCTCGCCCTCGGGCCCCGTCGGCCCCGGGTCCTCGCCACGGCGGGGCTGCCAGGACGTCGCGTCGCTCGCGCCTTCGCCGCGGCTCGGCGGCGGCGGCGGCTCCGGCGTCGCGCTCTCGCCGCGGTGGGGCTTCGGGGCGTTCGAGGCGTTCGAAAGGAACGGCGCCGCGCACGCGTGGAAGAGCCTGCCGGAGAAGAGGAAGTACGTGGGTTCCATGTCCATGACGTCGAGCTCCAACGACGGCGCACGGGAGCCGCGTCGATCGAGCGAGCAACCCGCATTCCTCGTCGGCTCGCGCTTCGATCGATGGGACGCCGATGAGCGTCGGTCACGCTCCGCGCGGAACGCCCCCTTCCCCCTTCGCGAAACCTCTCGCTCGTCCTTCGGTCCCGCCGACGCGGGCGCGCGGGCGCCGGTCGGTTCACAAGGTCTCAACCGCGCAAAACGCCTCGCGCACGACGCGTCTACTCGGCCCTCGCGCCGAACGCCGGCAGAATGTCGCCCTTCGCCGTGTCTTTGGCCGCGTGGACGACGCCCCTACCGATGTCCTTCGCGGCGCGTGCGGTGACCGCGAGCGCGTCGGCGATGCGGAGCTGCGGGTCCCGTCCATGGAGCCCGCGCGTCTTCGCGACGCCGGCGCCGTGATCGTAGACCAGCTTGCCGCCGAGGTACGCGCTCACCGCGACGAGCCCGACCATGCCGATGCCGGCGAGGACGTAGCCGAGCGAGGGCTTCTTCCGCCGGACGCGCAGATAGGCCATCGTCCCGAGCGCGACGAGCGCGCCGAGGTTGAGCGTGCGGTGGGTCTTGAGCACGTCGTAGCCGGCGTCGTCGAGCTCGACCTCCTCCTGAGCGACGAGCCCGAACACGCCTGCCACGGCGGCCGCGATCACCGCGCCGACGATGCACGTCTCGCCCATCTCTCGCGCACGGCGGCTGCCGGTGAAGTAGCCCACGGCGTCGGCGCCGACGGCGAGCGGGACGAGCGCGATCGGGAAGTGAACGGTCGACGGATGGAGCTCGGACAGTCGCATCGGCATGGCAGTCCTCCGGCCGGGTTGCGACCTGGCTCGACGCAAGGTGTGTTCCGAACGCGCTCGTGGTCGAGCGTCGCGATCAAGCCGCGGCGGCGGCCGGCTCGGCCGGACGCCGGCCCAGCGTCCGGTGGATGACGAGCGCGGCCGCGACGAGCCCGAAGCCGATGAGCTGCGACGTCGAGAGACCGAAGAGGCCGCCGCGATCGTCCCGTCGCAAGAACTCGAGCACGAACCTCGCGACGGCGTAGAGCACGAGCGACGCGGCGAACACCTGACCGTCGTAGCGCTTGCGCGGGAGCACGACGTACAGGCAGACGAACGCGATCGCGAGCGACGCGGCCGACTCGTAGATCTGTGTAGGATGCACAGGCTCGCTCCACATCCGCGCGCTCGCGATGATGTGCTCCTTCGCCTGGGCGTCGCTCGCGGGGCTGCGCGGAGGGAACGAGAGCCCCCACGGCAGAGAAGTGGGCGCGCCGAAGCAGCAGCCAGCGAGAAGGCAGCCCATGCGGCCGAACGTGAGCCCCATCGGGATCGCGAAGCCCGCCATGTCCGCGGCCTTCCAGAACGGGAACCGATCGCGCCGCAGGAGGAACACGGCGGCGACCGTCGCGCCGATGAAGCCGCCGTAGTACGTGAGGCCCCCGGCCCAGAACTTCGCCCACGCGAAGCAGTCGCGGTTCTTCGGGTGGCAGACGCCGCGCTCGGCGTCCCACACGCCGTCGTACATCGGTGAGATGCACTCGGCCCGGTCGAACGGCCAGTCGACCTTCGACGGATCGGTGCACAGGTGGACGTACTCCATGAAGTGACCGTCGGCGATCACGTGGAGGATGCGCCCGCCGGCGACGCCCGCGAGGAGCATGGCGAGGCCGAGGTCGACGATGACGTCCGCGTCGAGCCCGATGCGGCGCGCCCAGAGCACGCCGAGCGCCGTCGCGAAGAGGAACCCCGAGAGCAGGAGGACGAAGTACGAGGGGAAGCCGACGTCGAAGAGGCGGAAGAGCTCGGGGCGCATGCGAGGTCGCAGCCCGACGATACCAGCCTCGACGCGCCGCTCGAAGCCGGCTATGCGGGGGTGCATGAGCTACACACTGGGCGTCCTCGGCGGCAGTGGACTCTACGAGATGGAAGGCCTCCGCGACGTGAAGGAGCTCGAGGTCGACACCCCGTTCGGGCGCCCGAGCGACGTGCTCGTGAAGGGGACGCTCCCGAACGGCACGACGCTCGTCTTCTTGCCGCGTCACGGCCGCGGCCACCGTATCCCGCCGCACCAGATCAACTTCCGGGCGAACGTCTGCGCCCTGAAGAAGGCGGGAGCGACGCACCTCGTGAGCGTCAGCGCCGTCGGCTCGATGAAGGAGGAGATCGAGCCGGGGCACCTCGTCGTGCCGGATCAGTTCATCGACCTGACGAAGCGGCGCATCTCGACCTTCTTCGAGGACGGCATCGCCGGTCACGTGCCGTTCGCCGATCCGGTGTGCAAGCTCCTCGCGAGCGCCGTCGCGGACGCGGCCGCGCGGGCGGGCGCCAAGGTGCATCGCGGCGGCACGTACGTGTGCATCGAAGGCCCGCAGTTCTCGACCCGCGCCGAGAGCCACGTGTACCGGAGCTGGGGCGTGTCCGTCATCGGCATGACCTCGATGCCCGAAGCGAAGCTCGCCCGTGAGGCCGAGCTGCCGTTCGCCACGCTCGCGCTCGCCACGGACTACGACTGCTGGCACGAGGGCCACGACGCGGTCACGGTCGAGCAGGTGGTCGCGACCATGAAGGCGAACGTGGCCTTCGCGAAGAAGACCCTCGTGGAGCTCGCCTCCGCCCTCCCCGACCCGACGAAGAGCATCGCGCACGGGGCCTCCCGCGGCGCGATCATGACCGCGCCGAACCTCGTCCCGCCGGAGACGAAGGCGCGGCTCGGGTGGCTGCTCGGCGAGCCCTGAGAGATCGAGGCGATTTTCCGGCGGACGGAAGCCGTGCAGGGAGGCTCGGGCCCCTCGCCCGTCCCGAGCCTCGAGCTTCCCCTCGCTTTCATGGGGTCGAGGTATTAGGCTGCGCCGGCAATGAAGAAGAGCCCCGCCCTCATCGTCGGCTCCCTCGCGTTCGACGACCTCGAGATGCCGACCGGAACGTTCAACGACGTGCTCGGCGGCGCCGCCACGTACTCGTCGATCTGCGCGTCGCTCCTCACGCCCGTCCGCCTCGTCGGCGTGGTGGGGACCGATTTCCCGAGCGCCGTCCTCGAGGACCTCAAGCGGCGTGGCGTCGACACCTCCGGCGTCGAGCGCGCGAACGGGAAGACCTTCCGCTGGCGCGGGCGGTACTCCCAGGACCTCGCGAGCCGCACGACGCTCGACACGCAGCTCAACGTCTTCGCGGACTTCCGTCCGAAGATCCCGGAGGCGTTCCGGGACACGCCCTTCGTGCTCCTCGGCAACATCCACCCTGCCCTCCAGCTCGAGGTCCTCGCGCAGGTCGAGAAGCCGACGCTCGTGATGGCGGACACGATGAACTTCTGGATCAAGGGAGAGCCGAAGCTGCTCGCCCAGGTCCTCTCGAAGATCGACATGCTCGTCATCAACGACGAGGAGGCGCGCGATCTCACGGGCATCCACAACCTCGTGAAGGCGGCGGCCGACATCCGCAAGCGCGGCCCGTCGCGCCTCATCGTGAAGCGCGGCGAGTACGGCGCCCTCTACTTCGACGATGCGGGCGTGTTCTTCGCGCCGGGCTACCCGCTCGAGGAGGTGCTCGATCCGACGGGCGCGGGCGACTCGTTCGCCGGAGGTCTCATCGGCTACATCGCCCGCGTCGGCCAGGTCGATCACCAGACCATCCGCCGCGCGATCTACTTCGGCTCCGCGCTCGGATCGTTCTGCGTCGAGGGCATCGGGCCGAAGCGCCTTCTCGACGTCGGACCGAAGGACCTCGCGCTGCGCATGGACGCCTTCACGAAGCTCGTCGAGACCGGCGGGCCGGTCACCTTGCCCGAATGAGGATCGGGGTCGCACGTTCCGCAGTCCTCGTGGCCGTCGCGGCATCGGCGATCGGCCTCGTCGCGCTCGCGTGCGACGACGAGCACAGGCGCACGCCGCCCGGAAAGATCGTGGGCGGCGGCGGCGCGTGCGAGGCGAAGCCGGGCGAGCTGCCGGCGCCCGACTGCGACGACTCGCTGAACTCGTGCGCCCCCGTCCCCGGCTGCGAGATCGACGAGGCGAGGTGCGGCTCGAAATCGACGTGCCTGCCCCTCGCGAACAACGAGGGGAAGGACGTCGTCGACCTCCGGCTCCGCCGCCTGAACATCGCCGCCCCTCCGGCGCTCGCGGGGCCCTTCATCCAGAACACGGTCGTCAACAGCGGCATCGACCTCGCGGAGCCGAGCTGCGCGGAGAAGGGCAAGGGTCTTTTCACGTGGCTCCTGCGCGTCGACAAGAAGGCCGGCACCGTGATCACGGGCGGCGCGCCGCCGGCGGCCGATCCCTTCGGTCAGGGCTTCTGCTTCGCGAGCTTCGAGCTGAACGGCACGAAGATCGAGCCGGTCACGGTGAAGATCGAGATGACCGGGAGCACGTTCCGGTCGACGGAGCGCGCGGACATCAACATCCCGATCTTCCTGTCCGACCAGCTCTCGAGCGCCATCATCCTGCCCATCCGCGGCGCGCGCATCGAAGAGGTCACGCTCTCGCCGGACGGCAACTGCATCGGGTCGTTCAACGCCGCGGCGCTCGATCCGTCGTGCGCCGAGGACCGCGAGCTCTGCCCGAAGTGGCGGACGGCCGGCGCGCTCGGCGGCTACATCACGCTCGAGCAGGCCGACACGGTCAAAATCCGCGACCTGAACGACAAGTCGCTCTGCGCCTTCCTCGCGTCGGAGCAGGGCACGACCTGCGCGCGCGACGACAGCGGAAAGATCCAGTTCCGCGGCGACTACTGCTCGGAGGACGAGCAGCCCGGGAGCTGCCAGGACAGCGTGTGGCTCGCCGCCACCTTCGCGGCGAGCGCCGTGAAGATCTTCGACGGCCAGGGCGTGGTCGAGGGCTGCTCGGGGGCGACGACGGGCGAGCCCGCCGACGCGGGAGCCGACGCCGACGTACCGGACGACGCGTCGGCGGACGCGGCCGATCCCTGATCCGGTCGCCGCCCGACGCCGTACCTACATCGCCGTCCATCTCGCCTCGGACGGAGGCAAGGCACTCGGTTCTTTGCAGATTTCCGCGGTCCTGTGCGGTGCCGCGTGCTAAGGCTCGCCCGCCTGAGGGGTTGCCGGGGCCTCGCCCTGGTGGAGGTGTGGTGGCCGATTTCGTTCCTGTCAGAATGAACCGAGGGAACGGGGTCGCTCGCCCGCCAGCGCGCGGTTACGAGGAGGAGTCTCGCATGCTTGGTCGTTTCCGCCATCTCTTCGCCGTCCTGTTCTTCCTCCTCGTCGCCTCCTGCAGCGGCGGCGGGTGTGGAGGATGCGGAGGATGCGCCGGCATGACTCCCCTGCCCGGCGGCTTCCCTGCGGACAAGGCCGTCGAGAACGCCGCGTCGGTGCGCATCTCGCGCCAAGGCCTCGACCTCGTCGAGAAGGAGCTCGGGCCGGTCGCCGCCAGTCTGATGAACGCTCGGAACGGGACGGTGAGCCTCGAGATCCCCGAGACGCCGTTCGAGGTGCAGGACGCGTTCACGATCGGGTTCTGTCCGCTGTGTATTCAGCCGGACGTCAAAGGCAGCTTCTGCCCCGGCGGTCCGAACGCAGAGGCGAACCCGCCGCGCTGCGTGGCCTCCGCGAACATCGGCAGCGCGCAGTTCCAGATCGACGCCGTCAAGCCGAACGCCATCACGGTCAAGGCGGTCATCCCGCTCAAGCTCGACGACACGCCAGTCTCCATCACCGATCCGGTCTCGGCGACGGTTCACGTCGGCTACGGCGCGAACGCCACGTGCAACAACGAGAAGCCGGTCGTGCAGGCGAAGCAGCTCCCCGTGACCGTGACGATCCCCATCGTCGCGGAGACGACGGCGCCGCGCACCGGCTACTCGAAGATCGACGTCGATGCCGCGTCGATCGACCTCAGCGCAATTCAGCCGGGAGACATCCGGCTCTGCGCCACCTGCGGCGCGCTGCCGGACAACTGGTGCGAGACGCTCCTCAATTGGTCCTTCATCAAGGATCGCGTCGTCAACTCGCTCAAAGGCGGCCTCGAGGGCCAGGTCAAGAACCTGCTCCGCGACCAGCTCTGCACGAAGCCGAACCCGACGCTCGTCCCGTCGTGCCCGACGGGCTCGTCGCCGGACGGTAGCGGCAAGTACTGCGTCTACGACACCGCGAAGGACAAGTGCGTGCCGATGCTCCTCGGGACCGACGCGCACATCGAGCTCGGCGGCCTGCTCGCGAGCATCTCGCCGGGCACCGAGGGCGGCCTCGACTTCGCCCTCGCGTCCTTCGGAGCGATGCAGCCCGCGCCCGGCCTCGATCCGAACGGCCAAGGCCGCACGGCGAACGGGATCACGCTCGGCATGGTCGGCGGCGTCCTCCCGCAGCCGCCCTCCAAGTGCGTCGTGCAGAAGCCGGTCACGCCGCCGACGGGCATCCCGATCCCGGACGAGCTGTTGCCCACGGCGGCCGAGCCCCAAGGCACGCCGCACGTCGGCATCGCGCTCTCCGGGCGCTTCCTCGATTACGCGTTCACGAGCGTCTACAACAGCGGCCTCTTGTGCCTCGGCGTGTCGACCGAGCAGTTCGACATGCTGAAGACGGGGCTGCTCAGCTTCGTCGTCCCGTCGATGAAGACGCTCACGTTCGAGCAGGAGGACGCCGCGGCGGCCATCGTCGTTCGCCCGCAGGAGCCGCCGGCGGTGACGATCGGCGGCGGCACCGATCCGAACGCCGACCCGCTCCTGCTCGTCACCATCCCGAAGCTGAGCCTCGACTTCTACGTCTGGAGCTTCGATCGCTTCGCCCGCGTGTTCACGTACACGGCGGACCTGACCGTCCCGGCGACGCTCCAGACGGCGAAGGGCCCGGGCGGCGCCAACACGGGGATCGTCCCCTCGCTCGGCGAGATCAAGATCGCGAACGGCTCGGTCTCGAACGCCGACGTCCTGTTGATGGACGACCCGAAGATCGTCGCGGGCGCGGTGAGCGGCATCTTCGGCACCGTGTCGAAGCAGCTCGTCGGCTCCGGCTTCTCGCCGATCGACATCGGCTCGTCGGTCGACAGCCTCGGCCTCCAGCTCCAGGTCGACGAGATCAGGAAGCTCACCAAGGGCAGCGACGACTTCGTCGGTGTCTTCGCGACGCTCGCCAAGAAGGAGAGCGCCGCGACCGTGGAGGTGGACACGCGCGCGCGGCTCGTCGACAAGCGCGTGTGGCCCGAGCACATGCAGCCCTCGACGTACCGGCGCGACAAGCTGCCCGAGCTCGAGGTCGAGCTCTCGTCGTCGCTCGACGACAAGAAGCACCTCGTCGAGTACTCGTGGTGGATCGACAACGGCACGCGGTCGCCGTGGGCGACGGCCGAGCGGCTCGGGATGACCGACGCACGCACGATCGTCATCAAGGACGACCAGCTCTTCCTCCAAGGACGTCACGTGCTCCGCGTCGCCGCGCGTCTCGTCGGCGCGCCCGAGACCGAGGACGCGACGCCGGCGGAGATCCCGTACGTCATCGACACGCTCGCGCCGTTCGTGCGGGTGGCCGAGGAAGCCGGCGCCGTCCGCGTCGAGGCGTGGGACCTCGTCAGCGCGAAGGAGTCGCTCGTCGCTCGCTACCGCTTCGACGACGGCGACTGGACGGACTGGCGGCCCGCGAGCGAGCTGTCGCGCATCGATGCGAGCGGCGCCGCGACGATCGAGGTCGAGGTGCGCGACGAGGAAGGCAACGTCGGCACCGTGCGCCAGGCGCTCATTCGTGGGCGCGCCGATCCGACCATCGTCGCGGCCGGCAGCGGCTGCGGGTGCACGACGCCGGGCACGGACGGCGGCCGCGGCGGGCTCCTCGCCCTCGCGGCCACGCTCGGCGCGCTGGCGCTCGTCGCGCTCCGCCGCCGCGGGGGCGCCGTGGGCGGCTCGCGCGCGACGACGCGCGCCGGCATCGCGCTCGGCGCCATCGGCGCGGTCGCCGCGACGAGCCAAGGCTGCTCGTGCGGGAGCGAGGGCGAGCCGCCGAATAGCGGCTGCGGCGCGGACTGCAACCAGGAGTGCCTCACCGGCCTCGCCATCGGCCAGCCCGGCGCCTACCTCTCCGTCGCCAAGGCGAAGGACGGCACGATCTGGGCGGCCGGCTACAACGACGCGCTCCTCTCGGAGGGCGATTCGTACCTCTGGGGCGATCTCGTCGTCGGCAAGTACGATCTCGGCAAGCAGGAGGTCGACTGGGAGACCGTCGACGGCATCCCGGAGCGCACGGACGGGACCTGCCCGGTCTTCGAGCCGCATGGCTGGCGCCGCGGCGAGACCGACTCCGGCGACAACGTCGGCCGCTGGGCGAGCATCCAGCTCTCGACGAACGACCAGCCGATGGTCAGCTACTACGACGACACGCACAACCGCCTGAAGTTCGCGGTCAACGACGGCGGCGGTTGGAAGGTCTTCGTCCTGCGCGAGCAGCCCGGAGCCGACATCGGCAAGTACAGCAAGATGGTGCTCGTCGACGGAAAGCCCGCCGTCGCCTTCATGCAGCTCGAGCCCGGCGACAATGGGCGCACGCGATCGAAGATCGTGCTCGCGCGATCGAAGAAGGAGCTCCCGCAAGGCCCCGAGGACTTCGCGTTCGAGGACGTCGCCGTCGACGACGACGGACCGTGCCGCGCCGACTCCTGCGGCCCCGGCGAGGCCTGCATCAAGGAGACGGGCGCCTGCATGAAGACCGTCGGCGGCTGCCCGGAGAGCTGCGGCGACTCGGCGGCCTGCGTGACGAAGGACGACAAGGCGCAGTGCCTCGCGAAGATGGGCTCCGTCGAGACCTATCCGCGCGGCCTCGGCGCGTACATCAGCATGGCGGTGGCCCCGAACGGGAGGCTGGGCATCGTCGCGTACGACGGCTACCACGGCAACCTGCTCGCCTTCGTCGACGACGGCAGCGTCCCGTGGCAGCGCGTGATCCTCGACGGCGAGACCGGCAACCGCGCGGACAAGACGGCGATCGACACGGGCGACGTCGGCATCGCCGCTTCGCTCGCCATCGACTCGAGCGGGACGTGGCACGTGAGCTACGTCAACGGCATCGACGAGAGCCTGCGGTACGTCTCGTTCGCCGACGGCAAGCCCGGCAGGCCCGAGATCGTCGACGACGGCAGCAGCGTCGACGGCAAGCCGCACCCCGACGGCAAGCACCTCGTCGGCGACGACTCCGCCATCCGCGTCGACGGCGACGTCATCACCATCTTCTACTCCGACTCGACCTCGCTCGGGCTCCGGCGTGCGACGGGGACGCGCAAGCCGTCGTCGAGCGGGCACGAGTGGGAGCTCCGGTCGATCGATCAGCCGAACAAGTGGGTCGCGTTCCCGGCGATCGTCCCCGATGACGACCGTATCGCGGTGTGGTGGCGTCAGACCACGCGCTCCAGCAAGACCGTCGAAGGGAACGTGCTCGTCCTCTCGCCCTGATCCGGGCGATCGGCGGCGGTCAGGCCGCGGCCTCGACCACCTCGGACAGCGGCCGCATCGCCGGGCCGCTCGAGCGCTCGCGCTCGCTATGGACGATCTCGAGCAGCTCCTCCTTCGAAGCGACACCGAGCTCGAGCAACGCCGCCATGTAGCCGTCGACGTACCCGTGAGCGCGAGCGATCCGGGCGTACGCCTTGCCGGCCGCCTTCGCGGCGAAGACATCGGCGAGCATCGCCCTGAGCCCCGAGATCACTTCTGCCTTCTTCATGTCGACGCCTCCCGCGGGCGGTCCTCTTCCGTTCCTCCGAACGCGGTCGCGTGGAGGTCGCCGTCCCGCTCGGCCGTGGGTATCGGATCGCGCGGCGATGGGCCAACTTTCGGGAGGGTCGCCCGCCGCATCGAGCCGCATCAATTAGTGGTCGCCGCGCAGGCATTCGGCTAGACGATGGAGCGCGGCAAGACCATGGCTGAGCCGGACAAGAGCCCCGACAACGCCGAGACGGCGCGCGAGGCGCCGCAGTCGGTCGTGCGTGACGAGGCGGGCGCCGCAGCGGCAACGACCGCTTCTTCTTCGAAGGCCCCTCCGCCGTCGAGGCCGATCGGCACGTTGTCCCCACCACGTCCCGGCCGCTCCGGCTCGGGTGCGCCCCCTGCGCCTGCGTCGCGCCCCGCCTCGGGGCCGCCGCCCGCGCCCAAATCGAGCGCGTCGGCCTTGACGCCGCCGAAGTCGTCGTCGAGCGTACCGGCGGCCGCCGCGGCGACGGATACGACCGCCCCCGTCGCGCCGAAGGCACCCGCCGCGACGGCGAACGATCCCGAGGCCAGCGTGGACCCCGCACGAAGCGAGAAGACCGAAGCGAGCGCGACGGGCGCCGATCCCTCCACGTCCGCGACGCACGCGATCGACGGCAACGGACGAAAGCCGAGCGCGCCGTCGCAGAAGGCGCAGGCCGCCGTTCCGAGCACCGGCGTCGAAGCGCGCGCCGTCGCTCGAGCGAAGGACGAGGCGTCCGACGGAAGGAAGAGCGAGAGACCCTCGGCGGCCGGCAGCCCGTCGGTGCTCTCGATGCCCGTCGAAGCGCGGCCGCTCGCGGCCTACGAGATGCTCGCGCGCTCGGCTCGGCTCGCCGACCTCGTGACCGTCACCCAGCAAATCGTGTCGGAGGCGGCACGGAGCCGCGTGTCGGGATGGTTCTTCTCGTCGAAGGTCACCGCGGCTGCCGAGGAGCAGCAGCTGTCCCACGAGGACGCCGACACGCGCTTCGGCAACGCGCTCGACGTGCTCTCCACCGGCGGCGAGAGCCCTGCGGAGCGCGCGCTCGCCTGCGCGCTGTGGGCGCATGCCGTCGCGGAGGCACCGCGCGGTCGGCCGGAGGAGGAGGACAGCCTCGCCGGCGACATCCTCTGGCTCGCGACACATACGTCGTTCGACGCGACGCCCTTGCTCGACCGCGCGCTCGGCGAGGACGCCGCCGATCTCTGGACAGCGATCGCCGATCGCATCCGACGCATCGAACGCGGCCGGGGCGGCGCTCTCGGTCGAGGCGAGGCGATCGTCGGCTGCGCCGCGCTCGCGGCCTCGAGCTCGGAGCGCGCCAAGGCGCTCTGCGCCGAGCTCGCGACCGAGGTGAAGGATCCCGTCCTGCTCCGCCTGCTCGCGACCGGGGAGCAAGCGGCCACGGAGGAGATCCGTCTCGAAGGCGAGCTGCTGCCCGCGCGGCGAGGTCCCGTCGTCACGACGCTGCTCGCCTTCACCGGCATCCTCCTCGTCCTTCACGCGGTCCGGCTCGTCGCGCGACTGGCGCTCGCGTACCGCCGGCCGGCCGAGGTCTCGCTCTCCGAGTCCGGCGTGCGCGTGAAGACGCGAACGGAGATGCTCGGGCGGACGCTCCGCGAGCGCGAGCACGTCATCCTCCGCACCGGGCTCGTCCGCGTCGTCCGCGAGGTCCGCTTCCCGCGCCTCGCCTTCTATGCGGGGCTGCTCGCGCTCGCGACGGGCAGCTACGTCGGTGTGCGCGCGTTCACCGACGGCGTCCGTGCCGCATCGCCGTCCCTGCTCCTCGTCGGCATCGCGATCGTCGCGCTCGGCATCGCGCTCGACTTCGTGCTCGGGACCTTGATCCCCGGCTCGCGTGGACGCTGCCGCCTCGCGTTCGTCCCGCGGAAGGGACCGACCTTGTGCGTGGGTGACGTCGACGTGAGGCGCGCCGACGACGCGATCGCGCGATCCCTCGTTCGCCGCTGAAAATCTCGTAGGTGGTACGATCGGCGTTCGTGAAACCCGGTCGTACGGCTGGTGGAGCGCTCGTCTACGCCGCGTGTCTCGTGGCGTGCAACGCACTCACGGGCGCCGGCGACTTCGCCGTCACCGACGACGACGCGAGCTTCTCGTCGGACCCGGACGCTTCTCCCGAGGAGCGGGCTCCCATCACGAGCGACGGTTCGGACGGGCAACGCGACGGAGGCGACGGGACGAACGACGCGTCGTCGGACGCGAGCGAGGACGTGGAGGCGCCGTGCGTGCCCCGATCGGTGGGCCCACGCTACGGGGCGCTCGCGACGTACGTGACGCCGTCCACGTGGTCGAACAAGAACGGCGCGCTCGTCCCCGGCGACGAGCAGTGGGCGCACACGAACAACAAGGAAGGCACGATCGAGATATCGGACTTCCGTTTCGACCTCCCGCCGGGCGCCCGCGTGCGCGGGATCGTCGTCCAGATCGCACGCATCGCGGACACCTCCGAAGGCCCGGTCACGGACACCGTCGCCCTCGTCAAAGGCACCAGCAAGTCCGGCGGGCCTTGGCCGGATGGCGCGATGTCCGGGCCCTATCAGACGGCGACCTACGGGAGCTCGACGGACACGTGGGGCGCCACGTGGACGAGAGAAGAGATCAACGCGTCCACCTTCGCCGTGAGGATCACCGCGAGAGGACGGGGTGACGGGCACGTCGACAGCGTCGGCGTGATCGTCCACTACTGCGAGTGATCGCCCTTCACGGCGGTGATCCTCTCGCCGAGGATCGCCTGGAGCTTTCCCGCGCTCGCGCGCGCCTCGACGCGCACCGAGGCGGGGGCGTTGCCGGAGCACGCACGCACGCTCGCGGAGAACTGGCCGTGCGAGCGATCGAGCTCGTCGCCGGTGACCGCGTCGAACATGCGGAGCTCGATGCCGGTTCCCTCGCCCTCGACTCCCACCGCGACGCGCAGGCAGTGGTCGGGGGCTATATTTGCATCATGCACGTATCGCCTCGACGACTCGAGGACGGCGTGGCGGACGACCCCGGGGCGTCCTTCGTGCGACGGAGCGGAGCTCGGGCCCGCGGAGCGCGACAGCATGCGGCTCGCCGCGAGCGGGTGCGCCACGAAGGTCGGATCCTGCCAGCGCTCCGGGCGCACGAGGAGCGCGAACGGGCCCGGCCGTCCGCGGGTGCCGAGATCGACCCGGACCTTGCCGCGCCCGCACGCGAAGAGCAGCGCGCCGTCCGCGCCGTCGCCGCTCGCGAGGAGCGAGCCGCGATCGTCCCAGATGGCGGCGTCGACCAGCGCGAGCGGGGCGCCGGCCACGACGTCGATGCGCGTGCACGGACCGGCTCCGAGATCGACCGGCACGGTCGCGCGCCGGCCGAGGTGGAGCGTGCCGGTGTGCGCGGCCGCCGCGGGCGGATAGCCGGCGCCGACGAGGAGCTTCTCGCGCGCGGCACGTGCCGTCTCGAGGGGCTGGCCGGCGGCGACCCACGCGATCTCGGGTCGCGCCAGCATCTCGGTCGAGCCCTTCGATTTCGCGAGGACGACGGCGACGAAGCCACGTCCCACGTGCGGGCGGACCTGGAGCGAGCCGGTGACGGCGATCGGCGAGCACACCGTGATCGAGCGAACGGCGGACGTGTCCTTCGCGCGGGCGACGACGCGGCCGTCCGCGTCGAACACGTCGACGTCGATCACCGCCACGTCCTCGTCCGGGACGACGACGGCGTCCGTGCAACCTCCCTCCTCGATCGGGAACGAGACCGCCGACGGCGCGCGGGCGTCGACGGCGACGGCGACGCGACGTTGCTCCTCCCACGTTCCGCCGATCGCCGTCCGGTGGGCGCGGACGGCGTCTTCGAGCCCCGGCCACGTCTCCGGCGACTTCGGGGCCGCGCCGTGCGCACCCACCGCGCGGCCGACCGCCTCGGCGCGCTCGCGCGGGACGAGCTGGGCCCCGACCACGCAGAGGCCCTCGCCCGAAGCGGCGTGGACGGCGACGTACATGCGCTCGGGGTGCGGCGGACAGACGAGGAGCGTCGGTCGCGCGTCGCGCGTCTCGTCGACGGCGATGGGACTCCCCTCCTCCGCGAAGGCTGCGAGGTCGATGTCCTCGAGCGACGCCGACGCGCGCGCGTAGACGAGGAGGCAGGCGGTCTTGGGCACCTCGACGAACGCGCCGACGCGCTCGCCTTCGGTGATCGGACCGGACGTGACGATCGCGAGCGGGCCCGCGCCGAAGTGCGAGGCTCGCTCCGGCAGGTCGCCGAGGAGCGGCCTCGCCTCGAGAGGTCCGAGCACGACACGCGGCGGCTCGCTGAGGACCGTGGGGCGCTGCGCCGGGACCGGGCTGCCCCGCCCTCCGCATCCGGCCGCGACCGCGACCGCGAGCACGCATACAGCGAGCGGCTTCGTCATCGGCCGGGCTCCCATATCCCGCTCTTCACGCGGAACAACGCGAGCCCCCAGCTCACGCCATTGCCCTTCGCGACGACCTCGAGCCTCGCCTTCTCGTGCGCCTGGACGCAGAACGCGACGAGCGCCGCCTCCTCGGCAGCACCGCGCTCGTCGGTCGACTCTCGTGCGCCGACGATCGCCCGGAGCTGGAGCTGGCGCGCGCGGCCGTTCGTCACGCCGACGACCGCCACGTAGCACGCGCCCGTCTCGACGGAGATCGGCAGCACCGTCGGCTCGGCGCCGGTGCCGCCTTGCACCAGGTACACCGGGTCGTCGGTCGGGACGGCGACGTGACGGATGAACATCACGCGCGCCATCTTGCTGCGCGTCTCCGGTCCCCAGAGCGGCGGCAGGCGCGCGGGCAGCGGCCAGCTCGCGCGCGTGACGACGACCTCGGACCGAGGCGGCGCGCCCGTGAACGCGAGCGACATGCGCGTCGGGCTCCCGACGCAGGTCTCGAGGCGGGCGTCCGGAGCCTCGGTGCGATCGCGAGCGAGCAGGCGATCGCCGTCGCGGAGCTCGGCATCGAGGTCGAGCCGGAACCTGCGCCGTGCGAGCTCGCGTCCGAAGACCTCGATCCGGTGACATCCGTCCTCGAGCTCGATCTCCTCCTCGCCGGCGCCGTCGTCCCCGGCCCGCGTGACGAGCCGCTCGCCGATCGTCGCCGCCTCGCGACGTGCGCGCGCCTCCGCGGCCTCGGCGCGCTTCTCCTGCGAGACGAGCGGAGGGAGCGGACCGGCCTCCGGCGCCGGAGGGAGCGCTCCGCCCGTGCGCTCGGGGATGATCGTGGCGAGCGGGGGCAGCGGATGATTCGAGCGTGCGACGACGATCTCGACGGCTCCGCGCCCCGCCTCCGATCCGAGCACCACGTGCCGAACCGGCGGGCGTTCGGGATCGCAGCGACGGAGCTCGAGCACCCCGGCCGTGCTGGACGCGCGCGCCCCCGGCTCCGGCGGCAGCAGCGGGTCCATCGGCGCGTCCGACAGGCGCGCCCGGAAGCTGAGGCCACGCGCGCCGACGACGGCGACGTGCGTGCACATGCTCTCGGCGCCTTCGGGCTCCGACGGCACGGGGATGAGCACCCGCCCGTCCTCGAAGAGGAACCGTGACGTCACCTCGTCCACGCGCGCCCCGGCGGCCTTCCACTCCTGCACGACCCGCGCAGCGACCTCGCGCGCATTCGCCCGGGCCACCCCGCCGGTGAGCGCGGTCGCGACGACCACGGCGCCGAAGGTGCCTCGCACGAGCCTCATCGAGGCCAGAAACGCTAGCACGACGGCGCCGCGAGGACGCCGTCTCCTGCATACGGCCGCGCTCAGACGACGTCGAAGGTCGACTCGACGAAGGAGCGCGTGGTCTCATCCCACACGAACAGCTTGTGATCGTCGACGACGCCGCCGCGCACCGACGTCACGAGGTACGCGAGATCGTACGCGGGCGCATCGCCGCCCATGGTCGCGGCCGCGGCGTCCGTCTCCGAGAAGTACGCGCCGACGTCGATGTGCGAGTGGTAGAGCACCTTGACGGGCCGTCCGTTCGACTCGCCCGCCCGGACGGCGCGCTCGAATCTCAGCGGGTCGATGTCGAAGTACGTGCGCCCGGTCCTCGGGTACGTCTCGGGATCGAGCCGGTGCAGGTCGTTCGCGCGGTTCTTCATCACGACGACCTCGTCGACGAGCAGCGGATCGTCCGCGGGCCCGACCAAGAGCCCGCAGCTCTCCTCGTCGCGCTCGAACCCGGCGCGCGCCTCTTCGTCGACGCGGTCGAGGACGGCCCGAGGGATGCGAAGCCCGCCGCGGGTCCAGGGCTTCATGAGGCTCCAGGCTCCAGGCTCCAGGCTCCAGGGGTCTCGAGCCCGATCTCGGCCGTCGTCACACGGGTTCTCTGCATTGCTCTCTCCTCCTGACAACCCGAGCTTTGCTGCTCACTCTTTCTGGAGCCTGGCGCCTCACCAAACGTACTTCTTCTCCCACCGCAGCGGCGAAAAGTACCGGTCGCCACGATCGGCCACGATGACGACGACGCAGCCCGGCTTGCCTTCGGCCTGGAGCCGCTCGGCGATCTTCACGGCCGCGAAGACGTTCGCGCCCGAGGAGTGACCCACGTGGAGCCCCTCTTCGCGCGCGAGGCGGTCGGCCATGTCCCAGCCGTCCTCGGTCGAGACGGGGAACACCTCGTCGTGGAGCTTCGGATCGTAGATGGGCGGCACGATGCTCGACGCCATGTGCTTGAGGCCCTCGAGCCCGTGGAACGGCGAGTCCGGCTCCACGGCGACGCACCGGATCGGGCGATGGTGCTCCTTGAGCCGACGCGCCGTGCCCATCATCGTGCCGCTCGTGCCGAGGCCCGCGACGAAGTGCGTGATGCGATCGCCGACGTCGCGGAGGATCTCGGGGCCGGTGCCGTAGTAGTGCGCGAGCGGGTTCGAGGGGTTCGCGTACTGATCGGGGTAGAACCAGCGGTCGGGATCCTCCTCGACGATCTTCTTCGCCAGACGCATCGCGCCGTCCGAGCCTTCGAGCGGATCCGAGAAGATGATCTCCGTGCCGAACGCGCGCGCGATGTCCTTGCGCGCCTGCGACACGTTCGAGGGCATGACGAGCGTGACCCGGATGCCGAGCGCCGCGCCGAAGAGCGAGTAGGCCACGCCGGTATTGCCGCTCGTCGAGTCGATGAGCCGCTTGCCCTTCGTGAGCCGGCCATCCTTCTGGGCGTCGAGGATCATGCGGAGCGCGGCGCGGTCCTTCACGCTGCCGCCGGGGTTCTCGAACTCGAGCTTCGCGTAGACGGGGACGTCGGGCGCGTTCTTCGTGACGGAGCGGAGCTGGAGGAGCGGCGTGTCCCCCACCGCCTCGACGACCGACTCGATCCTCCGGGCGCGAAGCCAGCCGCTCATCGCTCGATCCCCAGCGCCGCGCGGATCGCGACGAGCGCACGCAGCGCGCCTTCGGCGACCTCGGAGGCCGCGCGGTGGCGCAACCCGAGCGCGGCGAGGTGCTCGTCGACCGAGAGCGGCGCGGTGCCTCCGTCCGGAGACGCGATCTTCATGCCCGCCGAGCGCACGTAGCGCTCCTCGACGTCGCGAGCGAACCCCGACGCGCCGAGCTTCACCTCCGTGGCGCAGAGCTTCGCCTGGCCGGCCTCTCCGACGTCGGCGAGGCGGATCTGTCGGCCGTAGCGGCGCGCGAGCTCGGGTGAGAACGTCATCCGCCCGCGATCGCCGGGATGATGCTGATCTGATCGCCGGCCTTGAGCTCGGTCGCGAGGCCGCCGGTGAACCGGACGTCTTCCTCGCCGACGTAGATGTTGATGAAGCGCCGGACGCCCTTCTCGTCGAGCAGGCGGTCCTTCAGCCCGGGGTGTCGCCTCTCGAGGTCCTCGATGACCTCGCCCACGGTCTTGCCCGAGGCCTTCACCTCGTCGGCGCCGCCGGTCAACGTCCTCAAGGCTGCGGGAATCCTCACGATGGTGTCCATGTCGTCTCCTTCCGATCGGGGCACGCGATGCCCTCGACGTAACGTTTGGGTTCGATGTCGCGGATGCGCGGGCCATCGCCGCAGAGCGGGCAGTCCTTGCGTCGCGGGATGCGCCGGCGCCGCACGGCGAGCGACTTGCCGTCGAACGTGAAGAGCTCGCCCGCCGGCCCGCCGCCGCTCGCGCGTCCCTCGAGCATCGAGAGCGCGAGGTCGGCCTGCGCGGCCGCGACCACGCCGACGACGGGGCCGATGACGCCCGCCTCGGCGCAGTTCGGCGCGTTCTCGAGCGGAACGTCCTCGAACAAGCAGCGATAGCAAGGACCGCCCTCCGGCCCGACGGCGAGCGCGGTCCCGTGCCATCGCACGGCCGCGGCATGAACGACGGGCCGCCGCGCGATGGCGCACGCGTCGGCGGTCAAGAACTTCGTCGCGAAGTTGTCGCTGCCCTCGACGACGAGGTCGTAGCCGGAGACCAGCTCGACGGCGTTGGACGGCAAGAGCCGCGTCGCGTGCCTCTCCACGCGGACCTCGGGGGCGAGGCGCGCGAGCGCGGCCGCGGCGGCCGGCACCTTGGGACGTCCCACGTCCGCGTCGTCGAACAGGATCTGCCGGTGCAGGTTCGAGAGGTCGACCTCGTCGTCGTCGGCGATGCCGAGCGTCCCGACGCCGGCGCGCGCGAGGGCGATCGCCGTCGGACAGCCGAGGCCGCCGATGCCGACGACGAGCACGCGCGCTTCGCGGAGCTCCTGCGCGACGCTCACGGCGTCACCTCCTCCGCGATGCCCGGGAAGTACTCCTCGAGGCTGAAGTACCGCTCGCCCGTGTCGGGCAGCACCGTGACCACGTTCTTGCCGGGGTCGCCGAGCTCGCGGGCGACCTCGAGCGCGACGTGCACCGCCGCGCCCGCGCTGATGCCGACGAGGATCCCCGCGCGCCGCGCGAGCCGGACCTTCGCGCGCCACGCATCCTCGTCCGTCACGGTGCGCACCTCCGTGACGACCGACGCGTCGTAGTTCTTCGGCACGAACCCGGCCGCGAGGCCTTGGATCTTCGAGGGTCCTCGCTCGCCGCGCGAGATGGTTGCGCACGAAGCGGGCTCGACCGCGACGACGCGCACCCCGGGATGGACCTTCGCCAGCTCCGCACCGACGCCGCTGATCGTCCCGCCCGTCCCGACGCCCGCGACGAACGCGTCGATCGACAGGCCCTCCATCGCCTGGAGGATCTCGAACGCGGTCGTCCGCGCGTGGACGGACGGGTTCGCCGGATTCTCGAACTGCTGGGGCATGTACGCGCCCGGCGTCCGCGCGACGATCTCCTTCGCGCGCGCGATGGCGCCCTCCATCTGCTCTTCGGCGGGCGTGAGCTCGATCTTCGCGCCGTAGGCGGCGAGCAGCTGCCGCCGCTCGAGGCTCATGCTCTCCGGCATCGTGAGGATGAGCTCGTAGCCCTTCACGGCGCACACGAGCGCGAGCCCGATGCCGGTGTTGCCGCTCGTCGGCTCGACGACGGGCCCCGGCGGGACGAGCACACCGCGCGCCTCCGCGTCCTCGATCATCGCGCGGCAGATGCGGTCCTTCACGCTGCCGCCCGGGTTCAGGTGCTCCATCTTCGCCCAGACGGCCGCGCACCGCGACTCGTCGTCGCCCCTCATGCGCACGCGCACGAGCGGGGTGTGTCCGACGAGGTCGAGCATGGACTGGACGATCATTCGGACCTCGCGAGGGACATGTCTCAGATCACGTACGATGCCGGTCGGCGCGCGGCGGCTGCGCGCTCGCCTCGCGTGCGGAGATCCTGGAGCGTCACGCCGTCGAAACAGCGCTCGACGGAGCGGGACAGGTCGGCGAGCACCGCCTCGGTGACGTCCCGGGGCGCGCCGCGAGAACGTCGCGGATCGGTGAGCACGACCGGTCCCTCGACCGCGCGCAGCACGTCGCCGAGCCGGACCTCCTCCGGATCGCGCGTCAGCACGAAGCCGCCGCGCGGCCCCCGCTTGGACTCGACCAATCCGGCGCGCTTGAGGAGCTGGAAGATCTGCTCGAGGAACCGCACCGGGATGCGCTGCCGCGCCGCGATGTCGCGGACCTGAGCCGGCGTGTCGCCGTGCGTGGCGAGGTCGAACGCCGCTCGGAGCGCATACCTTCCGCGGTTCGAGAGACGGAGCACGCTCGCATCATAACGCGCCGCAGCGCCGTGGGAAGATTGGCACATCGAAAAACTCGGGAATTGCATACAAATGTTCGCTGTCACACATGAATTTGCACCTTGCCGCGTACCGTGTCCGTGGTGTCGTCGCGCACCACCCGCGCCGCGGCCTCGACTAGACTGGGCGCCATGCCCGCCGTCCCGGTCGGCTCCGACACCGCGCGCGCGATCCACGCGGAACATCCGGCGATCGACCTCCACGCGGACACGCTCATGTGGTCGCGATGGATCGGCTACGACCTCCACAAGGCGCACGAGCCGCCGCTGCCGTTCGCGGCGCTCGGCGGGCACGTGGACATCCCGCGCATGCGCGAGGGCGGGATGGGCGCGCAGTTCTTCGGCCTCGTCTCGCTCCCGCTCGCCGAGCGCCCGCGCGGGATGGCCCGCGCCGTCCACGAGCAGATCGACGCGCTCGAGCGCCAGATCGCGCACCGGCCCGGATCCCTCAGGCTCGTCCGCAAGGCCCACGAGATCGAGAGCTGCCGGCGCGACGGGACGATGGGTGCGCTGCTCGGGATCGAAGGAGCGCACGCGCTCGAAGGCTCGCTCGACAACGTCGCGGTCTTCGCTCGGCGCGGCGTTCGATACATCGGCCTCCTCCACTTCAGCGCGAACGAGGCGGGCTACCCCGCCTACGGCCGCGGTCGCCGCGACACCGAGGGCCTCACGCCGTGGGGCTTCCAGCTCGTCGAGCGCTGCGAGACCGAGGGCGTGCTCGTCGATCTCGCCCACATCAACAAGCGCGGCTTCCTCGATGCCTGCCGCATCGCGAAGAAGCCGCCGATCGTGAGCCACACCGGCGTGCTCGGCGCGTTCGAGCACTGGCGCAACATCGACGACGAGCAGCTCCGCGCCGTCGCCGATCGCGGCGGCGTCGTCGGCGTCATCTTCTGCCCGCGGTACATCGGCGGCGACGGCCTCGAGCCCGTCGTCCAGCATCTCAAGCACATCGTCGACGTCGTCGGCGAGGACGTCCCCGCCCTCGGCAGCGACTGGGACGGCTTCATCGTCCCCACGAAGCCGCTCAAGGATCCGCGCGGCCTCCCGCTCCTCACCGACGCGCTGCTCGCCGCCGGCTTCTCGCAGACGACCATCGCCAAGATCCTCCGCGGGAACGTCATGCGCGTCCTCGAGGAGGCCTGACGAGGCCCGACGTGCGCCCGCCCCTCCACGTCGAGGAGAGCACCGCGCTCGTGCTCGGCACGCGCGGCGCGCTCGACGGCGTGCCCTTCACGCTCACCGCGCGGACCTGCGTCCGCGGGCGGCGCGGAGCGCTCTGGAACGAGTGGCGGCTCTGCCTCGACGACGGTCGCACGCTCTTCCTGAGCGAGTCGGTCGCGGGCTTCGTGCTCTTCGAGGAGGGCACGCTCGTGCCGAGCTGGGACGCGCTCGCCGTCGGCCGCGGCCTCGAGACCGGCTTCGTGGTCGTCGAGCGCGGCGAAGCGACGCGCATCGCGCGGTGGGGTGAACGGGAGGGCGCGCCGGACACGTTTCGTTACGCGACCCTCTCGTCCCGCGCCGGTACGACGGCGACGATCGAGTACGGCGAGCCCGGGCCGCGCGTGTTCGTCGGCCGCAAGATCACCCTCGCCCAGCTGTCGCTCGCCGCGCGTGCCGAGCGCCCGCGCTTCGTCCCGGTCCCGGAGCTGTCGCGCCCGAAGGGCGTCGAGCCGTGGCTCGGGATCGGCGACGAAGGCGACCTCCGAGGCGTGCGCTCGGTCGTGATCGGGACGCTGAGCCGCAGCGTCGCCGACCCCGACGGCGGTCGCGCACGCTGGGACGAGTACCTCCTCTACGCGCGCGAGCGTGGCTTCTCTTGGCTCGTCGTCGCCGACGGCCATTGGAGCGTCGTCGAGCCGGTCGAGCCGGCCCTCGTGGACGAGGGCCCGGACCGGGCGAAGCTCGAGAGGACGGTCTACGAACGCGTCTCCGAGGGCGTCGCCCGCGTCGACTGGGCGGCGGGCGAGCTACCGTGGGAGGTCACGATCGGCGAGGAGTCGAGCGTGAAGGACTTCGCGTCGCCCCCGCATCTGCTCACGAAGGAATGGACGCCCGACGAGGTGACGTGGTCGCAAGCGACGTACGTGCCTCCGGACGTCATCGCGAAGTCCTTCAGGAAGCGCACCCTCCCGAAACCGAAAGGTCGCGCTCCGCACCAACCGTGACTGCGCGCGCGGAGCGCGCGCCCCCGGAGCCTGGAGCCTGGAGCCTGGAGCCTTTCCAGTCCTCAGTCCTCAGTCCTCAGTCCTCAGCGTCTGAGGATGCGCGCGCAGAGCGCGCGCCCCTGGAGCCTGGAGCCCGGAGCCTGGAGCCT
>CALFEQ010000166.1 GCA_937949945.1 uncultured Myxococcales bacterium
TCAGACGCTGAGGACTGAGGACTGAGGACTGAGGACTGGAAAGGCTCCAGGCTCCAGGCTCCAGGCTCCGGGGGCGCGCGCTCCGCGCGCGCAGTCACGGTTGGTGCGGAGCGCGACCTTTCGGTTTCGGGAGGGTGCGCTTCCTGAAGGACTTCGCGATGACGTCCGGAGGCACGTACGTCGCTTGCGACCACGTCACCTCGTCGGGCGTCCATTCCTTCGTGAGCAGATGCGGGGGCGACGCGAAGTCCTTCACGCTCGACTCCTCGCCGATCGTGACCTCCCACGGTAGCTCGCCCGCCGCCCAGTCGACGCGGGCGACGCCCTCGGAGACGCGTTCGTAGACCGTCCTCTCGAGCTTCGCCCGGTCCGGGCCCTCGTCCACGAGGGCCGGCTCGACCGGCTCGACGACGCTCCAATGGCCGTCGGCGACGACGAGCCAAGAGAAGCCACGCTCGCGCGCGTAGAGGAGGTACTCGTCCCAGCGTGCGCGACCGCCGTCGGGGTCGGCGACGCTGCGGCTCAGCGTCCCGATCACGACCGAGCGCACGCCTCGGAGGTCGCCTTCGTCGCCGATCCCGAGCCACGGCTCGACGCCCTTCGGGCGCGACAGCTCCGGGACCGGGACGAAGCGCGGGCGCTCGGCACGCGCGGCGAGCGACAGCTGGGCGAGGGTGATCTTGCGGCCGACGAACACGCGCGGCCCGGGCTCGCCGTACTCGATCGTCGCCGTCGTACCGGCGCGGGACGAGAGGGTCGCGTAACGAAACGTGTCCGGCGCGCCCTCCCGTTCACCCCACCGCGCGATGCGCGTCGCTTCGCCGCGCTCGACGACCACGAAGCCGGTCTCGAGGCCGCGGCCGACGGCGAGCGCGTCCCAGCTCGGCACGAGCGTGCCCTCCTCGAAGAGCACGAAGCCCGCGACCGACTCGCTCAGGAAGAGCGTGCGACCGTCGTCGAGGCAGAGCCGCCACTCGTTCCAGAGCGCTCCGCGCCGCCCGCGGACGCAGGTCCGCGCGGTGAGCGTGAAGGGCACGCCGTCGAGCGCGCCGCGCGTGCCGAGCACGAGCGCGGTGCTCTCCTCGACGTGGAGGGGCGGGCGCACGTCGGGCCTCGTCAGGCCTCCTCGAGGACGCGCATGACGTTCCCGCGGAGGATCTTGGCGATGGTCGTCTGCGAGAAGCCGGCGGCGAGCAGCGCGTCGGTGAGGAGCGGGAGGCCGCGCGGATCCTTGAGCGGCTTCGTGGGGACGATGAAGCCGTCCCAGTCGCTGCCGAGGGCGGGGACGTCCTCGCCGACGACGTCGACGATGTGCTTGAGATGCTGGACGACGGGCTCGAGGCCGTCGCCGCCGATGTACCGCGGGCAGAAGATGACGCCGACGACGCCGCCGCGATCGGCGACGGCGCGGAGCTGCTCGTCGTCGATGTTGCGCCAGTGCTCGAACGCGCCGAGCACGCCGGTGTGGCTCACGATCGGCGGCTTCTTCGCGATGCGGCAGGCATCGAGGAAGCCGCGCTTGTTGATGTGGGCGAGATCGACGAGCACGCCCTCGGTCTCGCAGCGCTCGACGAGCTGGAAGCCCCACGGCGTGAGGCCCTCGGTGTCGCGGCGACCGCGGCCGTAGGCGGGGTAGCCCGCCTCGTTCGCGCTGAAGTGGAGGAGGCCGATGTATCGAACGCCGCGCCGAGCGAAGACCGCGACGTTGTCGAGCGAGCCTTCGAGCGCGTGCGCTCCTTCGATCCCGAGCAGCGCACCCATCGTCCCGTCGCGCCGGCAGCTCTCGATCTCGTGGGCCTTGCGGACGAGCCTGAGGGATCCGGGCCGGTGCGCGATCTGGCGCTCGAGCGCGTCGATCTGCTCGTGGACGGCGCGGGCCATCCCGCGCGGGCGCTCGGCGAGCGGGAGCGAGACGAGGCCGAAGAACTGCGCGCCCATCCCGCCCTCGCGCATGCGCGGGATGTCCACGTGCCCGCCGAGCGCCGCGAACGGCAGCGGCGGCTCGTGCGCCTTGTGGAGGTCGTAGCCGATCCATCGCGACCACATGAGCGTGTCCGCGTGGAGGTCGATCGCCGGATGTTCCGCGTGGATCGCGCGCGCGGTGTCGGAGCCGACCGGGACGGCGGGCATGGCGCCCAGTCTAGTCGAGGCCGCGGCGCGGGTGGTGCGCGACGACACCACGGACACGGTACGCGGCAAGGTGCAAATTCATGTGTGACAGCGAACATTTGTATGCAATTCCCGAGTTTTTCGATGTGCCAATCTTCCCACGGCGCTGCGGCGCGTTATGATGCGAGCGTGCTCCGTCTCTCGAACCGCGGAAGGTATGCGCTCCGAGCGGCGTTCGACCTCGCCACGCACGGCGACACGCCGGCTCAGGTCCGCGACATCGCGGCGCGGCAGCGCATCCCGGTGCGGTTCCTCGAGCAGATCTTCCAGCTCCTCAAGCGCGCCGGATTGGTCGAGTCCAAGCGGGGGCCGCGCGGCGGCTTCGTGCTGACGCGCGATCCGGAGGAGGTCCGGCTCGGCGACGTGCTGCGCGCGGTCGAGGGACCGGTCGTGCTCACCGATCCGCGACGTTCTCGCGGCGCGCCCCGGGACGTCACCGAGGCGGTGCTCGCCGACCTGTCCCGCTCCGTCGAGCGCTGTTTCGACGGCGTGACGCTCCAGGATCTCCGCACGCGAGGCGAGCGCGCAGCCGCCGCGCGCCGACCGGCATCGTACGTGATCTGAGACATGTCCCTCGCGAGGTCCGAATGATCGTCCAGTCCATGCTCGACCTCGTCGGACACACCCCGCTCGTGCGCGTGCGCATGAGGGGCGACGACGAGTCGCGGTGCGCGGCCGTCTGGGCGAAGATGGAGCACCTGAACCCGGGCGGCAGCGTGAAGGACCGCATCTGCCGCGCGATGATCGAGGACGCGGAGGCGCGCGGTGTGCTCGTCCCGCCGGGGCCCGTCGTCGAGCCGACGAGCGGCAACACCGGCATCGGGCTCGCGCTCGTGTGCGCCGTGAAGGGCTACGAGCTCATCCTCACGATGCCGGAGAGCATGAGCCTCGAGCGGCGGCAGCTGCTCGCCGCCTACGGCGCGAAGATCGAGCTCACGCCCGCCGAAGAGCAGATGGAGGGCGCCATCGCGCGCGCGAAGGAGATCGTCGCGCGGACGCCGGGCGCGTACATGCCCCAGCAGTTCGAGAATCCGGCGAACCCGTCCGTCCACGCGCGGACGACCGCGTTCGAGATCCTCCAGGCGATGGAGGGCCTGTCGATCGACGCGTTCGTCGCGGGCGTCGGGACGGGCGGGACGATCAGCGGCGTCGGTGCGGAGCTGGCGAAGGTCCATCCCGGGGTGCGCGTCGTCGCGGTCGAGCCCGCTTCGTGCGCAACCATCTCGCGCGGCGAGCGAGGACCCTCGAAGATCCAAGGCCTCGCGGCCGGGTTCGTGCCGAAGAACTACGACGCGTCGGTCGTCACGGAGGTGCGCACCGTGACGGACGAGGATGCGTGGCGCGCGAAGGTCCGGCTCGCGCGGCGCGCGGGGATCCTCGTCGGCATCAGCGCGGGCGCGGCGGTGCACGTCGCGCTCGAGGTCGCCCGCGAGCTCGGCGACCCCGGCAAGAACGTGGTCACGGTGCTGCCCGACACGGGCGAGCGGTACTTCAGCCTCGAGGAGTACTTCCCGGGCATCGCGGAGGAGGTGACGCCGTGAGCGTCGCGCAGGAGCTCCGCGAAGCGCGCGTGCTCGTCGTCGGCATCGGCGGCCTCGGCTGTCCGACGGCGATCGCCCTCGCGCGCGCCGGCGTCGGGACGCTCGGCATCGCCGACGACGACGAGGTCGACCTCTCGAACCTGCACCGGCAGATCCTGTTCGACGACGCGGACGTGGGACGTCCCAAGGTGCCGGCCGCCGCGGCCGCGCTCGCGCGCCTCGCCCCCGAGGTCCGCGTGGAGAGGCACGCGACGCGGCTCTTGCCGTCCAACGCCGTCGAGCTGGTCTCCGGCTACGACCTCGTCGTCGAGGGCAGCGACAACTTCGCGACGAAGTTCTTGACCGCCGACGCGTGCGCCATCGCGCGGCGGCCCGTCGTTCATGCCGCGGCCGTGCGATGGCACGGGACCGCGCTCGCCGTCGGGCCGGAGGGCGGTCCTTGCTATCGCTGCTTGTTCGAGGACGTTCCGCTCGAGAACGCGCCGAACTGCGCCGAGGCGGGCGTCATCGGCCCCGTCGTCGGCGTGGTCGCGGCCGCGCAGGCCGACCTCGCGCTCTCGATGCTCGAGGGACGCGCGAGCGGCGGCGGGCCGGCGGGCGAGCTCTTCACGTTCGACGGCAAGTCGCTCGCCGTGCGGCGCCGGCGCATCCCGCGACGCAAGGACTGCCCGCTCTGCGGCGATGGCCCGCGCATCCGCGACATCGAACCCAAACGTTACGTCGAGGGCATCGCGTGCCCCGATCGGAAGGAGACGACATGGACACCATCGTGAGGATTCCCGCAGCCTTGAGGACGTTGACCGGCGGCGCCGACGAGGTGAAGGCCTCGGGCAAGACCGTGGGCGAGGTCATCGAGGACCTCGAGAGGCGACACCCCGGGCTGAAGGACCGCCTGCTCGACGAGAAGGGCGTCCGGCGCTTCATCAACATCTACGTCGGCGAGGAAGACGTCCGGTTCACCGGCGGCCTCGCGACCGAGCTCAAGGCCGGCGATCAGATCAGCATCATCCCGGCGATCGCGGGCGGATGACGTTCTCACCCGAGCTCGCGCGCCGCTACGGCCGACAGATCCGCCTCGCCGACGTCGGAGAGGCCGGCCAGGCGAAGCTCTGCGCCACGGAGGTGAAGCTCGGCGCGTCGGGGTTCGCTCGCGACGTCGAGGAGCGCTACGTGCGCTCGGCGGGCATGAAGATCGCGTCTCCGGACGGAGGCACCGCGCCGCTCTCGGTCGACGAGCACCTCGCCGCGCTCGGGTTGCGCCACCGCGCGGCCTCCGAGGTCGCCGAAGGCGCGCTGCGTGCGCTCGTCGCGATCCGCGCGGCGCTGGGGATCGAGCGATGAGCGGCTGGCTTCGCGCCCGGAGGATCGAGTCGGTCGTCGAGGCGGTGGGGGACACGCCGCTCCTCCAGCTCCGCTCCGTCACGAAGAACGCGCCCGACGTCCCCGTCTACGCGAAGCTCGAGTTCGAGAACCCCGGCGGCAGCGTGAAGGACCGCGCCGCGCTCCGCATGATCCTCGACGCCCAGAAGGATGGCCGGCTCACGAAGGGCAAGCGGCTCATCGACTCGACGAGCGGCAATACCGGCGTGGCCTACTCGCTCTTCGGCGCGGCGCTCGGCATCCGGGTCACGCTCGTCATGCCCTCGAACGTGTCGCAGGCGCGCAAGGACATCGCGCGCGCGTTCGGCACGGAGATCATCTTCTCGGATCCGCTCGAAGGCTCGGACGGCGCGATGCGTCTGGCGAAGAAGATCGTCGAGGAGGATCCCGACCGCTGGTTCTACCCCGATCAGTACGCGAACCCCTCGAACCCGCTCGCGCACTACTACGGCACCGGCCCCGAGATCCTCCGCGACGTCGGCGATCGCATCACGCACTTCGTCGCGGGCCTCGGCACGAGCGGCACGATGATGGGCACGGCGCGTCGGCTCAAGGAGCACCATCGCCCGATCCGGTGCGTCGCCGTGGAGCCGGACTCGCCGTTCCACGGGCTCGAGGGCCTCAAGCACATGGCGTCGAGCATCGTGCCGCCCATCTACGATCCGAAGCTCCACGACGAGGTGTTCCCCGTCTCGACCGAGGACGGCTGGGACATGGCCGACCGCCTCGCGCGCGAAGAGGGGCTCCACGTGGGTCACTCCTCGGGCGCGAACGTCTTCGCGGCCGTGAAGATCGCCGAGCGGCTCCAGGCCGAAGGCAAGCCGGGCTGCGTCGTCGTCATCGTGGCCGATCGTGGCGACCGGTACTTTTCGCCGCTGCGGTGGGAGAAGAAGTACGTTTGGTGAGGCGCCAGGCTCCAGAAAGAGTGAGCAGCAAAGCTCGGGTTGTCAGGAGGAGAGAGCAATGCAGAGAACCCGTGTGACGACGGCCGAGATCGGGCTCGAGACCCCTGGAGCCTGGAGCCTGGAGCCTGGAGCCTCATGAAGCCCTGGACCCGCGGCGGGCTTCGCATCCCTCGGGCCGTCCTCGACCGCGTCGACGAAGAGGCGCGCGCCGGGTTCGAGCGCGACGAGGAGAGCTGCGGGCTCTTGGTCGGGCCCGCGGACGATCCGCTGCTCGTCGACGAGGTCGTCGTGATGAAGAACCGCGCGAACGACCTGCACCGGCTCGATCCCGAGACGTACCCGAGGACCGGGCGCACGTACTTCGACATCGACCCGCTGAGATTCGAGCGCGCCGTCCGGGCGGGCGAGTCGAACGGACGGCCCGTCAAGGTGCTCTACCACTCGCACATCGACGTCGGCGCGTACTTCTCGGAGACGGACGCCGCGGCCGCGACCATGGGCGGCGATGCGCCCGCGTACGATCTCGCGTACCTCGTGACGTCGGTGCGCGGCGGCGTCGTCGACGATCACAAGCTGTTCGTGTGGGATGAGACCACGCGCTCCTTCGTCGAGTCGACCTTCGACGTCGTCTGAGCGCGGCCGTATGCAGGAGACGGCGTCCTCGCGGCGCCGTCGTGCTAGCGTTTCTGGCCTCGATGAGGCTCGTGCGAGGCACCTTCGGCGCCGTGGTCGTCGCGACCGCGCTCACCGGCGGGGTGGCCCGGGCGAATGCGCGCGAGGTCGCTGCGCGGGTCGTGCAGGAGTGGAAGGCCGCCGGGGCGCGCGTGGACGAGGTGACGTCACGGTTCCTCTTCGAGGACGGGCGGGTGCTCATCCCCGTGCCGTCGGAGCCCGAAGGCGCCGAGAGCATGTGCACGCACGTCGCCGTCGTCGGCGCGCGTGGCCTCAGCTTCCGGGCGCGCCTGTCGGACGCGCCGATGGACCCGCTGCTGCCGCCGGAGCCGGGGGCGCGCGCGTCCAGCACGGCCGGGGTGCTCGAGCTCCGTCGCTGCGATCCCGAACGCCCGCCGGTTCGGCACGTGGTGCTCGGATCGGAGGCGGGGCGCGGAGCCGTCGAGATCGTCGTCGCACGCTCGAATCATCCGCTGCCCCCGCTCGCCACGATCATCCCCGAGCGCACGGGCGGAGCGCTCCCTCCGGCGCCGGAGGCCGGTCCGCTCCCTCCGCTCGTCTCGCAGGAGAAGCGCGCCGAGGCCGCGGAGGCGCGCGCACGTCGCGAGGCGGCGACGATCGGCGAGCGGCTCGTCACGCGGGCCGGGGACGACGGCGCCGGCGAGGAGGAGATCGAGCTCGAGGACGGATGTCACCGGATCGAGGTCTTCGGACGCGAGCTCGCACGGCGCAGGTTCCGGCTCGACCTCGATGCCGAGCTCCGCGACGGCGATCGCCTGCTCGCTCGCGATCGCACCGAGGCTCCGGACGCCCGCCTCGAGACCTGCGTCGGGAGCCCGACGCGCATGTCGCTCGCGTTCACGGGCGCGCCGCCTCGGTCCGAGGTCGTCGTCACGCGCGCGAGCTGGCCGCTGCCCGCGCGCCTGCCGCCGCTCTGGGGACCGGAGACGCGCAGCAAGATGGCGCGCGTGATGTTCATCCGTCACGTCGCCGTCCCGACCGACGACCCGGTGTACCTGGTGCAAGGCGGCACCGGCGCCGAGCCGACGGTGCTGCCGATCTCCGTCGAGACGGGCGCGTGCTACGTGGCGGTCGTCGGCGTGACGAACGGCCGCGCGCGCCAGCTCCAGCTCCGGGCGATCGTCGGCGCACGAGAGTCGACCGACGAGCGCGGTGCTGCCGAGGAGGCGGCGCTCGTCGCGTTCTGCGTCCAGGCGCACGAGAAGGCGAGGCTCGAGGTCGTCGCGAAGGGCAATGGCGTGAGCTGGGGGCTCGCGTTGTTCCGCGTGAAGAGCGGGATATGGGAGCCCGGCCGATGACGAAGCCGCTCGCTGTATGCGTGCTCGCGGTCGCGGTCGCGGCCGGATGCGGAGGGCGGGGCAGCCCGGTCCCGGCGCAGCGCCCCACGGTCCTCAGCGAGCCGCCGCGTGTCGTGCTCGGACCTCTCGAGGCGAGGCCGCTCCTCGGCGACCTGCCGGAGCGAGCCTCGCACTTCGGCGCGGGCCCGCTCGCGATCGTCACGTCCGGTCCGATCACCGAAGGCGAGCGCGTCGGCGCGTTCGTCGAGGTGCCCAAGACCGCCTGCCTCCTCGTCTACGCGCGCGCGTCGGCGTCGCTCGAGGACATCGACCTCGCAGCCTTCGCGGAGGAGGGGAGTCCCATCGCCGTCGACGAGACGCGCGACGCGCGACCGACGCTCCTCGTCTGTCCGCCGCACCCCGAGCGCATGTACGTCGCCGTCCACGCCGCTTCGGGCGAGGGCCTCTGCGTGGTCGGGGCCCAGCTCGTCCCGCGCGAGCGCGCCGAGGCGGTCGGCCGCGCGGTGGGTGCGCACGGCGCGGCCCCGAAGTCGCCGGAGACGTGGCCGGGGCTCGAAGACGCCGTCCGCGCCCACCGGACGGCGATCGGCGGAACGTGGGAGGAGCAACGTCGCGTCGCCGTCGCCGTCGACGCCCGCGCGCCGTCGGCGGTCTCGTTCCCGATCGAGGAGGGAGGTTGCACGGACGCCGTCGTCGTCCCGGACGAGGACGTGGCGGTGATCGACGTCGACGTGTTCGACGCGGACGGCCGCGTCGTCGCCCGCGCGAAGGACACGTCCGCCGTTCGCTCGATCACGGTGTGCTCGCCGATCGCCGTCACCGGCTCGCTCCAGGTCCGCCCGCACGTGGGACGTGGCTTCGTCGCCGTCGTCCTCGCGAAATCGAAGGGCTCGACCGAGATGCTGGCGCGACCCGAGATCGCGTGGGTCGCCGCCGGCCAGCCCCTCGAGACGGCACGTGCCGCGCGCGAGAAGCTCCTCGTCGGCGCCGGCTATCCGCCCGCGGCGGCCGCGCACACCGGCACGCTCCACCTCGGCCGGCGCGCGACCGTGCCGGTCGATCTCGGAGCCGGTCCGTGCACGCGCATCGACGTCGTGGCCGGCGCCCCGCTCGCGCTGGTCGACGCCGCCATCTGGGACGATCGCGGCTCGCTCCTCGCGAGCGGCGACGGCGCGGACGGCGCGCTGCTCTTCGCGTGCGGGCGCGGCAAGGTCCGGGTCGATCTCGGCACCCGCGGACGGCCGGGCCCGTTCGCGCTCCTCGTGCGCCCGGAGCGCTGGCAGGATCCGACCTTCGTGGCGCACCCGCTCGCGGCGAGCCGCATGCTGTCGCGCTCCGCGGGCCCGAGCTCCGCTCCGTCGCACGAAGGACGCCCCGGGGTCGTCCGCCACGCCGTCCTCGAGTCGTCGAGGCGATACGTGCATGATGCAAATATAGCCCCCGACCACTGCCTGCGCGTCGCGGTGGGAGTCGAGGGCGAGGGAACCGGCATCGAGCTCCGCATGTTCGACGCGGTCACCGGCGACGAGCTCGATCGCTCGCACGGCCAGTTCTCCGCGAGCGTGCGTGCGTGCTCCGGCAACGCCCCCGCCTCGGTGCGCGTCGAGGCGCGCGCGAGCGCGGGAAAGCTCCAGGCGATCCTCGGCGAGAGGATCACCGCCGTGAAGGGCGATCACTCGCAGTAGTGGACGATCACGCCGACGCTGTCGACGTGCCCGTCACCCCGTCCTCTCGCGGTGATCCTCACGGCGAAGGTGGACGCGTTGATCTCTTCTCTCGTCCACGTGGCGCCCCACGTGTCCGTCGAGCTCCCGTAGGTCGCCGTCTGATAGGGCCCGGACATCGCGCCATCCGGCCAAGGCCCGCCGGACTTGCTGGTGCCTTTGACGAGGGCGACGGTGTCCGTGACCGGGCCTTCGGAGGTGTCCGCGATGCGTGCGATCTGGACGACGATCCCGCGCACGCGGGCGCCCGGCGGGAGGTCGAAACGGAAGTCCGATATCTCGATCGTGCCTTCCTTGTTGTTCGTGTGCGCCCACTGCTCGTCGCCGGGGACGAGCGCGCCGTTCTTGTTCGACCACGTGGACGGCGTCACGTACGTCGCGAGCGCCCCGTAGCGTGGGCCCACCGATCGGGGCACGCACGGCGCCTCCACGTCCTCGCTCGCGTCCGACGACGCGTCGTTCGTCCCGTCGCCTCCGTCGCGTTGCCCGTCCGAACCGTCGCTCGTGATGGGAGCCCGCTCCTCGGGAGAAGCGTCCGGGTCCGACGAGAAGCTCGCGTCGTCGTCGGTGACGGCGAAGTCGCCGGCGCCCGTGAGTGCGTTGCACGCCACGAGACACGCGGCGTAGACGAGCGCTCCACCAGCCGTACGACCGGGTTTCACGAACGCCGATCGTACCACCTACGAGATTTTCAGCGGCGAACGAGGGATCGCGCGATCGCGTCGTCGGCGCGCCTCACGTCGACGTCACCCACGCACAAGGTCGGTCCCTTCCGCGGGACGAACGCGAGGCGGCAGCGTCCACGCGAGCCGGGGATCAAGGTCCCGAGCACGAAGTCGAGCGCGATGCCGAGCGCGACGATCGCGATGCCGACGAGGAGCAGGGACGGCGATGCGGCACGGACGCCGTCGGTGAACGCGCGCACACCGACGTAGCTGCCCGTCGCGAGCGCGAGCAGCCCCGCATAGAAGGCGAGGCGCGGGAAGCGGACCTCGCGGACGACGCGGACGAGCCCGGTGCGGAGGATGACGTGCTCGCGCTCGCGGAGCGTCCGCCCGAGCATCTCCGTTCGCGTCTTCACGCGCACGCCGGACTCGGAGAGCGAGACCTCGGCCGGCCGGCGGTACGCGAGCGCCAGTCGCGCGACGAGCCGGACCGCGTGAAGGACGAGGAGGATGCCGGTGAAGGCGAGCAGCGTCGTGACGACGGGACCTCGCCGCGCGGGCAGCAGCTCGCCTTCGAGACGGATCTCCTCCGTGGCCGCTTGCTCCCCGGTCGCGAGCAGGCGGAGCAGGACGGGATCCTTCACCTCGGTCGCGAGCTCGGCGCAGAGCGCCTTGGCGCGCTCCGAGCTCGAGGCCGCGAGCGCGGCGCAGCCGACGATCGCCTCGCCTCGACCGAGAGCGCCGCCCCGGCCGCGTTCGATGCGTCGGATGCGATCGGCGATCGCTGTCCAGAGATCGGCGGCGTCCTCGCCGAGCGCGCGGTCGAGCAAGGGCGTCGCGTCGAACGACGTATGTGTCGCGAGCCAGAGGATGTCGCCGGCGAGGCTGTCCTCCTCCTCCGGCCGACCGCGCGGTGCCTCCGCGACGGCATGCGCCCACAGCGCGCAGGCGAGCGCGCGCTCCGCAGGGCTCTCGCCGCCGGTGGAGAGCACGTCGAGCGCGTTGCCGAAGCGCGTGTCGGCGTCCTCGTGGGACAGCTGCTGCTCCTCGGCAGCCGCGGTGACCTTCGACGAGAAGAACCATCCCGACACGCGGCTCCGTGCCGCCTCCGACACGATTTGCTGGGTGACGGTCACGAGGTCGGCGAGCCGAGCCGAGCGCGCGAGCATCTCGTAGGCCGCGAGCGGCCGCGCTTCGACGGGCATCGAGAGCACCGACGGGCTGCCGGCCGCCGAGGGTCTCTCGCTCTTCCTTCCGTCGGACGCCTCGTCCTTCGCTCGAGCGACGGCGCGCGCTTCGACGCCGGTGCTCGGAACGGCGGCCTGCGCCTTCTGCGACGGCGCGCTCGGCTTTCGTCCGTTGCCGTCGATCGCGTGCGTCGCGGACGTGGAGGGATCGGCGCCCGTCGCGCTCGCTTCGGTCTTCTCGCTTCGTGCGGGGTCCACGCTGGCCTCGGGATCGTTCGCCGTCGCGGCGGGTGCCTTCGGCGCGACGGGGGCGGTCGTATCCGTCGCCGCGGCGGCCGCCGGTACGCTCGACGACGACTTCGGCGGCGTCAAGGCCGACGCGCTCGATTTGGGCGCGGGCGGCGGCCCCGAGGCGGGGCGCGACGCAGGCGCAGGGGGCGCACCCGAGCCGGAGCGGCCGGGACGTGGTGGGGACAACGTGCCGATCGGCCTCGACGGCGGAGGGGCCTTCGAAGAAGAAGCGGTCGTTGCCGCTGCGGCGCCCGCCTCGTCACGCACGACCGACTGCGGCGCCTCGCGCGCCGTCTCGGCGTTGTCGGGGCTCTTGTCCGGCTCAGCCATGGTCTTGCCGCGCTCCATCGTCTAGCCGAATGCCTGCGCGGCGACCACTAATTGATGCGGCTCGATGCGGCGGGCGACCCTCCCGAAAGTTGGCCCATCGCCGCGCGATCCGATACCCACGGCCGAGCGGGACGGCGACCTCCACGCGACCGCGTTCGGAGGAACGGAAGAGGACCGCCCGCGGGAGGCGTCGACATGAAGAAGGCAGAAGTGATCTCGGGGCTCAGGGCGATGCTCGCCGATGTCTTCGCCGCGAAGGCGGCCGGCAAGGCGTACGCCCGGATCGCTCGCGCTCACGGGTACGTCGACGGCTACATGGCGGCGTTGCTCGAGCTCGGTGTCGCTTCGAAGGAGGAGCTGCTCGAGATCGTCCATAGCGAGCGCGAGCGCTCGAGCGGCCCGGCGATGCGGCCGCTGTCCGAGGTGGTCGAGGCCGCGGCCTGACCGCCGCCGATCGCCCGGATCAGGGCGAGAGGACGAGCACGTTCCCTTCGACGGTCTTGCTGGAGCGCGTGGTCTGACGCCACCACACCGCGATACGGTCGTCATCGGGGACGATCGCCGGGAACGCGACCCACTTGTTCGGCTGATCGATCGACCGGAGCTCCCACTCGTGCCCGCTCGACGACGGCTTGCGCGTCCCCGTCGCACGCCGGAGCCCGAGCGAGGTCGAGTCGGAGTAGAAGATGGTGATGACGTCGCCGTCGACGCGGATGGCGGAGTCGTCGCCGACGAGGTGCTTGCCGTCGGGGTGCGGCTTGCCGTCGACGCTGCTGCCGTCGTCGACGATCTCGGGCCTGCCGGGCTTGCCGTCGGCGAACGAGACGTACCGCAGGCTCTCGTCGATGCCGTTGACGTAGCTCACGTGCCACGTCCCGCTCGAGTCGATGGCGAGCGAAGCGGCGATGCCGACGTCGCCCGTGTCGATCGCCGTCTTGTCCGCGCGGTTGCCGGTCTCGCCGTCGAGGATCACGCGCTGCCACGGGACGCTGCCGTCGTCGACGAAGGCGAGCAGGTTGCCGTGGTAGCCGTCGTACGCGACGATGCCCAGCCTCCCGTTCGGGGCCACCGCCATGCTGATGTACGCGCCGAGGCCGCGCGGATAGGTCTCGACGGAGCCCATCTTCGCGAGGCACTGCGCCTTGTCGTCCTTCGTCACGCAGGCCGCCGAGTCGCCGCAGCTCTCCGGGCAGCCGCCGACGGTCTTCATGCAGGCGCCCGTCTCCTTGATGCAGGCCTCGCCGGGGCCGCAGGAGTCGGCGCGGCACGGTCCGTCGTCGTCGACGGCGACGTCCTCGAACGCGAAGTCCTCGGGGCCTTGCGGGAGCTCCTTCTTCGATCGCGCGAGCACGATCTTCGATCGCGTGCGCCCATTGTCGCCGGGCTCGAGCTGCATGAAGGCGACGGCGGGCTTTCCGTCGACGAGCACCATCTTGCTGTACTTGCCGATGTCGGCTCCGGGCTGCTCGCGCAGGACGAAGACCTTCCAACCGCCGCCGTCGTTGACCGCGAACTTCAGGCGGTTGTGCGTGTCGTCGTAGTAGCTGACCATCGGCTGGTCGTTCGTCGAGAGCTGGATGCTCGCCCAGCGGCCGACGTTGTCGCCGGAGTCGGTCTCGCCGCGGCGCCAGCCATGCGGCTCGAAGACCGGGCAGGTCCCGTCCGTGCGCTCCGGGATGCCGTCGACGGTCTCCCAGTCGACCTCCTGCTTGCCGAGATCGTACTTGCCGACGACGAGATCGCCCCAGAGGTACGAATCGCCCTCCGAGAGGAGCGCGTCGTTGTAGCCGGCCGCCCAGATCGTGCCGTCCTTCGCCTTGGCGACGGAGAGGTAGGCGCCGGGCTGGCCGATGGCGAGGCCGGTGAGGCACTCCTGGTTGCAGTCCGCGCCGCAGCCGCTATTCGGCGGCTCGCCCTCGCTCCCGCACGAGCAGCCTTGGCTCGTCGCGGCGACCGCGCCGATGGCGCCGAGCGCGATGCCGGCGCGCGTCGTCGCGCGCGAGCCGCCCACGGCGCCCCCGCGGCGGCGGAGCGCGACGAGCGCCAGCGCGCCGAGCGTGGCCGCGAGGGCGAGGAGCCCGCCGCGGCCGCCGTCCGTGCCCGGCGTCGTGCACCCGCAGCCGCTGCCGGCCGCGACGATGGTCGGATCGGCGCGCCCACGAATGAGCGCCTGGCGCACGGTGCCGACGTTGCCTTCCTCGTCGCGCACCTCGACCTCGATCGTCGCGGCGCCGCTCGCATCGATGCGCGACAGCTCGCTCGCGGGCCGCCAGTCCGTCCAGTCGCCGTCGTCGAAGCGGTAGCGAGCGACGAGCGACTCCTTCGCGCTGACGAGGTCCCACGCCTCGACGCGGACGGCGCCGGCTTCCTCGGCCACCCGCACGAACGGCGCGAGCGTGTCGATGACGTACGGGATCTCCGCCGGCGTCGCGTCCTCGGTCTCGGGCGCGCCGACGAGACGCGCGGCGACGCGGAGCACGTGACGTCCTTGGAGGAAGAGCTGGTCGTCCTTGATGACGATCGTGCGTGCGTCGGTCATCCCGAGCCGCTCGGCCGTCGCCCACGGCGACCGCGTGCCGTTGTCGATCCACCACGAGTACTCGACGAGGTGCTTCTTGTCGTCGAGCGACGACGAGAGCTCGACCTCGAGCTCGGGCAGCTTGTCGCGCCGGTACGTCGAGGGCTGCATGTGCTCGGGCCACACGCGCTTGTCGACGAGCCGCGCGCGCGTGTCCACCTCCACGGTCGCGGCGCTCTCCTTCTTGGCGAGCGTCGCGAAGACACCGACGAAGTCGTCGCTGCCCTTGGTGAGCTTCCTGATCTCGTCGACCTGGAGCTGGAGGCCGAGGCTGTCGACCGACGAGCCGATGTCGATCGGCGAGAAGCCGGAGCCGACGAGCTGCTTCGACACGGTGCCGAAGATGCCGCTCACCGCGCCCGCGACGATCTTCGGGTCGTCCATCAACAGGACGTCGGCGTTCGAGACCGAGCCGTTCGCGATCTTGATCTCGCCGAGCGAGGGGACGATCCCCGTGTTGGCGCCGCCCGGGCCCTTCGCCGTCTGGAGCGTCGCCGGGACGGTCAGGTCCGCCGTGTACGTGAACACGCGGGCGAAGCGATCGAAGCTCCAGACGTAGAAGTCGAGGCTCAGCTTCGGGATGGTGACGAGCAGGAGCGGGTCGGCGTTCGGATCGGTGCCGCCGCCGATCGTCACCGCCGGCGGCTCCTGCGGGCGAACGACGATGGCCGCCGCGGCGTCCTCCTGCTCGAACGTGAGCGTCTTCATCGACGGGACGACGAAGCTGAGCAGCCCCGTCTTCAGCATGTCGAACTGCTCGGTCGACACGCCGAGGCACAAGAGGCCGCTGTTGTAGACGCTCGTGAACGCGTAATCGAGGAAGCGCCCGGAGAGCGCGATGCCGACGTGCGGCGTGCCTTGGGGCTCGGCCGCCGTGGGCAACAGCTCGTCCGGGATCGGGATGCCCGTCGGCGGCGTGACCGGCTTCTGCACGACGCACTTGGAGGGCGGCTGCGGGAGGACGCCGCCGACCATGCCGAGCGTGATCCCGTTCGCCGTGCGGCCTTGGCCGTTCGGATCGAGGCCGGGCGCGGGCTGCATCGCTCCGAAGGACGCGAGGGCGAAGTCGAGGCCGCCCTCGGTGCCCGGCGAGATGCTCGCGAGCAGGCCGCCGAGCTCGATGTGCGCGTCGGTCCCGAGGAGCATCGGCACGCACTTGTCCTTCGCGGTGTCGTAGACGCAGTACTTGCCGCTACCGTCCGGCGACGAGCCCGTCGGGCACGACGGGACGAGCGTCGGGTTCGGCTTCGTGCAGAGCTGGTCGCGGAGCAGGTTCTTGACCTGGCCCTCGAGGCCGCCTTTGAGCGAGTTGACGACGCGATCCTTGATGAAGGACCAATTGAGGAGCGTCTCGCACCAGTTGTCCGGCAGCGCGCCGCAGGTGGCGCAGAGCCGGATGTCTCCCGGCTGAATTGCGCTGAGGTCGATCGACGCGGCATCGACGTCGATCTTCGAGTAGCCGGTGCGCGGCGCCGTCGTCTCCGCGACGATGGGGATCGTCACGGTCACGGGGAGCTGCTTCGCCTGCACGACCGGCTTCTCGTTGTTGCACGTGGCGTTCGCGCCGTAGCCGACGTGAACCGTCGCCGAGACCGGATCGGTGATGGAGACTGGCGTGTCGTCGAGCTTGAGCGGGATGACCGCCTTGACCGTGATGGCGTTCGGCTTGACGGCGTCGATCTGGAACTGCGCGCTGCCGATGTTCGCGGAGGCCACGCAGCGCGGCGGGTTCGCCTCTGCGTTCGGACCGCCGGGGCAGAAGCTGCCTTTGACGTCCGGCTGAATACACAGCGGACAGAACCCGATCGTGAACGCGTCCTGCACCTCGAACGGCGTCTCGGGGATCTCGAGGCTCACCGTCCCGTTCCGAGCGTTCATCAGACTGGCGGCGACCGGCCCGAGCTCCTTCTCGACGAGGTCGAGGCCTTGGCGCGAGATGCGCACCGACGCGGCGTTCTCGACGGCCTTGTCCGCAGGGAAGCCGCCGGGCAGGGGAGTCATGCCGGCGCATCCTCCGCATCCTCCACACCCGCCGCCGCTGCAGGAGGCGACGAGGAGGAAGAACAGGACGGCGAAGAGATGGCGGAAACGACCAAGCATGCGAGACTCCTCCTCGTAACCGCGCGCTGGCGGGCGAGCGACCCCGTTCCCTCGGTTCATTCTGACAGGAACGAAATCGGCCACCACACCTCCACCAGGGCGAGGCCCCGGCAACCCCTCAGGCGGGCGAGCCTTAGCACGCGGCACCGCACAGGACCGCGGAAATCTGCAAAGAACCGAGTGCCTTGCCTCCGTCCGAGGCGAGATGGACGGCGATGTAGGTACGGCGTCGGGCGGCGACCGGATCAGGGATCGGCCGCGTCCGCCGACGCGTCGTCCGGTACGTCGGCGTCGGCTCCCGCGTCGGCGGGCTCGCCCGTCGTCGCCCCCGAGCAGCCCTCGACCACGCCCTGGCCGTCGAAGATCTTCACGGCGCTCGCCGCGAAGGTGGCGGCGAGCCACACGCTGTCCTGGCAGCTCCCGGGCTGCTCGTCCTCCGAGCAGTAGTCGCCGCGGAACTGGATCTTTCCGCTGTCGTCGCGCGCGCAGGTCGTGCCCTGCTCCGACGCGAGGAAGGCGCAGAGCGACTTGTCGTTCAGGTCGCGGATTTTGACCGTGTCGGCCTGCTCGAGCGTGATGTAGCCGCCGAGCGCGCCGGCCGTCCGCCACTTCGGGCAGAGCTCGCGGTCCTCGGCGCACGACGGATCGAGCGCCGCGGCGTTGAACGACCCGATGCAGTTGCCGTCCGGCGAGAGCGTGACCTCTTCGATGCGCGCGCCGCGGATGGGCAGGATGATGGCGCTCGAGAGCTGGTCGGACAGGAAGATCGGGATGTTGATGTCCGCGCGCTCCGTCGACCGGAACGTGCTCCCGGTCATCTCGATCTTCACCGTGACCGGCTCGATCTTCGTGCCGTTCAGCTCGAAGCTCGCGAAGCAGAAGCCCTGACCGAAGGGATCGGCCGCCGGCGGCGCGCCGCCCGTGATCACGGTGCCGGCCTTCTTGTCGACGCGCAGGAGCCACGTGAAAAGACCCTTGCCCTTCTCCGCGCAGCTCGGCTCCGCGAGGTCGATGCCGCTGTTGACGACCGTGTTCTGGATGAAGGGCCCCGCGAGCGCCGGAGGGGCGGCGATGTTCAGGCGGCGGAGCCGGAGGTCGACGACGTCCTTCCCCTCGTTGTTCGCGAGGGGCAGGCACGTCGATTTCGAGCCGCACCTCGCCTCGTCGATCTCGCAGCCGGGGACGGGGGCGCACGAGTTCAGCGAGTCGTCGCAGTCGGGCGCCGGCAGCTCGCCCGGCTTCGCCTCGCACGCGCCGCCGCCGCCCACGATCTTTCCGGGCGGCGTGCGCCTGTGCTCGTCGTCGCACGCGAGCGCGACGAGGCCGATCGCCGATGCCGCGACGGCCACGAGGACTGCGGAACGTGCGACCCCGATCCTCATTCGGGCAAGGTGACCGGCCCGCCGGTCTCGACGAGCTTCGTGAAGGCGTCCATGCGCAGCGCGAGGTCCTTCGGTCCGACGTCGAGAAGGCGCTTCGGCCCGATGCCCTCGACGCAGAACGATCCGAGCGCGGAGCCGAAGTAGATCGCGCGGCGGATGGTCTGGTGATCGACCTGGCCGACGCGGGCGATGTAGCCGATGAGACCTCCGGCGAACGAGTCGCCCGCGCCCGTCGGATCGAGCACCTCCTCGAGCGGGTAGCCCGGCGCGAAGAACACGCCCGCATCGTCGAAGTAGAGGGCGCCGTACTCGCCGCGCTTCACGATGAGGCGCGACGGGCCGCGCTTGCGGATGTCGGCCGCCGCCTTCACGAGGTTGTGGATGCCCGTGAGATCGCGCGCCTCCTCGTCGTTGATGACGAGCATGTCGATCTTCGAGAGGACCTGGGCGAGCAGCTTCGGCTCTCCCTTGATCCAGAAGTTCATCGTGTCCGCCATCACGAGCGTCGGCTTCTCGACCTGCGCGAGGACCTCGAGCTGGAGGGCAGGGTGGATGTTGCCGAGGAGCACGAAGGGCGTGTCCCGGAACGCCTCCGGGATCTTCGGACGGAAGTCCGCGAAGACGTTGAGCTGCGTGTCGAGCGTCGTGCGGCTCGCGAGGTCCTGGGAGTACCGCCCGCGCCAGCGGAAGGTCTTCCCGTTCGCGCGCTCGACGCCGGAGGTGTCGACGCCACGCCGCTTGAGGTCCTCGAGGACGGCGCTCGGGAAATCGGTCCCCACCACGCCGACGAGGCGGACGGGCGTGAGGAGCGACGCGCAGATCGACGAGTACGTGGCGGCGCCGCCGAGCACGTCGTTGAACGTTCCGGTCGGCATCTCGAGGTCGTCGAACGCGAGGGAGCCGACGATGAGGGCGGGGCTCTTCTTCATTGCCGGCGCAGCCTAATACCTCGACCCCATGAAAGCGAGGGGAAGCTCGAGGCTCGGGACGGGCGAGGGGCCCGAGCCTCCCTGCACGGCTTCCGTCCGCCGGAAAATCGCCTCGATCTCTCAGGGCTCGCCGAGCAGCCACCCGAGCCGCGCCTTCGTCTCCGGCGGGACGAGGTTCGGCGCGGTCATGATCGCGCCGCGGGAGGCCCCGTGCGCGATGCTCTTCGTCGGGTCGGGGAGGGCGGAGGCGAGCTCCACGAGGGTCTTCTTCGCGAAGGCCACGTTCGCCTTCATGGTCGCGACCACCTGCTCGACCGTGACCGCGTCGTGGCCCTCGTGCCAGCAGTCGTAGTCCGTGGCGAGCGCGAGCGTGGCGAACGGCAGCTCGGCCTCACGGGCGAGCTTCGCTTCGGGCATCGAGGTCATGCCGATGACGGACACGCCCCAGCTCCGGTACACGTGGCTCTCGGCGCGGGTCGAGAACTGCGGGCCTTCGATGCACACGTACGTGCCGCCGCGATGCACCTTGGCGCCCGCCCGCGCGGCCGCGTCCGCGACGGCGCTCGCGAGGAGCTTGCACACCGGATCGGCGAACGGCACGTGACCGGCGATGCCGTCCTCGAAGAAGGTCGAGATGCGCCGCTTCGTCAGGTCGATGAACTGATCCGGCACGACGAGGTGCCCCGGCTCGATCTCCTCCTTCATCGAGCCGACGGCGCTGACGCTCACGAGGTGCGTCGCTCCCGCCTTCTTCAGGGCGCAGACGTTCGCCCGGAAGTTGATCTGGTGCGGCGGGATACGGTGGCCGCGGCCGTGACGCGGCAAGAAGACGAGCGTCGTGCCGTTCGGGAGCGTCCCCTTCACGAGCACGTCGCTCGGGCGCCCGAACGGGGTGTCGACCTCGAGCTCCTTCACGTCGCGGAGGCCTTCCATCTCGTAGAGTCCACTGCCGCCGAGGACGCCCAGTGTGTAGCTCATGCACCCCCGCATAGCCGGCTTCGAGCGGCGCGTCGAGGCTGGTATCGTCGGGCTGCGACCTCGCATGCGCCCCGAGCTCTTCCGCCTCTTCGACGTCGGCTTCCCCTCGTACTTCGTCCTCCTGCTCTCGGGGTTCCTCTTCGCGACGGCGCTCGGCGTGCTCTGGGCGCGCCGCATCGGGCTCGACGCGGACGTCATCGTCGACCTCGGCCTCGCCATGCTCCTCGCGGGCGTCGCCGGCGGGCGCATCCTCCACGTGATCGCCGACGGTCACTTCATGGAGTACGTCCACCTGTGCACCGATCCGTCGAAGGTCGACTGGCCGTTCGACCGGGCCGAGTGCATCTCACCGATGTACGACGGCGTGTGGGACGCCGAGCGCGGCGTCTGCCACCCGAAGAACCGCGACTGCTTCGCGTGGGCGAAGTTCTGGGCCGGGGGCCTCACGTACTACGGCGGCTTCATCGGCGCGACGGTCGCCGCCGTGTTCCTCCTGCGGCGCGATCGGTTCCCGTTCTGGAAGGCCGCGGACATGGCGGGCTTCGCGATCCCGATGGGGCTCACGTTCGGCCGCATGGGCTGCCTTCTCGCTGGCTGCTGCTTCGGCGCGCCCACTTCTCTGCCGTGGGGGCTCTCGTTCCCTCCGCGCAGCCCCGCGAGCGACGCCCAGGCGAAGGAGCACATCATCGCGAGCGCGCGGATGTGGAGCGAGCCTGTGCATCCTACACAGATCTACGAGTCGGCCGCGTCGCTCGCGATCGCGTTCGTCTGCCTGTACGTCGTGCTCCCGCGCAAGCGCTACGACGGTCAGGTGTTCGCCGCGTCGCTCGTGCTCTACGCCGTCGCGAGGTTCGTGCTCGAGTTCTTGCGACGGGACGATCGCGGCGGCCTCTTCGGTCTCTCGACGTCGCAGCTCATCGGCTTCGGGCTCGTCGCGGCCGCGCTCGTCATCCACCGGACGCTGGGCCGGCGTCCGGCCGAGCCGGCCGCCGCCGCGGCTTGATCGCGACGCTCGACCACGAGCGCGTTCGGAACACACCTTGCGTCGAGCCAGGTCGCAACCCGGCCGGAGGACTGCCATGCCGATGCGACTGTCCGAGCTCCATCCGTCGACCGTTCACTTCCCGATCGCGCTCGTCCCGCTCGCCGTCGGCGCCGACGCCGTGGGCTACTTCACCGGCAGCCGCCGTGCGCGAGAGATGGGCGAGACGTGCATCGTCGGCGCGGTGATCGCGGCCGCCGTGGCAGGCGTGTTCGGGCTCGTCGCTCAGGAGGAGGTCGAGCTCGACGACGCCGGCTACGACGTGCTCAAGACCCACCGCACGCTCAACCTCGGCGCGCTCGTCGCGCTCGGGACGATGGCCTATCTGCGCGTCCGGCGGAAGAAGCCCTCGCTCGGCTACGTCCTCGCCGGCATCGGCATGGTCGGGCTCGTCGCGGTGAGCGCGTACCTCGGCGGCAAGCTGGTCTACGATCACGGCGCCGGCGTCGCGAAGACGCGCGGGCTCCATGGACGGGACCCGCAGCTCCGCATCGCCGACGCGCTCGCGGTCACCGCACGCGCCGCGAAGGACATCGGTAGGGGCGTCGTCCACGCGGCCAAAGACACGGCGAAGGGCGACATTCTGCCGGCGTTCGGCGCGAGGGCCGAGTAGACGCGTCGTGCGCGAGGCGTTTTGCGCGGTTGAGACCTTGTGAACCGACCGGCGCCCGCGCGCCCGCGTCGGCGGGACCGAAGGACGAGCGAGAGGTTTCGCGAAGGGGGAAGGGGGCGTTCCGCGCGGAGCGTGACCGACGCTCATCGGCGTCCCATCGATCGAAGCGCGAGCCGACGAGGAATGCGGGTTGCTCGCTCGATCGACGCGGCTCCCGTGCGCCGTCGTTGGAGCTCGACGTCATGGACATGGAACCCACGTACTTCCTCTTCTCCGGCAGGCTCTTCCACGCGTGCGCGGCGCCGTTCCTTTCGAACGCCTCGAACGCCCCGAAGCCCCACCGCGGCGAGAGCGCGACGCCGGAGCCGCCGCCGCCGCCGAGCCGCGGCGAAGGCGCGAGCGACGCGACGTCCTGGCAGCCCCGCCGTGGCGAGGACCCGGGGCCGACGGGGCCCGAGGGCGAGCCCGTCGGGGACTACGGCGACGAGGACGAAGACGAGGACGAAGAGGAGTGCGTCCCGACGGAGCGCATGCCCGGTCTCGGCGCCACCCTCGTGCCCGATCGTGACGCCCCCGACGCCGAGCCGCTCGACCCGCGCGCGTACGAGCGGCACTGACGCGCGGTTTTCCCCGAGGACAGGGGAGCCCGCGCGATCGCGTGAGGCATCCCATGTGCGACCGCGAGCCGATCCCGATTGGAGACGCGCGGTGCGCCTTTTGAGACGCGGATTACGCCTTGCGCGTCGACGGCTGAGGTGTAAACGTTGCGCGCCACTAGAGGGGAGCGCCGCGATGAATTCACCCAGCCTCATGCAGGATTCGCAGCGAGACGTCGTGGCCGCCGCTCTCGCGGCGCAGGCGATGGACCTGAACGAGCCGTGGTTCGACGAGCCGCCGAAGAGCACCCGGCGCTTCTCGAGCCGCCCGCCGCCGGTCGTGCACGTCGGCGAGTTCCTCGGCGACCCCGAAGTCGACGCGTGGCTGCGCTGACGGCCTGACGGGCCGGCACCGCACGCGGGCGTGGGCGCGCGCGATCGCGTCGTTCGGTCGTCCGTGCGCGCGGAGGCGCCCTGATGCCTCCGGCGTCCGCGTGCGCCGAGCCGGGTGATCTGCTGGTGTCATCGCGTGGCGACGGGTGGATCCCGTCAGATCCTCCAGGGCGAACCAGATTATTCAATTTTTCAGTGCCTCGGAACTCGCGTAACCAGGCGATTTTGCTGGAGAACGCCGGTATCTTCCGAGGTGGTTTGATGTGTGCAGAGGCCCGCTGCGTTGGGGCTCGGTCAACGCGGAGGGTCTTCGATGCTCGCACGTCGTCTCTTCTCGATCTTCTTCGTGTCCTCGGCTTGTGCGGCTCTGGCGGGATGTCTCGCCGAGCCGAGCGACGACGACGTCGAGGTCTACGCGGGCGACGGTGACGTGCGCGGAGACGAGCTGGTCGCGGAGCGACAGCTCAATGGCGCGGAGCTGCCGGACAAGACGATCAGCCTCACGTTCGACGACGGCCCGGGGCGCCGGACGACGGAGCTCGCCGACTATCTCGCGTCGAAGGGCATCAAGGCCGCGTTCTTCATCAACGGGTCCAAGGTCTCCGGGCGTCAGGCAGCGCTCGACGCGATCGTCTCGCGAGGCCATCTCCTCGCGAACCATACGCACAACCACAAGTCGCTGACGTCGCTGTCCCCGGCCCGCGTGGTGGAAGAGATCGCGCAGACGGACGCGATCATCTCGGACTATCAGCCGGACGGGCCATGGGTGCTCCGCGCGCCGTACGGCGCGTGGAACGGGAGCGTCGCGCGGGCGGTCAACGCGAGCGCGATGCGGAAGTACGTCGGCAGCGTCTTCTGGGACGAGGGCGGCGCGCTCACCTCGAACGCGGGGGCGGACTGGGACTGCTGGGGCAGGGGCGTCAGCGTGGAGCGCTGCGGCGAGCTCTATCTCCGCGAGATCCGGGCGAAGCGCCGCGGCATCGTGCTTCTGCACGACATCCACGACAAGACCGTCGACATGATCAAGCAGATCGTCCCGGTGCTCATCGCCGAGGGTTACAAGTTCGCTCCCCTCCAGGACGTGCCGTCCGTCCGCCGTGCGATCGAGGCGGCCGCCGGTGGCACCACGGCGGCGGACGACGAGTGCGACAGCGCGACGCTCGGTCGTCCCGTCGCCGAGAACGTCTGCGTCCAGTCGCGCAGCGACCGGCGATGGTACCGATGCGTGGACGGCGAGTGGGCCGCGTCGGCGGGGCCGTCGGACACGCGCTGCACGGAGCGATACCCGCTCTGAGCGACATCAGGCCCTCCCGCCGCGAGCGACGGGCGTGCCCGACCACCGCCGAGCCTTCCCAGCCGCCGTGGTCCGGTGATACGCCGGAGCAATGCGAACACCCGTACTCGTCCTCGCCGTCGTCTCGGCGTTCCTGGTCCTGGCGTGCAAGAGCGGACTCAAGAGCCAGGCGTGCGTCGACTTCTTCGAGAAGACGGAGGCGTGCGCCGCGAAGGCGCCGCCGATCAAGGCGGAGATGCTGAAGAAGAGCGCTGCCGTCTCGAAGGAGAACTTCGAAAAGAACGCGAACCCGATCGCGGTCGAGCAGTCGTGCAAGATGATGCTGGAGACGCTCGAGAAGGACCCCGACTGCAAGTGACCCCTCGGGGAATCGTTTGAGCCGCAAGGATTGAGCGCTTATCCTCGCGCCCCTCGATGGGTGGACGGCTTTTCGAGCATCTCGACGAGGAGCAGCGCGCGCTCCACGATTCGTGGGACAACGTCGCCCGCGTCATGGCGGTCGTGGCGCTGCTCGCCACGGCGGTGTGGGGGCTCTGTGCGCTGCTCGGCTGGGTCATCCACGGCTGCGGCGACTGGCTGATCGCGTTCGCCGAGCGACGCGGCGACCTCCTCGGCTGGGCGGCGCTCTTCACGGCGCTCGTCTTCGCGGGCCTCGTACGTGGCTTCCTCACCGAGCGGCCGGGGTGGAGCGAAGCGAAGGGCGACGGCATCGACGTCGCGCTCTCGAACTACCACGTCACGTACGAGCACGCCGGCGACGATCCCCAGCCGCGCTACGAACGACCGGCCTTCGGGCTCGCGATTCGGAAGGCGATCGCGACCGCGCTGACGCTCGGCAGCGGCGCGAGCGGCGGGCTCGAGGCGCCGGTGGTGCTCATCGGCGAGTCGATCGGTGCGGGCTGGTCCCGCGTCTTCCGAGCGCGCTCGGAGCACGAGCTCCGCACCTACCAGCTCGCGGGCATCGCGGCGGCCGTCGGCACGCTCCTCGGCGCGCCGTTCACGGCGGCGCTGTTCGCCATCGAGATCGCCTACGGCGACCGCATCATCTACCGGAAGTTCGCGTACTGCCTTCTCGCGGCCATCATCGTCTTCGCGCTGAATCAGGCCGTGTTGAAGGCGCCGCCGCTGTTCGTGACGCCCCCGCACCCCGGCGAGTACACGGTCCGGCAGTACGCGCTGAGCACCGTCGTCGCGATCGCGATCTCCGCCCCGGTGGCGCTCGGCTTCGGCAAGCTGATGACGCATGCGGAGCGCATCTCCGAGCGCATACCGGTCTGGCTCCGCGGACCCGCGGGCGCCGCTGCCGGCGGCCTCGTCGCCCTCGTCCTCTGGCTTTCGCTCGGGATCGACGCGCACCACGTGCTCGGGATGGGATCGCAGACGCTCCGCGAGCTGCTCACGAGCCCAGCGTCGGCGTTCCCGTGGTGGTTCCTGCTGCTCGCGATGCTCGGAAAGATGATCGCGACGGGCTTCACTATCCGCTCCGGCGGGTCGGCGGGCATCCTCGTCCCGGCGATGTACCTCGGCGGCGTCTCGGGCGCCGCCACCGGGAGGCTCCTCGATCTCGCGGGCGTCGCGCAGGGCACGGCGCCCCAGATCTTCGTCGTCGTCGGCGTGGCTTCGGCGCTCGTCGCGGTGATCGGCGTCCCCCTCGCGGCGATCGCGCTCGTGCTCGAGGTCTTCGGCCCGACGTACGGTCCGCCGGCGATCCTCGCGTGCGGCGTCACGTACGTGCTCTCGCTGCGCCTGCGCATCTACAAGGGCCAGCGCATGTCCGCCGATCCGGACGCCGACGAGACGGGCGGCCGCGACACGTAGCGTGCTCGTTGAACGCCGCGACCGCCGTCGCGTACGCTCCCGGAGATGGCGGCTCGACGAAAGACACCGACGAACCCCGACGAGGCTGCGCTCCGTGAGCTCGGGCTGAGCTTCCCCGAGACCACGGAGGCCTTCCCGTGGAACCATCGAGCGCTCAAGGTCCGCGGCAAAGCCTTCGTCTACATGGGGACGGGGAGGGAAGGAGGCGCGAATCACGACGACTTCTTCATCACGTGCAAGCTGCCTCACTCCGCCGCGATGGCGCTCCTCGATCCGCGCGTCCGTCCGACCGGCTACGGGCTCGGGAGGTCCGGCTGGGTCAGCGCGCGATACCCGCCCGGCAAGGCTCCGGTCGAGATGCTGAAAGAGTGGCTGCGTGAGAGCTATCAGGCCGTCGCGCCGAAGAAGCTCGCGGCGCTCGTCGACGCCCGCCCGGCGCCCTCGAGGACGAACAAGCCCGCTGCCAAGACGAAGAAGGCCGCCGCCAAGACGAAGAAGGCCGCCGCCAAGACGAAGAAGCGTACGTCGCGCGCGAAGGCGTGAAGGGACGGCCGCCGTTCGAGGCGTCGATCGACGGATGCGCCCCCTCGAACGGCAGAGCTCGTCTTTGCGTTCCGCTCCTCCGCGCGCACGGCTCGGGGCATTGACGGAGCGAAGGCCTGCGTTACGTATGCGGCCGGCGTCCCTGGCTCCGTGAGCTCGCAACGCCGGGCGGCGAGCGGTCGAGCGAGACGCGAGGGTGACAGCGCGCCCGCCCGGCTGCCGGAGACCGCTGCTTGCGAGGAGGTAGCGATGTCGCGCATTCCCATGCTGTTTCCCGTGCTCTTTGCCTTCGTTGCGGCGTGCGGTGGTGCCGAGAAGAAGCCGCCGGCCGAGCCGCCCACGCTCTCGGGCGGCGATACGGGTGTGAAGACCGTCTCGCCGTCGCTCGGTGTCTCCGACGAGATCGCTCGCCAGTGCGAGCTGCACTTCGACGACATGAACAAGGCGCCGAAGTTCGACTTCGACAAGAGCGAGCTGAGCTCTCGCGATCGAGACGTCCTCGAGCAGATCGGCAAGTGCCTGACGGAGGGGCCGCTGAAGGGGCGTTCCGTGAAGCTGGTCGGTCGCGCCGACCCCCGAGGGACGACGGATTACAACATGGCGCTCGGAGCGCGCCGCGCGAACGGTGTTGCGAAGTACCTCAAACAGCTCGGCGTCGAGCCCGATCGCCTGAAGGAGACGTCTCGCGGAGAGCTCGACGCCACGGGGACCGACGAGGCGTCGTGGCAGATGGATCGCCGCGTCGACATTCTGCTCGCCGATCGCGCACCGGAGCAGCAAGCTGCGAAGAACTGAGGACGCCGGTGCCGAGCCCGTGCACGGGGCGGCACGGCGTCCATGCGCTTTCGCGCGCAAAGGTTTCGCGCGCGGTCGTGAGCTCGTCGTGGGCCGTGCGCGGCCTGCGGTCTCAGCCGTCCCGTCGACCGGCCGGACGAGCATGCCGCCGTCGGCTTCGTCCTTCTCCCCACGACGAGGACGTGGCGTAAACTCGCCCGCCGAATGTCCCAGGACGAAAGCGCCGCGTTCGATCTGGTGCCGCTGCTCGATCGCATCGCGACCGCGCTCGCGGCGGTCCGCGACGAAGCCGGGCTCGTCTCGACGATGGACGACATCATGCGTCGCATCGTCGACGTCGAGTACGTTGCCGTCTTCTTCCTCGACCGCGAGACGAACCGGCTACGCCACGTGTTCGCGCGTGGCTTCACCGAGGAGGAGCGGCGCGAGGCGGAGCGCACCGCCATGGACCGGCACGTCGGGGACGTCTTTCGCTCGCAGAAGCTCCTGCACATCCCCGAGGTGCAGGTCGAGAAGGATCCGTCGGCGCGGCTGAGCCCGCGGCGAATCCCCGTCCGCTCGCGGCTGACGCTGCCGCTCGTCGGTCGTGGGCAGAGCGTCGGAGCGATATCGCTCGGCTGCTCGAGGCCGCGGGCCTTCACGCAGACCCACCTCACGCTCTTGTCGCTCGTCGCGAGCCTGGTGGGCGTCGTCTACTGGAACCTCGAGGATCTGAAGGCGCTCGAGAGGCAGCTCGCTCTGACGCGAGCGCAACAGGAAGAGCTGCGCACGCTCTCGGCCCCGATCCTCGAGGCCGCGCCGGGCCTATTGCTCCTCCCGCTGGTGGGTCGGATGGACACGGCCCGCGCCGAGCACATCGCCAATCGCCTGCTCCAGACCATCGCGGATCGTTCGGACGTCGAGGCCGCGCTCATCGACGTGACCGGCCTCGAGACGGTGGACACGGACGCCGTCACGGCGCTCGTCTCCATCGCGCGCGCGACGACGCTGATGGGTGTCCGCTGCCTCCTCTCGGGTGTGTCCCCGAAGAGCGCGGTCCAGATGACGTCGCTCGGCGTCAGCCTCCATGGCGTCCAGATCTTCGCCACGGCGAGCGACGCCCTCCTCTCGACGGTGCGCCTCCCGCGCGCCCCGAAGTGCTCTTCGTCGCCGCGAAGCGTGAGCTAGCCCCCGCTACCAGCCCCCTCTCGACAAGCACGGAGTCCACGAAGCGGACCAAGCAGCGAGCACACGCGCGCGACCGTGAGGTCGTCGTTGGCGACCTGCGAGGCGCGACCCCAGCGTGAATCGACTCGAACTGCACGGAGCCCACGAAGTGGACCAAGCAGCGGCGTACTCACGCTGCGCGCCGCGAGGGGCGACCCCAGCGGGAATCGACTCGAACTGCACGGAGTCCACGAAGTGGACGGAGTGCAGTGAGAGCAGATGAGCGCTGGCGAGTGAGCGCGCTCCGCGCGCGAGCAATAGCGACCCCAGCGGGAATCGA
>CALFEQ010000167.1 GCA_937949945.1 uncultured Myxococcales bacterium
TTCAGACCTCAGTCCTCAGTCCTCAGCTTGGGCGTCCTGGCTTTCGGCTTCGACCCATCACGAGCAGGACGCCGTCCGATTCACGGGCCGGCAGAGAGGCGAGTACCAGAACGCGACCTCTCAGGAACGCCCGAGGGCCGAAGCGTGACCTCGAGAGAAGGAAAAACCGAGGACCGAGGACTGACGCAGGAGGCCTCAGGACTACTCGAGGGTTCAAGACTGTCAGCGCGCCGCCATTTCGCCGTATGTTCATCTCGTGCGCCTCGGCCTCATCGGCGACGTTCACGCGGAAGACGACTTGCTCGAACGCGCGCTCGATCGGCTCTTCCGGGAACGGGTCGATCGGGTGCTCTGCACGGGGGACATCGTGGACGGGCACGGCAGCGTCGACCGCGCGTGCGCGCTGCTCGCTCGGGCCAATGCCGTCGTCGTGCGCGGCAATCACGATCGGTGGATCCGATCGGACGAGATGCGCAACTTGCCGCGTGCGCACAGGATGACGGAGCTCTCCGTCGAGAGCATCACGTTCCTCAAGAGCCTGCCGGCGACCGTGACGATGGACTTGCCTGCGTTCACGCGCCACGAGCCGGGGAAGCTCCTTCTCTGTCACGGCGTCGGCGCGAACGACATGGTGCGTCTCACGCCCGACGACCGCGGCTACGCGATCTCGTCCAACGACGACCTGCTCGCGATCCTCTTCGATCCCAGCATGCACGTCATGGTCGGTGGGCACACGCACCGGCCGATGCTCCGCCGGTTCGAGCGCGGGAGCGGCAAGTGTCCGCTCTGGGTGGTGAACCCCGGGACGCTCGCACGCGAGGACGAGCCCGGCTTCGCGATCCTCGATCTCGCCACGGCACGGGTCGACTTCCACCGCTTCGAGCCCACGGGCGCCATCACGCACGTCTCGTGCGCGGTGCTCGCCTGAGGGGGCGCGGCGGAAGCGTGCGGCACGCGGCGCTCAGCGCCACTGGCGCTCGTAGAGCAGCTCGACGAGCTTGTCGGCGGCCGCGCGCGCGGCCGCGCCACGTCCCGACACCTTGTTGAACAGAATCGCGAACACGATCGGGCTCTTTCCCGGCGGTCCGAACACGTAACCGGAGAGCGAGATCACGTCGTCGAGCGTGCCCGTCTTCGCGCGGATCGCGCGGCGCGCGCGTGTGTTTCGGAACCGCTTGTGCAGCGTTCCGTCGACCCCGCCGATCGCGAGCTGCGCCACGAACTCGTTGCGGATCGCCGGGTCCTGCCACGCGTGACGAAGCAGCTTCGCGAGGGCGAACGCCGTCGTGCGGTTCGCGTCGAACAGGCCGGAGCCGTTCTTGATGACGAGCCCGGCGTCGCCGAGGTCGTTCTTCGCGAGCCAGCCCATCACGATCTCGGCCGAGCTCGCGCTCTTCGCGGGCCGTGCCTTCGCCTCCGCGGAGATCGACTTGAAGATCATCTCCGCGTAGAAGTTGTCGCTGTTCTTGCCCACCGGATAGAGCAGCGTCGAGAGCGGCTCCGACTCGTGCCGTGCGATGACGGTCCCTTTCTCGTCCCGCCCACCGAGCTTCACTTCGCCGCCGACCTTCACGCCGACCTGCTCGAGGATCGCCTTCAGCGCGTAGCCGGCGAGCAGACGCGGGTCGTCGACCCTGCGCGTGTAGCGGACGAGCTTCGCGTCGGCGCCGACGGTGCCCGAGACCTTGGCCGAGAGGCGCCTGCCCGCGGGCGAGAGCGCGAGCACCACGTTGTCGGCGCCGTCCTCGCCGGTCTTCACGGTGCCTTCGACGTCGACGAAGCCAGGCGGATCGAACCAGACGATCGCCGGATTGCCCTCGGTCGTCGGGCGGACCATCATCTTCACGGTGTTCCCGTTCAGCGCGACGGCGCTGACGGGCGCCCGGAACGCCGCCCACTCGTTCGGCTGCTGCTCGAACGCCGGCGGCGTCGTCTGCTCGTCGAAGAAGCGCTGATCGACGAGGATGTCGCCGTCGACGCGGCGGATGCCGCGCGCCTTGAGCTCGAGCGCGAGCGTGTACAGGTCGCGAGAGCGGAGCGACGGATCGCCGTTGCCGCGGAGGACGAGGTTGGCGACGCCGTCGTCGTTCACGACGCCGCTCAGGGTCGTCGAGTACCGGTGCGAGCCGTGCATCAACGCGAGCGCGGCTGCCGCAGTGTAGAGCTTCGCGTTCGACGCGGGGTTGAGCACCAAGTGCTCGCCCGACTGGGCGAGGATGTTCCCGCTGTCCGCGTCCATCACGACGACGCCGATCTGCGCGTCCTTGAGCGTGCGATCGCGGACCAGCGCGCGGACCGCGGCCTCGATCTCCGGCGCGCGCGCGGCCGCGGAGCTCGACGGCGCGGTCGTCTGCGAGCGTGCCCCGGCGCCGCCCGTCATCACGAGCGCCGAGACGGCGAGGCCGAGGACGACGCCGAACGAACGGCGGCCTGTACGAACGACGGGTCGCATGCGCGGTCTCTTTACCCTCGCTGGCGCTCGCGCGACAAGACGGCGCCCGGCGCCGGCGATTCGCTTCGCGACGCCGCTCGGCCTCTGGTAGTCGTGAGGCCGTGGTCGAACGTCTCGCTCCTCTCGTCCTCGCCGCCCTCCTCGCCGGGTGCGCCGAGGGCCGCGCAAGGAACGCCCCGGAGCGGCCGCTCGAGCTGCTCGTCCCGACGGACGCCGAGACGCTCGATCCCAGGTACGCGACGGACGCCGTCGCCCTGCGTACGACGCGATTGCTGCACGCCGGCCTCGTCCGCCTCGATCCCGACACGCTCGAGCCGCGCCCCTACGTCGCGCGGTCGTGGCGATGGATCGACGACCGTACCTTGTCGGTCGAGCTGCGGGACGACGTACGGTTCCACTCCGGTGCGCCGCTCACCGGACGCGACGTCGAAGCGACGATCCGTGCGTTCCAGTCGCCCGCGGTCGGATCGCGTCACGCCCGCGTGGTCGAAGCCATCGGCGCGGTCGAGCCGCGCGGCGATCGCGAGGTCGTCATCGAGCTCCGACGCCCGCATGCGACGCTCCTCACCGATCTCGAGATCCCGATCCTGCGCGCCGACGAAGCGGCCTCGCCGCCTCGCCCGGACGGGAGCCTCGACGGCCTCGGTCCGTACGTCGTCGCCTCGCGCGCGCCCGGCGCGATTGCGCTCGCGCCGGCGAAGCACGGCGCGCTCCCTACGCCTGCACGCGCGGTGACGATACGGACCGTGCACGACGAGAACGCGCGCGCGCTGAGGATGCACGCCGGCCGCGCCGACCTCGTCGTCAACGGCTTCTCGCCGACGCTCTTGCCTGCGCTGGAGCACGCGCCCGGCCTGTCGGTCACCGCGAGGCCCGGCGCGAACCTCACGTACATGTTGATGCGAACCGATCGCGGCCCGCTCTCGGACGAGCGCGTACGCAAGGCGATCGGGCTCGCCGTCGATCGCGCGCGGATCGCACGCACGCTGCTCGCCGATCGAGCCTCTGCGGCGAGCACGCTCCTTCCGCCCGGCCACTGGGCGCACGCAGACGCCGAGCCGCTGCCGTTCGACCCGGAGGCCGCTCGGCGCGCGCTCGCCGAGGTCGTGACGCTGCCGCTGCGCCTCTCGCTCCTCACGTCGACCGATCGCCTCCGCGGGACCATCGCCCGCCAGATCGCGCAGGACCTCGCTCGCGCCGGCGTCGAGCTCGAGATCGTGCCGCTCGAGCTCGGCACGATGCTCGCGCGCCTCGGCGCTGGCGACTTCGAGCTCGCGACGCTGCAGATGCCGGAGCTCACCGAGCCCAACGTGCTTCGCGTCTTCCTCCACTCGTCGTCGATCCCGCCCGCCGGCGCGAACCGCGGACGCGTACGCGACGCCGAGCTCGATCGCCTCCTCGACGCGGGCGCCGAGGAGCGCGACCCGGCCGCGCGGCGGAAGATCTATGCGTCCATCGAGCGCCTCGTCCGAGAACGCGCCCTTCTGCTCCCGCTCTGGCACGAAGATCAGATCGCCGTCGCGAGCGAGCGCGCGCGCGCGTTCCGTCCGAGCGCCGAGGGGCGCTGGCTCGACCTGGCGATGCTCCGCTGAGCGCCGTCAGAGCCCGAGGTCCGCGGGCTGCGGCGGCTCGAGCTCCGGGAGGCAGGCGTCGCCGAGCGCCTCCTGGATCTGCGCGAAGCGCTCGAACACGGCGGCGGTCGCTGCGACGTTCGACTTCATCTCCGTGCCGTTCTTCGTGCCGGCAGCGTAGGTCGAGCTCTGGACCTCGTCCGGAGCGGCTTCGGCGAAGGGGCCGAGCACATCGTCGATCGCGCGGGTCGCCACGGACGGCGAGAGCCAGCCGCTCTTCGATGCGCGCATCGGACCGTCGCCGACGTCGGTGACGAACTCGCAGTAGTACTGCCCGTTCGTCGACATGCGCGCCTCGAACTGACCGTGCGCAGGCATGCCGGCGAAGAGGACGTTCGCGGAACCGGCCACGTGGAGCATCTGCCAGCCGTCCGGGGACGCCGGGCCCGGCTTGGGCTCTTCGGAGCGCGCGAGCTCCTCCGAGAGCGCGCGGACCTCCTCGCGCAGGCGCTGCACGTCTTCGGGACGCGTCACGCTCAGCGTCTTGCCCGTCGTGGTGAGGACCTTGGCCGCGGGGAGCTTGATCTCTTCCTCGTCTTCGTCCTTCGCGAGCTCGTACTGGAAGCTCGCCATCACGCGATCGGCGCCCTCGAACCACGCCCGCATGCGCTCGGGCCTCGGGCAGCGGACGCGGAGCTCGTCTTCACCGCCGTTCTCGCTCTCCGACGTGCGCACGGTCGCGACGCATCCGCCGCGCGCGACCATCGCGATGTCGTTCTCGTCGGCGACCACGAGCCGTTCCACGCGAGGAGCGATCGTCGCCGCCGTGACGGTCGTCTCTCCGTGTCGTGGCGGCGACGCATTGCGTGTCGCGCCACTACAGCCCAGCAAGAGCGCGAGCACGGCGGCCGAACCGCACGCGGCGAGCCGCGCCTCGAACCTCGTGACACCTTCTTGGCCGGTCGGGCACGGCCCATCTTCTCTGCGGGACATGCACGTCGCTCACTGCAAGCGACGAACCGCACGCAGAACCTGCGACGGACCGACTCGGCGCTCACGCCTCCGCCGTCGGCCGGGACGCTTCAGCTTCGCGGCGTCGAGCTCGAGGAGTCAGTTCTCCTCGCTGCTCTCGATCTCCGGATGCTTCGCCTTGACGAGCGAGACGCACGCCTTGTCCTTGAGCACGAGGCACGACTCGTAGAGGACGGCGGCCTCCTCCTCCGTGGCCTGTCCGGCCTTCACCTTCTTCTGGAGGAGCGTGCGCACCTTCTTGTGCTCGCCCGCCATCGCGAACGCTCGTGCCTTCGCGAGGTCGTCCCCGTAGGCGGCCTCCGCCGAGGCCGCGGACATCGGCAAGGGTCCGCCGGGGTCCGGCGCCGTCCAGATCGGAGGAGCGGTCACGCTCGCGACCGGCGGCGGCGGGGGCGGCGGCTCCTGCTCCGCGATCGTAGGCGCGGCCTCACCGCGCTTCAGCACCTTCGTGCACGCGTCCATCGGTCCGATGGCAAGCAGAGCTGCAAGGGCGGCGGCTCGTGACATGTCGAACGTCGGAGTGCAGTCGTCGGAGCGGAGCCCCGAGAGGACCGGGTGATTATCCCACGGCACGAGCGACTTGCGACGGCAGATCGCGACGATGCCGGGCAGGCGTCAGCGGATCATCACGTAGCCCATCATCGGGCGGAACACGCTGGCCTCGCGGTTGACGTTCCCCGCGGTCACCTGCGCGTCGCGGATGCCGATCCCGATGAAGGAGTCCGCGCCTGCACAGCTCGATACGGTGTCGAACGCGATGCCGATGCGAACGTCACGGTCCTCGGGCTCCTCCACGTTGAAGCCCTCGGCGTTGCACTCGGGCTGCGTCGAAGGCGCATCGACGAGCGCGCGCCAAGCCGCCGGACCGAGCGCCGTGGGGATCCTCGTTCGCGAGGCGAACACCGAGCGCAGGCTTCGACCGTCCTGCAGGATGACGAGCCAGCGTATCGGACCGGCCCCCTCCTTGAGCCCGACGCGTACGGCTTTGAACGACAGAAGGTCGTAGCTCGCGAGCTTCGCCTCGGTGTCGTCGAGCGCCGCTTCGTTCGGCGCCAGCAGGTCCGCGTTCGCCCAGAGCGGCGCGTCGTACGTGAACGTGTTCTTCGATCCGTCGACCTTGAGCGCAAGCGTCCATCCGCCGCCGTCCTGCGCCGGATCGAGCTCGCAGTACGCGTCGAACGGCTCGAGCGGGCCGTCCCCGTCGACGTCCAGGCGATACACGCCGCTCGGCGGCCGCGGAGTCCGATCAGCGAGCTCCTTGCACGAGCTCGGAGCGACGCATTTCCCGGCCACGCACTCGCCCCCGGCGGCGCAAGGCGCGTCGCACGCCCCGCAGTGCGCGGCGTCGCTCTCGAGATCCGCCTCGCACCCGTCGGAGGGGTCGGCGTTGCAATCGGCCTTCGTTCCCGAGCACGAGACGCGGCACTTCCCGCCCGAGCACACGGGCGACTGCTCCGGGCACTCGTTGTTGCACGCGCCGCAGTTCTTCGGGTCGTCGGACAGCGGCGTCTCGCAGCCGTCCTCCACGACGCCGTTGCAATCGCCGAACCCCGTGTTGCATCCGATCGTGCACGTCCGATCGCTGCAGATCGGGAACCCATCGGCGCGCGTCGGACAGGCGTTGCCGCAGAATCCGCAGTGGCTCGGTGAAGACCGGATGTCCGTCTCGCAGCCGGGCGTGGCGAGATCGCAGTCGGCCATGCCGTCGGCGCACGTCGGGGCGCCCTCGGAGTACGCGTCGCCGCACGAGACGAACGCGATCGTCGTCGCGAAGACGAGCGCTGCCCCCGTTCGTGCGGACACCACGCGGGCAGCGTATCACGCTCCCCGCGCCTCGGCCCGTGCGCCGCACCTCGAGACGAGGCGCGAGTCGAAGCCCGCGTCGTCCGTCAGCCGCGCGCCATGCGACGGCGCGCACGGGGCGCCTCCGCTGCGGGCTCCGGCGCGAGCTCGCGGAGGACGTCGATGTAGCTGACGATGCCCACCAGCGTGCCGTCGGGCTCCGTGACGGGGACGGCGCCGATCTTGTGCTCGAGCATCAGGTCGATGATCTCGGAGACGTCCGCCTCGGGCTCGACCGAGATCACGTCACCGTTCATCAACGTGGAGACGCTCGCCTCCTGCGCCGCCCGCAGCTCGCCGACGTACTCGTCCTCCACGACGTGCGGTACGGAGAGCGCGCGCAGGTCCCGATCGCTCAACATACCGACGAGCTCACCATCGTCGTTGACGATCGGCACGTGCCGAACGTCGAGCGTCTGGATGAGGCGAACGGCCTCCCAGACCTTCGCCGTCTCGGGAAGGGTCGCAGGCCGCTCGGTCATCAGCTCTCGTGCCGTGATCATGGTGCACCTCGTTCTCCGCTCTCGGCTCGGTCCACACGGTCGACGTGGCGCCCGGACGCGAGCGTCGGCGCTCGACGTTCGCGCGGCGAACGCACCCGACGCACGCCTTGCGCCGCCCCGCAAGCGATGCCGCCCTCGGACGGCGTGGGCCTCGTCGGCGTGGACGTTTTCGTCATCACGGCCTCGAGCACGCAACTACGGTGCCGACCGGCCGCGATCACGCGAGGCCAGCAGAGCTCGCACGAGAGCCGAGCCGTCAGGCGGGCGTGCGCCAGGAGTCGTGGTAGCCGGGCTCTTCGATGTTCGCGGCTTGCGACGTCGGGATGAGCGGGAGGAACGTGTCGACCATCACGGCCATCTCCTCGGTCCGCGTGGTCCCGATGCTGGCCTCGTACGCGCCCGGATGCGGGCCGTGCACGACGCCCGCCGGGTGGAGCGAGATGGCGCCCGGACCGACGCCGCGGCGGCTCGTGAAGTTGCCCCGCAGGTAGAGGATGACCTCGTCGCAGTCGACGCTCGAGTGCGGGTACGGGCACGGGATCGCCTGCGGGTGCGTGTCCGTGACGCGCGGGACGAACGAGCAGACGAGGAAGCCGGGCCCCGCGAACGTCGTGTGGATCGTCGGCGGAAGGTGCACGAGCCCCGTCTTCGGCTGGAACTTCTCGATGTGGAACGCCCACGGGTAGACGAAGCCGTCCCAGCCGACGACGTCCATCGGCGTCCGCTCGAGCAAGAGCCTCGTGAAGCAGCCGCCCTTCTTGACGAAGAGCTCGCGCGGACCGTCGGGGATGCGATCGGGCGAGGCGATCGGGCCCTCGGGACGCACGAAGTCGCGATGCGTGTAGGGCGCATCCATTTCGAGCTGCCCGACGGGGTTCCGGAACTCCTTCGGGATCCAGACGCCGCCGCGGCCTTCGAAGCACATCATCCGCATGGGCGAGGTGACGTGCCAACGGTGGATCATCGACTTCGGGATCCACACGTAGTCGCCGGCACGGACGGGGAGCCAGCCGCACACGGACTCGAGACGAGCGGTGCCCTCCTGGACGAACCAGAGCTCGTCGCCGTCGCCGTTCGCGAAGTAGGCGTCGTCGGTCTGCGTGGGGCAGGCGAAGTAGATCGCGAGGTCCTTGTTGAACAGGAGCGGGACGCGATCCTCGAAGACGGTCCCGCGCGACGGCATCTTGCGCGTGTCGTAGAGGCGGCGCTTGAGCGGCCGCATCCCGTCCTCGTGCGGGTGCGGCACGGCGTGCCCGCGCGTCGTCGTCTCGACCTCGACGGCGGGCGTCGGCTGGTAGCGATGGTAGAGGTACGTGAACGGGCCGCTGAACCCGCCGCGCGTGTGCATCTCCTCGTAGAAGAGGCGGCCTTCGGCATCCCGGAAGACCGTGTGCGGCTTGTCGGGGAGGAGCCCGCAGCTCATTCGATCGATCATCGCCTCGCCTCCGTGCTCTCGCGCGTGCGCGCCGTCGACCTCACTTCTTGGAAGCCTGCATCTTCTGGAAACGCTCGATGCTCTCGAACAGCGCGCGGAAGTTTCCGTAGCCGAAGCCCTCGTCCCCGCAGCGCTGGATGATCTCGTAGAAGAACGGCCCGGCCCGGACCTCGTCGTAGAGGGACGCGGCCTCGCGCAGGAAGATCTGGAGCATGTACTTGTCGTTCGCGCCGTCGACGAGGATCTGCAGGCGCTCGAGCTCCGCGATCTCCTCCTTCACGTTCGTGATCCCGAGCTTGGCGAGACGCTCGGGAAGCGCGAGGTAGTACGCCTTCGGCGTCTCCATGAACTCGACGCCGCGCTTCTTCAGCTCCTCGACGCTCCACACGATGTTGTCGACGGCGAACGCGATGTGCTGGACCCCGGGGCCGCCGTTGTCGTCGACGAACTTCGCGATCTGCGACTCGCGGAAGTGCGGCCGGAGCGGCTCGTTCGTCGCGAACTTCACGCGGCTCTTCGGGTCCCACATGACGATCGACTTGAGGCCCGACCCGGAGGCGCGGTCCTTCGCGACGTCCTGCGTGTGGAAGCTGATGTCCCAGAAGGGCTCCATCCCGAGCACGTCGCGGTACCACGCGACGATGGGCTGCATCGTGAGCCCGTTCGAGGTGACGTGGTCGATGTCGCGGATGCCGTAGATGTTGCTCGGCTTCGACGCGTTGCCCTCGCCGACGTCCACGAAGCCCGGCGCGAAGCGCTTGTAACCCTTGCGCTCGACGAAGCGGAAGGCGACGTCTCCGAGCGGCGTCGCGATCTCGATCGAGCGATACGTGCCGCCCGCCTCGTCCTTGTCCTCGAGCGGATCGGCGAGGAACGTGCCGCCGCGCTTCTCGAGGAACGCGATCGTCTGGTCCAGGTTCTCCACCTGGAAGCTGAGGCTCATGACGCCCGCCGGATGCCTCTTCAGATAGCGGGCGGCCTTCGACTGCTGGCGGAGCGGCGTCGAGACGCAGACCCGCACGTCGCCTGCGCCGAACACGACGGCCTGCTGACCGCTGCGCGACACGAGATCGTCGCCCGCACGCGCGACCTCCTTGAAGTCGAACCGCTCGGTATAGAACTGCCGGCTGCGTTCGAGGTTCTCCACGACGAAGTGGAAGCTGTCGTAGCCCGTGATCCCAATGTGCTCGGCGGTCATGTCGACGGGCGAATAGCACGAGATCGGTAGGGGCAGAAGCGGCGCCGGCGGCTCGGAGCGCGACCGGTCTCGACGTGCTCGCGACGCTCGACGTCACGGTGCGTCGACCGCGCAAAGCGTGCGTGCGAAGCCTGCACGATCGCCGCCGCGTCACGGCCGCTCGCGCGCGACGAGGACCGATCGCTGCGAGCCGCGGACGACCTTCTCGGCCACGCTCCCGAGCACGAGCCGCGCGAGCCCTCTGCGGCCGCGGCTGCCGGTGATGACGAGGTCGGCGTCGAGCGCCGCCGCGCGCTCGAGGATGACGTCCGCCGGATCGCCCTCGCGCTGCTCGAAGCTCTGGAGACCGTACTGCTTCGCGAGGCCCTCCAGCGTGCGCTGGCCGAGCTCCACGAGCTCTTCGACCGCCGACTTCGAGGGCGGCATCCACGTGTCGCCGAGCGGCATGAACGCCGACGGCAGCGCAGAGGACGGCAGCTTCACGACGTGCAGCAGCGTGACGTGCGCCCCCATCGTGCGGGCGAGCTCGCCGGCGACGCGCATGGCCGGGATCGAGCCCTCGGTGAAGTCGGTCGCGACGAGGATCTTGCCCGTCTCCGGCCCCCCTCGCGCGACGAGCACCGAGCCGTGCGCATACCGAACGACGCGCTCGGCGACGTGTCCGAGGACACGCTCCGCACCGACGCGCGGCTTGGCGCCGACCACCACGAGAGAGGCGCTCTCCTGCTCCGCGAGACGGACGATCTCCTCGGCCGGCACCCCCGTCTGGACGACGACGCGCACCGCGTCCGGAGAGAGCGAGAGCACCTCCCGGACTTGAGCGGTCACGAGCTCCGCGGCGCGATGGATCACGTTGGCGCCGAGGACGAGCTCGTTGTTCCGAGGGTCCGGGATCAACGGATGATGACGGAAGACGTCCGCGATCACGTGGCAGACGACGAGCGGGACGCCCATCGCGCGGGCGTGCGCGTGGCCGCGGACGAGCGCCGGCTTCGCGTGCTCGGACAGATCGGTCGCGACGACGACGGGCCCGAGGCTCATGCGACCCTCCGACGCCCGGTCGCCTCGACGAGGAACTGGATGACGTCCGACCAGCGCTCGAGCGAGGCGATCGCGAGGTAATGCTCGCGGACGCGCTCCCATGCGGCGTCACCGAGGCGCGTCGCGAAGTCGGGAGATTCCAGGATGCGCGCCAGCGCGCCGGCGGTCTCCTCCGGATCCTTCGGATCCGAGACGAGCAGGCCGTGCTCGCCGTCCACGATCTGGTCCTTGATCCCGCCGACGGCGCTCGCGACGACGGGCCGGCGCTTCCACATCGCCTCCGTCACCGTGAGCCCGAAGCCTTCGCGGAGGCTCTTCTGCACGACGACGGCCGCGTGCCTCTGGAGCGCGTTGACGATCGCGGCGTTCTCGTCGACGTCCGCCATCGGGATCTGTGCAATGTGCACGCGCGAGCGAACCTCCGGCGAGAGCGCTCGCCACGCGCGCTCGATCTCGCCCAGCACCTTCGCGTCCTCCGGATCGTCGGCGACCCCGTCGAGGTCGGGGCCCGCGAGGACGAGCTCCGCGCCCTGGTCGCGCGCGCTCTTCACCAGCCGGTCGAACGCGGCGAGCACGCCGAGGTGGTCCTTCATGCGATCCCATCTCGAGACCTGCACGATGAGCGGCGTCCCCCACGCAGGCGGCGCGTCGCTGCGGATCACGTCCGCCTGGCGGCGCACTTGCCCCACCGTTCCATCGTCGCGCACGAACACGGCGGCCTCCGGCTCGGCGACGTCTTCGACGAGGCCCGCCTCGACGAGGATCGCGCGGACCGAGAGCGTGGAGAGCCACTGGTTCTTCACGGAGAACGGATCGATGTTCGGCGGCAGCACGATGACCTGCGCGCGCGGGAGCCAGGTCGGCGCGAAGGTCTCGCGCGAGAAGATCGCGACGGGCGCGCGCTCGAGGTACCTCCGGAGGAACGCCCACCCGCGCTCGAGCTCGAGGCCCGGAGTCTCGTGACCGATGTGGCAGCGCCAGACGACGCGGACGCCCGCGTCGACGAGGTGCGGGACGAGGCCGGCCGTCTGTGGATCGTGGCAAACGACGACGTCGCCGGCGCGCACGAATTGCATGAGCTCGCGCAAATTCTCCGCGAGCACCCGCTCGTAGAGCGCCGCCTGTGCTTCTCCGAGCGGAGACCCGTCGCCCACGGCGTCGTGAAGCGCGTTGTGCAGCCGCTTCGTGACGACGAAGAACTCGGGCGGACCCTCGATGACGAGCCACCGCGCGTCGACGCCGAGGCCGCGGACGTACCGGAGCGTCGAACGCAGCATCTCCGCGACGCCGCCGCCGGCGCCGGTCGAGTTCACGTTCCACACGGTGGCCGAACCGATGAGCCGACGCACCGCGTCCGCCTTCGTCGCGATGGCGTCGATGCGCTCGTCGCCGACGAGGTCGACGAACGGCGCGAGCGAGTGTGCGCTCACTTGCACCTCGAACATGCACCGGCGCGGTTGCCAGCCGCGTGCCGTCACGAGCTCGCCGACGGAGCTCGGCAGCGCGATGCGCCCGGATGACGCAGCTCAGGCGACGGGCTCCGCCACGCCGGGCGGCGGCTCGGTGCGGCTCTCCCGAGCAGCGAGCCGGCTCTCCGGACCGAGCACCGGTCGGAGCCTCCCGAGCACGTCCCTCATCTTCCGCGAGGCATCGTCCTCGGGGAGCCTCTCCACGATCGCCCCGAGCACGTCGAGCCAGTGGAAGCCCTCGAAGCGATGCTCCTCCGCGAAGCGCTCGAGCGTGACGACGGCCGCGCCGAAGTCGGGAAGCGCGCCGCGAGCGGCGTCGAGCAGGAGCCCGAGGATCTCGACGACGACGTGGGCGTCCGCGCTCCTGCGATCGTCCTTTCGGACGCGCGCCTCCGCTTCGGTCAGCGCGTCCTCCGCGCCGTCGCGATCGGACGCCGCGAGCGACGTCAGCGCACGAGCGATCCACGCCATGACCGCCGCCGGCCCCTTCGCGCTCGCGAGGCGAGCGTCGGCGAGGACGGTCGCGGCCTCGTACGCCGCCTTCTTCTCGCCGAGCGCGAGCTGCACGATCGCCTCGAGCGCGGCCGAAGCCAGCTCGAGGTCGCCGGCGCGCTCCGAGCGCGCGACCTCTCTCGCGGCGCGCAGGTGGACGACGGCATCGGACCACCGACCGAGCGCGACGAGCACCTCCGCGCGACGCTGCTCCGCCTCGTGCTCGAGGCCCGGAGCATCGCCGTGCGCGAGGAGCGTCCCCGCGCGCTCGAGCGGAAGGAGCGCCCGCTCGTCACGCGGGGACACGACCGCGAGCACCGTCCCTAGCGCCGTGGCCGCACACGCATCGAGCAGCGTCGTGCCCGTCTCAGCGGCGATGCGCTCCGCGCGCTCGAGCTCGATGCTCGCGCGGAGCTCGTCGAGGAGGACCGACGATGCGAGCGCCCGGACGACGAAGTGGAACGCGGCGTCCGCCGCGAGCTCTTCGCCGTGCACGTCCGCGGACACGAGGTCGAGCCCCGCTGCGCGGCCGATCTCGCCCCGGCGGACGCGCGCCGCGGCGTGCGCCACGCGAAGCGTCGCCCGCGTCGACTCGACGGTGGGCGACGGCGCGACGGCATCGAGCCTCGCGAGCGCACGCGCGCACCGTTCGGCGTCGCGCGCGGCGTCCTCGGGCGTCGAGATCGCCGCCGCGAGCGCCGCGAGCATGGCACCGAGCTCGGGGTCCACCGACGCGATCCATCGATCCTCCCGATCCGAATCGACCCGCGCGCGCGTGACGCGCTTGGCACGCGGCGCGAGCGCCGTCGCTCCGATCCCGCGAGCAACGTCGCTCTGCATCGCGAGAGGCTCGAGGATGAGCGCCGCCGCGTCGAGCTCGAGACGGAGCGAGAGCGCGACGGCGCGTGCGAGGCGGCCCGTCGCGTTGCCTCGCTCTCGGCGAGCGAGCGCGTCGAGCATGGAGAGGTCGAGGTGCCGGAGCGTCTCGCGCAGCGCCGTGATGCCGTCCGCAGGGAGGCTCGTCAGACGCCCGAGCGGAGGCGCCGACGGCCTGCGGTGCGACGTGGGGCGGCTCGATGCGGGCTGGCTCGACGCGGGCTGGCTCGACGGCGGCCGAGCCGCACGCGACGCATCGGGCGGCGCGACGGAGCGCGAGCTCCGAGGCCCGGACGGCTTCGCGGAGCTCGGAGGCGTCGACCGGCGCGCGCCCGCCGGCGAGCCGAAGAGCACGGGCGGCGGGGAGGTCGCGGACGGAGCGCTGGGCGGCGGCGGCAGGGTCGACTTCGAGCTCGGGGGCGGCTCGACGACGGGAGCGGCCTTCTGCGATCGCTCGCTGTCCGCCATGCGCCCCGGCGGAGGAGCGCTGAGCCTCGCGATCGGCGGGACGCTCTCGCCGTGCACGACCGAGACGGGAGCCGTGTCGAGATCGGCCACCGCCTCGTACGCCGCGCGCGCGTCGACCCAACGCGCCGACGGATCGCGCGCGAGCATGCGCTCGAGCACGTCGCAGAGGGGCTCCGGCACGCGGTCGCGGAGCGCGGCGTCGCTCGACACGCGGGCCCGGAGCTGCGCGCGCGTGTCGGATCCGGAGAAGAGCGGTCCGACGTCGAGCAGCTCGAACAGCACGAGGCCCGCGGCGTAGAGATCGGAGCGCGCCGTCGGCTCACCGCCGCTCAGCACCTCGGGCGCCATCCAGCGCGCCGTGCCGAGCACCGTCCCTTCGCGCGTCATGGCGGCGCCGACGGAGGCGGCGACCTCCGCCCGAGACTGGATGCGCGCGAGGCCGAAGTCCACGAGCTTCGGGAGGTCGAGCGCCTTGTCGCCGCGCGGGACGAGCACGTTCGACGGCTTCACGTCGCCGTGGATGATCCCCGCGCCGTGCACGGCCGCGAGGCCCTCGAGCAAGCCACGCGCGACGCGGAGCACTTCGTGCGGGAGCAACGCGCGTCCGAGCGTCGCGACGGTGAGAGGCGCGCCGTCGACGAGCTCGGTCACGAGCCAGACGCCGTGGGCGTCCTCGCCGAGGTCGTAGACGCGCGCGACGTACCGAGACGAGACGCGCCGAAGGATCGCGCCCTCCCTCCGTAGCCGCTGCGCCGCGGCCTCGGAGCCCAGCCCCGGACGCACGAGCTTCACCGCTACTTCGACACCGCTCCGCCGATCGCGCGCGCGGAAGACGGTCCCGAAGCCACCCGAGCCGAGCGCCGGCCCGAGCTCGTACCGTTCTCCCAGCACGAGACGCTCCACGGGCCCACCCTAGCAATGCCCGACGCGATCGAGAACGTGGGTCGTTTCGACGCGCTCGACGACGTCGTGGGATGCCACTTCGAGCGCGTTCGACGGAGAAGCGTCGGAGTTTGGTGCGCTCGCTTCGCGGCGAGCCCCGTCACGCGGCGCGAAGAGCCATGAACGACTGACGGCCGCGTTCGCGTCGCCAGCCAAAAACACCAAGAAAATCAAGCACAAGCACGAGATCTTTGTTGCCTTCGATGACGTTTGTGATGTCTGCTGCGCTCCCGAAAGAGTCCTCGTGACCTTTTGGCTCAGCCGTGCGCGCCGGTGCTCGTACGGACGGGGTCACGCGAGCACTCGTGTCGGAGGGATCATGCACCACGCTCGAACGGGCCCTGGCTCGATCATCATCGCCATTCTCACCGCCTTCGCAGTCGCGTGCGGAGGCACCGTGGACACCGGGGGGCTGAACGCCAGCACCGACGGCACGCTCCCCGAGGAGGGGACGCCGAGCGGATCGACGGAGGCGTACGACGACGAGGAAGAGGAAGAATACTGGGACGACGAGGAGAGCGACGAAGACGCAGAGAGCATCGACGAGCTCGAAGGCATCGACGAGGAAGGCGACGAATCGGAGGAGGAAGGCGAGGAGACGTCTCCGACGGAGGAAACGCCGGACGGCGAAGCCACGGACGACGAGGAGCCCGCCAATCCGACGACGCCTCCGCCCGCGACCGATAACCCCGGGGCGGGTGGCGGCAACGACGGTCCGATCATCGTCATCGTGACGCCGCCGGACGACCATCACCACGGCGACCACGGTCACAAGAAGCCGGGCAAGAAGCCTGGCAAGAAGAAGCCTGGCAAGAAGAAGCCTGGCAAGAAGAAGCCCGGCAAGGGCAAGCCGGGGTGGGACGGCGACGGCAAGGGGAACGGCGCCGGCCCGGGGAAGAAGCCCGGCAAGGGCAAGGGCGACAAGGCCGGTCCCGGGAAGAAGCCCGGCGGCAAGAAGCCCGGGAACAAGCCCGGAAAGCCGAAGGGCGGAAAGAAGGGCAAGAAGGGCAAGAAGAAGCCCTGAGCGGTCTCTCGGGATGCGCGAAGGCGGGCCGCCCGCCCGAAACACGGCGGGCGGCCCGCCGAGCGCGTAATAAAAGGTGCGCGGGCGTCGAAAGTGCGCCCGCGCTCGCCTCGCGAAGTCGGCGCCTTCGAGTCTTGGGCTCGCTCGCGCGGTATGCTAACCCGCGCGAACGAAGATGGAGGTAGAGGTTCCCGAGGCTGGTTGGGCGCACCGCGCGCTTCGGCACAGCCGAAGGTCGTCCAAAGCCGCCCATCTCAGTCGGAGACAGCGATGAGCCGAAAGCCCACCAAGTACGTGTTCGTGACCGGCGGAGTCGTCTCTTCCATCGGGAAGGGGCTCGCAAGCGCGTCGGTGGGAGCACTCCTCGAAGCTCGTGGGCTCCGCGTCACGCTGGTCAAGCTGGACCCGTACATCAACGTCGACCCGGGCACGATGAGCCCTTACCAGCACGGTGAGGTGTTCGTGACCGACGACGGCGCCGAGACCGATCTCGACCTCGGCCACTACGAACGCTTCACGAGCGTGCGGATGACGCGCGCGAACAACTTCACGACCGGCCGCATCTACGAGTCGGTCATCTCCAAGGAGCGGCGCGGCGAGTACCTCGGCGCTACGGTCCAGGTCATTCCGCACATCACCGACGAGATCAAGGCGCGCGTCCGCGACGCCGTCGACTCCGCGCAGCAGCGGCCCGACGTCGCCATCATCGAGATCGGCGGGACCGTCGGTGACATCGAGTCACTGCCGTTCCTCGAGGCCATCCGCCAGCTCAAGGTGGAGGCCGGCCCGCAGAACGCGCTCAGCATCCACGTCACGCTCGTCCCGTACATCGAGACGGCCGGCGAGCTGAAGACGAAGCCGACGCAGCACTCCGTCAAGGAGATGCGCGAGATCGGTATCCAGCCGGACATCCTCCTCTGCCGGACGAAGACGCCGCTCTCGAAGGGGACGAAGGAGAAGATCGCGCTCTTCTCGAACGTCCCGGTGGAGGCGGTCATCTCCGCCATCGACGTGAGCTGCATCTACGAGCTTCCGATCCAGCTCCACTCCGAAGGCCTCGACGACCTCATCGCCGATCGCCTCAACATCTGGAGCCGGAGCCCGGATCTGTCGGCGTGGCAGCGCATCGTCGAGCGCTTCAAGAAGCCCGCGAAGGGCTCCGTGAAGATCGGCGTCGTCGGCAAGTACGTCCACCTCAAGGACTCGTACAAGTCGCTGCACGAGGCGCTCGTGCACGGCGGCCTCGCGAACGAGGTCCGGGTCGACCTCGAGTACATCGACTCGGAGGACATCGAGCGCGAGGGGCCGGAGAAGTTCCTCGCCAACGTCGACGCGGTGCTCGTCCCCGGCGGGTTCGGCGACCGCGGGACGGAGGGCAAGATCCAGGCGATCGGCTACGCGCGCACGAACAAGATCCCGTTCTTCGGGATCTGCCTCGGCATGCAGCTCGCGGTCGTCGAGTACGCCCGCAACGTCGCGAAGCTCGAGAACGCGAACAGCGCCGAGTTCGATCGCGACACGCAGCACCCCGTCATCGATCTCATGCCCGAGCAGCGCAGCGTTCGGAACAAGGGCGCGTCGATGCGCCTCGGCGGATTCCCCTGCACGCTCCTGCCCGGATCGCTCGCCGCCGAGGCCTACGGCACGACCGAGATCAGCGAGCGTCACCGCCACCGCTACGAGTTCGCGAACGACTACCGCGAGGTGCTCGAGAAGGCCGGCCTCGTGCTGTCCGGCACGTCTCCGGATCGGAAGCTCGTCGAGATGGTGGAGCTGAGGGATCACCCCTACTTCATCGGCTGCCAGTTCCACCCCGAGTTCAAGAGCCGCCCGACGGCGCCGCACCCGCTGTTCGCGCGCTTCGTCCGTGCCGCCGCCGAGCGCCAGCAGGCGCGCGCCGCGCAGACGCGCAAGACGGCCGAGTCGCAGCCGCAAGCGAACTGAGCCCGCTCGGCTCTCCGCGAGGAGAGCCGGGCGCTCACGCGTCGAAGATCGTCACGGACCGTCCCCGCTTCGAGGCACGACGTCGCGTCCCACGAGCGAGAGGTGGAGCGCGACGAAGCCTCCGGACGCCGGTGTGAGCGGATCGACGAGGTTCGTGACGATCGAAGCGCCGACGTCCACGTCACGCGTGGAGAGACGGATGCCCGGGCCGATCACGAGCGACGTGCGCCTGCCGTCCCTCACGCGATACCTGTCCTCGAAAGCGGACGCCTCCCCTTCGACCTTCGCGTCCGAGGTGAAGAAGTAGATCTGCGAGGCCTCGACCGAGATCTCGACGTCGGTGTCCAAGAGCAAGCCGAGGTGGCCGAGCAAGCGCCCTGCGACCTTCGTGCGCTCGCCGCCGAAGACGTCGAACAGCACGTCCATCCCGTGACGCCCTTGGAACACGAGCGGCCCGCGCACGATGCGCAGATCGCCGGCTGGTCGAAGGCCGATCCTGCCGGGCAAAAAGTGCCCCACGTTCGAGGGATCGAGCGACGCGGCGGCGAGCGCCGCCGATCGATTCGCGCGCTCGGCGCGGTCGAAGGTCGCCGTCGGCGCGACGAGACCGAACGAGAAGCCGATGGCCAGCGACGACGGCAGCGGAAAGACGGCGCGCGCGTGTACCTCGACGTTGCCCGGGAGCGCACGCCGTCCGCTCGCGAGCCCCGGCTCCCCGGGCGCGAGACCTCCGTCCGGGGGCAAGGCGATCGCGAACGGGTACGAGAACCCGACGAACGTGCGCCGTGGGACGAGGACGCTCGCCTCCGCCGACACACGCGTGATCGTCGCGACCGCGCCCGTCCGCGCGCCGTCCGGAGCGAAGCGCGCGACGAAGCCGTCGAGCGCGACGTCTGCCCCCGGATGCGTGAGGTCCGGCAGCACGAAGGGCGCGGGCAGACGGGGGATCTCCTCCCCTTCCGTCTCCTCCTCTTCGTCCGAGCCTACGCCCTCGTCGGCGCGCGCCGGAGCCCCGGCGAGCGCGACGAACAGCGCCAGCGCGCGTGTGCTCGGACGTCGCGACAGCACGGCACCGGACCTATCGCCGAGGCGGTCGCGGGCGCAAGCCCGAAGCGCGAGCGCAACGGACCTCGATCCACCGGAGGCGCACGAAGTGAGCCGCCGTGCGCCGAGACTGGACTATGGTCTCGCGCGTGGTCCTCGTCGACGTCTTCGCACGCGCCGGAGCCGCGGCGGAACGCTTCGTCCGCCGGTGGATGCCGGACCCGTTCGTCCTCGTCCTCTTGCTCACGCTGGTCGCGCTCGTGCTCGGCTACTTCAAGGTCGCGGGGCTCTCCGTCGACGGCGAAGCGGCTTCGTCGCTCATCATGGCGTGGACGGGAGGCTTCGGAAACGCCGAGATCCTGAAGTTCGGCCTCCAGATCATCCTCATCGTCGTGACGGGAGAGGCGATCGCGGCGAGCCCGCCCGCGCGTCGACTGCTCGCGAGGCTCACGAGCATCCCGAAGACGCCGGCGCAGGCGCTGCTGCTCGTGACGTCGTTCGCGCTGGTGACCGGCTGGCTGCACTGGGGGTTCGGCCTCGTCGCGAGCGCGCTGCTCGCGCGGGAGGTCGGGCGATCGCTCTCGCAGCGCGGCATCGCGGTCCACTACGCGCTGCTCGGCACGGGCGCGTACACGTCGATGCTCCTCTGGCACGCGGGGCTCACGGCGAGCGCGCCGCTCTTGATGAACACCGAGAAGAACTTCGTCAGCGACGTGCTCGGCGTGAGCGGCCCCGAGGCGAAGGTGCCGCTCTCGGAGACGATCTTTGCACCTTACAACCTCGGCGCATGCCTCGTCCTCGCGCTCGTCGTCCCGCCGCTCGTCGTCGCCATGCATCCGAAGACGGGCGTCGTCGGCATCGAAGGCGCCGACGTCCCTCCGCCGCCGCGCGAAGAAGACGTGGAGGCGAAGCCGTCGTCCCCCGCCGAGTGGCTCGACAAGACGCGCGCGCTCACGTTCGTCACCGGCGCGCTCGGCCTCAGCTTCCTCGTCCGGCACCTCCGCGAGAAGGGGCTCGACCTCAATCACAACGTCGTCAACTGCACCTTCTTGATGCTCGGGATGGTGCTCCACAGGAGCCCGGTCGCGTACGCACGCGCAATCGCGCAGAGCGTACGGGGCGTCTCCGGCATCGTCCTGCAGTTCCCGTTCTACGGCGGCATCCTCGAGGTGATGAAGCACACCGGGCTCTCCGCCGCGATCGCGCACGTGTTCGTGCAGGCCGCGAGCGCCTCGACCCTGCCCGTCTTCACGTTCCTCGCCTCGATCCTCACGAAGAGCTTCGTCCCCTCCGGCGCGGGAGAGTGGGCCGTCGAGGGACCGCCGATGCTCCAGGCGGCGAAGGAGCTCGGCGTCTCCTACGGGAAGATCACGATGGCCGTCGCGTACGGGAACATGCTCGGCAACATGTACCAACCGTTCTGGAGCCTTCCGCTGCTCGGCCTCATGGGGCTCCGGGCGCGCGACATCATGGGGTTCTGCCTCGTGCTGTTCGTCGTCTGCCTGCCCGTGCTCGGTATCGCGCTGCTCCTGTGATCGTATGCGACCGAGGAGGTCCGTGCAGGAGGCCTGAATCTTTGCACTGAGGACTTCCCGGCTCTGGATCGCGCTCCAACGAGCGCACGATCCAGTCGTCCCGTCCCGGCGTGGATCCTTCGCGATCGTAGGCAGGTAACTTCCCGCGCCATCGCAGGCACGACGTATGCTTCGGGCAATCGAGGTGACGATGCGCCTTGGAAACCTTCTCCTCGTAGGCGGCTCGATCCTGGCGGTGATGGCGGCGTTCGCCTGTCAGACGCAATCCACGCAGGCGTTCTCGCGCGACCGCGGGGCCACGTCCGACACGGAAGACGAGGAGGACGAGGACGAGGAGGACGAGGAGGGAGAGACGAGCAAGAAGCCCAAGCCGAAGACGGACGACACCTGCCTCGGCAAGGCGAACCTCGCCTTCGACGATCCCGAGTGCAACGAGTGCATGAGCGACGACGCCGCCTGCTGCCAGGCGACGATCACGTGCTTCAAGGACGACCCCAACTGCGCGGCGCTCCACACCTGCATGCAGAAGTGCGGAGGCGGCGGGGCCGCCGACGGGCCGACCACGTTCGCGAACGAGGTCTTCCCCGCGGTGAATCCCCCGTGCGGGTCTTGCCACCTCGCGGGCACCGGCGGCGCGCCCATCTTCTTCGGCCCCAACGCCGACGCGACCTACCCGCTCTTCAAGGCACGCAACTATCACCTCCCCAACAGCCTCTTCGTCACCAAGGGCCTCCACGACGGGCCCGCGCTCACGCCTGCGCAGCGCGCCGCGGTCGACAAGTGGGTCGCCGCCGAGGCCGCTCCTCCGCCCATCACGGAGCCGGGCCCGGACGGCGGGGTCGCCGAGTGCAAGGAGGCCTGCAAGGCGCAGTACCCCGGATCGGTGACGGCGTGGGAGACGTACAACGCCTGCACGACAACGACGTGCCGGGCGGAGTGCTTGTGACGGAGGCGTCAGGCCTCGGGCCCGAGCCTCGAGGGGCGTGACGGCGATCACCACCGGACGAACCTCTGCGCGCTCGCTCGCGGGCGGCGCTTCGGCGAGCGCATCACGGTGCTCGGACGCCTCGTCGGCTTCGATCGATCGAGCCCGCGCCGCGGCTCGGAGGGCTCCTCCGACGTCACCTTCTCGAGGAGCCGGTCCGCTTCGTCTTCGGCGCTCTTCCTTCGCGACGGCGGAGCGGACTTCGCCTCCTCTTCCTCTTCCTCGTCGTCGTCGTCGGCTTCGTCACGCTCCTCTCGCTGCTCTTCTTCGCGCGGGTGTTCTTTCCGCTCTTGCGGCGCCTCGATGATCGGAGCTTCGTGCGCGTCACGCTTCTTGCCGCCGAAGAGCTCGTCGAGCTGCACGGTCACCCCGAACGCGACGGCGAAGGTCGATGCCGCATAGACGCCCTCGTTGACGGGGTCGTAGGGCACGTCGTCTCCGTTGACGCTCTGGCCGCCCTTCGATCCGTTGATCGGCCGTACCGAGCCTCGCGTGACCTCGCGCGTCTCGTGGAAGACCTTCGCGATGGCGAGGTTCAGAGCGAACGGTCCGTTCTTCAGGCCGATGCCCGCCGTGAGGGCGCTCTTGGCGAGCGTGTCGAACATGAGGCGCGTGTCCTCCGGCTTCGTCGCGGACGTGTCGTGGTAGGCGCCGGCGCGGAGGCTGAGGACGCCGCCCGCGAACGGGACGTTGTACGCGCCGCCGACGCGGACGCTCATCGTGTCGCGGAAGCCGAGGCGGATCGTCGAGCGGATGTCTTCGAACAGGCTCAGCTTGGGGATGTACACCTGCGTGCCTTCCGAGAGCGCGCTGCCCCAGGCCTCGTACGTCACGTCGACCTCCGCGTCCCATGCCTCGCGCTCGCCTTCCATCGCGACGTAGCGGACGCCGCCGCGGAGGATCCAAGGGAACGGTTGCGTGAGGAACGCGCGGCCGGGCGGGATGTCCGCCGGCTGCACGTTCGGCGCCCTCGCGATGACGGTGCCCTCCGTCTCCAGCGTGTACGCGGAGCGAAACTGGACGCCCATCGCCAGCCACGGCGCCGGTCGTAGGAGAGCGCCGATCGTGAACGTGGCCGCGTCGCCTTTCGTCGAGACCGTCTGGCGCGAATCGCAGGGTTGATACTCCTGGTTCGGGCAGATCGCGGTCGCGAGATCGGCGGACGAGATCGACGTCGCCTCGAGGCGAGCGACGACGAGGTTCGCCGCGGCGCCGACGTCGAGCCAGTCGGTGAGACGGTACGCGGCCGCGATCGACGGATACGCGATGAGTCCGCCCGAGGCGACGGCATCGTAGCGCGCGGGGCTCGGCTTCCCCTCGACGCCGAGCGGGAACACGCGGCCGCCGAGGACCGACGGCGCGTAGATCCCGGCCGCGAGCGTGAGCCGCTCCGTCCCGAGGTCGGTGCTCAGCACGAGGTGAGGGATCGGCAGCGGCGAGCCGGTGCTCTTCACGAGCGGGAAGCGCTCTCCGCCCCACGGCGTGAGCGGATCGGCCGGATCGTCCGGATACGTCCCTGCGCGCTGGAACGTCGCCTCGTGGAACGCGACGTTCGCGCCGAGGGTGAGGCGCGTTCCACGCTGTCGAGCGAAGCCGGCGACGTTGTAGATGAGCGCGGTGCCGTCGTCGGCCTTCGCGGTGAACGCCGCGCCGCGCGCGAGGCCCTCGGCGCCGTTGTCCGGATATTCGAGGCCGCCGGCGCGCGCCGCACCGGCCACGAGGAGCGTCGTCGCGGCGGCCACGAGGGTCGAGCACCAGCGCGACACGGCGCGCTACTCCGGGCAACCGGGAAGCCCCGTGGGAGCGTCGTCCTCGAGCGGGTTGTTGCACGGCGTGCACTTGAAGCCCTCGGGGCAGTCGCTCTGCGAGAGTACGAAGCCGATCTTGAGCACGTCCTCGACGCAGACGGCCGGGCCGGGCCGTTTGATGCGCAAGATCTCGAGCTGACAGCTCTGGGGCTTGGCCTCGCGATCGATCGCGATCACCGGAGCGCAGAGCTCCTCGCCCTTCTTGCAGTCGGTGTCCTTGAGGTTCTTCTGCATGTCCTCGGGGACCGCCGACTTCGGCACGCAGCGGCCGCGGCCCCCCATGCAACGCGAGAAGACCATCGCAGGCTTCGTCGGCCCCGGATCGCAGGCGACGCTGCAGCTCGGGAGCGGCGCGCCCGTGAGCGGATCGAAGCAGGGGATGCAGCGCTCGAACGGATCGCAGTCGGCGACGGGTAGGAACTTCGCCTGCGCGGCCACCTGAGGGATGTCCTTGTGCAGGCACCGCCCCTCCGCGCCGCCGAGCGAGACGCACGTCTTCGGGACGTACTGGCCGTTGGCCTCGATCGACTTGTCGGGCGCGCAGACGCTGTTGCCGTCGAAGCACGGCGCGAGGAGGTCCGCGAGCTCCGGCGGGACGACGGCCTTCGGAAGGCAGTGCATGCCCTCGTCGGCGCACGGCGTGAGCTTCGTCACGTCGAGCACGGGCTTCCCCTCGTACGGGCACTGGAGCGGAGCGCCGGCCTTCTTCACGCACTTCTCGGCCGGCTTCGAAGGAGGCTTGCCGATTTCGCAGATCCCCGTGGGCCGGCCGTCGAGCGGGTTCTCGCATGGCGCGCACCGCTCGCCTTCGGAGCAGACGTCCTGCGGCAAGAACGTGAGCTTCTCGACGAGCGGGACGATGCGGCTGACGCAGACGCCCGCGACCTTGCCGTAGGAGGTGCACGTCTTCAGCGGCTCGACGTTCGCGCGAAGGAACGCGAGCGGGACGCAGCTCCCGCCGTTCTCGCAGGGCGCGAGCTGCTTCTTCATGTCTTCCGGCACGAGCGGGCTCGGAGGCACGCACCTGCCGGCGCCGTCTCCGCACTCGGGCATCGCGGCGAGCATCTCGTCCCCGAGGTCCGGGATCTCGACGCCGCATCCGTCCGCGCCGAGCGCGAGCGAGAACAGCGACGATTCGGCGTTCAGATCGGCATTGTCGAGTCGGGTCCCCTCGATGTCGTTCGACCCACAGGCCGCGACCGCGAGGAGCCCGCAGAGGAAGGCGAAGGAAGGCTTTCGCAAGGCGATCGGGACATCTCAAGGCGCATGCCACCGCGCTCGACCTCGCGCGGCTCTGCGAACAGCGCGCGGATCCGGCGCTCTAGCGGCGTTTGCGCGAGCACCTCGAGGCGCGGAGGCCGTCGCGATCGGCGAGGAGACGGCGTTCGAGGCGGATCACGGATGCCTGGTGCAACGTTTCGAGCGCGCGCGACGCGGTCGGTGCCGTCTTCGCTGCATCCCTCGAAAAACACGCGGGATTGTCCGCGACGCTCGCTTCGACGAAGCGACGCACCCATGCCTCGTCGATCCAGGTCCATGACCACGCCACCGCCACGACCGGCGCTCTCGACTCCGACGACGCCCGCGACGGCGGCGGCATTTCGGCGCGGCCCGAGCCTCGAAAAAAACGGATCGACGCGCCGGGTGCATCTTTTCCACTCCCACTGGACACGAACGGAGCGCGGCGCGCCAACTCCCAGGGATTTCACGGATTTGTGACCGTTCTGAGACGTGGCGGCCGGACGCATTTCTCTCGCCTTCCCGGTGGATCGCACGCGCGGAGCGATCGCCGCTCGTCGAAAGAAACACGCGCGTCTCCTCGGCGTCGCGCGTCGTGAGCGACCTGCCCCAGGATGAGCTTTTCCGATCTGGAAAAGGCGTGTTGCCGGTCGACCTATAGTCCGAGCCGTCTTTCCGTGGCAGGTTCCCGGCGCATCACGAGAGGGCGGAGTGACCCTTCGAGCGGAGTGGGCCGGCGAGTCGGGCCGCTTCGCCGTCGAGGAAGGGTCGCCAGGTCACAGCTTCAGGTCTCCCTCGGGCCTGGTGGAGGGTCGGCATTCCATGCAAGCTGCACTCGCAATCCAAGAGGAGTCGCAGGAGAGGGCCGAGCGCACGAGCGAGATCCGCGTGGCGGCGAATCCCGTCGAGACCGCCGCGTGCTCCGTCGTGGTCCAGCTTCCGATGCGACTGAGCCACAAGTGGGTCGCGTACGCTTGCCGGACGGCAGGAGTCGGGAAGCCGCGTTGGCATCGCACGAGGGGCGTGTGGACCTGCACCGCGGTCGACGAGAGCGGGATCACCGAGACGCTCACGATCACCGCGAGCAGCGACGCCATGAGCGTGCGCATCGTCGCCGAGTCGGCCGATTCCGAGGGCCCGTCGAGCGAGACCGCGACCGCCCGCCGACTCGCGACTGCGTTCGTGACGAGCATGCGCGACGGCCTCCGCCGCCGATCGGTGATCTCGCAAGCATACGCCGACCTGAACCGAGTCGCTGCGCTCCGCAGCAGCCTCCTGCAGCAGGCCCGGCCATGATCGCCTCGATGAAGCTCGGGCTCTGACCCGCGCCCGCCGGCACGAGCTCTCGCCGGCCAGCGCGTCGATCACCGCCAGATCCTCATCTCCCGTGCCCCACCTGGGGCGCGCCGCATCGACCGGCCGCGTCGACCGGATTTGCGCACGAGCGCGCGTGCTCGTGCCTTCCGATGTCCGACGCGGGGTCTGCGCGTTGCGGGTCGGCATGGCGTCTGCTCATCGACCGGGTCGATGCCCCGTGGAGGGCATCGGCACGAGGTCCATGCGGGTCGTCCCTCGCGGCCGCGCTGGACCTCGCCAGTCCGGTTCAACCCCTTCGATGAGAGAACGACCATGAAGCTCGAACGACTCGCCCTTTTCACGGCGCTCGCGTTGGGCGCAACGGCTTGCGGCGCCGACCGAGGCAGGGAAGCCAAGAGCGCGGAAGCCGAGCTCAGGAGCGAGCAGCAGCAGGCCCGCGCCGAGCAGGAGCGCCTCGAGGAGCGCCTGCAGCAGGAGGAGATGGAGGCCCAGCAAGAGCAGGCCGAGCGCGCGGCCGAGCACGAGCGCGAGCGCATCAGGACGCAGGCCGAAGCGCAGAAGGACATCGTCGAGGCCGAGAAGGACCTCGCGACCGCGCGCGCCGAGATGCAGAAGGACAAGATCGTGACCGAGGCCGACGCCAAGGAGCGCCTCGCGAAGTCGGAGACGAGGCTCCGCGAGCTGCAGGGCAAGGCCGCAGCGTTGAAGGGCGACAAGCGCGCCAAGTTCAACGCGGAGGTGGACGCCTACCAGAAGCAGAAGGCGAAGGTGCAGGAGGCGCTCTCGAAGCTCGTCGCCGCGCCGCCGGAGCAGTACGACGAGGCGAAGAAGGAGCTCGAGGAGAGCCTCGACACCCTCGAGAAGTCCGCCGAGCGCATCGAAGAGCACACGGAGAAGAAGTAGAAGTCGTCGGCGCCCCGTGAGGCGCGTGGACACCGGCGAGCTCCGCCGGTCGTTGCTCGCGCCCGGCGTCGAGCGCCGCGGCGCCGTCGAGCCCGCAAGGCCGGCGAGCCACGCGCGGGCGTCGAGCCAGCGGGGCCGGCGAGCCACGCGCGGGCGTCGAGCCAGCGGGGCCGGCGAGCCACGCGGCGCGGCCGCCGCGCCGGTCTGCGCCGATCCGCGCCGGTCATGGCCGAGCCTCCGGCACGAGGTCCGACCGTTGCACCTCGAGAGCGTGCCGTCGCGCTGCTCGGCCACGGGCAGGATTGGGAGGAGTGATGAGCTTCGAGCTCGGTGTCGTCCTCGTCCTGATCCTCACCGCCGAGCTCGTGAACGGCTGGACGGACGCGCCCAACGCGATCGCGACGGTCGTGGGCACCGGTGCGCTCACGTTCCGCCAGGCGATCGCAATGGCGTGCGTGTTCAACACCATCGGCGTGCTGTCGGGCACGGCGGTCGCGGTGACGATCGGCGAGGGGATCGTCGACCCGAGCGCGATCACGCTGACGACGGTGGGGAGCGCGATGGTCGGGATCGTCGCGTGGTCCACCGCCGCAGCGCGATGGGGGATCCCGACGAGCGAGAGCCACGCGCTCGTCGCCGGCCTGGGCGGCGCGGCGCTCGCGACCGCAGGCCCGTCCGCGCTCCGCTGGGAGGGCTGGAGCAAGGTGCTGCTGGGCCTCCTCTTCTCGAGCCTGCTCGGGTTCGTGCTCGCCTTCGCGATCGTGGTCCTTCTGCGCAGCACGGTGGGGCGGTCGGGTTGGCAGAGGTCGCGCGAGCACTTCCGCTGGATGCAGATCGCGTCGTCCGCGTTCGTGGCCTTCAGCCACGGCTCCAACGACGGCCAGAAGTTCATCGGAGCGTTCGCGCTCGCGCTGCTGCTCGGAGGTGCGGTCACCACGTTCGCGATCCCGCTCTGGGTCGTGCTGCTCTGCGCCTTCGTGATGGCGCTCGGCACGAGCCTCGGCGCGGCGCGGATCATCCAGACCTTGGGCACGCGGCTCACCCCCCTCGGCACGCAGCAGGGCTTCGCCGCCGAGGTGGCCGCGGGCAGCACCATCACGCTCGCGTCCGCGCTCGGCGTCCCGCTCAGCACGACGCACACGATCTCCACCGCGATCGTCGGCACCGGCCTCGTCAACGGCGCACGCGCCGTGAACTGGCGCGTGGCCCTTCGGATCGCCACGGCGTGGCTGGTCACCTTCCCCGTCTGCGCCGCGATCGGCTGGACGGCCGTACACGTCGCCCGGGACGCGCCCGTCTTCCTCCAGGTCGCGCTGTCGGTCGGCGCGGTCGTCGCGCTCGTGCTCACGCTCGTCCGGGCGAGGCGACCGTTCCCGGACGTGACCAGCCGCCTTCGAGCCGGCGGGGCGCATACTTCGTGAGCGCAACCCACGGCCTCGACGCGCAGGCGATTGCTGCCCAATCAAGTGAAAGGCCCAGGCCCTCGCCGCCCGTCGAGCGATTGCTGCCCAATCAAGTGAA
>CALFEQ010000168.1 GCA_937949945.1 uncultured Myxococcales bacterium
CCGGGCACCTAAGTATGCGAAACTACAGTGCGAAGGGCGGGACTTGAACCCGCACAGGAGTTACCCCACTGGAACCTGAACCCGGGAGGGCTCGTCGTCGGTGCCGGTTTGACCCGTGTTTCCCGAGGTCTCGTCGTCGCCAGAACCCGCCGAGGCCCGCCGGGAACCGCTCTCGGGGGCGGTTTCGGGGGCACTGCCCCCGTTCGCAACGAAGGCCGCGGCGAGCACCTTGCGCGCCTCCTCGCGGTTGCCTTCGAGGTACTTGTTCGTGGTGGTCAGGTGCTTGTGGCCCATGAGGTATGCGACTCCGATCAGGTTCGGGGTCTTCGCGAGCTTGTGCCGCGCAAAGGCGTGTCGAAGGTCGTAGGGGACGAAGTCGGCGGCCTTCTCAGGAGGCAGCGCCTTCTCGGCCGCGCGCTTGGCGTAGTCCCGCAGATCGTGTCGACCGAAGATGGGGCCGACGTCCGGCGCGATCTCGTCGAGCAGCGCGGCCGCGCGGGCGTCGAGGTCGATGGTGCGTCCGTACCGAGCCTTGTCAATCTCGTCGCGGATGCGCAGCTCGCGCGACCCGCGGCGATAGTCCTCCGGGCAACGGATGCCGCGAAGGGTCTCGGGCCGGAGCGAGGTCAGGTACATGAGCTCGAAGAACGCGCGGACGCGGAACCGATGCCCGCGGACGGTGCGCGTGCTCCACTCCGGAAGCGCGGCGAGGAAAGCCTCGACCTCCGCCTCCGTCAGCTTCGCGCCCTTGCCTCGCTTCGCCGACCGCTTGCCGGTGGCCTTCTTCGGGAGCTTGGGGAAGTCGGGGACGCGGTCGAGGTAGTGCTTCTCGTGACACCACTCGAGGAACGAACGGAGGGCCCCGCGTTCCTTCTGGACCGTCTTGCGGGTCACGGAGCGGAGTCGGACGCGCGAGTAGTCGGCGATCGACTCGCTCGTGATCTTGTCGAGCCGGCCAAAGAACGGGATGAACGTGGCGCGCGCATACCCGAGGTAGGTCGCGGCCGTCGTCGCGTCGTGGTCGTCCTCGAACGCCTCGATCCAGTTGGCGATGAGCTCGTCGAGCGGCGTCGTCGCTACGCGTCGCGCCGCGACGGGCTTGCGGCGACCGGATACAGTCTCGGCATAGATCCGCGCGGCCCGCTGCGCAGCTTCTGAAGGATCTCTCGACTCCGTGGTGATTTCGTAGCGCTCACCCTCGTGACGGAATCGGACGTGTGCGATGCCGCCTCGCCATCGGAGCTTCCAGCCTTCTGCTGTTCGACCCATCGATCCAACTCCTTCACGTCGTACAGGACTCGGCGGCCCACCTTGATCGCGTGCTGCCGTATGTCGGGCTCGATCTTCTCTTCGAACGTCGTAAGCCCGACGCCGAGGTACTTCGCAGACGCCTCGCGCGAGAGGAGGCGGGGATTCATCACTGCACCCCCGCCGGCGCCGCCACGAGGAACCCACCGCTCTCATCCGCGATCGACGGCAGCTCGCGCGCGAGGAGCTCCTTCTGCATCTCCGCGACCTGCGCTTCGAACACCCAGAGCAGGCCGGGCGCCGACAGGACGCAGACCACCGCTCGCAGCGTGGACGTGGACACGTGGCTGTATCGACTCACGATGCACCTCCGAGGATGGCGAGAAGTTCTCCGCGCGCGCCATCGGCGTACGCCTCTCGCATGCGCGCCAGCGTGCCGATGGCGGCGTCGAGGCTGTCGACGCGGACGACGCCGCGGCGCCAGGCAGAGAGCGTCAGGCGCCCGCACCAGACGACCGGCTTGTTCCAGAGGAGCGCCCGCGCGATCTCGCTGTACGTCTCCCGCCCGCGCCCCTCGGGGTCTACCAGGAGGACGACGTCAGCGGCGCGCAGGTCCGCATCGTTCATCTCGGCGAAGGCGCGAAGCTCGTCGATGGTGTAGCGCGAGAAGTCCTCGGAGCCCTCAGCCGCCGCAAGGTCGAGCCAGCGCGCGGTCAACTCGGCGCCGATCGCGGCGAGGCGACCGGGGAGGCGACGGCGGAGCTCCGGGCCAGACGAGAAGGGGCCGGCGACGTAGACGGAGAAGGTCACCGCGCACCTCCCATCCTTTCGATCACGTCTCCCTGTCGAAACGCCACCATTACTCCTCCTCCGTCGTGTCGAACCCTCGGCTCTTCTCCCGCCGCTTCAACATGTTCCAGACCGCCTCACGTACGCGCTCGTCGGCGCGCTCGCCGCGAGCGAAGAACGACACGCGCTCCGGCGGCTCGTCAGCCTCGCGCGGCACCTCTGCCACCGGCTCGCGCTCGATCTCTCGTCGTCGCGATCTGCTCGGCGTGCGGCGCTGCCGGCGGAAGTCGGTGGCGTCCGTGTACTCGCGGAGCATCGACTCGACGACGAAGTGACGGCGCCTCGATCGCGACCTCACCTTCGCCATCGCCCCCTCCTCGATCTGCCGGACGCGCTCCCGCGTCATGTTCATCGCGAGCCCGACGTCCTCCAGCGACGCGCCGCCGAGGTCGGCGATGTCGAGCGCGCAGGAGCGATCAGGGTCGATCTCGTCCGGCTCCTTGTCGGGGTGGTTCAGCTTGATGGAGCCGGTGATGGGATCGACGTCGAGGTAGAGCGAATAGGGGCAGCTCACCCACGGGCAAGGCCGCGGGACGCTGGCGCAGTCGCCACGCGTCTTCGGTCGCTCCGCCTCGAACTCATGGACGAGCTGGAGATGCACCCGCCGCCCGGCGCGCCGCTCCGCCTCGAGGTCGTGGACGGTGATGACGCGCGGGGGGGCTCCGAGGACTATCGACGCGCGGGTTCTGCTGCTGTTCTCTCGGCACGCCGAGCACGTCCGCAGGGGCCATCCGCGCGCGCCGACGAACTCGGCTGCGGGCCGCTGCTGCTTGCAGTCGGTGCAGACCTGGAGCGCCTCTGCCACGCTCACCGGCCCTCCCTCATCGCCAACTCGGCGTTGATCTCCTCGAGCCGCTCGACGCTCATCCAACCTCCCTTCGGCACCGATCACATAGGTGCACCGCCTTGCGGATCGGTCTCGGCTCGACGACGCGAGCCTGCGTCGACGGGATGAGCACCCGGAGCCCGCGCCGCTCGCCGGCATCGCGCCGCAGGTAGCCCTTCCGCTCGAGGCCCTTCAGATGGTCGACGACGACGGCCTTCGAGCTCGTGCCCAACTCCGCACAAAGTTCAGAGAGGGACGGAGGCCAGCCTCGAGCGTCGATCCACTGCTCGATGCTGCGCAGTACGTCGAGCTGCCGGAGCGTGAGCGGCAGCGCTGAGTCGATGTGCATGTAGGAGCTATTTGGCGTCGGGTTTTCAGCCTCCGCCCGCTCGGCGTTCAGTGTCGGCTCGTGCGGCGTGGCCAGTGTCTGCAACCGCTGCGCACTGGACGTCTGCGACGGGCGCACGAACTCGCCACTCTTTGCAGACTGCAAGATCGTACGGGGCGGACGAACGTCGCCGCGTTGCGACGCATGAGCTCGCGCCGCAACCTCCGAGGCAGCCGACGCCGCATCGACAACCGACGTCGCGAGACTACGAACCCCCGAGCGAACCATGACCCACTCTCCTCCCAGCGAAGACGAACAGCGCGACGCGCGATCAGCCGACGGCGGCCTCGGGCTCGTCGGTGGCGGTGACGTCGGGGCCGGACTCGGGCAGAGGGATCGGCGCCGCGGTTGCGCGCCCCGCTGCCTCGATCGCGGCTCGCTCGACCACGCCCAGCTCGGCTTCCGTCATCCAGTCGATCTCAGGAATGCCAAGAAGCAGTTCGATCGCCTTCCGAAGATGCGACTCCGGCCGGGACCGCATCCGAACCCACTCCGATACGGAGGGCTGGCTCACCCCGAGATCGCGAGCCAACTGCGACTGGCTCACGCGTTTCGGGTTCGTCGGGTCAACGGCCCAGCGGAGCGCCTCGCCAGCCTTCGTAACCGTGGTCGTCCCCATCCTGCAAAGTTATAGCTATGCCTGGTGAGTCACGCAAGCGGAATCCGTTTATAGGTTTGGCTATGCCTGCGCGGCCTAAGATCCTGGGCGTGTCCCAGCTCTCTCCGGCGCAGAACGAACGCCTTCGGCGCGCGATGCTCGCCTACAAGCGCGAGCACTGCGACGACAACGTCACGAAGCTCGCTGAGCGGCTCGGGCGGGCGCAGCCGTCGATCTCTGACTTCCTGAATCGAAAGGGCGGGGCTTCATACGAGACCGCGGTGAGGTTCGCAGCGCTCGTCGGTGACGATGTCACGCGCATCCTTGGCCCCCGAGAGCCACGCGCTGGGGAGGACCTTCCACTCGCGCCCCGTCAGCAGCCATCCGCAGAGGCGCCCGACCTGACGTACGGCACGTTCCTGCTCAAAGTCGCCGAGCTCCCTGGCCTCAAGAAGTGGCTCGACCACCATCCTGGAGCCGCGACGGTCTCCGAGGTCTGCCGCGCCATTCAGACCTTCGAGACGACGCCCGGGCTTGCACGAGCATCCGACGGCCAGCCGGTCAACGGCTGGGCGGCCTTCCTCGACGACGTACGCAACAACCGGCTCACGGCTTCGGAAGAGCCTCAGGAGGGGGCGGCGCGTACGATCTCGGCGATCGAGACGCTGGCGCCGAAGAAGAAGCACAGGGCTCGTAAGCGACGTGGCGCGCAGCTCGCTCAAGACGACAGCGCCGAGCAGGCGCCCGATGGCGCCGGCGCGAAGGAGGCGTCTGGATGACCCGCACGGAGGTCGTCTGCATCACGTGCGCCGTCTGCGGGCTCGGCACATGCCTCGGGGTCGCTCTGCTGAACGGCGGGGGCACGACGGCGGTCGCAAGCGGCGCGGGACTCGATGGCGACGTGACGACGAGCGCCGCGGTCGAGGCCCATGCGAGCGACGGCGGAATGGATGCGCCCGCGAGCGAGCCAGCCATCGACGTCTCGATCGCGCTCTCGGACTCGTCACTGCACATCGGCGTTGCAACGCTGATGACAATCTCCATTCACGTGAGAGACCCCGGGCGCGAGCGCTACGTCTCGATCAAGCCCTTGCGGGAGTGCGCCTTGGTCGACCTCAAGACGACATGGGAGAAGGGGGGCTTTAGGAACCTCGAGCCGACGGCATCTCTCGAGCACGCGCTCGAGCGTGATGTCGTCGTTGTGCCCCGGCATCCGTACGAGAGAACGGTATCCATGGTGGCGCGACGGCGTGGACGCTGCGAGTTCGCAGTCCACGTACGAGACCGACACATCGACGCGGACCCTGGCGTTGTCGCGACGACCACGCTCCGCATCGAGTAGGCCCGGCACGAATCCGGGGGATCTGACGGATTCGCCGAACTATCACCATCTGCGACCGATCGCCAAGACGTTCGGCCTCTCCCAGACGGCGACGCAACTCCGGCTCGCCGAGGTGCTGGGCGACGAGCGCGCGGTCGTCACGGCGAACCACGCCAACGTGCTCGTGCGCGGCAGGGGCTGGGGCTCGGTGCCCGTGCTCAGGATCGCGGCCGGCCAAGCGCGGCGCCCAGACGTGGCGAAGGTGACTCTGCGCGGCGGGATCGACGAGGGCCGCGTGGCGCTGCGGCGCCGCGGCTAGCGCGCCTAAGACAGCGTTACGACAAGCCTCTCCAGTCACAACGAGGCCGTTCATAGGTACGGCTATCGAATTTTGTTGCGCGGCGCGAGAGGCATAGCTATAACTAGTCCCGAGGCGAGGCCATGAGGGCCCGCCGGGGAGGCAGGGATGGGCTACGCAGTCGAGGCATCGGGTTTTTCTGATGGGTTCGTGCGATTCCGCGGCGCGACGGCGCTCTGCGGATCGCTGACGAAGGCGGAGGCCGAGGCGACGGCAAAGGGCTACGCCCGCGAGCTGATGGCCGAGAAGGCCGAAGGCGGACGCGTGATCGTCCGCCTCGACGGCGCGGTCATTCGGGATTTGATTTTCCGCGCGGGCAAGTGGACCCCGGCGCAGGAGGTCGCATGACCGCCAGCCGAGTCCTCGCGGTCCGCCGCGAGCTCTCCGCGATGGAGGCCGCAGCCGCGTCGGCGGTAGACGGTAAGGCCGTCCTCGACGGCCGGTCCTGGTCGGTCGACGCACTCCGCACCGCGATCCGCGCGGTGAAGCGCGACCTCGTCGTCCTCGAGATGCGCGCGGCGCCCGCTCCGCGCTGCTGCTCGTCGGCGTGCGACCTCTGCTGGCGGGACCAGATCGTCGCGCTCGTCGCCCCGGCGTTCGCCGCCGAGCGCGGCGAGAACATCAACCTGGCGTCGGCCCTGCCGACCGCCGCGGAGATCGGGTGATGGTCGACGAACACGGCGTCAGCCGCGTCGCCCGCCAGTCGGCGCTCGCGAGGCTCCTCGAGGAGCCGGAGCGCCCGGTGCTCCGTCACTATGCCCCGAAGGGCAAGGCGGTCTGCGGCGGGACTGGCGGGTACGCGTGCCCGCGCGACACCGACGGCATCACCTGCGAGGCGTGCCTCGCGTGGATGCGGTCGCGGCGCGAGAGGCACGACCTCGGCCTCCTGCGCCGGCTCGCGGTGCGGCCGCTCTCTATCCGTAGGGTGGAGCGGCAGGCGCGCCACCGGCTCGTCGGGGCCGGACTAGCGACGGTGGTGGGAGCGAGCTTGGTGATTACAGACGCGGGGCGTGCCCGCGTGAAGGAGAGCGCGTGATGGAGACCAACCTGACGACGGCGCGGCGCCTGCCGCGGTGCGGGCGCAACATGGCGGGCCGCGAGGAGGACTGCGGCCCCTACGTCGCCTACGAGCCGTGCGGGAAGCCGGCGGAGTGGACGATCTCGCCCGACACGGACCGCGAGTGGGTGGCCTGCGAGGAGCACTGCATCGAGGCGCTGCTCGACGGCTGCGACGCGCAGGGGCCGTGCGGGCACCCGGCGCGCGTTGACGACGACGGCGAGCTGTACGAGGCCCAGCCGTGAGCGCGTTTCCCAAGCGCTGCACGTGCTGCGGTGTCGAGTACTACCCGGGGGACTGGGTCGCGCTCGCCTTCTGCGGGTACCAGGACGACGGAGCCGGCGGGCGACTGGAGCTTCGGCACTGCACGTGCGGGAGCACGATCGCGATCCAGGTCACGCCGTCGGGGCTGACGGACATCTTGCGCGGCGACCTCGCCGAGGTCTTCGAGAACGACGCGCGCGAGATGGTGGGCTTCCCGCCGCCGTACTGCTGGCCGCCGAAGGAGCGACGCCCAGTCACGTCGGAGGAGAGCGCGGAGTCCGAGCGGCTCTACGCGATCGCCGACGAGCTCCGCGGTCGCCGCCCCGCGTCCTCCGCCCCTCCGCTGGAGGCAGCGTGATGGACACCTTCGAGAAGATCCTCAACGACGCGCGCGCGATCGTCGACCGGATCGTCCGCGAGCGAGACGAGGCGCAGGTCGAGGCAGAGCGGCTCGCCCGGGAGAACGGGGCCCTCTGCGACGCCATCGCGGAGGCCGACAAGCGCATCCGGCAGCTCGAGGCCGTCCTCGTCCGCGTGGCGCTCTGGGAACAGGTCTCGCCCATGACGGCGCGCGCGGCGCTGCTCGGCATGGACGACGCGGACGGCCCCGCGGTGGCGGAGGCGTGGGAGCGGTCGCGGTGGGTGACGGCCGACACGGAGGCGGCGTGAGAAAGTCGCAGTGTCTGAACGAACAGGTGGAGAGAGATGATGAACCTGGCGCACCACTACAGCGAGATTAAGCGGCTCTGGGCCGAGATCGCGCAGCTCGAAGAGGAGATCGTCGCCCTCGAACGGCAGGCCCGGGAGATGACCGGGGACGAGATCGAGTGCGCGCTGGCGCAGGCGCGACTCGACGAAGCGCACGCGCTCATGGATCACAAGCGGCGCGAGCACGGGATCCGTGCGCACTTTCTCGCGCTCGCGATGGAGCCGAAGGACGCGAGCGCGAGGGCTGCGTGATGGGCGCGGTCCTGCCGCTGGCCGAGTCGGTCTCGATCGGCGAGATCGCGGGCGAGGTCGGGATCCCGGCGCGACAGGCGCACGCGTTGTTGCGGCACATTGTGCGTCGCGGGCAGGCGCAGGCGATCGCGAAGTGGCTGCTCGACGAGGCCCAGCGCCTGGCAAACGAGCAGGCGCGACGGCGAAGCGCGGCGGATGAGTGAGTGGCGAGATCGAGGCTGGAAGGCGAGGGGAGAGCGATGACGTTTTTGCGGAGCAGGGTGGCGAGCCTCAAAGTGGCCGTCTGGTTCCTCACGCGTCCGACGGAGACGCGCGTGCGGATCATGACGGCGATCGTGAGGGCCAGATGAGGGGCTCGACGCGTCTCGGATGCGAAGCATCCTGGCGCGGCGTGCGCCGGATGGGACTCGCGACGGCGAACATCGCCGCGCTCACTGGCGCGGTTTTGATGCTCGCCGATGGTGACACGACGCGAGCGCGGGAGGTGCTCGCTGGCGTCGAGCGGTACCTCGACGCGATCGACCGCGAGGAGCTCGGCGAGCTCCCGCAGACGGCCCCGCGCGCGGCCGAAGAAGAGCGCGCGATCGGACTCTGAGCGTCGCACGACGACGACGCTCGCAATCAGGAGAGAGAGGCCAAGGCGACCATGAGCAACACCAATACGTCCAACGCACTCGTGCAGACCGAGGCGCGAGCCATTCGCGTGTCTGGCACCTTTCGGGATCCCGAGGAGGTGACGGCGCGTCTCCAGCACGCGGCCAAGCACTACCACCTTGTCAGTCCCGCCACGGCGTGCGGCATGATCCCCGAGGGCTGCTCGATCACCCTCTCTACCGTCCTCGTCGACGTCGAGAACGAGACGTACGACGTTGGCGGCAAGCGTGGACTCTCGAAGTCCGCGCTCGACCGGATCGCAGCAGCGGCCGGCATCTCCTGGGATGCGCGGCTGAGTGGTCGCCTCGACGACGCGAGCGACCCGCACTACGTGCTCTGGCGCGTCGTCGGGACGATGCGCCACCTCGACGGGACGATCGTGCAGCTCCTTGGCACGAAGGAGATGGATCTCCGTGAGGGGAGCGCGCAGGTCGAGGCGCTCTACGATAGGTACAAGGCGAAATACGACTCGTGGGTGCGTGGGGGGCGCAAGGGCTACGAGCCGAAGTCGCCCGACGGCCAGATCCGTGAGATGCGACTGCACATTGTCGCGCACGCCGAGAGCAAGGCGCGCTTGAGGGCGATTCGGTCGCTCGGTGTGCGGTCGGCCTACGACGCCAAAGAGCTCACCAAGCCGTTCGTCGTGGCGAAGATGGCGTGGACCGGACAGAGCGATGATCCCGAGATCCGGCGCGCGTTTGCGCTGAAACAGGCCGATGCAATGCTCAGCGGGCACCGCGCGCTCTACGGCGACGCTCCTGCCGCTCCGCTCCCGCCGGCATCCGGCATCCCGCAACTCGGTGCGCGCCAGCCTCCGCCCATTGGACAGTCGGCGGAGCCGAGCGCCCCCGACGCGTTCGACGTCCCCGAGCCGCCGCCGTCCGAGCCGGAGCCGAAGGCGCAGCCGGCGAAGCGATCGAGCGCCTCGAACGGAGAGAGTAAGCCAGCGCGCGAGCCGACCTCGGTGCAGGAACCTGCGCCGGCGCCTGCCGACGGACCGGTCTGCCGCTTCGGGACGCAGAAGGGGAGGCCTCTCTCGTCACTGAGCGACGAGGACCTCGACTGGTACCACGGCGCGGTCAAGTCGAGCGTCGACGATCCGGCGAAGGCGAGGTTTCGCGCCGCGAACGAGGCGCACCTGAAGGAGGTGCTCGCCGAGCTCGAGCGCCGGAATGGCGTGACGCCCGCGGATCCGCAGGGCGACGAGGTCGATCGTGGCGACGACGCGGATGCGTACTGACGAAGGGGGACAGCGATGTCTGAGCTCGTTCCGATGAAGCTTCCCTCAACGTTTCCGGAGGCGGTTTCGCACTGGCGCGAGGCCGCCGTCCAGGCGGCGCAAGCGCGCATGAAGTACGAGGTTGCGAACGCAAAGGCGCTTGCCGAGTCGAAAGGATCGAACGAGTCGGCGCGCAGGGCTGAGGCGACGCTGGCAACGGCGTCGCTGAAGCTCGACGCCGAGCTTGCGGAGATCGAGGCGAAGGCTCTTCACCACGTCGTCCTGTTCCTCCGCGGAGCGGACGACGACGAGGTGGCGGCATGAAGCGCATCGCCGTCATCGCCGACTCGCACTTCTGCGAGGAAAGCCGCTTCGAGGAGTGCATTCGCCTGCACGACTGGATCGTGGACGACCTCGCGAAGCGGAGTGTCGACCTCGTCATTCATACCGGGGACATCTTCGACCGCAAGAGCACGCCGGCTGAGCGACTCGCCGTCGCGAACTGGCTGCGGAAGTGTGGCGAGATCGCGCCCGTCCTGATCGTGCGTGGCAACCACGACGTGCTCGGCGATCTCGCGATCTTCCGAGCCCTCCGCACGAAGCATCCGATCACCGTCGAGGAGGCTGCCGGAGTCCACGTCGTCAACGGCATCGCCGTAGCGGCCGTCGCGTGGCCGCGGAAGGCGCACCTTCTCGCGTCCGGTAACGGCGGCCACGAAGAGAGCGAGCAGGCCGCAGGGGACGCGATGCGGAACCTGCTCCGGGGCCTCGGCGTGGAGCTTTCGCAGCACGACGGGCCGACGGTCCTCGCGATGCACGCGATGGTCCGCGGCTCCGTCACGAGCGTGGGGCAGCCGCTCGTCGGCTGCGACCTGGAGCTCGGCCTCGACGATCTCGCGCTCGCTGGCGCCCAGATCGTCGCGCTCGGGCACATCCACAAGGGGCAGGACTGGGAGCACGGCCACATGCCGATCGTGTATCCCGGCAGCCCACGCCGGACGGCGTTCGGCGAGGTCGAGGAGAAGGGATACCTCATCCTCGATCTCGACCACACCGACGGTACCGCGCTCTGGGAGCGCGTGATCGTACCGGCGACGCCGATGCTGCTCCTCACGGCGCGATGGTGGCACGACGCCGATCCGCCGACGTTCGGATTCGACACCGAGGCGGAGGTCGGGGGAGAGGTCCCGCTCGGAGAGGCCGGCGAGCGCGGGATACTGGCCGGCGCCGAGGTCCGGTTCCGCTACGAGGTCGCCGCCGACCATCGCGAGGCGGCGAAGCGAGCTGCGGTCGAGCTCCGGGACCGGATGCTCGGCGAGTGGAAGGCGCGGAGCGTGAAGGTCGAGGAGGTCGTCCTCGCGACGTCCCGCACGCGGACGCCCGAGATCGTCCACGCGAAGACGCTGGACGACAAGCTGCGCGCGCTCTGGCGCGCGCGTCGGAACGAGCCGGATCCGCAGCGTGCGGAACGGCTCCTGACGAAAGTTCACGAGCTCGAAGGGGAGGTAGCGGCATGAGGTTCGAGGCCATCCGTGCGAAGGGACTTGGTCCGTTTCGCGACGAGATCGCGGTGGACCTGGCCAGCATCGACGCGCAGATCGTCGCGGTCACGGGAGAGAACGGTGCGGGAAAGAGCACGCTGCTCGAGCTCTTCGCGGGCGCGCTCTACCGGACGTGTCCGACGCGCGGACCGCTTTCCAGCCTAGCGACGGCGCGCGACGCCTTCCTCGAGGTCGAGGTCGTGAACGGAGCCTTGCATCGCATCCGACACGTCGTCGATGCGGTGAGCGGCAAGGGAGAGGCGGTCGTGACCGACGCGGAGGGCAGGCCGCGCGTCGCGTCCGGGAAGCTTCGTGAGTACGACTCCTGGGCGTCGAAGCACCTGCCGCCGCCCGAGGTGCTCTACTCGTCGACGTTCGCTGCGCAAGGGTCGGGCGGCTTTCTCGACCTGAAGCCTGGCGAGCGGAAGGGGGTCCTACTCCGCGTGCTCGGAATCGAGCGCCTGGAGGCGCTCGCCGAGAAGGCTCGCGAGCACGCACGCTCGACGAAGAGCGCGATCGCGATCCTCGACGCGAGGATCGCAGACGAGAAGCGGCGGGCGAGCGATCCCGCGGCTGTCGCCGCCGAGCTTGATGTGCTCGTCGCGAAGCGGAAGGAGCTCGAAGCGGCGGTCGCGGCCGAGAGGTCGTGTCTCGAGGAGCTCGTCGCCCAGGAGCAGCGGGCAAAGGAGGCCCAGCGGGCCGCCGAGGAGAACCGCAGGCGCCGCTCCGATCTGGAGCGCCAGATCGCCGAGCTGAAGGCGCAGCGTGCCGACCTGGAGAAGCGGATCGGGAACAACGCGGACCTGCTTGCGCGACGTGACGAGATCCGCAAGGCGCAGGAGGGCGCCTCGGCGCTCGACGCGAAGCTCGTCGAGCTGGACAAGAAGATCGCGGAGGCGCGCGCGGCGGAGAAAGCGGCCGCTCGCGAGCTCGAAACCGCCCGGAAGGCGCTCGACGACGTGAGGTCACGTTCCGTCAGCGCACGCGAGCGTCGCGATCGACTCGTGGAGCGCGTCGCCGACAAGGCGATGGTCGAGAGTGCGCGCGAGTCGTTGCCTGGCCTGCGGGACGTGGTGACCGGCGCCGAAGGCGCGGTCGCTGCGCTCGAGGCCGCGATCAAGGCCACGACCGACCTCGCGATGCACGGCGCATCGAAGCGCATCGACGGGTTGCGTGGGGCGCTTCAGACGATCGCGGACGGTGCCGAGCAGCCGGACGTGGAGGCGAGGACGGCGCTCGACAGCGACGACCGTGCGGCACGGGACGCCGATGAGGCGCCGAAGAAGCTGACGGAGCAGCGGCGCATGCTCGACGAGGTCCGGGCGGACCTCGCAACGAAGCGTCGCGAGCTCGCCGACGCGGAGCGTCTCGCCGCGAGGTCCGCCGAGATCGAGGCGGCGGAGGCGGAGCTCGCCGAGTCCAAGGTCGAGATCGCAAGGCTGGAGACGGAGCTGAAGGCCGCCGACGAGGCGTGTCTGGCGGCCGACGAGAGCCGACGCGCGAAGGCCGAGGCCGTGGATGCGCTCGTGCGCGAGCTCGACGAGGCGCAGGGGGCGCGCGCGAAGCTCGATCCGCTCCTCCGTCTCGTCGACCGGCTCATGCAGGCGGAGGCTCGCATCAGCGAGCTCTCGCCGCAGGTCGATGGGGCGAAGGCCGAGATCGAGAGGCTCGATAGGGAGCTTGCCGAACTGCCGCCCGAGCCGGGTCCGGTCGCGCTCCCGGACGTCGCCGGGGCGCGGCAGAAGGTCGATGCGCTCGATCGCGAGCTTCGGGCGACCGAGGCCGCGATCGCGGTGAAGGAGTCGCAACTCGCCGACGCGCGCGAGACGGCGAGCAGGCTCCGCGAGCTCGAGTCGGAGCGCCGGAAGGCGGACGAGGAGCTCGCCGACTGGACGCGACTCTCCGAGGATCTCGGGCGCGACGGCCTCCAGGCGGCCGAGGTGGAGTGCGCCGGCCCGGAGCTGACGGAGATCGCGAACCAACTTCTTCACGAGGCGTTCGGCTCGCGGTTCACGGTGCGTTTCGACACGACGCGCCGCTCGGCCGACGGCAAGCGCGAGATCGAAGGCTTCGACATCCACGTGATCGACACCGAGCGCGGCCGCGACGCCCTCGTCGAGAGCCTCTCCGGCGGCGAGCGGGTGATCGTCGGCGAGGCGATCTCGCTGGCGCTGAGCACGCTTGCGTGCCGCCGGAGCGGTATCGAGCGGCCGACGCTGGTGCGAGACGAGAGCGGCGCCGCGCTCGACGAGGGGCGCGCCGGCGCCTACGTGCGGATGCTTCGGCGAGCGGCAGAGCTCATCGGAGCGGACAAGGTGCTGCTCGTGAGCCACACGCCGAGCGTCTGGGACCTGTGCGACGCGCGCCTCGAGGTGGCGAACGGGCAGGTGAGGGTGGCGGCGTGACGTGGGAGGCCGGGCGCTTCTACAGCGAGGGCTTCGCGTACGCGATCGCCGAGATGCTCTCGCAAGCGGAGCGCGCCGCGGAGGCGGCGAAGTTCCTGATGGGTGACGAAGACCGCGGAAAGGACGAGTGAACGATGGCGGAGGGACTCAACAGGTGGATGGGACTCGGCAACCTCGCTGCCGATCCCGAGCTGCGCGTGACGGGCGGAGGGCAGGCGGTCCTCAAGTTCCGTCTCGCGTGCACGGAGACGTACCTCGACCGCAACAGCGCCAAGCAGGAACGCACGGAGTGGGTGTCATGCGTCCTGTGGGGCAAGCGCGCTGAGGGCCTCGCGAAGTACATGGCGAAGGGCGACCGCGTCTACGTCGAGGGGCGGCTCCAGACGACGAGTTGGGAGAAGGACGGAGAGAAGCGCTACCGCACCGAGATCAACGTCACGGACGTCCGCCTCCTCGGCGGCAAGGGTGACGGCGCGCAGGCGTCGCGCGGCAACGGCGGCGGACGCTCGCAGTCGGCGCCGCGCGCGGCGGAGCCTGCGCCTGCGCCGGAGGATCCGTTCGGCGACTACGGCGTCGGCGACAGCGACATTCCGTTTTGAGGTTGGAGGGTAGGTGATGGTCGAGGGTCGAAGTGGTGGCGTGAGCAGCGGAAGGAGCCCTCTGTCGGGGTGTGATGGCGAGGCTACGGCGCTCGCTGATGCTGGTCGCAATCCTGTTCGCGCCGCCTCTTCGGCCCTCGACCTAGACGCCCTCGTGCGCGCTGTCGAGGTAGAGGCGGAAGCGCTCGGGGTAGAGCTTGCGGGTCGCGTGACCGCGCGTCACGTGAAGACGAAGGCCGGCACCGGCAAGGGGATCGAGGTTCGGGCCGGGCGCGCGAAGCTCGCGACGCTGACCAGGCATCAGGCTGAGGTTCTCGACGTGTCCCGATGCTTCGAGATGCGGCGCTCGCTGCTGCTCAGTGTCGGGATCCCGAAGTCGGTGTCGTGGTCAGAGTGGTCCGAACCGGTGCGCGCGACACAATGGGCGCTCGGACGGCTGATGGATCGGGCCGCCGTACTCCTCCGCATCGGCGAGGTCACCGGCAGCGGCAAGAGCGTCTATCAGACAATCGTCGACCCGGAGGCGCAGGACGAACTGCGAGCCGAAGCGGCCCGGGTCTACGCACGGACCAAGTCGCCGAAGTGGAAGGCGCGTAGCGAGTTCACGCTGTCCGGTGCAGCCGCGTCGCAGGCCGCCAGGCAGGTAGAGATGTTCTACCGGCGCTGGAAGCTCGGCGAGATCGGATTCCCCTCTTGGTCCGGTCCCAACGGGTCGATCCCGCTGCGAGCCGCCGAACTGACGTTCGAGCGCGACGGCGACGACGTGCGCTGCAGGCTCCCCATCTTCGCCGGACGGGGCAACGGTCACGAGTGCTTCGTCTGGGCCCGAGGCTTCGCGCATCAGCGGATGTTCGACCGGATTCTTGATGGCGAGATCCGTCATGGTGACGGCCGGCTGATCTGGGACGACCGTAAGAGGCGATGGCAGATCCAGCTCTCGTACGCGCTTCCTAGGCCAAAGTCGGCGGAGGCGCGCGACACACCCGTCTACCTCGTCGTTCGCCGTGACGTGCGAGACGTCCTCCAGGTGTCGAGCAGTACGGGCCGGGAGGGCATCGACATCCGGGGATCCCGTGGCGGCCCGTCGAACACGCGGGCGATCGGTGTCGCGTTGCTCGAGGCGCGAGGGAAGTTCCACCGTGTCCGCAAGACGCGTCTCGAGCGGTTGCCGCTCCTCGGGCGAGGGGCGCGCGGACGTGGGCGAGCGCGGCTCTTCCGTGACATCCGGCGATGCAGCGACGACGAGGCTAAGACGGTCGACACGCTGCTCCGGCAGCTCGCGAGCGCCATCGTCCGTCGGGCACTGGCCGAGGGCGTGCACGAGATCCTCGTCGAGGACATGTCCCTCGAGTGGCGTTGGCACGGCGCCTCGAACGAGCGCTTCGCGCGTGTCGTCGAGCGCACGCCGTGGTCGAAGGCGGTCGAGTACCTGAAGCAGCAGGCGCAGGAGTTCGGCATCCGAATCCGCATCGTCGCGCGCGCGCAGGACGACCTGACGTGCCCCTCGTGCGGGGCGGAGGCGAAGCGCGACGGCGAGTACACCGACTGCGAGGGCTGCGGGCTCCTCGTCGACCGCCGGCTCGTGGCGGCCTGGAACATGTTCAAGAGCGCTGGCGTCGACGACACCGCGCTGAAAGAGGTGCGTCTCAAGGCGTCCTACATGACGCGCGAGATGCGGAAGAAGGTCGAGAAACAGAACGAAAGGAGAGGTCGATGAAGACTGCAAATCAGTGGGCGAAGGAGATCGCGTCGGGTGAGCATGGCGGGCTCGACGCCCTTGCGGAGCTCGTCCTCGAGTACCTGCGCAGGGCGGACGCGGGCGAGCGGGATCTGATCTGCCTCTTGCGCGGCATCGAGCTGTCGGGCGTCTGGAAGGAGGCGCACACCGGCGCGTTCACCGGGTGGCTCAAGACCGTGCACATCGACCCGGACCGCTACCAGCGCGGGCTGCGCGCCCTCGACGAGGTGCCCGCGGAGGTCATCGACACGGCGGGCTTCGCGCTGGCGAAGCAGCTGACCCGGATCGCCGATCCGGAGCGGCGAGCGGAGGCGCAGGCGATCGGCATCGAGAAAGCGAAGGTGCACGGCGCACCGCTGCCCGAACGGACCGCGCGCGACATCGTGCAGCCGTTCATCCAGCCAACGCTCTCGCCGTACCAGAAGCGGATCCGTGAGCTGGAGCAGGCCAACGTCGCCTTGCAGGCGGAGGTCGACCGGCTGCGAGCGCTCGTCGTGCGCCTCGGTGGTGACCCGGACGCGCGTGAGGAAGATCGAGCGGTTGCGGAGGTCGAGAAGAGTCCGAGGAGGAACCGCTCGAAAACCGCTGCGTAGGTGAGCGAATTCGCGAGCGCTACGGCGGACGGGTGACGACGACAGATCAGAAGACCAGCAACGACAGGGCGTCCGCTCGTGCGACGCGAGCAAGTGAGTCGATGAGGGTGACGACGACAGATCAGAAGACCAGCAACGACAGGACGAGCATGCGGAAGAGCGCGGCGACGTTGATCCCGGTGAAACGGCAGATCAGAAGACCAGCAACGACAGGCGCCACTCCGTCACGGTCTGCGCCGCGGGGGCAACGGTGACAACGGCAGATCAGAAGACCAGCAACGACAGGCCCGACTGGGGCCCGAGAGAGCCGAGTGTGCCTGTGTGACGACGACAGATCAGAAGACCAGCAACGACAGGGACCTCACGCCGCCGACGAGCACGAACGCGTTGGTTCGGTGACGACGACAGATCAGAAGACCAGCAACGACAGGACCCGCCCGCTCGGATCGATCGCCCAGTACGTCTGTGTGACGACGACAGATCAGAAGACCAGCAACGACAGGGACTAGGCGCGGAAGCTCGCCAATGCGACGAGCAGCTCGGTGACGACGACAGATCAGAAGACCAGCAACGACAGGCTCAGGCAGTGGCTGATCAAGTGGCTCATGAACGGCCGTGTGACGACGACAGATCAGAAGACCAGCAACGACAGGATGCGGCTGACGAGGTCGGTCGCGTGGACCGCGACGGAGTGACAACGGCAGATCAGAAGACCAGCAACGACAGGCGCTCGTCGTACGCTCGCGCGATGCGCACCTCGCCAGTGACGACGGCAGATCAGAAGACCAGCAACGACAGGGGTGGTTGGTCGCGCCTCGGGCGACCGCAGCGAAGTGCGTGACAACGGCAGATCAGAAGACCAGCAACGACAGGCATTTCAGACTCCACTCGGTTGGCCCTTCGTCGTCGGGTGACAACGGCAGATCAGAAGACCAGCAACGACAGGTCGATGTCGTCGGCCGTGAGTGACGACGACAGATCAGGTGACAACGGCAGATCAGAAGACCAGCAACGAAATGCAAATCCAAATACCCAAACGAGACCTACTAAGGCTTGCCAGCCGCGCGGCTGCCGTCGCCGAACGGAAGAGCACGATGCACGCGACGACGATGGCGCTCCTCGAAGCGAAGGGATCCATGCTCCGCGTCGCGGCGACGGACCTCTACTTGTCCGTCAGTTCCACCGCGTCCGCCGAGGTCGGCAGACCAGGCTCGTTCGCGGCCGACGCAAAAGCGCTCCTCGACCGCATCAAGATGATGCCGGAGGGCCCGGTCGCCGTCTCGGCGGACGACAAGGGTCTCGCCATCAAGGCGAAGGGCTCGGCGCGCCGCTACACGTTGCGCGGCATGCCCGGCGACGACTACCCGCCGCTCCCGTCGCCCGATCCGAACGCGCCCGCGTTCACGCTCCCGGCAGGGCTCCTCGCGAGCCTGATCGCACACACGGGCTACGCGATCTCGACGGACGAGACGCGGGCGCACTTGAACAGCGCGCTGCTGGATCTCGAGGGCGGCATCGCGCGCATGGTCGCCACGGACGGCCACCGGCTCGCGAAGGTGGAGCGGGCGATCGAGGGCGCGGCGGCGGCCGAGATGCTCATCCCGCTGAAGGCGATCACGGAGCTCCGCCGCCTCGACGACGAGCTGTTCTCGTCAGGCGGCGAGAAGCCAACGCTGACGCTCACCCGCTCCGGCGCGTCGCTCTTCGTGACCGCGGGCGAGACGACGTTCGGCGTCAAGCTCACGGACGCGCAGTTCCCACCGTGGCGGCAGGTCATCCCGGATGGCACGGCGACAACGGTGCGCCTCTCGCGCGCCGCGATGGCGGACGCGATCAAGGCCGTGGCGCTCGCGGACTCCGCGAAGGGCGCGGTCCGGCTGACGCTCGGCAACGGCGTCATGCGGATCACAAGCGAGTCGCCTGACGGCGGAGACGGCGTCGACGAGCTGCCCTTTGAGGTGGTCGACGGTCCCGGCAAGGCGCTGATCGGGGTGAACGCGAAGTACATCCTCGACGTGCTCGGCGCGCTCTCAAGCGAGGAGGTGCTGCTTGGGGTGAGCGGCCAGCTCGATCCGCTGACGCTCGCGCCGGTGGGGAGTGAGGGGTTCGTGGCGGTCGTGATGCCGATGAGGATCTGAAGATGGCGAACGATCCGAGAGTGACGAGCTACCAGGGCACGCAGGTCTACGCCGCGCGCTGCTGGTACTGCGGAGACGACAGGCACACGGAGCACGAGGACACGGTCTCGATACTGCGGGCGGTGCTCAACAAGGTCGCGGAGGTCGGAGCGTGAGCCTCGTTGTGGATTTGTTCGCGGGGGCGGGGGGAGCTTCGCTCGGCATCCGCGACGCGCTCGGGCGCGATCCGGACGTCGCGATCAACCACGACCCGGTCGCCGTCAGCGTCCACGCCGCGAACCACCCCGCGACGCGACACCTGCGCGGCAACGTCTGGGCGTACGCGCCGCGCGACGTCACGCAGGGCGCGCCGGTGGACCTGCTCCACGCGAGCCCGACGTGCACGCACTTCTCAAAGGCGAAGGGAGCGCCCCTCGATCGACGCGAAGCCACAAAGGTCCGTGCGCTCGCGTGGGTGGTCAATCGGTGGGCGCACGAGGCTCGGCCGCGGATCATCACGCTCGAGAATGTGGAGGCGTTCGCCGACTGGGGACCGCTCCTCAACGACGGTCGGCCGTGCCCCGTGCGCAAGGGGCTCACGTTCCGCCGATGGGTGAAGTCGCTGCGTGATGCCGGCTACGCCGTCGAGTGGCGCGAGCTTCGCGCGTGCGACTACGGCGCGCCGACGAGCCGAAAGCGCCTCTTCGTTATCGCACGCTGCGACGGTCGCCCGATCGTGTGGCCGACGCCGACGCATGGGCGCGGGCTTCTGCCGTATCGGACGGCCGCCGAGTGCATCGACTGGAGCATTCCGTGCCCGTCGATCTTCGACCGGAAGAAGCCGCTCAGCGAGGCGACGATGCGCCGGATCGCGCGCGGACTGCGTCGGTTCGTACTGGAGACCGATCGGCCCTTCGTCGTCGCAGGCGGCGTGAAGCACGGCCTCGTGACGGCCTTCCTCGCCAAGCACTTCGGCGGGCACGAGGGGCCGGGGCAGGCGCTCACTTTGCCGCTCGGGACCGTGACGTGCCGCGATCACCACGCGCTCGTGACCGCGACAGCGCACGGCGATCGCGACAGACGCGAGCAAGTGAGGGCCTTCCTCATCCGGTACAACGGCGACGCGATCGGGCAGCCGGCGCAGCTCCCGCTCCAGACGATCACGACTGCGCGACGCTTCGGCCTCGTGACCGTCCACGGCGAGGCGTACGAGATCGCCGACATCGGGATGCGTCTCCTCGCCCCGAGGGAACTCGCGCGAGCGCAGGGGTTCCCGGACGACTTCGTCCTCGATCGTGGCGTCGACGGCGAGCCGATCTCGAAGACGGCGCAGATCCGGCTCATCGGCAACAGCGTCGCGAAGCACGTCGCGGAGGCGATCGTGCGCGCGAACGTCGTCGGAAGGGAGGTCGTGGCGGCATGATCACACTCGCGCGCCTCATCCTCGACCGAGCGGCGGCCGGCCTACCGCCGTCGTCGGCCGACCTCGACGCCATCCCTACGGTGCAGTGGGCCGTCTACTGGACGGACCGGACGTACAGCCGTCCCTTTTCATGAGGGCCACATGATCACCGTCACCATTCACAGGAAGACACTCGAGCATCACCGCGCGTGCTCGGAGGGCCTCGCGCTCTACGACGCAATCGCCGCTTCTCAGCCCGAGAGCGACGCGCGCCGAGACCGGCGCATCAAGATCGCCAACTGGACGCGGCTTCATTCGATCTGGCCTTACGTCGCGGGTTACGGCGCGTTTGCGCGCTGGCTGGAGGAGCGGGGAATCATTCCCCGCGCCGTTCTCTCCGGCGCCGATCTCTCCGGCGCCGACCTCTCCGGCGCCGACCTCTCCGGCGCCGACCTCTCCGTCGCCAACCTCTACGGCGCCAACCTCTACGGTGCCGATTTCTCCGGCGCCAACCTCCACGGCGCCAACCTCTCGTGCGCCGACCTCTACGGCGCCGACCTCTACGGCGCCAACCTCCACGGCGCCAACCTCTCCGGCGCCGATCTCTCCGTCACCGACCTCTACGGCGCCAACCTCTACGGCGCCAACCTCTCCGGCGCCGACCTCGACGGCGCCAACCTCTACGGCGCCAACCTCTACGGCGCCAACCTCCGCGGCGCTTATCGAGGATCGTCGTCCCCTATCCCCGGTTGGCGCACGCTCGCGAACGGCTATCTCGAGCGAGAGGAGGAGTCATGATCACTGTCACCATCCACCGTAAGACGCTGGAGCAACTCGGAGCGTGCGCCGCGGGCCTCGCGCTTTACGACCAGATCGCGGCTTCTCAGCCTGGGAGCGACTGCATCGTGATCGCCGATTGGACGCGGCTTCACTCGATCTGGCCCTACGTGGCGGGCTACGGCGCGTTTGCGCGATGGCTGGAGGCGCGGGGGATTATCCCCCGCGCCGATTTCTCCCACGTCAACCTCTCCCACGTCAACCTCTCCGGCACCTATCTCTACGGCGTCAACCTCTCCTGCGCCAACCTCTCCCGCGCCAACCTCTCCCGCGCCAACCTCCACGGCGCCAACCTCCACGGCGCCAACATCTCGCGCGCCGATCTCTCCGGCGCCAACCTTCGCGGCGCCTTTCTCTACGGCGCCGATCTCTCAGGCGCCAACCTCCACGGTGCCGATCTCTTCCGCGCCAACCTCTCCGGCGCCGATCTCTCCGGCGCCAACCTCTCCGGCGCCTACCTCTACGGCGCCTACCGGGGATCGTGCTCTGAACCTATCCCCGGTTGGCGCACGCTCGAGAACGGTTGTCTCGAGCGAGAAGAGGTGACCCGTGCGGCGGAGTGACGAGCAACGCATGGGGCAGGGGCAGGCGATACCTGCACGAGCGGGTGACGCGGTGACGCAACCTCTCCTCCGCCTAGTGATCGACACGATCCTCGCACTACGAGAGCAGGCGCAAACAGATCCCGACGCACGCGTCGTGCTTGAAGACGCGTGCTTGGAAGCCGGCGTACGCGTCTCGCGCGGACGGGCACGGTCGCGGTGGGGGTCGCGGTCGCAGTTGGGGTCACGGTCGTGGTCGTGGTCGCGGTCGCGGTCGGGGGCGCGGTCGCGGTCTGGGTCGCGGTCGTGGTTGTGGTCGGAGTCGTGGAAGTAGGAGGTCGAAACGAAATGGATCCTTTGATCGGTAAAGAGGTCGTGGTTCTGTGCGCGAACTACATCTATACGGGCGTACTCGAGGCGGTGTCGCACGACGTGCTCGTGCTGTCCTCGCCGAGCATCGTCTATGAGACGGGGGAGTGGAGTGACGACACCTGGCGCGACGCGCAGCGCCTCCCGGCGAGGCGGATCACGATCGAACGCTCGGCCAGCGAGTCGCGGTTCGAGCTGGATCGCTCGGCGGCGAGGGAGCGATGAGCACTCCCGCGATGGCTGCGGACTACATCGAGGACGCGGCGCTGGTGAGGTGAAGCCATGAGAATGAGCAAGCTGGTGCAGGTGATGGCGATCCTTCTCCACCACGAGCCGCAGGCGGAGTGCAGCGCCGAGTGCGACAAGGTGTGGCTTGGGGGCCCTCGCCCGTCCGATCTGACGGACTACGAGGCGACGAGCCTGGCAGCGCTCGGCGTCAGATGGTCTGAGTTGCACGAGAGCTGGGAGGTGTCGACATGAGCACGGGTCTGACCGTCAGCGAGCTGATCGCCGAGCTGAGGAAATACGATCGAGGTGCGGACCTGCTCATCGACAAGAGCCCGGTTGGGTTGACGCCCACCGGGCTGGACAGCTACCGCGGCTACTACGAGGACCTCGCGATCAATGTCGGCCTCGCTCGTAGCGCGCCGTGGAACGTCGGAGACCTGCTGACCGCTCTCGAGGAGAGCGTCGGGACCACGATCACGGGCTACAAGGGCGGCGAATACGTGGTCACCACGGGGACGCGCGTATGGATCTCGAACTACGGCGAGTCTAGCGGCTCTCGTGTCACTGGCACTCGCCTCGCGGACTGTGGCTGCGTCTACATCACGTGGGAGAACGACGATGAGTGACGCAGCGCCCGCTCTAGGCACACCCGACCTCGCCGACCGGGTCAACGATGTGAAGGCGTGGGCGCTATCGCGCATCCGCACCTGCCGCGAGCAGGAGACCAAGTTCGCCGGCGCGTGGAAGCACCGCGAGAAGCATCACACCGGACCTCCGCAAGCGCTCGTCGAAGCGTGGACGGAGCGGCGTGCGTTGCAGGCCGTGCTCAAGATGCTGTCGCCAGGGTACCTCGAGCGCGTCGAGCACGGATACGGCCACACCGGAGACGGAGACCAACGGATGAAGACCACTGTTACTACCGAAGAGATCGTCGCCGCGATTCGCGGCGGCGAGCACAAGTTCGAGGGCATCCGGCGCCGCCTCGGCGTGCGCGCCATCGACTTCCGCGTCGTGGATCGCGCACTTCAGAAGGCTCGGAAAGCGGGACTCATCAGATACGAACGCGGCAGGGGCTGGGAGGTCGTCGAGCGGCCGAACAGCACGGGGGAGCGATAAGCCATGTGGGAAGCCTCGTGGAGGAACTACGAGTTGAAGAAGGAGCGCGACGCGGCCATTGCTCGCTCGACGACCGCTGACCCACGGTGGACGCGGACTCGGTCGAGCCTGACCGTCGAGCGCGGGCCGAAGGCGGTGCCCGCATGAGTGGCGCCGGACACGAGTGGACGAAGCACGAGCGCGATGGCTGGTCCGTCTGCTCGCGCTGCGGGATGGTCCGCAACTACGACCGCGAGCTGACGACGTGCAGCGGCGCGTTGCCGAAGATCCGGCAGCGCAGCGAGATCGAGGACTGCGGCCAGGATGGCGTATGCCGGCTTTCTCCGGGCTGCAACCGGCACTGGGAGGAGCGAAACCGCGAGCTTGTGTGTGAGCGAGACGCGGCCATTGCTCGTGCCGAACAGGCCGAGCGTGAGCGCGACGAGCTGCGCGAGAGGTACGCGCTGGTGACGCGCATCCGAGCGCTACAGGAGTCGCAGATCGCTGATCTGGAGGCACGCGTGCAGGAGCTGGAGGCGGCGTTGCGAGAGATCGTCGACATCGACTCTGCGTCGCCGGAGCACCGGATCGCGATGCGCGCGCTCGGCGACTCGCCTGCCGTGAGCACGCCCCGCCTTCGTCGCGGCGATGTCGTTCGCGTCAAGGGCTCCGCGCTGGTCGAGCTGCGAGACCGCCTCGGCGACGTCCTCGACGTCAGCGGCGGAGAGGTCCTCGTCAACGTCGCGACGGCGCAGGGTCCGCAGCGGCACTGGCTGTTCGTCGAACAGGTCGAACCCACGCAGACCGCCCGCCTGCCCGCCGGCTGCGCGTGTGGCGGCGAGGGATGGTGCGACGCCTGCCAGATCGCGACGAGCGTCTCGTCGCACTCCGGGAGCGCGGCTGGGGCGCGCTGCCATCGATGCGGGCACTACGAAACCAGCTACGACCGATGACCGCTAGCCAGATCATCCATCGCATCCACGGCAGTCGTCCGCACCCGGACTGTGTCGACGTCTCCGCGTTCCGCTGCTGGGTATGCGGCGGCGAGTCGATGCGCGGTGTGCTCCGCCACAGGTGGATGGGAGCAAACTATACCGGCCAGAACAAGGCCCGTTGCCCGGCCTCTGAGCACGTCTGCGAGGCGTGCGTCACGGTCATGGCCGGGCGCCCGCCGGACACCGAACGCATGTGGAGCCACCTCGTCGAGGGCGACGAGCACGTGCGGGTGAACAAGGGCCAGAAGCCGGCGATCCGCGCGTTCCTCCGCCGCCCGCACCGCGCGCCGTGGTTCGCCGCGATCGCCGACAGCGGGCAGAAGCACCTCATCCCCTGGACGCCGATCAATGCCCCGAACCAGCCTGGTGGTCGCGTGATGTTCGAGGATGTGATCGTGGAGCTCCCGCGCACGGACGACGGCTGGCGCGTGCTCGACGACATCACGGATGCGCTGACGGACGGCGCGACGAAGGAGGAGATCCTACGCGGCGACTACAGCCCGCGGGCGTGGCAGCTCCTCGGCGCGGATCGGCTGCGTGCGCTCGAGGCGACGTGGTCACGGCTGCGCGGCGGCGCGTGGTTCGATCTGGCCGTGTGGCTCGCGCAGCGGGACGAAGAGAAGGTCAAGGAACGGATGGCCGCCGATAAGGCGGCGAAGGAGAAGAAGGATGCTGGACGAAAGGGACAAGGAGCGGCTGCGGACGCTGCTCGTCGAGGTCGTGCTCGAGCTGCGGAGCGCGTACCTGCGGACGCCGGGGTGCTCAGTGCTCAAGCACTGGACGCAGATCCAAGAGCGGATGCTTGCGTGCGCGCGGCAGACGGCGACGCCAGAGGAGTGGGTGTCCAAGATGATGCGGACGCTTCAGCTCGGGGCCCCACCGGAGAACAGCTCGCGCTGTTTCCGTGACCTCGCCGACTTCGTGCGGGAGCGTGGGGCGGCGAAGGAGTTTCTCGACCTGATCGATCGCGAGTACGGCTTCATCCTCGCCCAGGCGCGAGGGGTGGCCGAAGCCAAGAAGGAGGCAGCGAGCCATGTTTGAGCGCATCTGCTGGGAATTCATCATCGAGGCCCTGACGCCGATCGCCCACGCGTCTGAGACGATCGGGAACACGTCGCTGGCGATGCGACGCAAGGTCCGCCAGCCGGACGGGACGTTCTGCGACGTCCCCATAATCACCGGCGACACGATGCGCCACGGCCTGCGCGAGGCCGGCGCGTACGCAGCGCTCGACGCGACCGGACTCCTCGACTCCCCCTCGCTCAGCGAGGCGGCGCTCCGCTTGCTGTTCGCGGGCGGCACGCTCTCGGGCAAGGTCGGCGCGGTGAAGATCGACGCCTACCGCGACATGGTCGACACGTTCCCCGTGCTCTCGCTCCTCGGCGGATGCGCGCAGAACCGCCCGATCGCTGGCAAGATCGAGGTCTGCAACGCCGATCTCATCTGCCTCGAGACCGCGCACATCTTGCCCGAGTGGGTCACCGACTGGCTCCGCGAGAAGGGCGTAGCTCTCCAGTCGTGCCGCAGCCACATCGAGGAGGTGCAGCGCGTGCGCATGGATCCGTCCCTCGATCCGGGCAAACGCAAGCTCCTCTCCGACGGAGGCGCGAGCGTAGAGCAACGGCTGCTCGCGTCCGAGCACGGCAAGGAGGTCGGTGATGTCGTCCTCGCGGAAGACAACAAGTCGACGATGCTGCCCAGGCGTTATGAGACGGTCGTGGGCGGGTCGCTCTTCCTCTGGTCGGTGTCGGCGACGGTGCATTCGGAGATTGAGCGCGACACATTCGCGACGATCGTAGGCGCGTTCCTGCGCGACGCGCGCGTCGGTGGCAAGCGCGGGACCGGCCACGGACGTATCCGGCCGGTGATCGCGAAGCAGATCAAGGTGCAGCGTCCGCGCGAGGCGCCGGAGAACCTCGACACGGGGGCGCTCGGGCCGTCGATCGGGAGCCTGTTCTACGCGCACATGAAGGAGCGCTCGGATCGGTTCCGGAAGTTCCTCGCCGAGGTGGACGCGTGAGCCGTCGCGAGCCGTGGATCGTCGTGAGCACCGCGCTGTGTCCACCCACCATCCTTCTCGTGCGAGGATCCGAGCGAGGCGCCGTTCGCGACTTCACTCAGGAGGAGTGGCGCGCTGCGTTCCATGCGCCGAGCCAGCCGTACCCGTGGACAGGCGGCGACGAGCGCGTTGAGAGGACGTCGTCATGAAACCCCTCGTCGTCCGCGCCCACCTACGGGGCGCGATCATGCTGCCCGAGTACCCAATCGCGCTCGACGCGCTGCTCATGGCGGCGTGGGCGCGGCGCGAGAACCTGCCGCCGCTCGACTGCCGCGACGGCGCGGAGATCGCGATCCCGAAGGAGGCCGTCCCGCTCCTCCGCTCCGCGTGCGGTCGCATCTACCTGGCGTCCGAGGGGCAGTACGAGGTGGAGGAGCGCGAGCGGCGCCACCTCGTGCAGCGCTTCCCGATCGACGAGGCCCAGGCGCTCGGCGGGCCGAAGATCCGAAGCATCAAGCTCTCGGAGGGGCGAACGAAGCATCACCGCTCGCCTTACGAGGTCGTGCACCTCGTTGGCGACGAGATGGTCTGGTTCGCGATTGGCGATCTCGATGGCGTGCGCGACCTCGTCGAGATCATCGGTCACCTCGGCAAGAAGCGCAGCGTGGGGACGGGACGCGTGCGGTCGTGGTCGGTGGAGCCGATCGAGCCGTGGGAGGGCTTCCCTGTCCTCCGCGATGGGCGGCCCCTTCGCTCGCTGCCGCTCGACTGGCCCGGGCTCGGGGAGCATCGGGTGGAGTGGAGGGTGCTCGCTCCGCCGTACTGGGAAAGGTTCCGCGAGGAGCCGTGTGCGGTCTCATGAGCACAAACAACGCTGTCAGTGGTGACGCGCACTGGACGCGTCGATATCCGGACAGGGTGCCCCGCGGCGAGCGCCATCCGCGTGCGGCGCTGCGCGGCCTGATGCGGAGGACGGCTCTCGAGATGGTGGCAGCCGGGCACTCGATCCGTCACGTCGCGCGCGAGCTCGGCGTGTCGCGCAAGGCGGTCGCCAACGCGACGCGCACGGCGGTCCCGAGGATCCTCGAGTCACCCTTCCGGATCACCGAGCACGCGATCGACCGCTACATCGAACGCATCCGCCCGGGCATCCCGCGAGCACGGGCGCTGCGGGAGCTTTGCGCAATCACCCGGGGCGCGCACGCGGTGAAGGAGATCGAGCCCGGGCTCTGGCTCTGGCGCGGGCCGAAGCCGCGTCGCCTGCGCCTGCGCGTGTCGACGCGCGAGCCGGGGCCGCCGCAGCTCGTGACGGTGCTGACGGCGCATGATGGGATGCGGAGGCACCTGGCATGAGGGCCTTCGCATCGTCGCTGCACGCGTGGAAGAGCCTCGAGCGGCAAGAGGGGATCAAGGTCCCGCACGGGCTGACGTTCCCTCTTGCCGTCGTCGAGGCGATCGGCGCGCCGTACGGTCTCACGCTCGCCGCCGAGGAGCACACGCCAGAGGGCCCGTACGGCTTCGACGCGATCTTCCTCTCCGTGCTCGACTCGCGCTGCATGGTCAACGCCGCGCGGCACTTCGCGAAGTGGAAGGTGCCCTTCCGGCGCGCGTACCGGAACGAGCTCCACCCGCTCGTGTGGGCCGGCGGGCAGGGGCTTCACAATCCGCTTCCGCTCGCGCCGTGCGCGGACCTCATCGTGATCGGCGACGCGGAGGAACCGTTGCCCAAGCTGCTTGTCGCCTGGGAGAATCATCGCGGCAACCGAAAGGCATTTCTGCGCGCGGCCGCCGAAGTGCCTGGCGTGTTCGTCCCGTCGATTCACGATCGACGGCGAGACACGATCGTGCAGGCCGTGGCGCCGGACATCTCGGTGACGCTCCGTCACAACATCAGCGTGAGCCACGATGGCACGAGGCGCATCGAGATCGCGCGCGGGTGCAAGTACAAATGCACGTTCTGCTCGCTCGGATGGCGTACGCCCGTGCGCGAGAATCCTACTGAGCAGATCATCGAGACGATCGTCCGGAGTCCGAAGCGGGTGCACCTTCAGGCCGGCGACGCTGAGAGCCACTCAGGTATCGACCTCATTCGTGCCGCGCTGAGAGCGCATGGCGGTTTCGATCAGGGCTGGACTGGTCGACTCGATTCACTCTTCGAGAACCCCGACCAGACCATCCCCGGACAGAAGCGATACGCGTTCGGCGTCGAGGGTGTGAGTTACCGACTCCGTCGCGCCGTCGGGAAGGGCTATCTCACCGACGATCGACTCGTCGAGGACACGGTGAGGTTCTTCTCGACGATCGAGGGCGACGGTCGAGGGCGCGGCGCGTGGCACCTCATCTCTGGATTGCCAGGTGAGCGACGTGGGGAGGAGCTCGAGCTCGCGCGTGTGATCGAGCGCATCGACCAGCGCATGCGCGGCAAGACACCCCGCAACCTCTCGCTGCACTGGCAGCCGTTCCAGCCGCTCCCCGGGACGCCGATGCAGTGGTGCGCGGGCGGGACGGGCGCGAGGTCGAAGATCGCACGGCTTCGCTTCGTCGAGCGCTACTCGTGGTGTCGCGTGCGCCAGCTCGGCGGGCGCACCGACTCGATGGCGCTGACGTGCACCGTGCTCGCGCGCGCGGACGAGCGTGGAGCGGATCTGCTCGAGGCTCTGGCCGAGCGCATGCTGACGCCCGACGAGGCGGCGGAGATCGCCGGGACGACGTACGGCGCGCTCGACCCGGATGAGCCGGTGCCGTGGGGCTTCGTGCGGACGGCTCACGGGCCAGAGGTGCTGAGGCGGGCGTACGACGTGATGATGGGGCGCCTGGCGGAGTGACGTCCGCGCTCCGGAGGCTCCGCCAGACCTCGTGATCTCCACTACTTGCGAAAAATCGACCGACTCCCAAAATTATTCCTTGCACGAGGCATAACTAGGACGTATAGATCAGGTGTCAGCACGGCGCTGGCGAAACGGCCCCGAGGACGGGGCAGACACTAGAGCGGCCAGGGTGCCGCGGAGGGTAGAGAGATGAGCAAGGTTGGTCCCAAGATGTCGATGGTCGTGGCGTTCGTCGAGCGCAACCCGGGCCTCGCGATGATGCATGCGGCCCGATTCGTCGGGCCGAACGGCTCGCTGAAGTACGGGTACGAGAGCGCCCACCGCGCGCTCCGTGCCGGCCTCGTCCGCGACGTCGCGGGCCCCCGCGGGGCGACCCTGCTCTTCCCCGTCGACGTCGAGGTGGCGTCGTGATCCCGACCACGCTCGTCCGCACGAGCCCCGGGGGGGTCGTGCGCGTCCTGCGCATGCGGGACGTCTCGTTCCTGTTCAGTCCGGATGAGCTGACTCGCCTCGAGAGAGGCGAGTCGGTTTTCGCCCTCGGCTGCCTCTGGCGCCGGGGGACCGATGAAGATGGGCCGCCCGAGCGGCCCGACGAGCTCGGCCTCATCTGAGGCCGGCCGGAAGGAAAACCGGCTCACCAAACCCCCGGGAAGGAAGTGCGGGTGCGAGTCCCGCCCAGGACACCGAAAGGTGATCCTGGATTCCGCCGCTACCGCGGCGGAGGAAGTAAACCCGACCGGATTCGCCCGAGAGACGTCGGGCCGCGACCAGCGGTGTGAAGAGGCTGGTGTAGGCGTCGCGTAAACCGCTCGACGGGTGAGCGGCGCTGAAGTTGGGCCGCGTGGTGAGTGGAACCTGGAACAGCCGGTTCAAGTCCGGCCCGGCCCTCCGAGTCGAGTCCCGCACGGTGCGGGGCACATCGGCCCAATGAGTTCGGCCTCATCTAAGGATGAGGCCGGCCGGAAGGAAAACCGGCTCACCAAACCCCCGGGCCGGAATTGTGGGTTCGAATCCCACCGGAAAGATTCCGCCGCTAGCGGCGGAGGGGGTAAACCGGCTCGGATTAGCCTGCGAGAAAGCAGGTCGCGACCAGCGGTGTGAAGAGGCTGGTGTAGGCGTCGCGTAAACCGCTCTGACGGGTGAGCGGCGCTGAAGTCGGGGCTGTGGAGCAGGTGCCTGAAACGGCCGGTTCGACTCCGGCCTGCCCCTCCGAGTCGAGTCCCGCACGGTGCGGGCCACATACGCGTGCTAGAGGCGCCGCGGTGGCGCTCGATAGAAAAGAGGTAGTAACATGACGACGAAGAACCTTCGCGACGCGAACCTTGCCGGCGCGAATCTCGCCGGCGCCGACCTCACCAACGCGCGCCTCGACGGCGCGAACTTCGCCGGCGCGCGCCTCGTCGGCGCGAGCCTCGCCGGCGCGAACCTCGCCGGCGCGCGCCTCGTCGGCGCGAGCCTCGCCGGCGCGAACCTCGCCGGCGCGCGCCTCGAAGGGGCGCGCCTCGACGGCGCGAACCTCGAGGGCGCGATCCTCGACAACGCGCGGATCGGCGAGTTGTTCGGGGGGACGAGCCTTCGAGGTGCGAACCTCGAAGGTGCGAGCCTCAAAAGTGCGGGCCTTCACTTCGCAGACCTCGCCGCCGCGAACCTTCGCGGAGCGAACCTCGCCGGCGCGAACCTTCGCGCCGCGGACCTCTCCAACGCCAACCTCTCCGACACGAATCTCGCTTCCGCGAACCTCGCGGAAGCGAAGCTCGAGGGCGCGAATATCGAGTGCGCGAATCTCGAGGGCGCGCGCCTCGAAGGAGCCAACGTAAGTCCGGGAACACAAATTCCCGGATGGTATCGAACGGCACTATACGGTTTGGAGCGAGAGTAACGGGGCGCCGCACGGAGCGGCGCCCGAGGGCGCACGGAGCGCGCACGTAGGGGCCCACGGAGGGCCCTCTGAGAGAGGGCCCGATAGGGAGGATCGGATGTCGAAGCGAATTTGGGTCTTGGGTGCCCAGGACCCCGAGATGAATGCAATTGAGAAGATTCTCCGTGAGAGCGGAGAGCACATCGCCTACGCGGTCGACGAGCGCGGGGCTCGCGTAGCCCCCAGCTCGGCGTATCGCGCCACCGACGCTGTCGACGAGGCCGGCGCGGTCGTCGACCTGGCCGGGAGCCAGGTCTATTTCGTCGAGTGCGCCATCCCCGGCGTGACTGGAACGGTCATCGACCATCACCGCCCCGGCGACCCGGGGTACGGTCAACCGCCGGCGGAGTTTTTGTCGGCGTCGAGCATCGGTCAGACGATCAAGGTCCTGGCCATGGACGAGCTCCCGGAGGACATCGTGATCGCGGCGGCCGCCGATCACTGCCTGGCCGCGGCCTACCGGGGCGAGTGCCCCGGCGTCGACCCCGAGAAACTACTTAAGTGGCGCGTCGAGACGCGCGCTCGTCACCAGGGGCGCGCGGTCGAGGATATCCTCGCGGATGTCGAGCGCGCCCGTGAGGCGCTGCGCGGCGCACCCTCCCTGCGCCTCGCCGAGAGTGCGCCTGAGGCCCGCGACATGCGCGGGTATGGCCTCTACCGCCGCACGACGGTGCTCGTCGTGCCGTACGTAGAGGGCGCGACCTGTGACGCGAGCGGCACGGGGGACAGCAGTACCCTCGTCGTCGGCAGAAATCTGCCGACCGGCGCGTGGGACGAGGGCTCTCACCACACTTTCGTCGCGCGCGTACGCGACGACGTCCCGGAGCTTCAGGAGGCCGCATGCGTTGATGGCCTCGCATATTTGGCGCAGGTCACCGAACGCGACGGGCGAACCAAGGTTGTCCTCGGGGGTTGCGCCACCCCCGAGATGGTCCGCGCGTTCATGAGTGAGTGGGCTCCCTCGGAGGGGCTCACGGGCATCTACGGCGACCCCGCCCGCGGCTTCGCGGGCGGTTACCTGCCATGATGAGCCGCGCCCACCGTGACGCGCTCCTCCTGTTCCCCGTGGACGCGGCTTAAGCCTCGCCCCGTCTTAGAGCCTCGCCCGGCACCTCTCGGAAAACCGAGGGCCCGGGCTTGAGGCGTCGAGAGGCCCAAGGCGGGCCCACGAGCGGGCAGGTGCTCGCGGAAGGATCAAGGAGGTGCAGTGATGACGACGACGACGACGTTGAGGAAGGGCGACGTGGTGCGGTGGTGCGACCCGCACGAGGAGTTCCGGGTCGAGCGCGTCTTCGAAGACGGGCGCGCAGGCATCCGACCGCTGTCTGCTCCCAGCGGGAGCTATCTCCACACCGTCGCGACGTGCGAGCTCACCCTCCTCCGGAGGCCCGTGCAGGTGGGTGACATGCTGCGGGCACGTCTGAATCGGGACGTGCCCTATCAAGTGATAGCGACTGATAAGGACGGGTTCAATATCCCGTGGGCCCGATGGCCTTGGGCCGTGTCTCCTCGACCGGACGAATATTGGGAGCACGCCGACGGGACGCCCATTGATCCGCCCGAGAGCAACGGGTCTGCCGGAGGGTAGAATAATGACGAGCGTCGCCCTCGCAGAGGGGCTCCGTCGCGCCGGGTACGAGCCCCGGCGCGAGGAGCTGATCGCCCTCCAGGCGCTGGAGGGCGCAACCGGGGTGCGGGCCCTCCTCCTCGAGGGCCCCCCCGGCAGCGGCAAGACCGCACTCGCGGAGGCCTACGCATCAGCGTCCGGAGCGCGTCTCGTCTACGCGCTCCTCCACTCCTGGTCTGACGACCAGGAGTTGTTCCGCGGCGTGGACGTGGTCGCCGCGGTAGCTGGCGACGCTGAGCGCGTCGCTCAGCCAGGCGTGCTCGCCGTCGCGGCGGCGGCGAGCCACGATGGCAACGTCGTGCTCGTCCTCGACGAGCTCGACAAGGCTCCCGAGCGCGTCGAGTCGCTGCTGCTCGACGTGCTCCAGACGGGCCGTGTGCCCGTACGACCTGGCGAGCACATCGCCATGCGGCTCGACCGCGTGACGGTGCTCGCCACGAGCAACGGAGCGCGTCCACACACCGACGCGCTCCTCCGGCGCGTGCGCCGGGTGCGCATGCGCCCGCTGCCGATCGAGACCCTCGATCGGCTCGTCGCCGAGCGCGCGGGCGCGCCCGCGCACATCGCGCGGCTGGCGAGCCGGGTTGCGCGCGAGTGCGCGCGGCTAGAGGGCACCGAGGCGATCTCCCTCCAGGAGATCGCCATGTTCGCTCGCGACGCCTGGGCTGTCGCGAGCAACGTGGAGGATCTGCGGATCCTCCTCGCGCAGACGATCTGCCGCGTCAGCGATGCGGCAGCAGGCAAGGTTGATCTCGCCCCGCTGTGGGGCGAGATCAACGCGGCGCGGAGGCCCGCGTGAATCTCCGCGACGCCCGGCGCCTCGCCGCGCGCGGCTGGGGGCCCAATGAGCCCGATCTAGCGCGTCGTCTCGACGCGCTAGTCGCTCGGCTCGGAGGCCGAGCCAAGTTCTCGTGGGCTCTCCTGGAGGACGGGAGCCCACGTCGAGAGGTCGGCGAGGCCCGACCCAAGGGGACCGATGAGGTCTCCGAGGCGACCACCCGTGCAGATGGTCTGCACGGCGGAGATGGCAACGCGGGGGAGGTCGACTCCCCCGCTCAGACGGCCGCGGCGGAGCCGCGGCGGGAGGTATCGACGTCATGCTCTGACCTGGGCATGTCCCAGCCCGCCCACGCGTCGGCCTCGACTGACGGCGCGACAGCGCCGCGCACCGAGGAGGCGCGGGGGGGCGTCGACGACCGGCCGTCGACACGGGCCATGCCCCACGCACCACCCCCCGCGAGGGGCGACGCGTCCGACGACCCTCGGTCTGTGACCGAGGCCGTGGCTGGGGACTCGTCACCAGCAGCGGGGCAGCCGACCGGCGACGGCCGCTCCGACGAGGGCCACGAGGAGTCGGAGCTAGGGACCGCCGAGGAGGACTCCTCGGCGGAGCCCGAGGCCATCGGGCGCACGCCCGTGGCCTCGTACGGCGGCGATACAGCCGCCGACTGGCAGCAGATCATGGCTGCTGCCTCGCGCGGCGACCGTCGCCGCGCCGCGCGCGACGTTGAAAGCGCGCTCCGCCGAGTCTTCGCTGCGAGCGATCTCGGTGGGACCGAGCCGCGCCCCCGTCTAGACGGGCGGCGCCTCGTTACGGAGCTCTGCGCGCGCCGGTACCACCTGGCGCGCGCACTGCGCCGCGATGCGGAGATACCGCTCGTGGTGCTAGCCGCTGATGTCAGCGGCTCTTGTTCGGCCGCTAGCACCGAGACGCTGGCGGCTGCTGTCGCCATCGCGAAAACAATCTCATCAACCATCGTCGTCCGTCATTCCAACGGTGTAGTGATCGACGTGGTAGGCCAGCCCGCTCGTGGCCTGCGTGTACAGGACACCGATACGCTAGACGGCATCGTCGATCGTATCGGCCGCCCCGTGGCGTGTGTGATCGCCTGGGGCGATACGGATGCCGCCGACTGCTATCGGCGGCTCTGCGAGTCGAGCCAAGTGCTGATCTGGCTCGACTCCTACGCGGCGCGGAGCGGCGCTCACCCCGCATCTGCGGCTACCCGCGCCATCGCTAGTGGCTGGCGTCGGACCCCTGCCGTGTGGTGGCAGGGGGTTAATAGCGCGGGGCGCACGGCTATCGCACTCCGCCATGCCGCACACGATCTGGCCCTGAGTAGCCACACCCGGGTGCGATCCCCGGGCAGGGCCCCACGTCGGTCACGGTGACCGGCGGATCAACAGGCCGGACGGATCCGGCCAGGAAAACGACCCCTCGTGATCTCCGCCACTTACGAGAAATCGACCGGGACCCGATAAATATTCCTTGCGCGCGGCATAACGAGGACGTATATATCAGGTGTCAGCGATGGCGACCTACTACCGCATCCACCCCGGAAGCGAGGCGCTCGAGACGATGCTCGATCCGGAGCGCCCCGACGGGTGGACGGCGGAGGGGGATGTCCCTCTCCGCGGGCTCGCGGTCTGCACCACGATCGAAGGCCTGTACTCCTACATCCGTGAGTACGGCATGGCGGTGGAGGCGGGTGACCGCCTCGTCGCCGTCGAGGGTCGCTACGTCGGACCGGACCACGACGCGCACGCATGCCGCGTCGAGGCGACCTCCTACGAGGTCATCGGCGACGCGCGCGAGTGGCTCGACCGCATCGCGGCCATCGAGGCCGCGTGCGAGGACTGGGACGTTTACGAGGACGAGCCGAGGCTCGACCCTCCTGCTCCGCCCGCCGACGCACGCGAGGCGATATGATGTCAATCACGCCCCTCCTCCTGACGACAGCGTGCAGAGCGCATCGTCAGGATCGGTAGCCGCAGCACTTCGGGGCCGTGGGGAGGCGGCATCGGCTGGTTAAGCCGACGGAGGCTCCCCAACTTTTATGAGGTAGAGGCATGTTCCCACTGGGGAAGCATAGCGTCTGTCACTGTCCTCTCGGCGGACGTGCCCATTATGCGCCTCGCTGTCCACGATGCGGGCTGGCGCGCCATACACGGTGGCATGTAGGCCGGTTACCGTCGGCCCAAGAGCAACGGCAACTGGCCGAGGATAAGAGACGGATGCGGTTAGAGTGGGCTGCAAAGGCACGGCAGCTGCTAGCCGCGCTCGCAGCGGCGGCTGAGAGACAATCCTGGCCCGCCCGTCCTGTTGCTGAGCGGCCGCGCCGGGAACTCAGTCCCAGAGAGGAGTCTCACTGGGCGTACAAAGCCAGTACGTGGGAGGCTTGTCGGCGCCGGGAGATCGAGGCGGATCTACGTGGGCCCATCGCCTCGGTCAAGGCGATGATTTCGTGGCCATGCCGCAGGCGTTATGCCCGGCGCGCACGGGAGCTAATCGAGCAGTACCGGACTGCGGCGCGCGAGGCCGGATGGGAGATATGAGCGCGCTCGACCCTCCTGCTCCGCCCGCCGCGGCGACGATCGATGACCTCGCGCGCGCGGCGGCTGAGGGATACCTCGTCGTCGGCGCCGTCCTCGACCACGTCGCCTACCGCATTGCCGATGTCCCCGGCCTGTCGGAGGACGCGATCATCCTCCGCGAGGGCACGCGCGAGTACGACGCGTGGGGCTGGGAGGTGCGCCGGGCTCCGCGAGCGCCAGCGTTCCAGGCGCTAGACAAAATCAAGGCGCACATTCAGACCGTCCAGGTGCCCGACGGCCTCACGATCGAGGTCGGCGCGATCGTGCGTGCCGAACGGGACGCCGCCGACGACGGCGAGTCGTACAAGGCGACGGCGATCCCGGTGACGCTCCGGGCGCCGGGTCAGAAAGACCGCGTCGTCCTATTCGACCTCGAGCGCCTGACGGCCGACGCGTAAGTCGACCGCTGCAACAGCCCTCCGCCCCGGTAGGCCACGAGCCCCGGGGCTGAAGGCGTAGGAGGTCCATCATGGCAAGACCTAGTTCTACTCCGCGACTCCGTGACATCGACCCCCGCGCTTTCGGCGAGGAGGTCGCGCGCCTTGTCACCGACCACGCGGTGTCGCTCCTGATGCAGCTCGACCCCGGCGCCCGGTGGTCCTTCGAGCGCGAGCCCCCTGGCGCGCTGCTCGCGTTCGAGGCCGCGTGCCTCGCTACGTACGCGCAGCGAGGCCTCCCCGTCGCCGACTGGCAGCATCACGGCAACGCCTCCGACGCGCTCGTGAGCGTCTGCGCGGCGCTCTACTCGCAGGCGGGGCGCCCGGGGCACGTCGGCGGGCCGGATGACGTCGACGTGGACCCCACCGACAAGATCGGCGTGGTCATCCTCGCTGCGCAGGCGCGGATCCGGATCGACCGACGGCAGGCCGTGCCCGTGCGGGAGCTTGCGGCGCTCGCCGGCGTCGACAAGCGCCACGTCGACCACCTCGGTCGGCAGGGTGAGGTTGCGATCGTCAACGGGGCGGTCCGGGCGAAAGAGGCGCGGCGCTTCCTCCGCGCGCGCGGAGTGGAGGGGTTGTGATGGCCGCGCGTAAGACCAGCTCTCTCCCGACACGGATCTGGAAATTCCCCTGCCGCGTCACCGACGAGTCGCTCGTGCACGAGATCATCCGCACGGCCAACCGCTACTACAACGCGCTCGTTGCGATCGAGCGACAGCGTCACGAGCGGTACCAGGAGATCCGGCGGCGGCATGCTCCAGAGCTCGCCGCGCTCGAGGAGGAATGGGAGCGCATCGACGACCGGATCGAAGCGCTCATCCGCGAGCAGAAACGCGCGCGCCAGCAGCACTGGCGCGAGACGGACGGAGAGAAGCGGCGCTTGCTCGACGCGAAACTCCAAGCGCAGATCGAAGCGCTGCGCGCGGAGGCAAAACGCGTATCAGCGGCAGCGAAGAAGCATCGCTCTGCGTTCGCTGCGCTGATCGAACCCGGCCGCGCGGAGTACAAGCGGCGCGCGACCGAGCGTGCCGGCGGCGCTGGGCCGACGGTGAGGTCACGCGTCAATGCGGAGGTGCTCGCCGAGATGCTCGGTGAGCCACAGTGGCCCGACGCGTGGAAGGAGATCGCGCGCTCGGACGACGAGGCCCACAAGGCGACACTCGCCGCGCGCGCATCGTGCGGCCTCGCGACGGGGACGTACCTCGCCGTCGAAGAGGCAGTGCAGCGCGCGAAGGCGGACAGCTTGCCGCGTCCGCCTCGGTTCCGACCATTCGAGGGTCGCGGCAAGCTCGCCGTGCAGACGCACAATCTGACCTTCGCGGATGCGCTCGCAGGGTCCACGAAGCTATCGATCTCGCCGGCACCGCACCGGCCGGACAAGCGCGGCGATCAGAGCCGCACGGTGGTCGCGCGCCTCGATCAGACCATCCCGCGCGAGGATCGGCGCGTCGTCGAGATGACGGCCAAGCTGC
>CALFEQ010000169.1 GCA_937949945.1 uncultured Myxococcales bacterium
CGTCTTCGTCGAGCAGGACGCCGATCGCCGAGAGGATCGCGTCTCCGACGGCGCGCCGCTGCACGGCCGCGGCCTCGAGCTTGGCGTCCTCGTAGCGGACGCGCCGCGCGATGTCACGCAGCTCGGCCTCCTCCATGCTCGAGCCGTATGCCACGAGCAGGGCCAAGGCGGCCTCGGCGTGCGGTCCGTCGGGCAGATCGGCGAGGTAGCGGCGGATGCCTTCACGCGACGCCTGCGCGCGCTCGAAGTAGAGGGGCTCCTCCTCTTCGAACGCCCGGCGCACCTCGTCCACGAAATGGCCGTTCGGATGGCGCTCGAGATAGCGCTTCGCCCGCGCGAGCCGCGTGCCCTCCGCAGCGGCGACCCGGAACGCCCGGTAGTCCTCGAGGTCGTCCGGCGGCGCGAGCATCGGCCGCAGGCCAGCGCACCCGCACGCGAGGGTGGCGAGCAGGGTGAGCATCGCGAACGCGCGCGGCGGCGAGCGATCGTGCGCGATCACGGCGTTCCTTCCTCCCCGCCGGCGTCGACGGTGAAGCCGGGCAGCGTCCCGGGCGGCGGTACGATCCTGCAGAACTGGCACTCCGTCGGCGTCACGGGCGACAGCTCGTCGACGTACTTCGCGTACGACGCGCACGACGCGGCTTCGAGCGCACGCAGACAAACCTCGCCGTCGTGCACGATCGGATGGCACGTCCGCGGCACGCTCGTCTCGGGCGGCTTCGTCGGATCGCACGCGCGCTCGCATCGCGGCGCCGCGATCCCGCACTCGCTGCATCGCCTGCAGTCCATGTCCTTGCGCGCGAAAGCGAACCGCTCGACGTCGAGCGCCTCGATCTCGGCGCCGCACCCCCCGATGTCGCCGGCGGTCGGCGCCGCGCAGAGGAGCGCGAGGACGCCCGCGACCACCATCCTCGCGCTCTTCACGGCAGCACCTCGTACGTGCCGATGAGCCCGAGCTGGCCGCTCAGCACCGGGTACGCCGCGGTCGCGACGTCGCGCGTCCCCGTGCCGTAGAAGACGTCGCCCACGACCTCGGCGACGACACCGAGACCGCCGAGGAGGAAGAACGCGCCGCCAAGCGCGCCTTCGAGGCCCCAAGTCACGTCGGGCGAGAGGACGATCGGCACACCCGCGCGCCCGAACGCCGCGAGCGCGCCTTTGCGACGCCAAAGGAAATACGACGGCGTCATGACGACCTGGCCGACGCCTTCGAGCGCGACGCTCGTGCGGAGCGCCCCGCCGTGCTGGAAGCCGAGCGGATTACCGAGCGTCATCGCGAGCCCGAGATCGAAGTACGTGGCCGTCCGAGACACCGACTCGGCGTCGTCGCCGAGCGGCGTCGCGAGGCGGTACGGGTTGTTGAACCGCAGGCCCGCGCCCGCCATCGTCGTCGCGAAGAACTGCGCGTAGCCGGGCTTCGTGGCGAAGGGCTCCTCTTTCGGCGCGCGCGGGCGCCGGCGCGGCGCTTCGTCCTCGTCGGCGGCACGCGCGACGGCCGAGCAGCAGAGCGACGATGCCAGACAGAGGAGGAGCGCGGCGGCGCGCATTCGTCCGTCCGTCACCCTCGGTCGACCCGCACCTTCGGCTTCGCGCCGAGCAGCGCGAGCTGCCCGCACGCCGCGCTCACGTCGTCGCCGCGTCGCCGCCGGATGAAGCACGAGTAGCCGGCGTCGCAGAGGACCCTCTGGAACGCGAGGACTCCGTCCATCGGCGGAGGCCCGAGCGACGACGCCTCGATCGGGTTCATGGGAATGAGGTTGACCTTGACGGGGAGACCGGTGAGCAGCTTCGCGAGCTTCTTCGCCTCGACCTCCGTGTCGTTCTTGCCCGCGACCAGCGTGTACTCGATCGTGATGCGCCGCCTGCGCGGGAGCGGATAGGCACGGAGCGCGGCCATGAGCTCCGCGAGCGGGTACTTCCGGTTGATGGGCATCAGGCGCGATCGCGTCTCGTCGTCGGCGGCGTGCAGCGAGATCGCGAGGCCGATCTGGCCGTTGAAGTCCTTGCCGAGCCGCTCGATCTCCGGGACCAGCCCGCTCGTCGACACCGTGACCTTGCGCGTCGACAGACCGATGCCCTCGCGATGCGTGAGCAGACGGAGCGCGCGCACCGTCGCGTCGTAGTTGTGGAGCGGCTCGCCCATGCCCATCAGGACGACGTTGCGGAGCCGCTCGTTCGGAGCGAGCCGTGACCGGCCCACGAGCACCTGCGCGACGATCTCGTCCGCGCGCATGTGCCGCTTGAGGCCCGCCACGCCGCTCGCGCAGAACACGCAGCCCATCGCGCAGCCGACCTGCGTGCTGATGCACTGGGTGACGGGGACGATCTCTTCGCCCTTCTCCGCCGGCTCTTCGTCGCTCGCCTCGTCGTCGTCGACGGCCGCCGCCGCGTCGGCGTCCTCGTCGGCGCCGGCGAGCGGGGACGGGAGCTC
>CALFEQ010000170.1 GCA_937949945.1 uncultured Myxococcales bacterium
AAGCCGCCCATTCCCATTCCCGGCGCGAAGCCGCCCATTCCCATTCCCGGCGCGAAGCCGCCCATTCCCATTCCCGGCGCGAGACCGCCCATTCCTGGACCTAGCCCGCCCATTCCCGGGCCGAGCCCGCCCATTCCCGGACCGTAGCCGGGGCCCATCCCAGGACCGTAGCCGGGGCCCATCCCAGGACCGTAGCCGGGGCCCATCCCAGGACCGTAGCCACCGAACGGATCGCCGTATCCCGGACCTCCGAACGGATCGCCGTATCCCGGACCTCCGAACGGATCGCCGTAGCCGGGATAGTAGGGATCGCCGTAGCCGGGGTTGCCGAGACCGGGGACGTCATCGATCCCCGGAAGCATGTTGTCGCCCGCGTACCCCGGGCCCCGGTCGTTGTCGATCCCGGGCAGCGGGCTGTCATCACCGCCGCCCCAACCGGGGAAGTAGTCGCCGAACCCCGGAGGCATCTCACCGAACCCAGGAGGCACCTCGCCCATCTCGGGAGGCGGCAAGGACGGACCTTCCTCCGGCGACGGCCACCCCTCGGGCCAGCTCTCCTCCGGTGACGGCCAGTTCTCCGGCCAGCTCGGTGCGGCCATCTCGGGAGGCGGCGCGCCCTGCCCGCCCGGAGCGGCCCCGCTCGCTTCGCCCGTCGGCACGACCCTCACCGAATCGGGAGGGATGCCGCCGCTCTCGATCGAGCTCGACTTCTTGTCGTCGTCCGCGCTGCCGCATCCGACGAGCGCGAGACCCAAACCAGCGACGATGCCCCAACGAGAGGCTCGAATACGGGCAAGCATGTGCTTCCTCCTCCTCCGAGCCCCTTCCCTGCACTCGAAGGTCCAGGTCTAGCTCATGGACGCATGCGGTCGCTCCTGGGCGCCCCGCGGAGGAGCTCGTGGACGGAGCACGACGGAGAGGACCACGTCGGATCGCCTCGGTTCTCGCGTCGCTTCCGTCGATCGCCGAAAGCGCGACGGCATCGGTGCCGCGCGCGAGGGTCGAGCTCGCATCGGGGCGCGCCCCACGAGCGAGCTCGGCGATTCGCGCGCCGGTCGTGGTGCGAAACGCTCACGCCGTCGCGCGCCTGCCCCGCTCACTCGAGGGCCGACCGGCCTTCACGAACGGACCCGTTGCCCCATCCCCGCGCCGGAGCTCGACGGTCGTCGAGCAGGTGGAGCACGGGTCGTCGCGCTCCGTCACTCGCGGAGCAGCGGCTCTCGATGGCGTACGAACTGCGCGATGATCGCGCAGAGGTCGGACGACGGCGCGATGAGCTTCGCGCCGAAGCCGGCCGGCGTATCGTCGCCGAGGTGCTCCTGGAGCCACGACACCTGAGCCTGGCACTCGGAGCGGACACCGCCCGGGAACTCGAGCCCGAGCTGCACCGTCGCGCCGAGCGGCGGAAGCTTCGCGTACGTCGCGACGAAGATGCCGCCGTGCCGGACGACGTCCTCGCCGTCGAGGCTCCGCCAGAACGTGCTCTTGCTCGAGCCGTCGAGCACGACGTCGAAGCGCGGCACCGACGTCGCGAGCGTCGAGAGGCGCTGCTCGAGCCGCTTCACTGCGGAGAGGAGCTCGTCGATGCGCGCGTCGAACGTGCTCGACGGCGGAGATGCGCCCATGCTCGGGACCGCCGCGGCGCCGACAGCGGGACGCTTCGCGAGCTCGGTGAGGCTCTCCACGATGCGCTCCAGCGCCGCGGTCTGTTCGCGGACGACCTCGGCGATCGCGACCGCCGTCGCCGAGCTGCCGTCGTCGATGCGGAGATCGACCCTCGGCGGCCTGCCGAGCGGGCGGAGCGCCTGCCCGAGCCGCTCGAGGATCGGAGCGAGCGCGGCCGTCTCCTCGGTCTTCGACTGCGCCGACGCGGCTGCGATGGTCGCCTGCGTGATCGCCTCGCGGATGCGCTGGAGCTGTTCGTCGACGCCCGCGAGCGCTCCGGTCACGCGCGACACGGGATCGTCGCCCTTCTTCCCGCCGCGCCCCATCCGCACGTAGGCGTCCTTGATCTCCTTCCACCGCCGCTGCTGCGCCTCCGTCATCCGGCCACGGATCTCGGCGAGCTTCAGCAGGTTCTGCTCGGCGCCGGTCGTGAGCGTCTGCGCTTCGCTTGCGTAGTGGTCGTCGATGAGCTGCTCGATCTCCTCGTCGTTCATCGCCGCGACGACCTTCTCGGCGAGCTTGTTCATGTTGCGGTAGCTGCCCTGGAGCTTGAAGGGCGGCTCCGTGCGGTACGCGTCCTCCTGCGAGGCCGACCGGATGTACTCCTGGTTCACGTCGAGGAGGACCTTCTGGATCTTGAGGAGCCTGCGGAGGACGGCGACGATCTCCTCGACCTCCGCGGCGGAGTAGCCGTGCGACAGCTCCGTCAGCGGCAGATCCTCGCCCTGCGCCATTCGGATGAGCTTCTGGACGTCGCCCGGATCGCGCGTCGCGAGCGGCGCGAGCGTCGGGTTCGAGGTGAGCGCGTTCTCGATGTAGCTCGAGGCGAAGAGGTCCTGTTGCCCGCCGATGATGTCGCCGAGGTTGTACGTGTCGGCGCGGTTCGCGAGCATGTCCGGGATCTGGAAGCGCGCGCCCGACTCCGTGTACGGGTTGCCCGCCATCACGATGCAGAACTTCTTCCCCCGCAGGTCGTACGTGCGGGTCCGCCCGTTCCAGACGCCCTCGATCCGGCGCTGGCCGTCGCAGAGCGAGATGAACTTCTGGAGCAGCTCCGGGTTCGTGTGCTGGATGTCGTCGAGATAGAGCATCACGTTGTTGCCCATCTCGAACGCGAGGTTGATCTTCTCGATCTCCTGCCGCGCGGTGCTGCTCTTCGCCTCGTTCGGATCGAGCGAGGTGACGTCGTGCCCGATCGCGGGCCCATTCACCTTCATGAAGACGAGACCGAGCTTGCTCGCGACGTACTCCATGAGCGTCGTCTTGCCGTAGCCCGGCGGCGAGACGAGCAGCAGCATGCCCATGAGATCGGTGCGCTTCTTCTCGCCGACCGCGCCGATCTGCTTCGCGAGGTTCGCTCCGACGAGAGGCAGATAGACCTTGTCGATGAGCCGGTTGCGCACGAAGGACGTGAGCACGCGCGGCAAGAACTCGTTCATGCGGAGGCGCTTGCGCTCGCGCTCGACGATGTCGACCTTCAGCTTCCGGAAGGCGCGGAAGCGCGGCGCCGACTCGGTGATGAACGGCACGAGGCGCGACAAGAGCTCGTCGATCGCGATGTGGAGCGACCGGTTCTGGATGCGAGGATGCGCGCCGAGCAGCCCTTCGACGGTCGCCTCGAGGGTGGCGGCCGACGGATCGCGCTGGATGCCTCCCCTGCCCGCCGAAGGCTCGGTGACGAGCATGACGGCCGCCTCGCGGACGAAGCGCCGGAGGCCGGGCTCGTCTGCGTGCTTCGCGGCGAGGAACGCCTCGACGTAGGCGAGGACGACTCCGAGGCGCTCGGGGAGGTGCCCTTCGAGCGCGCGCAGCTCCTCCTCGAAGGCGCGGCGGCTGCCTTCTTCGTCGAGCCAAGTCACGAGCCCGCGCCGGAGACCGTCCGCCTCCGCGCTCGCGACGAAGCGGTGCTCGCCGAGGTGCGACGAAGACGCGAGCTCGAGGACGAGGTAGCGCGCGGCGCCGGCGACCTCGCCGCGAATGCGTGAAGCGACCGCGCCGTCCTCGCCGTCTCGACCGAAGAACGCGAGCTTGCGAGCGTGCTCGGCGACGCGCGGCTCGATCTCGCGCGCGAGATCGGCCTGCGCCGACGCGTGACGGCTCGCCAGCCGGCCGAGGCTCCGGGCGCGCGCAGCGAGCACGCTCCTCTCGGTGGCGGGCAGGTCGGAGAGCCAGAGGAGCGCGAGCGCGCGTGCGTCCGCGGAGTAGCGCAACAAACCGGCGCTCGCGCGCAGCATGAGCAGCTTGTCGAGGATCAGCGCCGCGTCCGCGTCGTGGATGCCGCGCTCGTAGCCTTCGTCGAGCCGGTCTTGCGCGTAGGCGCGCACCACCTCGAGGAGCGTGCCTTCGCGCGCGGCCTCGGACAGTCGCTCGATGTCGAGCCCGTTCTTGCCCTCCTCCGCGTCGAGGAGCATCGACGTCGCGAGGAACTCGCTCCTGTACACCTCCGGCGTCTCGTTGGGGAGCGTCTGCTCCCACAGATCCTTCGCCGCCTCGAGCTCCGGATCCTGGATCGGCTCGAAGAAGTCGGTCCCCGTGATGTGCAGCATCATCACGCCGTCGCGCGGGACCAGGACCAGCTCGAGCGGCTGGGTGTGGACGCTGAAGCGATGCTCGCCCAGCTTGATGACGTTCTCGCCGCCTTCGAACAGCTCCGCCTTGTCGCGCATCGCGCGCAGGGCGTCCTGTCGGGCGGTCTTGAGGCGCGACGCCACCTCGTCGGCGCGGACGGTGTCGCCGAGCGCCTGGAGCTGCGCCTGGACGTCGGCGAGCTTGAGGACCATCGCGTCCGACGCGAAGTACGCGTTCAGCTCGTCGGGCGTCTTGAAGGTCGCGGCGCGGCGAGCGACCCCGGAGAGGATCCGCTCCGCCGCGGTCATCAAGTTCTGCGCCCGGCGATGGCGCTCGTCGAGGAGCTGTTGCCGCTTGGCCGAGATCGCGTCGTTGACCTCTTCGCGCTTCGCCGCGAGCTCGGCGACGATCTCGTCGATCTCGCCGAACTTCCCTTCGAGCTCCTCGAGAGCGAGAAGGAGCTTCGAGAGCTGCTCGTCGCACTTCTCGGGCGTGTCGCACAGCGCGAGCGCGCCCGTGACGGATTGACCGAACAGCTTGAACTGGACGGCGAACTCGGCGCGCGCCTCCTTGCCGGAGAGCTCCTTCTTCTTCGCCTGCCAGACGGCGCGGGCGCGGTTCTGGTGCGAGAACGCCGCGCTGACGCCTTCGAGGATGCGCGTCCGCGCCGTCGTGTCGTCGATCTTGAGCGAGCTCGTGACCTCGGCGAGCAGCTCGAGGCCGCGATGGACGACGTCGAGCTCCTCGCCGAAGGACGCGAGGTCGGACGCCTTCGTCGTCGCCTCGATCTTCTCGACGGCGGCGTCGAGACGCGCGACGAGCGGCGCGAAGGCGTCGTCCTTCAAGAAGTAGTCGACGCACGCCTTGCTCACCTCGTCGAAGCGCTCGACGAGCTCCTTCTCGAGGGCCGCGACCGCGTGGACGTCCATCCCGCGGAGGTCCTTGAGGCTGATGAGGTGCCCGCGCTGGTGCCTCAACGTCGTCAGCGCGCGGAGGTAGTCCTCGACGGCGTGGAGATCGTCGGGACGCACCTCGGTGAGGAGCTTCTTCTGCTCCGCCCGCGCGCTCTCGAGCGCCTCGCGCGCGCGCCGCTCGATCGCCTCGACCTTGTCGAACTCGTCGAGGACGAGATCGCAGGTCTTCTTCATCGTGGCGAGCGTCGACGCGAGATCGCCGGCCTCCTCGTGACCGAGCCAGTAGTGCGCGTCCAGCGCGCGCCCGATCGCGGCGATGAGCTCCTCGTACGTCGCGCGCGTCGGCCGCTCGACCATCGCGAGCCGCCGGAGCGACAGCATGTCCGAGATGCCGCGTACGAGGTCGGCGTTCCCGACCTTCGAGAGGTAGCTCCCGTCGCGCGGCTTCGCCGCGGCGTGCTCGACGGTGCTGAACGGCGTGCGCCAGATCTGGACGGGGTGGACGCGCGTGGGCTCCGTGACGGCACGGAAGATCGCCATCGTGCCGTCGGCGAAGAGGCTGTAGCCGTGGCACCGGATCGGCGAGGCGATCTCCTTGCGGATCAAGTTGTACGGCAGGAGCAGGTACTCGCCCGCGTCGTCGGCGTGGTAGACGTAGAGGACGTCCTCGCCGTTCGGCGACTTGATGACGCGCTCGAAGGCCAGCCCCGCGGAGTCGCCCTCGAACACTTTGTACTCTCCGCTCTGGAGGTAGTAGCCGCCGGGGAAGACGATGCCGTGATCCTCCGGCAGCTCGTGGCAGGCTTGCCCGATCGCGTCGATGCGTACGACGCGCTGAACGCGGGGATCGAAGACGAGGTACCGGTACTTCTCCTCGCGGAAGGGCTTGATGCGGAGCAGGATGAGCTGACCGACCTTCGCGTACGCGATGTCGCCGTCGTCGAGCGTCTGGTTCGGATCGTCGACCGGCTCGCGGTAGATGCCGCGCCCGTCCCTCGTGTTGTTCTCGACCTTGATGGTGAGATCCCCGCCGACGGTCTCGACGAAGACCGTGTCGAGGACGTTCACGTGGGGGTGCGGACCGTGGACCTGGTGCTCGCGTCCCGTCTGCGTCCAGACGAAGTCGTGCTGCCGCGGCGGCTGCGCGTCCTCTTCGCCACGCGCGTCCACGTACGCGACGCGTCCCGCGGCATCGACCGACCAGCGAAAGACCTTCGTGTCCCTCGCCGTCGAGCCGGTCTGCACGACGGCGAGCAGGCGCGTGTCCGTCCGCTTCAACCGGAGCAGGCGCGCGTCCTTCGAGTACTTGAAGGTGTCGCGCAGCTCCTTCACGAAGGCTTCGTCGGCGAGAAACGCGCCGGGCCCCTCGAAGGGGAGCTGCCCGAGGTCCCATTCCTCGACGCCGCCATCGGCCGAACGCTGGAACCTGTAGAAGGCGAAGACGTCCTCGACGCGGGTCTCCGTCTTGAGCCCGAGGAAGACCTCGAAGCCGAAGAGGAGGTGCCCGCCGACGCTGACCATGTCGCGAGCGATGCAGTTGTGCTCCGTGCGCACGCGCTCGTTCGCGACCAGCGCGAGCTCGGACCCACCGAAGACCTTCTTGCGCTTCTCGTTGAGCGCCTCGGCCTTCGAGGCGAGCTCGGCGGCATGCTCGAGGAGGCGCTTGCGGAGGACGTCGTAGCTCCCGCCCTCGAGCGAGGCGGCGGCGCCGGCGTCACCGTTGCCGTTCGTGGGCGCGCCGCCACCCGGCGGAGGAGCGCCGCCCGGTGCCTTCGGGATCTCGATCTGCGAGGTCATGCCGCGAACCCGCGGGTGAGCATAGACGAGGTCGCTCCGGTGAGGGGCGTGTTCGTTCCCGCGAGAGAAGCGCGCAACCGCATCGACGCCGTGCTCCCGAAATCGCGCAGGGCGTCGAGCAGGCACCGCGCCGTTCGCTCGCGAGTGGTGCCACGGACTGCTGGCACTGGAACGGAGTTGGCTACGAGCCGATCCGAACCAGGAGATTCCCCATGGCACAGTCGCACCCCGATGCGCGGTCGCGCCAAGCGCTCACGGACGCCATCATCGAGGCGAAGATCCGCAAGGGCCTGACGTTCGAAGCGCTCAACGAGGGCACCGGCCTCAGCCTCGCGTTCACGACCGCCGCGTTGCTCGGTCAGCATGCGCTCCCCGAGCACGCCGCGAAGCTGGTGGCCGAACGGCTCGAGCTCGGCGACGACGCGGTCCGGTTGCTCCAGACGGTCCCGCTGCGCGGATCCATCCCGGGTGGCGTGCCGACGGACCCGACCATCTACCGCTTCTACGAGGTCCTGCAGGTCTATGGCTCGACCTTGAAAGCCTTGATCCACGAGAAATTCGGCGACGGCATCATGAGCGCGATCGACTTTCGGCTCGACGTCCGAAAGGTCGAGGCGCCCGAAGGCGATCGCGTCGTCGTCACGCTCGACGGCAAGTTTCTTCCGATGAGGACCTACTGAGGCGGTCGGCCACGGCAGCAGAGCCGGTAGACCCCGGGTTCGGCCACAGCGGAGCACGTGACGGGAGCGTCGATTTTTCTCGGCGTTCCCGAGCAACGGGTACCGCCGTGGCCGTCCCGGTACTCGAGCAGCGTCGCCGAGCACGCGACGTTCGTCGGTTCGCCGCACGAGCACTTCGTACAGTCGCGCGTGTCCACCTCTCCCGTGTGGGCGACGAGTGCCTCTTCCCAAAGCGCGCGCCCCGGACCAAAGCGCGCGCCCCGGAGCGAGCGCGTCAATCGCCGGCGGGCTTCGACCGGCTGCTCGTCGCGCCCTTCAAGCGCGCGAGCGCCGCGGGATCGTTGACGAGGAGCTTCTCCACGAGCCCGAGGACGGCCTCGTCGTCCGGACGAAGCGCCGACTCGACGAGGCTCTTGACGTGCGGGCTCGCGTCGACGGCGCCGTCGATCGCCTGCCCGACGCTGACGGCCTTCACGAAGCGATCGAAGAACGCGCCGTCGCCGCCGACGATGTTGAACTTCGCGTTCGAGAAGGCCTGCGCCAGGATCTGCGCCTGCGCGGAGGCGACGTCCTTCTTCGCCTGGATCGTCTCGAGCTCGACGGTCTTCTCCTTGTCGAGGCGCAGGCGGAACTCCTCGTGCACGCGGCTCGCCTCGTCGAGCGCCTTCATCGAGGCGGCCTTCTCGGCGATGCCCGCAGCCTCGGCGAGGAGCTTCTCGCGCGTGACCTTCGCGACCGCGAGGCCCTTCTGCTCTTCTCCGGACGCCTCCGCCAGGAGCTTCTCGCGCGCGACCTTCGCGAGCGCGAGGCCCTTCTGCTCTTCTCCGGACGCCTCCGCCAGGAGCTTCTCGCGCAGCGCGGCGGCCTCCGCCACGCCGAGCTTCTCGACCGCCTGCGCCTCGGCCTCCTTGACCTTCGCCCGGGCGAAGCCCTGACGCTCTTCGCCCGCGGCGACGGCCTGCATCTTCTCGAGTGTGACGCGCGCCTCGACGAGACCCAGCTTCTCGGTCGCGACGGCGTCGGCCTCCTTCACGCGCGCCTTGGCGAGGCCCTCGGCCGCCGCCTCCGCCTGCGTGCCCTCGGCCAGACGGATCTTGGCGCGAGCGAGCTTGTCCGCGGTCTCGAGCTCGGTGTCCGCGATGATCGACTTCTGGCGAGCCTCGTGCTTCGCCACTTCCTCCGCGGCCTCCGCGGCCTTGACCTGCTTCACGAGGGCCGAGGCCGCCTCGGCCTCCGCCTTGATCTTCAGGGTGTCGCGCTCGCGGTTCGCGGCGGCGATGGCGCGCACGTCCTTGATGTGCTCCTCCTCGGCCGCGACCGTCTTCTCCACCGCGATGCGCGCGCGAACGACGTCCGCGATCTCCTTCTTCTGCTCCTCGACCTCCTTGTCGCGGGCGATGCCCACGAGCGTCACCTCACGCTCGCGGCTGATCACCTCGAGCTGACGCGCCTTCTCGACGCGCTCCGTCTCGATCGCGATTTCGCGCTCGCGGTTCTTCTCCGCGACCGCGATGGCGCGGAGCTTGGCCTGCTCGGCGACGAGCGCCTCCTCCTCGTTCTTGTGGTGGGCGATCTGGGTCTTCTTCGCCTCTTCGCTCGCCACGCGCGCGGCCTCGTTCTGCTCGCGCGCTCGGGCGATCGCGATCTCCTTGTCCTTCTTCGCCTCGGCCTCGGCGCGGCGCCGCTCGAAGTCGAAGATCGCCTGATCGGCCTTGAGGTTCTCGCTGCCGATCTCCATCCGCTCGCGCTGGCGGAGCTCGTTCGTCTTGACGTTGTGCGCGACGGTGATCTCGGTGATCTTCCGGATACCGTCGGCATCCATGATGTTGTTCTTGTCGAGCGCGTCGAGCGGCGTCTGCTCGAGGTAGTCGATCGCGGCGTCGTCGAGGATGAAGCCGTTCAGGTCCTTGCCGATGACCTCGATGATCTTGTCCTTGAACTCGTCACGCTTCGTGTAGAGCTCCTCGAACTTGAAGTGCTTGCCGACGGTCTTGAGCGCCTCGGCGAACTTGGCGGAGAAGAGCTCCTCGAGCGTCCTCGGATCGCTCGCGCGCGCGCAGCCGATCGACTGAGCCACCTTGAGCACGTCGTCGGCCGTCTTGTTCACGCGGATGAAGAAGGTGACGTTGATGTCTGCGCGGATGTTGTCGCTGCAGATGAGGCCTTCCTTCCCGCGCCGATCGATCTGCACCGTCTTGACGGACAGATCCATCGTCTCGGCCTTGTTGATGATCGGGTAGACCATCGCGCCGGTGAAGGCGACGATCGGCTCCTTCCTCATCGTGTTGATGATGAGCGCACGCCCCTGCTCCACCTGCCGGTAGAAGCGAGAGAACATCGCGAGCGTTCCGAAGACGATGATGATGAGCGCGCCGCCTGCGATCGCGGCGGGCAGGATGAGCTGCTCCGGCATGATCCCTTCTCCCTCGAACGCGGTCGTTGCGCCGCGCTCGCCCCGACACCCGGGACGCGGAAGCCTCTCATAGGTACCCGAAGGAATGGAGCGCCTTTTGTGCGGGCCTCGTCGGCGTCGAAAGCTGCCCTGCACGCCTGCCCAGGGGACGTCATTTCGACGCGTGCCCTCGCCACGACTCCGCGAGGCCGCGTCGAAGGCGTCTAGCGACGACCGCGTGGCTGCTGGAGGGCGAGCCTCACCGTCTCGTCTCCCACGAGCTTCGCCGCCCATCCGTCGAGGAAGTCGTTCAGGAGAGGCACGTGACCGAGGAAGGGGGCGATCCTGAACGCCAGCGTGTGGAGAGCCCTGCGAGGCACCTCGCGCGCGCTGGGCTCGGGCAAGCCGGCGAGGCGCCGGAGATCGCGCGGGACGATGGCCACGGCCGCCGGACCGAGCAGCCGCGCGACGAGGCGGACGTCGAGGGGCGTCGTCCGGTCGAGCTTCGGACGGACGATGAAGTCGATCGTCGACGCGGCGTCGGCGGAAAGACAGAGCTGCGGGCGGACGTCCGCGAAGTACCTCCGGTAGGCCGCGACGGAATCCGGCACCATCGCGCGCGGGATTCCGATCAGCTCGGCGGCGACGACCTGCTCGGCGAGGTAGCGATCGCGCTCGGCCATCGTCAGATGCCCCGCATAGGCCCGGTACGCGGCGAGGAAGGAGTGCACCTCGGTGCAGTGGACCCAGAGCATCGTCTCGGGGTCGTTCGCCGAGAACGGCTTGCCCGTGACGGGATCGATGCCGCGCACGCGCTCGTGAATCGCCCTCACGCGCGCGACGGCCGCGAGCGCCGTCGCGCGATCGCCGAACGTCACCGATGCCACGTACGTCGACGTCCCGCGCAGCCGCTTCAGAGGCTCCGTGCGGAAGGTCGAATACTGCATCACGCCCGCCATCGCGAGCGGGTGGAGCGTCTGGATGATGAGGGCACGCACCCCGCCGATCAGCGCGACCGGATGACCGATCACCTTCCAGCTCACGCTGTTCGGCTCGAAGAAGCGATCCGAGGAGCGCGTGCGCTCGGAGGCGACTTCGCCGCCGACCATTTCCTGCGTTCGCTCGCTCATCGGACCTCGCGCTATCGAGAGGCGCTTCCGGGACGCGTCGAGTCGGCGAGCAGCCCTTCGAGCGGCGCGACCGTGAACTCCTGGCGATCGGCGTCGTACCCGACGATGACCGCCTGATCGCCGCGCGAGAGCTTCTCGCCTGCCTCGACGCGGACGCGCACGACGACGCCCGCGCCGCCATCCTCGAGCGTGGCCTCACCGAAGCGATCCGTCACCGTGCCCGTGCGGATCGTGCAGATCTTGCCGACGAGCGACTCGTGCTTCGGCGCGACCGGAGGCGTGAACACACGTCCCAGCGGACGCACGACGAGCGACGTCGGCACGAGCGCGATCATCGGGGACACGAAGAGGACGGCGAGCTTGAACGCCGTGGCGCCCACGCCCTCGAGCCCGAGCCCCTCGAACCACTGCATGGCGGCCGTCGCGAGCACCCAGGAGAAGAGAAGGAGCACGCTCAGGACGACGGTCGCGGGCGCCGAACGGAGCTTGAGCGCCGAGACGAGCCCCGCCAGCGCTCCGCCCGTCCCCGTGTGGACGGCGTCGGCGGCGGCGCCACCGGCGTGGTCCGCCGCGCCTTCGAGCACTCCCTTCACCGCGCCTTCGACGGCGCCCTTCGCGATCCCGTCGATCGCGCCCTCGGCCGCCGCGTCCGCGACGCCGTCGGCCACGCCCTCGCCGAGTAGGTTCACGTGCGCGGCGCCGACGATGACGAACAGCCAGTAGACGAGAGCGACGCCGAGGAGCACCGTGAACACGACCGCCGGGAAGGACAGCGCGACCGCGAGGAAGTGCCCCATGCTCTTCGATGGTAAGTCATCGCGCGGTCGACGCGATCTCTTTCGGCGCGTAGGATTGGCGGCTCGATGCGAAGCCGTCCCCTCCTCGTCCTCGCCGCGCTCGCGGCCGCCGCCGAGCCCGATCTCGGCCGTGCGACGGTCGAGCGCCTCAAGGAGGCCATGCGACGGCGGTACGCGGAGGACCCGATCGAGGCGACGGTGACGACCGCCCTCGTCGCGAGCTGGCTGTTCTACCGCGCGGAACGAGGCAAGAACCCGCGCATCAACTCGCTGTACGACGCGCTCCTCTACGTCACGACCAACCTCGCGTCCGGCGAAGCGGACGTCTTCGCGCAGACGCGCACCGGCAAGCTGATCGGCTCGGCGCTCCTGACGTTCGGCCCGGCGATGGTCACGCGCGTCCTCGACGAGCCGAAGAAGCCCGACGCGCCCGACACGAGCGCCGTCGTCGAGCGCCTCGATCGGATCCTCGAGGCGCTCGAGCGACGGGTCACGGTGGAGTGAGCACGCGCCCCTCCTCCGCTCGGCTCAGCGGCGCCGGCCGAAGAGGCGGAGGAGGAAGATGAACATGTTGATGAAGTCGAGGTAGAGCGTCAGCGCGCCGACGAGCGGCATGTTGGCGTGGACCTGACCGCTCGCGAAGATGTTCTTCAGCTTCTGCGTGTCGTAGGCCGTGAGCCCCGCGAAGATGAGCACGCCCGCGATGCTGATGAGGAAGTGCAGCGGGCCGCTCTCGACGAAGATGTTCACGATCGACGCGAGGATGAGGCCGATGAGCGCGAAGATCGCGAAGCGGCCGACCACGCCCAGATCACGCTTCGTCACGAGCCCGACGAGCGAGAGCCCGAAGAAGGATCCTGCCGTGACGAAGAAGACCGTCCCGATCGACGACGCCGTGTAGACGAGGAAGATCACGCTCAGCGTCGCCCCGGTGATCGCGGCGTAGACGAAGAACATCGCCGCCACCGCCGCCGTGCTCGCCCGCATCGCGACGGAGTTGAACGCGAAGACGAGACCGAGCTGCGCGAACAGCAGCAGGTAGAAGACCATTCGATTGCCGATGACGAGCTCGAGCGCGGCCGGAGAGCTCGCCACGAACATCGCGACGAGACCCGTGATGCCGAGCCCGGCGGCCATCCAGCGATACGTCGCCCAGAGGGCGTCGCTGACGAGCGGTTGCGCGTGCGACCCGACGACGGCCGGAGAGCGCACCCACGGATCTCGGAACTGGGACCTCGGATCGTAGTTCATCGTGCCGGTACTTTAGGCATCGCTCGAGCCGCAGGTAAGAGGAGTCGTGTCGCATCGAGCCTTTGCGCCGCGCGAACGGCACCCGCAAGGCCGTACGGCTGAGCTTTGCACCACCGCCCTTCGCAAGACGGCGATGGAGCGCCTGCCATCCTACATGCGACTCCTCGGGCCCGGGGGAATGCCCCGCAACCATGCGGACGTTGCGGTCTCCGAGTCTCAGGATCGCGCTCCATGCGGAGCTGGACGCCCGCCGATCCGCCTCGTTCCCCAGTCGATTCGCGGCGAAGCGGTGAATCCCGGATGCCTGGGAAGCAACGTCGGTAACCGCCCCTCGGCACGCTACGCGCAATAGGTCGGGCAGACATCGACGGCGCCGAGAGAACGCCCTCACCGCTCCCCCTCTCCTCGGCGCTTCTCTCGCGCCCTCGATGGCTATCTTCCGCAAGGCCGCTCGCACCGCGCGACGCGGCCTTCGCTTTTTCCCATGGCCGCGCCCACGCTGGCGGAGCGCGAGGCGCGCCTTTCCTCATGCCGTGGAGGCGCTCACCCGGAAGAGCGCGACGCGCCGACAGCCCGCCCCCGCTGAGGACTGAGGACTGAGGACTGACGACGAGGACCGCCCTACCTAGTCCTTCTGCAGGAACTCGAGCTCGATGCTGACGGTATCGCAGCCAGCCCCGTTGCGCTTCGACAGCGCCCAGACGGTCCCGTTGGTCGTCGAGTTGATGGTGATCGAGGCGTAGTCGGCAGCGCAGGGCTCGCCCGCCCGCGTGCACGCCTCGTTCGTCTTGGCCATGGAGAACGGTCCCTTGACCTCGCCCTTCCACGCGCCCGTGGGACTGTCGCCGATTCGGAAGAACAAGCTGGGCCGCGAGGTGCCGCCGCAGCCCTGGTCGTAGGGGAACGATGGATCCGAATCGCAGAGCTGGAGCGACAGCTTCACTTCGCAGTTGGGCAGCAGCAGCGGGGTCTTGCACGAGGTCGTCGCTCGCTGCGCCGTCGACCGGCAGACGTCGCCGTCGCGCTGCGTGCCTTGCGGGCACGGACATGGATCTTCCTTCCCGCCGTCCGTGGTCGTCCCCGGCCCTCCGTCGTTCTGCGGAGGCGTGGGGTTCGATCCGCTGCTCGTGCCGGGCGGCGGAGGGTCCGACGGCTCACCAGGCTCGGGCACGAAGCCGGTGCTGCCCGAAGAAGACGCTCCGCCGTCGTCGCAACCGTCGAAGCACGGATCGATCGTCTTGTCCGACGCGCCGGCGATGACGACGCACGCCGTCGTGAAGAGGAGGGGGCACGCGAGCAGGGCCCGTGATGCGCGTGAGCCTTCGCCGGCCATCGATCACGAGTATCCCCTCGGCGCGCGCGGGGCGCCAGCGGAAGGTCGAGCTTCGGCCCGCGGGAGGCCAGCGCGAGGTGGAGGTCCCGGCCACTCCCGAGCGCCGAGGACGGGGCGGGCCCGAGGACGGGATGCGGTCCGTGAGATCCTTGCATTTCCCGCCGTTCTTTCGGGAACATGGGCCATGGCCCGGCGGCAGACTCCCTCCTGGCTCCTCAGGATGGTGCTTGCGGTCCTCGTCTCGATCGTCGCCCTCGAGGCGTCGGCCGCCCCACGCGCTTCGGGCAAGCGCGAGCCGACGCCTTCCGACGTCGAGACCGCGCTGCAGCTCTACAAGCAGGGCAAGCAGCGTCGCGAGAAGGGGGACCTGCCGGGCGCGCTCGAGAAGCTCCGCGCGGCGCATGCGCTCGTGGAGACGCCCATCACCGCGTTCGAGCTGGGACGCACGCTCGCCTTGGACGGCCAGCTCGTCGAGGCGCGCGAGGTGCTGCTCTCGGTGGCGAGGATCCCGGTCCGCAAGAACGAGTCGCAGAAGGCCGCACAGGCGCGAGCGGAGGCCGAGGCGCTCGCCGCCGACCTCAAGCCGCGACTCGGCTCGATCCTCGTCAAGGTGAAGGGGACGCCTCCTGCGTCGATGACGATCCGGGTCGACGGCGTCGACATCCCTCCGGAGGCCGCGACCTCACCGCGCATCGTCAACCCCGGGCGGCACGTCGTCGAGCTCGAGGCCGACGGCAACACCTCGCGCGCCGAGGTCACCGTCGCCGAAGGACAATCGGCCGAGGTGTCGATCGACGCGCCCGTGACGGCGTCCCCGGACCCCACTCCGCCGGAGCCTCCGCCGCCGCCGGCGGAGTCGCCCTCGCGTTCGTCGAAGGTCCTCGTCTATGGGGGCTTCGGCGCGGCCGCGCTCGGGATCGCCGTCGGGACGGTGACGGGCCTCATGACGCTGTCGAAGGCGAGCAGCCTCGACGAGGTGTGCAACGGCGATCGCTGCCCGCCGTCGGCCCAAGGCGATCTCGACTCCGTGTCGACCACGGGCATGATCTCGACGGTCTCCTTCGTGGTCGCCGCGATCGGCGCAGGCGTCGGCATCTACGGGCTTGTCTCGAGCGGTTCACGATCGCAACCCGCCCCCTCCACCTCGAACGCCGCATCGGCGAGCGAGCGTCCGCGCGCGACGTTCCATCTCACGCCGTTCGGCATCCAAGGCTCGTTCTGAGCGCCCCCCTGGAGCCTGGAGCCGCTCCTTCCATCGCGAGCCTCGTGTGAGTCGCCCGCCGTCCCGCCATTCCCGCCGAGGACCGAGGACTCTCTTCCCTGGAGCCTGGAGCCCGGAGCCTGGAGCCTCTCCTTCCATCGCGAGCCTCGTGTGAGTCGCCCGCCGTCCCGCCATTCCCGCCGAGGACCGAGGACTCTCTTCCCTGGAGCCTGGAGCCCGGAGCCTGGAGCCTCAAAAGATCGTATCGTCCGACGTCGGCCGTGCGGTCGTCGCAGGCTTCGTGGAGGCGGCCGGCTTCGTGGTGACGCGCTTCGACTTCGGAGGGCTCGGAGCGGCTGCCGCGGAGGAGGAAGCGGCCGCGGGCTCCGCGCTCGAGGGGAGCTCGATCGTCGGAGGCTCCTCCACTGCTGCCTCTTCCGTGGCAGTGGAGGCAGGCTCGACGACCTCGTTCGAAGGCGCAGCCGCTGCGGCCGCGGTCACGGGCACCTCGGGCGGAGGCGGCGTCCGCGCCGTGCTCGACCCGAGCTTGAAGGCGCCGATGACGAGCAGGGAGACCGCGAGCCCGCCGAGCGCTCCGAAGAGCAGCCGCGAGCGCAGGCTCTTCGAATCGCCGCCCATCGGGATCGCGGTCGCGACCGTGCCCCCATTCTTGTCTTCGACGATCATCCCGAAGCGAGCCTCGGATCGATCGCCGGTCTTGAACTGCCCGAGAGACCGCAGGCTGTCGCGCGAGATGGAGCTGATCGAAGCGCGCGAGATCATCCTCTTGCGCGCGTCGATCTGAGGCTTGAGGTTCTCGGCGAAGCAGCGAGCGACGTCTTCGTGCGTCGCGACGAGCCCCGATCGCATGGCGGCGTCCTCGAGCGCGGCCCGGAGCTCGGCGGCGGTCGCGTGCCGGTCCTTCGCATGCCGGCTCAGCGCCCGGAGCACGACCGCGCTCACCGGCGCGGGGATCTCGGGCGGCAGCGGCGGAGGCGCCTCGTCGCTCACCGCGCGGATGAGCCGCGCAGCGTCGTTCGGCGCATCGAACGGATACGAGCCGCTCAACAGGTAATAGGCGACCGCTCCCACCGACCAGATGTCGGCGCGTCGATCGACGGGCAGGCTCAGCGCCTGCTCCGGCGCCATGTACGGCACCTTGCCCTTGATGATTCCCGTCGCCGTGTCGCCTGCGATCCTCCCCGCCGCCTTCGCCACGCCGAAGTCGATCAATTTTGCGACCCCGTGATCGTTGACGAGGATGTTCTGCGGAGACACGTCGCGATGCACGATCCCGAGGTTGTTGCCCTGCGGATCGGACAGCTCGTGCGCGACGTGCAGGCCGGCGCACGTGTCCGCGAGAACGCGAAGGACGACGGCCGGTGGGATGCGGCGCCCTTCGGCGGCGAGCGTGCGGTGGAGCAGGTTCAGCGATTCGCCGGCGACGTACTCGAAGACGAGATACGGGATCTCGGCGTCCTCGCCGACGTCGAGGATGCGCGCGACGTTCGGGTGATCGATCGCCGCCGCGATGCGCGCCTCGTCGAACAGCATCGACCGGAACCCGACGTCGTTGGCGTGCTCGGGCAGGACGGTCTTCACCGCGACGAGCCGCTCGACGTGCCGGCCGGCGACACGTGCGAGCCACACGCTCGCCATACCACCCTGACCGATCTTGCAGAGGAGCTCGTAACGATCGAGCCGATATCCCGGCTCGAGCGAGACCTCTGCCAGCGGTTCCACACACAGGAGTATCGACCCTGCCAAGGACCCACGGCAAGGGAAGGGCCCCGGGCCTCGGGCGCCGGAGATCTCGAAGGTCTCGACCGCGAACCGTGAGGCCCGGCGATCCGGTCCGGCCGGCCGTCGCCGAATCCCGAGAGATTGCTTCGGGTTCCGATCAGTTCTTCTCGGTCTTGGCGCCCTTGTCCGACTTGTCGGTCTTTTCGTTCGTCTTCGGCTTGTCCGCGGCGGCCACGGCGGACGCGGACGATGCGGGCTTCGGATCCTCGTGGACGACCACGAGCGTGCCCGGGTTGTCCTTCGTCGCCCGGACGCCGTGCCACCCCTCGGGCAGCTTCGGGCCTGCCCACTCGAAGAGGTTCTTCGCGTCGTACGGGGTCATGTTCACGCAGCCGTGGCTGCGCTCACGCCCGAACATCGAGTGCCAGAAGGCGCCGTGCAGCGCGTAGCTCCCTTCGAAGTACATGATCCACGGCACGTCCTGGATGGAGTAGACGCCGTCGCTCGAGCTGTCGTCGTCCATCGTCGCGGAGATGTGCTTCTCGCGGATCCGGAACTCGCCCTGGATGGTGCGATAGTCCTTCGACTTGTCCTCGTCGTCGCGGCGACCGGTGGAGACGATGGTCGCGTAGACGGGCTTGTCTCCCTCGAAGGCGACGAGCGACTGCGTCGAGAGGTTGATGTCGATCCACTTCTCTCCGGGGGCGAGCCCCTTCGGAGGGGGCCCCGGCCGCGTGACCGCCACGTCGTAGTCGCGCACCCACCAGCCCTCTTCCGTCTCGAAGTACCCGCGCTCCTCGATCGACTTCTTCTTGCCGGTGAGCTGGACGATCGTGAAACGATCGACCGGATCGCCGCGCCGCAGCTTTCCGTCCTTCTCGTCCGCGCGCGTCGGATCGCCCGGGTCGATGTAGTAACGGCGCGCGCGCGGGCTCACGACCCAGGCCAGCGGCAGGCGTCGCGTCTCGCCCTCGGCGCCGATGCGGACGCCTTCGAACTCGGTCTTCGGCTTGTGGACGAGGATGTGATCGGCCGGGGTGAGGAAACCGGCCGTGTTCCTCCAGAACTTCCCGGACGGCGTCGAGAGCTGCTTGTCGAGCGCGAGGTAGAAGCCTCGCACCATGCGCATGAAGACGAGGCCCCCCATCTCGTTCGTGTAGAGGTCCTCCATCTTCACCGGCGGACGCTGCCCGCCGTAGCGCTTCAGCCACCAGGGCGCGTTGGGGTCCGGCGGAGGCTCCTTCGGCGCCGGCTCTCCCTCCTTCGGCTTCTTCGTCTTGCCGACGGGGAGGCCCTTCTCGAGCTCCGCTCTCTCCTTCTTCAACGGTCGCCGGCGATAGAGCGGCGCTCCGTTCGTGAGGTTGAGACCGTAGTCGTACGGCAGCGGCCGGTCCATGTACGGCGGATGCGGCGCCGTCTCGAGCTCCTTCGCGGACAGGTCGGTCGTGACGTACTTGCCGCAGACGTATCCGCCGGTTGCGAGCTCGTACCAGCCCTCGGAGCAGTTGCTCTTCTTGATGACCTTCGGCTTGACCGCGACGACAGCGCCGCGACGCAGGTAACCGAGTCGCTGCGCGCTCTGGCGCGCCTCGGACGCCTTCGACGGATCCTTCGGCGGGAACTCCGTCATGTTGAAGACGGGGGTGACCTGCTCGAGCGCCGCGACCTGCGGCAGCGCGCTGCCCGCGTCCGCCCCGGCGTCGAATTCCTCGACCGTCTCGGGCCCGAAGCCGCTGGTCGTCTCCGTCGTGGCTTCCGCGTCGGCCGAATGCTTCTTGCACGCGCCCATCGCGGCGACGGCGAACAAGCCGAGAGCGAGTGCTAGAGGCGACGTTCTCACGGCGAGCTTACCTGCGGTACTGCACGCCGCACGTACGCCATGGCCGCGCCGCACGCAAGCCTCGATTCGCCGTTGGGTCAAAGCGACTCGCGGCGACGGTCCGCGGCGCATTTCGAAACGGCCCTCCGGGCCCGGGGAGCTGGCGGGGAGGCGGGCGCCGGCCGCCGATCCGACCCGCAGGCCCGTTCGACTAAAGTCGCAACATGGCGAGCTCCAGCGACGAAGCGAGATCGCTCGTGTGGCGCCTCCGAGCCTCCGCGCGGAACGCGCTCGAGCTCGCCCGCTTCGGGCGCCTCGGAGAGGAGTACGGCGCTCCGTTCGAGATCGTCGATCGCGGGCCGCATCACCGGCTCCGACGCTACGCGAGCGCGGACGACGCCCCCGTCGCGCTGCTCGTGCCGCCGCTGATGGTGACCGCGGACGTCTACGACATCGCCCCGGACGTCTCGGCCGTCGCCGCCCTCGCCCGGGAGGGCATCGCTCCATGGGTCGTGGACTTCGGCGCGCCGGAGCGCGAGGCGGGCGGGATGGCGCGCAGCCTCGACGATCACGTGCGCGCCGTCGCGCGCGCCATCGCACGCGTGCGCGAGCTCACCGGTCGCGAGGTCCACCTCTGCGGCTACTCGCAGGGCGGGATGTTCGCGTACCAGACGGCCGCCTGGCTGCGCGGCGAGGGCATCCGATCGATCGTGACGTTCGGGAGCCCCGTCGACATCCACAGGAACCTGCCGGCGGTGCGGAGCGATCTCGCCGGCGCCGCGCTCCGATCGGTGTTCCCCGTCGCGAAGGGCGTGCTCGCACGGATCGAGGGGCTGCCGGGAAAGCTGACGAGCACGGCGTTCAAGGTCCTGAGCACGCGCAAGGAGCTCGAGCAGCGCATCGACTTCCTCCGCTCGCTGCACGATCGCGAGCGCATCATGAAGCGAGAGGCACGTCGCCGCTTCCTCCGCGGCGACGGCTTCGTCGCCTGGCCCGGACCGGCGTTCCGCGCGTTCGTCGAGGAGTTCGTCGTCCACAACCGCATGCTGTCGGGCGGCTTCGTCATCGACGGACGGACCGTCTCCCTCGCCGATCTGTCCTGTCCGATCCTCGCGTTCGTCGGCGGCACGGACGAGCTCGCACGGCCGCCGACCGTACGCGCCATCGCCGACGCGGCGCCGAACGCGGACGTTCGCTTCGTCACGGTGCCGGCGGGTCACTTCGGGATCGTCGTCGGCTCGCGCGCGATGGCGGAGACCTGGCCGAGGGTCGCGACGTGGATCCGGGCGATCGAGCAAGGCAAGAGCGCGCGCGACGCGCTGCCGGACACCGAGCGCGCGCACGACGCCAGGCCGGGAGCCGACACGGGAGCTCTCGACGTCGAGCTCGACCTCTTCGTCGACCTCGTCCAGCGATCGGCACGCGACGCGTGGCGCCAGCTCGGCGAGGTGCTCGCGAGCGCGAGCCGCACCGCGGACACGGTCCGCTGGCAGGAGCCGCGCCTCCGCAGGCTCGCGCGCATCCAGCCGGACACGCGCCTGAGCGCGAGCCACGAGCTCGCACGGCGCGCGCGTGAGACGCCGAGCGCGACCTTCTTCCTCTGGCGCGGGCGCGCTTTCTCGTACGCGGACGCCGACGCGCGCGTGACGAACGTGGCCCGCGGGCTCCATGCCTCCGGCATCCGGCCGGGCGAGCGCGTCGGCGTGCTCATGGGCAGCCGCCCGAGCCTTCTGTCCGCCGCGACGGCGCTCTGCCGGCTCGGCGCGATCGCGGTCCTCGCGCCGCCGACCTCACCCGAGGACGCGCTTTCTGACACGTTCGCGCGATTGGACGTTCGGCGCGTCATCGTCGACCCCGAGCGCGTCGAGACGGCGCGCTCCGTCGCCGGCGAGCTCCTCGTGCTCGGCGGCGGCAGCCGCGAGAGCGGCAGGGCCATCGAGCCGGGCGGGCACGGAAGGGTGATCGACCTCGAGGCGATCGATCCCCGCGCCGCACCGCTGCCGGAGGACTTCGAGCTCGATCCCGGGCGCGCCCGCGACGTCGCGTGGATCCTGCTCCGCCCGTCGGAGGACGAGACCGAGCTCCGTGCCGTGCCGGTCACGAACCACCGCTGGGCCCTGTCCGCGATCGGCGCGGCGGCCGCGTGCACGATCAAGCCGAGCGACACGGTGCTCTGCGCGGTCCCGCTGCACCACCCGACCGGCATCCTCGTCAGCGTGGGCTCTGCGCTCGCGGGCGGAGCGCGGCTCGCGCTCGCGGAGCCGGACGGTCCGCCGGGCGCGCCGCTCGATCCGAAGAAGCTGCTCCTCGACGTCCGCCGCGTCGGAGCCACGGTCCTCTTCTACACCGGCGAGATGCTGCGCCCGCTCCTCGACGAGCCCGCGTCGCGCGCGGACAGGCACCTGCCCGTGCGGATCGTCGCGGGCAGCGGCATGCGTCCCGCGCTCGCCGCGCGCCTGCGCGAGAGGTTTGGCGTGGACACGATGGAGTTCTACGCAGGCACCGCGCACCGCGCGATCCTCGCCGATGCGGAAGGTCACGCGCCCGGGTCGCTCGGAGACGTGCTGCCCGGGAGCGCCGACGTCGCGCTCGTGCGATGGGATCGCGAGCGCATGACGCACGCGCTCGACGAGCGCGGTCGGCTCGTCCTCGCCGGCGCCGGCGAGCCGGCGCTCCTCGCGGTCCGCGTGTCGGACGAGGAGATCGAGACGCTCGGCGACGCGCGAGGGCTCGTGCGCGACGCGTTCGGTGACGGCACCGCGTGGCTCGTGACCAACGACGTGCTCGAGCGCGACGCCGCGGGGAAGCACTGGTTCGTGGACTCGCTCTCCGGCTTCGTGCGTCCCGCGAACGGAGGCGATCCCGTCTCGCTACGCCGCGTCGAAGACGCGCTCTACGCGCTCCCGGAGGTCCAGCTCGCCGCGGCGTGGGAGACGAGCCGCGGCTCGGGCGAGATCGCCGCGGCGTTCGTCTCGCGCATCGAGATCGCACCGGAACGCATCGAGGAAGCCCTGAAGGTCCTTCCTCCGAGCGCCCGCCCGAAGCGCGTCGCGCGCGTCCCTTCGATCCCGCTGACGGAAGGCTTCCGTCCGAAGAAGCGCGTCCTCCCGACGCTCTCGACCCCGCCGTCGGAAGAAACGCCGGTCTCGCAAGAACGACCGCGCTCGAGGACCGAAGCCGTTCGCAAACCGTGAGCACGCACCTCCACGCGCACTCCTCGAAGCGCAAGAAGGTGCGCGCTCCGACAGGGAGACCTCAGGGGAGGCACGCGAACGATCCGCCGAGGACCGAGGACTGAGGACCGAGGTCTTCTCTTGAGGCCTGAAGCCTGAGGCCTGAAGCCTCAGCCCGACCTCGGCGTGGCTCGACGCGTTGACGCTCCAAGTCATTCGAATCGCTCCAAACAACTTCCGCGCGACCACGTCTCTCGTGGTAGACGCGGAGGATGATTTCGGGGCGGTTCTTGGAGAGCGGTCCGGTGTTCGGTGGACCGGCTCGGCATTCCACCAGCGTGAGGTACGACGTGGCTCGAGACGGGGACGACGAGATTTTCATGGAAGTGCACGCCACCGGTGATGCGCTCCTCCGCTCCCCACTGACGAACAAAGGAACGGCCTTCACCCCGAGCGAGCGTGTCGAGCTGGGCCTCGTGGGGCTCTTGCCTCCTCGCGTGGAGACGCTCGAGCAGCAGATGGCGCGTGCCTACGCCGCGTTCCAGCGCGAGCCCACGCCGCTCGCGCGTCACCGTTTCCTCCGCCGCCTGCAGGACACCAACGAGGTGCTCTTCTTCGCGCTCCTCCGCGCGCACCTCCGCGAGATGATGCCGATCGTGTACACGCCCACGGTCGGTGAAGGCGTGGAGCGCTTCTCGGAGATCTTCGAGGTCCCGCGCGGCCTCTCGCTCTCCATCGACGATCCGTGCGAGCCGAAGGACGTCGTCGCATCCTACCCGCTCGACGACGTACGCATGATCGTCGCGACGGACTCGTCGGCGATCCTCGGCATCGGCGATCAGGGCTACAACGGGCTCGCGATCGCGATCGGCAAGCTCGCGCTCTACACGCTCGGAGGCGTGAGCCCGTTCCGCACGGTGCCCGTCGTGCTCGACGTGGGCACCGATCGCGCCTCCCTGCACGAGGATCCGATGTACCTCGGCGTGAGGCGGAAGCGCCTCCGCGGCGAGGCCTACCTCGCGTTCGTGCGCAAGTTCGTCGAAGCGGTTCGTGCGCGCTGGCCGAAGGCGATCATCCAGTGGGAGGACTTCGGCAAGGAGTCGGCGTTCGACGTGCTCGACGCGTTCCGCGACGTGATCCCCTCGTTCAACGACGACATCCAGGGCACCGGCGCGGTCGCGCTCGCAGGCCTGCTCGCGGCGGCCCATGCGAAGCACGCGGGCTCCGGCGCGTCCGGGCTCGGCGGGCTCTCGAACGAGCGCTTCCTCGTGTTCGGCGCGGGCGCGGGCGGCGCCGGCGTGGCGCGCGCCATCCGCGACGCCCTCGAGCGCGAGGGGCTCACGAAGGCCGAGGCCACGGCGAGGGTGTTCGTCGTCGACTCGAAGGGGCTGCTCGTCGAGGGCCGCGCGATGGAGGCTTACAAGAAGGAGCTCGCGCAGCCTGCCTCCACCGTCCAGGGATGGAAGATCGCCGGAAGCGTGCCGTCCCTCCTCGAGACGATCGAGAACGGAAGAGTGACCGCGCTGCTCGGCCTGTCGGGCCAGCGAGCCTCGTTCGGCGAGGAGGTCGTGCGCGCCGTCGCGAAGAACACCGAGCGGCCGATCGTGTTCGCGCTCTCCAACCCGACGAGCGCGTGCGAGGCGGTCCCCGCGGACGTGCTGCGTTGGACGGAGGGCAAAGCCCTGGTGGCGACCGGCAGCCCCTTCGATCCCGTCGAGCTCGACGGGAAGAAGCACGTCATCGGACAGGGGAACAACGCGTTCATCTTCCCGGGCCTCGGCTTCGGCGCGATCATGGTGGAGGCGAGGAAGATCACGGACGCGATGGTCGCCGAGGCCGCGTACGCGCTCGCCGAGCTGACCATCGAGCGTTACGGCAAGGACGGCTTCCTCTACCCGCCCGTCGAGGACCTGCGCGAGGCGTCCGCGCGCGTCGCGGCTCGGGTCGCGAAGCGCGCCATCGCCGACGGCGTCGCCGGTCGGACGGACCTGCCCGGCGATCTCGAGGAGCACGCCCGCCGCATCGCGTGGACGCCTCGCTACCTCCCCTTCCGGCGGGGCTGAACGGAGGCGATCAACGGCACGCGATCGCCTCGACGACGAACGCGATCCGCGTGTCGCCCGCGCGGACGACGACCTCGTAGCGCTCGCCGGCCTCGGTCCTCCAACCCACCGGGACGAACCGCACCGCGCCGCGGCTGCCGAGCAGAGGCTCGAGCTCCGTCACGTGCACCGGGAGCTCCTCGCCCGCGGAGCGGACCGTGACCGTGGCTCCGGCGAGATCGTCGGTCGAGCTCTGGACCGTCCAGCCGATCTCGTCCAGGCGCTCGGTCTCGAACACGTCGATCGGCACCGGACCGGCCGGCGGCCACGCGACCCAACCTCGCTCGGACACGCGCGCCCCGCGCGGCTCCACGTCCGCCTTCGGCGCGTCGAGGCTCCGCCCGTCGACGACGACGCACGCGTAGCGGTCGGTCGTGCCGATCCCGACGACGGCGAGCTCCTCGGACAGGAGCCATCGTCGGTGGACCATCGTGGCCTCGTTCCCGGGGTCCTCGATGAACGCGGCGATCGCGGCCGGCGCGCTCCGGTTCGCGATGAGGCTCGCCGACGACGCGATCGCGGCGCCCTCCGTCCAGCAACGCCACTCGGGCGGCGGCGTGTGCGAGAGCTTCGCGTTCGCGTGCGCGACGAGCGCGCACTGTTGCGCGGCGCCGGACCACGACGGCTCCGCGACGACCGGCGGGACGCCCGCGAGCCAGCGGTGGAGATTGACGAGGCGGACCGCGCGCTCGGCGGCGTCGCGGTCGGGCTCGCCGGCGGAGCAGCTCGACGGATCGCCGCTCCAGCGCGCGGGCGTACGCGCGTCGCGCCCCTCGCAGAGCCAGCGATGGCAGACCTGGTCGCCGCGCGCGGCGCCCGCAGGGCGGCGGCAGATCGCTTCGATCGCGCGCGCTCGGACCTCGGCGTCCTCGTCCGCGACGGCCTCGCGCACCTCGACGCTCGGCACGACCGCCTTCGGGTCCTCGTCCGGGAGGTCCCCGCTCTTCAGGCAACCGACGACGAGCGGCGCGATCGCGAAGAGCAGCGAGGTGCGACGAGGCGACATCGAGAATGGAGAACGGCCGCACCGCGCCCCGGTTAACGATCGGCTACGCTTCGACCTCCTCGGACATGCTCTCGACGCCCATGCGCCTGATGGCGCGACCTCTACGCGGCTACCGTGAGCTTGCGAGCGCGGACGAGCCTTCGCTCGTGATCGGCCTGTTGCGCCTCATGCTCGTCGTCGGCGCCTTCGTCTCCGTGACCGCGACGGGGCGCTTCGCCCCCGTGGAGATGCTTCTCGCGATGTTCTCGTTCTCGTGGATCCCCATGGCGCAGGCCGTCGGCGTCGCGGTGACCACGCGGGCGTTCGCGCCGGCCACGCCCTTTCGCCGCGCGTACGCGCTCTATCTCGAGTCCCTCGGGCCCTGGCTCCTCGTCTTCCTCGTCCTCTCGGGCGCATGCCTGTTCGCGCCGCAGCCGGCGTCGATCGTGTTCGCGCTCCTCGGTCCGGCCATCGTGATCGCGACGGGATGGAGCCTCGTGCTCGTCTTCGCGCTCTTCCGCGCCGGCTTGTCGCTCGGCCGCCTGCGCGCGGTGCTCGCGACCGCGACGTTCTTCGTGATCATCCACGTGTTCGTGCTCGGCTACTACCTCGCGGCCGGGCAGCTCTGGCCGATCCTCCGATGAACCCGCGGGCGCTCTTGCACTGGACGAGAGTGGCGTTCCTCGTGGCCGCGTTCGTCGGCGGGCTCGCGTTCGATCGCACGCCGGCGCGCCCGGAGGTCCGTCGTGGCGGCTACCGCGTCCTCGAGGGCGACTTCCACGCGCACACGTCGTTCAGCGACGGCTCGCTCACGCCGATGGGGCTCGTGCAGCAAGCCGCCCGCCGCGGCCTCGACGTCATCGCGGTGACCGAGCACAACACGGCGATCCCGGCGAAGATCGCGCGCGCATGGTCTCGGCTGACGGGCGGGCCGATCGTGCTCGTGGGCGAAGAGGTGACGACGCGCAGGTTCCACCTCATCGCGGTCGGGCTGTCGAAGACCGTCCCCACGCAGCTCGCGGCCGAGGACGTGATCGCCGACATCCACGCGCAGGGCGGGATCGCGATCGCCGCCCATCCCGTCCGGAGCTTCTGGCCCGCGCTCGTCCCCGCGCGGGCCGCGCTCGACGGGGCGGAGGTGATGCACCCGATCGCCTATGCGTCGAGCGGGCCGTCGTGGCGATGGGAAGACATCGTCCGCTACTACGAGGAGGCCTCACCGCGCCTGCTCGCCATCGGGTCTTCCGACTACCACTGGGGCAGCGTGCTCGGGCTCTGCCGCACGCTCGTCTTCGTCGAGGAGCCCGTGACCGAGGCGTCCGTCCTCGATGCGCTCCGCGCGCGGCGCACCGTGGTCATCGCGCCCGACGGGCGGCGCTTCGGTGACCCGGAGATGATCGCCGTGCTCGAGCGCGAGCCGTACGAGCCGCGGACGAGCGATTATCGGTACCACGGCGAGGGCGTCCTCGATCGCGTGCTGCGCGCGCTCGGCTGGCTCGGCCTCGTGGGCTTCGTCGTGCTCGCGCCGCGGGCGCGACGAAAACCCGGCGCGTGACGTCTCGCTTTCGTCCAGGTAGCCTCGCGGACGGCGTGACGCCCGGCGCGGACAGGCTTCAGCTCTCGAAGGCGCAGTGGCGCACCCTGTTCGCCGTCTGGCTCACGTACGGCGCGTTCTACCTCTGTCGCGTCAACATCGGGCCCGCGCGGACGGAGATCGAGAAGAGCTTCGCGATCGATCCGCTCGAGATGGGCCTCGTGCTCGGAGCGCTCAAGATCGGCTACGCGCTCGGTCAGCTCGTGAACGGTCAGCTCGCGGAGCGCTTCGGCCCGAAGCGCATCTTGCTCGTCGGGATGTTCGGCTCGGTCACGGCGTGCCTCCTCTTCGCCTCGGCGGGGACGCTCGCGTCGGTGCTCCCTTCCCTCGCCGGCCCCGTCAACGCCGTCGTCCACCTCTTCTCCCCGCAGGCGTCCCTCGGGTCGGTGGCTGCGCTCCTGCTCGTCGTCTGGTTCCTGAACGGCTTGTTCCAAGCGGGCGGCTGGCCGCCGACCGTGAAGATCATGGCCAACTGGTTCACGCCGCGTGAGCGTGGCCGGATGATGGGCGTCATCGGCACGAGCTATCAGCTCGGCTCGGCGCTGACGATCGCGGCGTCGGGCGCGCTCGTCTCGCTCGCCGGCGACTGGCGCGCGGCGTTCGTCGTCCCTGCCGTGGTCCTCGGCGCGATCGGCGTGCGCGCGCGGCTCCGGCTGCAAGAGCGGCCCGCGGCGGGAGAGGCGCCCTCGGTGGAGACCGACGCGCCTTCCGCCGCGCCGGAGCGGCTGCCGATCAAGGAGACGCTCCTCCTCACGTTCACGAACCCGCGCATCTGGGTCCTCGCGCTGGCGCTCTTCGGCCTCGACATCGTTCGTTACGGCTTCCTCGACTGGGCGCCCGGTCACTTGAAGAAGCTGCACGGCTCGGGCGTGCTCCTCGCGGGCCTCAAGGTCGCCGTCTTCCCGCTGGCGGGAGGCTTCGGCGCGCTCGCGTCGGGATGGGCCACCGATCGCTGGTTCCAGTCGCGGCGCGCACCGGTCATCGCGGTCACGATGGCGATGGTCGGCGGGCTGACGCTCCTCTTCGATCGCGTCGCGCCGCTCGGCGCGGCGCCGACGGTCACCTGCCTCGCGCTCATCGGGTTCTTCCTCTACGGCGCGCAGATCCTCCTCGTCGGAACGGCGGCGCAGGACTTCGCGCGGCGCGGCACGACCGCGGCGGCGGCGGGCTTCGTCGACTTCATGGGTTACCTCGGCGCGTTCGGCGGCGACGTCGTCACGGGATGGCTGCTCAAGCGCCACGACTTCCACGTCGCCATCACGTTCTGGGCCGCCGCCGCGCTCGGCGCCGCCGGCCTCGCGGCGACGCTCTGGCGGGCCCGTCCCGCCTCGGGCCGACACGCCTGACCGGGCGGGCGGCGCCCGGGCCCGGCGAGCCCGCGCGCGACGTGCTACAAAGATCGATGCGGGCGGCGGAGACCGGACGACCACCATGGAAGATCTGACCTCCGCACACGTGCGCGGCCGACGACGGAAGCGACGCATCTTCTCCGTGCTGGCGGCGCTCGCCGGCGTCGCCCTCTTCGCCGGATGCACCGCGAACGAAGCTCCCTCGCGAAAGCCGAGGAGCCCGGTCGCCCGTGACCAAGACGACGACACGTCGCGCGCGCCCCCGGAGGACGTGGAGGTGGAGCTCGAGCCGGAGCCGTCGAGCGAAGAGCTCCCTCCAGCCGGTACGGACGACGAGCCGACGTGGTGCCAGGAGAGCGCGGCGGACGCGACGTTCTGCGCCGACTTCGATCGCACGCTCGAGCTCGGCTGGACCGCGCGCGGCGGCGCGCACGGAGAGGCCAGGCTCGTGCAGGGCGGGCTCTCCGCCCCCAACGCGTTCGCGGCGCAGACCGAGCCGGTCGGTGACGGGATCGTCGCGCGTGCCTATCTGCGCAAGGACTTCGCGCAGGCGCCGCAAGACGAGATCGACTACACGTTCGCCGTCCGCCTCGAGCAGGTCGGCGCGCTCCCGAACAAAGGCGGCACGCTCGCCGTGCTGCAGGTCGGCAAGGCGCCCGACGACTACGAGCTCCAGCTCAACGTCGCCTCCACCGGAGCGCTCGTGATCATGGAGCGCGGCCCCATGGTCGACGGCGGTCCGCGACGCTACGTCCAGCACAAGCTCGGCTCGCTCGCGATGCGGACCTGGACGCGGATCTCGATCCGAGTGAAGTTCGGCGAGAACAGCGCGTTCAAGGCGTCGGTCGACGCGCTCGAGGTGCTGAACGACGTGCGCACGGTCGTGCCCCTGCCGAGGATCGCGCCGTCGCTCTACGTCGGGATCACGTACGTCGACCCTCCGTCCGCGACCTGGGACGTCCGCTACGACGACGTCGTCGTCCAGCTCCGCTGACCGTCAGCGACGGCGCTTCGGCGGCGGGTCCTCGTGGACGACCACGCGCGAGCCCGCGTTCTCGTCCTGGCTGAACACGCCGTGCCATCCGGGCGGGAGCGCAGGCTCGGCCCAGTGGAACAGCGTGCGCGCGTCCTCGGGCGAGAGGTTCACGCAGCCGTGGCTCCGCGTGTTGCCGAAGGCGTCGTGCCAGAAGGCACCGTGGAGCGCGTAGCTCAGGTGGAAGTACATGACCCACGGCACGTCCTCGATCGAGTACGGCCCGTCGGACGCGACGTCGCCGTCCATCGTGCTCGTCACGTGCTTCTCGCGGATGCGGAAGATCCCCGTCGGCGTCGGGAAGTCGCGATCCTTGTCGTACGGGTTCCTGCGGCCGGAAGAGATGAGCGTCGCGAAGACGGGCCGCCTCCCCTCGAAGGCGACGAGCTGCTGCCGCGTGAGGTCGACGTCGATCCACTTCTCGTCCGGACCGACGTCGTCGGGGATGCTCGGCTTCGCCAGTCGGAGCTGCGCGAGGTTCACCCAGAAGCCGGCGCTCGTCTGGTGGTACGTGACCCCGGCGACCTTCACCTCGCGACCCGTGAGGAGCACCGCGCTGCGCCGGGGGAGCTGGCCGGCCCAACCGACGACCTTGTAACCGCCCTTGCCGTCCTCGGCCACCTCCACCTTCGGCACGCCGCTCGACGTGACGAACGCCACGGCGCCCGCCATCGGCGCTCCGCCGTCGATCGCGGCGATCTCGCCCGCGTCGCCGTCGGCGGCGAGCTCCGGGAACGGCAGGAGATCGGCGACGGCCTCCTCTCCGATGAACCAGTTCCCGCGGTGGCTCGTCCGGCCGGGCTGGATCATGATGCGGTCGTACGGAATGGCGAACCCGAACGTGGTCCGCCACCATCGCGTACCGGCGGCCTTGAAGTCGCGATCGAGCGCGACCGTGAACCCGCGCGCCATCCGGCGGACGAGCACGCCCCGTCCCTTGAGCTCCTTCAGCGTCGGTCGTCCTCCGTCGGGTCGATCGCGGAACGGGTCCTTGTTGCGTTCGCGCTCGCGCGCCTCCTTCTTCGAGGCGGTCTTCTCGGGCGTCTTGCGCCGCGGCGGAGGCTGCTCCTCCTCGGTGCTCGATGCGAGCGCCGGCTCCTCGTCCTTCTCGCCCTCCGCGGCCTTCTCCGCGGCCTTCTCTTCGACCTTCTCGACCTTGTCCTCGGTCTTCTCCTTGTCCTCGGGCTTCGGCGTGGTCGGGACGTACGACTCGTACTTGCGTCGATCCTCGGCCTTGAGGACGCGGCGATAGACCGGCGTGCCGTCGGCGACGTTGACGCCGTAGCGATACGGCATCCCGGCGTCGAGGTCGGGCAGCTTCGGCGCGAGCTTCACGCGAGGATTGGAGAGATCGATCGTCGCGGACTTCCCGCAGACGTACCCGCCACCGACGAGCTCGTACCAGCCGTCCTTGCAGTCGTCGTTCTTGATCGGCGGATCGTAGGCCTGTACGACCGCGCCGTTGCGCAGGTACCCGAGCCGCCGCGCGCCGCCGTCGCTCTCGGGCCACTCCGGCCGATCGATGACGGACGCGACGAAGCTCGCGGCCGCGAGGGGAAGGACGAGACGCGGCCCGCGCGACTCGGTCTCCGTCGCGCCGCCGTCTCCGTCGTCGGCGAGGCCGGCTTCGAGCGCGGCGGCCGTCGTCGACGCGTCGGACGAGACCGACGGGTCATGGCGCGCCTTGTCGCAGGCCTGGAGCGACGCGAGCACGCAGGCAGGAAGACAAGCGAACAGCCACGGACGCACAGCGGCCCCCCGCTTAGCGCGTCGGACGAGCCGAGTCGAGGGCATCGGAGTAAGATGGCACCCCCATGACGACGAAGGACGAGACGGTAGTGAGGTCGGAGCGCGCCGCGTTCGACGGGCGCATCGGTTTCTACGAGCGCCACAGCGCGGCGTGTGGTGGCCCCATGCGCTTCTCGGTGTTCCTTCCGCCGCGTGCGCTCGCGGGTGAGAAGGTCCCGGCCGTCTACTACCTCGCCGGGCTCACCTGCACCGAGGAGCACCTGCCGACCAAGGGCGGAGCGCTCAAAGCGGCCGCGAGCCTCGGGCTCGCGCTGGTCGCGTGCGACACGAGCCCTCGCCACGCGCGCTTCCCGGGCGACGACGAGCACTGGGACTTCGGCCTCGGCGCGGGCTTCTACCTCGATGCGACGGAAGCGCCGTGGAAGGACGCGTACAAGATGGAGACGCACGTCGTGCACGAGCTCCCGCGCTGGGTCGAGGAGCGCTTCCCGGTCGTGCCGGGCGTGCGCGGCATCTTCGGCCACTCCATGGGAGGGCACGGCGCGCTCGTCCTCGCGCTCCGCAACCCGACCCTGTACCGGAGCGTCTCCGCGTTCGCGCCCATCTGCGCGCCGTCGAAGGTGCCCTGGGGAGAGAAGGCGTTCTCGCGCTACCTCGGGCCCGACCGCAGCAAGTGGGCCGAGCACGACGCGACCGAGCTCATCCGCGCGCGCAAGACCCTGCCTCACGAGATCCTCGTCGACCAGGGCATGGTCGACGAGTTCCTCGAGAAGCAGCTCAAGCCCGAGCTGCTCGAGCAAGCGTGCGCCGAGTCGGGCCAGCGCCTCCGTCTGCGCCGCCACGACCGGTACGACCACAGCTACTACTTCATCGCGACGTTCATGGAGGATCACCTCCAGCATCACGCGAAGGCGCTGGTGGGCTGAACTTCAGTCCTCAGTCCTCGGTCCTCGGTCCTCGGCGTCTGAGGATGCGCGCGCAAAGCGCGCGCTCCTGGAGCCCGGAGCCCCTTCGTGCATGGGAGGCCACGAGGCGAGCGGCGCTGCGAGTCGTGGCAGTCGCGCCCTTCTCTGCTGAGGACCGAGGACTGAGGACCGAGGTCTCTCTCAATTGCTCACATACACACGCCGCGAAGCCGACGCGACCTTCGTCGTGCCCACGTAAGCGTCGAACCGCAGCGTGTACCAGCCGTTGGGGACCCAGCCCGCGGTCGCCCACACGAAGTCGAACGGCGGCCCCGACGATCCGAGGACGTACTCGTAGCCGTTCGACGCAATCGTCGTGACGGTGACCTTCGTGACGTTGCTCGACGCCGACGCCTCGACCGGCACGAAGCCGCGAACGGAGACGTTCGCCGCGGGAGCGTCGATCGCGACCCAACCGCTCGTGGACGGCGCGGACGGAGACGCCGCTCCGCCTCCGGCGGCGGGCGGCGTCGCGTCGCCGCCTCCCGGCATGATCGCCGCCGAGTAGCGGTAGAGGCCGAAGCGCGACAGCATCGCTTTGAGCGCGCGCTTGTACGACGGCGGGTCGTAGTTGTACCCGGCGTCGGCGATGCCATCGACCCACGCGTTCACCGCGGCGGTGACGTCGGCGCCGGACCTTCGCGCCGCGCGGTACGCGTCGGTGGCCGCCTTGTAGTTCGCCCAGTCGGCGCGCGTCGCGAGCTTCATGGCGACGAACAAGATGCCGTCGCGCTTGTCGTGGAAGACGACGTACCGGTTGCCGACGTCCCAGCTCGGCTGGCAAGCGAGCGTCCACGCGCCACGCCCGCCGGCCGCGGCCGAGGACGTGAACTTGTAACCGAACTCGTTGTTCGCGAACTGCGCGATGCGCGTGAAGCCGAACCCGCCCTCGAGGGCGGCCATCGCGAGCATGCCGGCGGCCGGCACGCCGTACGTGCGCTCGGCCTCCGTCGCGGCGGCCGCTCGGTTCGCGAAGAACGCCTCCTGCTCGGACGGCGTGGGGTGTCCGGGCTCGGCCTCGTAGCAGGGCCACGTCGGATCGTTCGGATCGCGATAGGCCGCGCTCGTCTCGCCGACGGGCTCGTCCTCCTCGGCCGGGGCGCAGGCGGCGAGGGACGCGGTCAGGAGGATGGCGGACAGGATCGCGGCACGCGGATGGACGAAAGCGGTCGCAGCGCTCATGGAATCTCTCCGAGCACCACTCCGGCCGCCCGGTCGTACGAGAGCGAGCTTCGTGCCGGTCGTGATCGCGCACGTACCGAGCGCAACTCCGCGGGATCGCATCGTCCGAGAAGCGCAGGTCGAAGCGCGCACATCCGGCCTGGATCGGCGGCACCTCACCAGGCCCCGAGGTGGCATACGGGGGATTTTTGCGCATGTACGAGAACGCTAGAGGCGCGCCTCGCGCGCGAGGGCCATGACGTTCTCGTCGACGTCGTCGCCTCCACCGAAGCCGATGTTGAGCAGGCCCGTCCACGTCGAGACGCCGCCCTCCTCGGCGTGATTGACGAGACCGATCTGCACGCCGCGCAGGCTCTCGGCGTGATTGACGAGGCCGATCTGCACGCCGCGCACGCGACGCGCGATGTTCACCGCGCCGAGCTGCGCCCCGTCGACGTTCTTCGCCCAGGTCACCGCGCCGATCTGCAATCCTCTGTGCTCCTCGAGGGCGACGGCGCCGGCGCCGAGCTGCAAGCCGTACGACTCCTTGCCGGAGATCGCGACGAGCCCGCCGATCTGCGCGAGCCCCTTGAACGTGCCCGCGCCCGCCCCGAGGGCGCCGACCTGCACGAGGCCGGCGAAGTCGTCGGACGTGAAGGTCATCGCGCCCATCTGGGCCGCGCCGTAGAAGTCGCCGTGCGTCGAGCTGAGGATGCCGATCTGCGCGATCCCGGCGAAGCGATCGCCCGGCATCGCCGTCCCCGGGTCGCCGAAGACCTTCTCGCCGACGGAGCTCACGGAGCCGATCTGGAAGCCGCCGGTGAACTTCTCGCTCGCCCTGTTGAAGCCGCCGATCTGCAAGAGCCCGGCGAACGCTCCCTTGTCGTCGTTCACGACGCCGACCTGCGTCACGCCGACGAACGCGCGATCCGTCCGGTTGTACCCGGCGACCTGCGCTACGCCGCCGAAGCGATCGGCGCGGTCGTATGCGGCGACCTGGCCGAGCGCGAGGATGTCCCGCGCTCGGTTGTGCGCGACGCCGACCTGACCGAGACCGACGAACCGCCGAGCGCGGTTCTCCGTCAGCCCGAGCTGGAGCCCGCCGTAGAAGCGATCGGCGGCGCTCCGACCGAGCGCGAGCTGGAGCGCGCCCACGTGGGTACGGGCGTCGTTGCGCACGCCCGCGATCGACGCGACGCCGTAGAACGCGTCCGTCCGCGCGTGCGCGACCGCGAACGTCGCGATGCCGCCGAACGTCCCGAGCCGCGGACTGAACCCCACGTGCGCGACGGCCCAATCGGTCGGAGGGTCGGCCGCGATCGGAGCGTCGACCGCGCGCGTCGGCGCGGGCGCGTCGACCGCGACGGGAGCCTCGACCGCGACGGGGGCATCGACCGCCGCGGGGACGTCGACCGCGGCGGGGGCGTCGACCGCGACGGGATCCTCCGGCCGAGGCGGCTCCTCGTCGACCGCGATCGGCATCGAGTCGTCGGCACGGGAGGGACTGGCAGCGAGGAGGACGGCGACGGGAAAGGTGAAGAGGAGGAATCGGAGACGCATCGCCCTGCCCCAACGGGGCATCGGGCTCGGCCTTACAGCCTCGTGTCCTTACAGCCTCGTGTCGTCCGGCTCGCGGATCGCGACCGCCCGCTCCAGCGCGAAGAGCCCCTTCGCCCAGCGCGTCGTGCACGCGGCCATCGCCGGCGTGGCCTCCCGCCAGTGGCGGTGTGCGAAGGAAACCAGCGTCTCGGCACCGGCGTCCTCGAGCTCGAACGAGACCTCCGTGCCCACCCAGTCCGCAGGGCCGGCGACGATGCGCCACACCGCGCGACGCTCGCGATCGAGGACGAGCACCTGCGCCCGCGCGCCCACCTCGACGGCGCGCGCGCGGACCATCTGCGTGAGCCCGACGAAGACCTCGTCGCGCGGGCCGCTCATCGTCAGGCGATGATGGATGTCCGGCATGCCGACCTCGACGTTCAGAAGACGAGCCCGAACGGGTTGCGAGCGTCGTAGCGGATCGGCGTCCGCGGCCGTCCTCGCGTCGTATCGGCGACACGGATCGGCTGCGCCAGGTACCAGACGATGCCGCCGACGAGCACCACTGCGCCCGCGACGCCGATCGCGATGCCCTTGTTCGCGAGCGACACTCCGCTGCTCGCCTGCTCGAACGACGGATCGCCCGGCGGCGCCACGCACTCGTTCGTCGAGACGCTGCAGTTCCCCGGCACCTGGCCCATTCCGATGCCCGTGATCACCGCCCCCGTCACGGCCGCGGCCGCGCCGAGGCCGGCGAACCAGAGCGGCACCGTCGACCGACGCGACTCGATCACCGGCTCGAACGTCTCCGGGGCCGACGGCGGGGGCGGCGGCGGGGTCTCCGAAGGGAACGTCGCGATGAGCGCTCTCCCCTTCTCGCCTTGGTTGAGCACGACCTTCAGCGTCGTCTCGCGACCGTCGTGGACGTAGCGGACGGTGTGCTTGCCCGGATCGAGCTCGTACGTCTTGCCGTCGTCGAGGCGTGTCGCCACGAGCACGTCGTCGACGTAGACGGACGTGGCGGGCAGATCGGCGGCCGACACGTCTCGCGCGATGAACGTGACCGTCGGCACGAGCTGCGCGAGCTCTTCGCTCATCCGCGCGCAGTCGGCCTGCACCACCGACGGACACGACGACTGCGCGCAGGACATGAACGCCTGCCGCGCACGGGAGAGCTGTCCCTTCTCGCGCAGGTCCTGTCCTCGACCGTGCGCCTCCAGGCACTCCTCCTTCGCGTCCTTCGGCGCCGTGAGGGCGGCGCCCGACGTGAAGACGACGCTCGCGACCGCGAGAGCGGCGATGACATGGCGAATCGACATTCGTGGCTCTCCTTGCGTCACCGGGCCGACGGTCAGATGCAGCTCGGCTTGAAGATCTTCTTGCTCCCTTCGAAGTAGAAGGGCGGGTTGCACTCCGCGCGCGCGGACGGCGCGGCCGGCGAGGGCGTCGGAGCCGGGGGCGGCGGCGGGGCACGGTAGACGGGCGCGCTCCGCGGCGGAGACCAACGCACGGCCGGCGGTGACGACGTCTGGGTGGACGTCGCCGTCGGCGTCGATGCCGGACGTGCCGCCACCGGGGTCACGACGGCGGAAGGCTCGGGATCCGGCGTCGGCGGAGGCGACGCCGTGGGCGGCGGCTGAGCGGCGAAGACCACCGGCGCCGTGGTCGCCGGGAGGGGCTGCGAAGGAACGCGCACGATCACCATGCCCGCGAGCAGGCCCACGATGACGAGCAGGCCCGCGACCACCGTCCACGGCACGATCGTCCGCGCCTCGACCTTCTGATCGAGCCGCGAGAGGTGCGAGAGCGCCGTCGCCATCGTCAGGCTGATGGGCTGCTGCTCGACGTTGGCGATCGTGGGCGGCTCGAGCAGCGAGACGGCCTCGCCTCGCATCCCCTCCCCGACCCGCACGCGAGGGCCCGAGCTCTTCGACTCGTCGTCCGTCTTCGCCGCGGCCACCATGCGGTGACTCGACCGGTACGTCTCCTCGTTGGCGAGGAGCATGCGCTGTCGCTTCTCGAGGTACTCCGCGCCCGCGGTGCGCACCCACGCGGCGACCTCGTTGACACTGGCGACGCCCGCCGCCGTGACGATCGCCTCGGCCATGTCGAGGGCGGTCGGCCAGCGCGCGTCCTTGTCCGCCGCCATCGCCTTCGTGACGACGGGCTCGAGCCGCTGGATCGAGGTCCAGCGCTCCTCGCTGAGGGTCCCGCGCTGGGCCTCGAGCGCCTGCGTGACCGTCGGCATCGAGCCGAGCGCCACCGCGCGGATGAAGTCCGCGTCGTTCTTGCCGTCGTAGAAGCGGCGGTTGACGAGCAGCTCCCAGAGCACGACGCCGGCCGCGTAGATGTCCGCATGCCGCGTCACCGGCTCGGAGCGGATCTGCTCCGGCGCCATGTACGCGAGCTTGCCTTTGAAGAACCCCGCGCGCGTGTGGTGCATCGACGTCTTGGCCTTCGCGATCCCGAAGTCGACGAGCCGCGGGATCCCGTCCACGCTCACGATCACGTTCTGGGGCGACACGTCGCGATGGACGACGCCGAGCGGCTCGCCGAGCTCGTCGGTCGCCTCGTGCGCGGCGTGGAGCCCGGCGAGGATCCCGGCGACGATCGCGGTGACGATGCGGATCGGCATCGGCTCGCTCGCGAGGGCGAGCTTGAACAGATGGCTGAGCGGGACCCCGTGGACGTACTCCTGGACGAGGATCACCTCGCCGTCCGCCTGGATCACGTCGAGCACGGGGACGACGTTCGGGTGATGGATGCGCGAGGCGATGCGCGCCTCGTCGTGGAACATCGCGACGAACTCCGGGTCGTCGGTGTAGTGCGGATGCAGCCGCTTCGCGGCGACGAGGCGCGTGACGCCTTCGGCGGCGACGAGGCGCGCGGCGTGGACGGTGGCCATCCCGCCGCGCGCGATCGCAGGGTGGAGGATGTACCGCCCGACCCGGTCGAGCGCCGGCGGGGACTCGTCTGCCTGGCTCGCTACGGACTCACTTCGGTTCATCGGCGTTCTCCTCCTGCACCCGTGCGTCGTCGACCCATTCCTGCTCGATGCGTTCCCTATGGACCTCACTCGAAGAGCTGGAGCGTTCCGCCGGCGCTCCAGTAGTAGCGATTCACGAACCCGCCCTCCGGCGTGACGGCGGTCCCGAACACGGACTTGGAGTAGTCGTGGTCGTCGCGGGAGAAGCCTGCGTTGGCGCCGAGACCGAGCGACAGCTTCGGCATGTTCTCGAACGTCTCGACGAGCGCCGCCGGCGTGAACGGCCCCTTGTGCCGGACGAGCCCCGCGACGAAGACGCGCCCCGTGAGGTAGCCCTCGAGCGAGGTGAAGCTCGGCGTGAGCCCTTGCTCGGCGAGCAGGCGCTTGTAGTCGCGGACCGCGTCGCTCTCGTCGCTCTCGTAGTTCGGGACGACCTGCGAGACGAACACGCCGTCGGCGTACGGCTTCGGGCCGTCGGGCGTCTGCACGGTCCCGAGATCGCGCAGGCGCGCCGCGAGCGAGTTCGGACCGACGAACGAGACGTTGCTGAAGTAGATCGTCAGCCGCTTGGCCTTGTTCAGCTCGTCCTGCTCGCCGTCTTTCGCGTACTGCCAGTCGCGGACGCCCTTGATGTAGCGCGCCGCCGGTCCGTACGTGGACGTAAGCAGGACCCCGACGGTGTGATGCGCCGTGTTGCCTGCGAGCAGGCTCGCGAGGTACTGCGTGGTCCCCGTGACCTGCGCGGGGACGCTGCTCTCGTCGTCGCGCGTGTAGCGGAAGCGGGCGATCGGTGACGGCAGCGGGCCGACGAGATCCTCGTAGGCCTGGACGAGCCCGTCGTAGCCCGCCTGCCCATAGGCGTCGTTCTGATCGAAGCTCACGAGGTGCCCCGCGTCGGGGACGCGCAGCTTGAGGAAGAACTCGACCGTCGCGCGCGCCTCGTGCGCGTAGCTCGCGCGCACGTTGAAGATGTAACGGCGGCAGGGCCCCGGCGCGCCGTCGCGGAGCACCCTCGCCGCGCCGGTGAACGCGCCGAAGAAGAGGCTACCGGTCTCGACGGCGATCGGCGCCGTCCGCACCATCGTCGGCGTCCCGACGCTCCCGACGAGCCCGAGCACCGCGTTGGGCCCTCGGAGCAGCGCGCCTTCGGCCACCGGCGGCTCGCCGGGGACCACGGGCGCCGTCGTCGTCGGACACTGCGCCGGCGCGCGCGCCTCCGCGACGTCGAGCAGGTCGCGTACCGCCGACTCGGCGCTCTCGGGACGGTACTCGTCGTCACGGAACTCGAGCTGGATCGGACGGCCGCGGATGCCGCCCGCCCGGTTCTGCTCCTCGAACGCGAGCAGGATTCCCTTCCGCATCTCGATCCCGAGGTCCTGGCTCGGGCCCGTGACCGGCGCGCTCATGCCGATCCGGATCGGAGCGCTCGCGGCCGACACGCACGCCGTCTCTCCGTCCTGCTCGACGCACGCGAGGCCCGCTCCGCAGTCGTCGTCGACGGCGCAGCTCTTCGGATGAAAGGCCGTCGAGCACGACGGCAGCACCGCGCAGGCGGCGCCCACGACGAGCAGGAACGCGGGACCACGAAGCAGATCGGAGCGGCCCACGCGGCCGCTTCGCGTCGTCGTCTCTCGCCGTCCGAGCCTCGGAGCCGAGGCTCCGACCGACTCGTGGGATCGCCCTTCGGGCGACGCTGACCCAACCCTCATGCTCTCCTCCTCGACCCTCGCCGTCCGGAGAGCACGTCCCGAGCCAGATCGACGATCGCGATTCTGCGGCCAATCCGGCTCAGGAGGGGGTGGTCTTGCGGGTTGCCACCTGCATCAAGCCTTGCGGGGACGGACCCGCGACGCCCACCGCCCGCGCCGGATCAGTAGCGCTTGCGCACGAAGAGCTCGGCCACGGGATCCTGCACGCGATCGATGAACAGATAACCGTCGAGGTGATCGATTTCGTGCAGGATGCAACGCGCCTCGATCGCGTTCGCCTCGAGGACGACCGGATCACCCGTGCCCGGGACGAAGCCCGTCACCACGACCTCCGCGGCGCGTGCGACGTCGCCCGTCAGGTTCGGGACGCTCGCGCATCCCTCGCGCATCACCACGTTGCCCGAGCGCGAGAGGATGCACGGATTCGCGAGGACGACGAGGCCCGCGCACGACTTCGCCTTCCGGTGCCCCGTCACGTCCATGCAGAACAGCCGGACGTTCTCGCCGATCTGCGGCGCGGAGAGCCCCACGCAGCCGGGCGCACGTCGCATCACCGCGACGAGGACGTCCGCGAGCGAAGCGATGGCAGGATCCGTGGGATCGACCTCGACCGAAGGCCGCGAGAGCGCCGGGTGTGGATGCTCGAGGATCGGCGGCAACTCCACCCGGCGGTGCACGCCGCTGCTCGTCTTCGGGACCGGGCTCTCGTCCAGCGTCGTTGGACGTCGTGCAGTCGGATTCGAAACCGCGATCGACTTCGGCTGAGCCATTCGCCACCTCCGCGCGCGAGCGAGGCACGCACCGAGCCAGCGCGAGTGAGGGCGACTACATGCGCTCGCCGAGCGCGTCGCCGTCCGCACGTGTGCCGAAGTCGAGCGACGACGCCTCCAGTCGGCCACACGGGCCCGGAGCGTCGCGGTCGCGCGCGACCGTTCGAGGCTCCGCCGCGACCGCTCGGAGACGCGACGGCTCCGTCCGAATCGTCGAGAGATGCAGCGCGCGGCTCGCGCGCCAATGCTTGGTCTCGGGCCTCGCCCATCGTCCCGTGATCGCGGCGCGGTCGCCGCCACGGCGCCGCCTTCTCCGCGGTCATGTTCCAACGAGCTCGCCTCTTCTGTCTGCTCCTCGTCTCGGTGACCGTCTGGCTGCCTTGTCTGCACCTGCTCTGGGCCGTCGGTCCTGCCGAGCGCGAGGCTCTCGCGGCGACGCTGGCGGCACGTCAATCACGCCCCTCGTCGTCGTCGGAGATGCGCGCCGTCAATCCCGAGTGGGACTTCATGCGGCGGACCTGGGTCGTGCTCGCGCTCGCCAACCGCGCGCTCGCACACCCGGACGAGCGGGCGCGGAACCTCGCCGCGATCGACGCCATCGTCGACCGCACCTTGGCCGAGACGGACGCGCTCGGCGACGCACACTTCATGCTGCCGTACGCGAAGCGCGCGCCCTTCGTCGATCCGGAGGGACGGAGCTTGTTCATCGACGGCGAGATCCTCGCGATGATCGCCGCGCGCGATCTCGTCGAGCCGCGCGAGGCGACGCGCGCCGCGGCACGCCTCCGAGCGGAGCGGATCGAGCGCGCGATGCGGAGGAGCCCGAGCCTCTCCGGCGAGAGCTACCCCGACGAGTGCTGGACGTTCTGCAACACGACCGCGCTCGCCGGGCTCGCGATGCTCGACCGCACCGCCGGGACGGATCACTCCTCGCTCGCGCGCGACTGGGTCGCGTACGCGAAGGCGCACCTCGTCGATCCCGCGACCGGTCTGCTCGTCTCCAGCTACACGTTCGACGGGCGCCCGCTCGAAGGACCGGAGGGATCGTCGATCTGGATGATCGCGAGCAACCTCCTCCTCGTGGACGAGGACTTCGCGCGCGATCAGTACGCGCGCGCGCGGCGCGAGCTCGGCGCGTCGTTCCTCGGCTTCGGCTGGGCCCGCGAGTGGCCTCGAGGGACGCCGCCGCGACCGGACATCGACTCCGGCCCGATCGTCCCGCTCGTCGAAGCGAGCGCCGGATCGAGCGGGCTGGCGCTGCTCGGCGCGAGCGCGTTCGACGATCGACGCTGGCTCTCGGCGCTCTTGTCGTCGCTCGAGCTCGTGGGCTTCCGAGACGACACCACCGGCCGCTACCGCGTGAGCAACGAGGTCGGCGACGCCGTCCTCCTCTACGCGCTGTCCTTCGGTCCGCTCTGGCGAGAGGTGAAGGCGCGCTCGTCGGATCGCTCGGCGCTGCTCGTCGCGCCGTCCGGCGTCGAGACGGGAGGCGAACGATGAAACGAGCCGCGCTCCTCTTCGCCTGCGCTGGAGCGCTCGTCGCCGCGCACCTCGCGGCGAGCGCGGCCGGGCTCGCCGAGCACACGAGCGTGATCGTCGGCATGCCGGTCTCGAGGTGGTCGTGGCTCCTCGGCCCGACGCACGTGATCGTGCATCTCGCGTTCGTGGTGGTGGCGCCGGCGCTCGCGATCGCCGGCGTGCTCGAGACGGCGTTTTCGCTGCGCGCCTCGAGGCTCAACGACGAACGGCGTCGAGGCTGACGACCGGCTCGGCGCCGACGACGCGGGCGCTGTGCGCCGCGCCTCGCGGAACACGGATGGCGTCCCCGGGGCCGAGCACCACGGACTGTCCGAACATCGTGAGCTCGAACCGGCCGGACAGGACGCCGTCGATCTTGTCGACGTCGTGCGTGTGCGTGTCGAAGAACGTCCCCGGCGGGTACGTCCAGCGCGTCACGGAGTACCCGAGCGCCTCGAGCTTGGCGCGCATCGCCCGCTCGCTGAGCGGCCCGTCGGTCGCCTCGTCCCACCGCAAGATCTCGACCTTCTGGCTCACGACATCCCTCCCGGGTCCACGGCCACCCCATCCTCTCCGCCCACGGGTCCGATGGCGCCCGACAGCGCCTCCCCCCTAGAAGCAGGGGTCGACCCGAGGACGAAGACGCTCAAGAGACGCAGGCCTTCTCCTTGCACCCCCATACGCACCGGCCTTTCCTAAGTCCAAAAAACTACTCGCTTTCGAGCCTCTCCGCGAGAGGTGGCCGGCCCTCGATTGAGGTCTGGACGACGCAGCCAGAGCTCTCCACCGGTGTCGCCCTTGACCATACACCTGCGGGTGCTAGACCGCGCCCGTCCCTGCTCTCGTGGCGCGCACGGCGCCGCGGCTCGGAGGAGGAACCGGGCACGGGCAAGGACGTCGGGGAACGCTGCACCGGCATCGGAGGGTCTTCTCGAACATGGCGTCCATGCGTTTCTTGGCATCGTCGCTCGCCGTGTGCCTCTTCGTCGCGGCGGCCGGTTGCGCCACGGAGACCGGCGAAGACGACGACGAGATCTCCACGAACGACGATGAGCTGAAGCTCGTGGGCATCAGGTACCTCGGCCGGATCTTCAACGGCGAGACGCGAACCACGAAGTTCTGGGCGCCTCCCCGGTACCGGTCCTACGGCTTCGACGCGAAGGGCGGCGACGACATCACCGTCGAGGTGAAGTCCATCGGCGGCGACGCCATCGCGTACATCACCGACTCGAAGTACAACGTGCTCGCGTGGAACGACGACGCGGAGCGCTTCGTCTTCGACGCGAAGGTGCGGTACACGGTCCCCCAGGACAAACCGCTCGAGACGTACCGGATCGTGTTCGCGGACTACGCCGCGACGACCGGCACCTTCAGCGTCAGCCTCACCATCACGAGCCCCCGTCCGCCGGTCTGCACGTACGGGACGCACGGCTACTACGCCGGTGACGAGTTCATGGCCGCGGACGGCTGCAACACCTGCACGTGCGGCCCCACGGGCGCCGTCACCTGCACGAAGAAGGTGTGCGCCTGCGATCCGGCGCGGGAGCCCTGGCGCACGTACAAGCACACGCCGCAGGAGTGCATCACGCTCCGGCCCTCCTGCGTCCCTCCGCAGTTCCCCTTCTCGAATCCGTGCGGTTGCGGCTGCGAGAGCCCGCGGCCCTGAGAGCCACCTCGCTCCATCGAGGGCCGAGCCCCCGACGTTGCGCAACTTCTCGCGCAACGCGACGCGGGCGTCGCTGCCAACCGACCTCGGGATGGTTCGTCGGAGAACCATCGCTTCGCTGCCGCGTCGTTCTCGGCGAAGCGAATCCTGCGCTCTCGTCGTAAACGCGCGCCGCTGTCGGTGGAAACGCACGCGTTCGCCGCGAAAAATGTAGGAAAAAGAACGCCTTTTCGTCGACGGAACGAGCCGTGCACTTCGCACGGTCGTCGGGGGAGTCGCCGAAAGGGAGGACGATGGAAACGATCGGTCGCGCGACGAGAGCCTTCGTTGGCTTCGGCCTCGCGTCGCTCGTGTTCGTGGCGTGCGCGAGCTACGACCCGGACTCGCTGGACGGCCGCCGCCGTGCCCGTACCGCACGCAGCGCGGACATCGACGTCGACGAAGACGAGGCGCTCCCCGAGGCGGTCACGCGTGACGACGACGAGATCGTCGACATCACGGTACCGGACGTCGACGACACGCAGATGGCGCCTGGCGAGACGAACGGGATGACGTCGCTCGTCCCCGGACAGTCGCCTCCCATCGTCCTTTACCTGAACAAGAACGGCGCGACGATCTCGCGCGGCAACAACGACTCGCGCGCGAACACGTCGAGCATCGTCCGAGGCACGACCACGTTCCCGCCGTCGCGCTACGCGAACAACCCGACGGCGTGGAGCAGGATCGTGGCGACCGTGAAGGAGCACTTCGCGGCGTACAACGTCACGGTCGTCGACCAGGAGCCCACCAGCGGCAACTACCTCGAGGCGGTCGTCACGAGCGGCTCTCCGTCCCTCATCGGCTACGGCGACTCGCTCGGCGGCATCGCCCCGAGCCGCTGCGGCGTCGTCCAGAACTCCGTCGTCTTCGTCTTCGACTCGCGGCTGCGCAACGAGATCCACACCGCCGAGGTCATCTCGCACGAGCTCGGTCACTCGCTCTCGCTGAGCCACACGCAGACGCAGACCGACTTGATGTCGTACACGAACCGGACGCCGCTCAAGTTCGAGAACCTCGCGGCGCAGTGTGGACCGCAGCCCGGTCGGAGCGAGCCGTGCAACTGCGGCGGGTCCACCCAGAACAACCACGCGCAGCTCCTCCAGTTCGTCGGCGCCGCGTCCCAGACGCCCGCGCCCACTCCCGACACGCCTCCGGCCGGGGGCGAGACGCCGCCGGCGGCCACCGGCTCGATCGCGATCCTCAGCCCGGCGAACGGCTCGCTCTACACGCCGAACAGCACCGTCGAGATCCGCGCGGACGCGACGAAGGTGACGAACATCCAGCGCATGGTCCTGCGCTGGCAGATCGGCCAGCAGACGTACGAGTACCCGTGCCCGGGCCAGGGCTGCAGCGCCTCCGGAGGCGTCTACACGTGGCGCATCATCCCGGGCGGCGGCGACCGCACGTTCCACGCCCGCGCGACGACGACCAGCGGTCAGGTCGTCGTGTCTCCGTCGGTGACGATCAAGAGCAGCGCGACGCCGCCTCCGGCCGTGAACGACGACGACGAGGAGCCGGCCGCGTCGGACGCGTCGGCGTTCTGCGTCGCCGAGATCAACAAGTACCGCGCACAAGTCGGCGCGCCTCCGCTCGCGCGGTGGGACGCGGCCGAGACCTGCACCGCGAACCAAGCCCGGAACGACGCGGCCTCGCGTCGCGCGCACGGCTCGTTCGGCGCGTGCAACGAGCTCGCGCAGAACGAGTGCCCGGGCTGGGGCGGCTGGAGCGGCGATCCCAAGACCGTCCTCTCGCGGTGCCTCGCCGCGATGTGGGCCGAAGGTCCCGGCGGCGGTCACTACGAGAACATGAGGAACCCGCGGTACACGAAGGTGGCCTGCAGCTACTACCGCGCGCCGAACGGCCAGGTGACCGCGATCCAGAACTTCCGCTGACGGTCCGCCGCTGCACGACCTCGACCGTATCCCGAGGCCTGCGGCGGCCGGCCACGAGCTCGAGCGGAGGTCGGCCCGGCGAGGTGCCCCTCCGCGGCCCGAGCGGCCGCGCTGCACCATGGTGCGGTGCCATTCGCCCCTCCCGTCCCCAGAGACTGCGCCGACTTCCGCTCGTTCCGACGCTCGATCTTGACGCCCAGCGGGCGCGGACGGAGGTTCTGCCCTATCCTGTCAAGGCATGGCCGACGACGACCGCAAGCGCTCGCCGAAGGAGGCTCGACGCGAGTCGAAGACCGGGATGGACGTCGTGTTCCTGGGTCCGCCCACGGCCGACGGCGCGGGCGTCCACGTGATCCGCGCGCGTGACGAGCGACTCGAGGCGGGCGAGCTCCGGAACCTCGAGGAAGGCCGTCCGATCGTGGGCGAAATCGTGACGCTCGTGCCGCGCAAGGACAATCCGCGGATCTGCGACGTGAAGGACAGCTACATGCCGCCCCAGCGCATGAGGGGGCCCGCGCAAGTCGCGACGAAGGCGTACCGGGAGAACTGGGAGGAGGTCTTCGCGCGACGGCCGAAGAACACGGCGGACCTGAACTGAACCGAGGCTTCGCCTCGGTTCAGGAGTCCTCGGTCCTCCGTCCTCAGCAGGTCGTTTCGAGACTGCCGGCGCCCTGCCCGATCGCCGGCCCCTCGCCGCGGAGGGGTTGGGGTGGATCCTGCGTTGCCCGACCAGCCTCTCAGCGTGCGCGCACACGGCTCGGGCCGCGACGGATTTCCAAAAGGATCCGGAGTCTTCCCCCGTAGTCTTACCTTGCCCTACATAGGCATACGACCTGCACGTGCTCCCGTGGGATGGGTCGGCTCGCTCGCTCGACGCTGTTCGCGGTGCTCTGCGTCGTGGCAGGGTGCTCGGAGCAAGGCGCCGAAGACGTCGGCGCGGACGAGGACGCGATTCGAGTCGACACGAGCTCGCCCGAGGCCCGGAGGCAGTACGACGCGAACGTCGCGTTCGCGTCGAGCTACACGTCGCGTTGTCTGCGGGGCGTGAGCGCGTGGCTCCGGCCGCGCGTGCTCGTCACGGGCTTCGGGCGCTTCCTGTCGATCGACGACAACGCGACCGGCCGCATCGTGAGCGCGCTCGTCCCGGAGGCGCGTTACCCCGAGACCGAGCGCCCGCCGCCCGGGAAGATCGATCCTCCGGAGCCCCAGCTCTCGGTGGGCGTGACGACGTTGGAGGTGCCCGGCATCGGCCCGGTGGACGTCTGCGGGATGATCCTGCCCGTCTACTGGGACCTCGCGGCGATCCTCGTCGCGAAGGAGATCGAAGCGCTCCGGCCCTCGTTCGTGTTGATGAACGGAGTGGCGGGGCCTCGTCAGCCGCTCTGGATCGAGCTCGGCGCCACGAACCGCGCGACCCGGACCGCCGACGGCTCGAGCCGGCTCGTGCCGCTCGTCGAGGCGGGTGACGAATGGGCGAAGATCGTCGAGGACGCTCCGCCGAGCGAGGAGCAGCAAGGCAACCTCCTCTCGTGGAGAGCGGTCGAGGCAGCAGCGCTCGCGGCGATCGATCGGCACGCCGACGCGGTCGACGGCGACGCTCGCTTCGACGCGATCGTGCGCGGCGTGAAGCTCGCCGGCTTTCCGCGCGCGTCGAACACGTACCTCTGCAACAACGTGACGTACGTGACCGGATGGCTCATGAACCATCCCGGCAGCGAAGTGTCCCTTCTGCGCGCGAGCACGCCGGTCGCCGGCGCTCGCAACGAAGTGCGCGTGAGCATCGAGGCCGACCTCCGCGCGGTCCCGCGCGTGTTCGTGCACTGGCCGAGCGATCTCGCCGACCGACACCACGACGCCGCGGCGGACGTGATGCGGTCGATCATCGCCGCGCAGCTCCGAGCGTCCGCCACGGACGACGTCCCCACGATCGGCGACAACGCGCTCGCCGCCCCGGGCCTCGAAGGCGGCGACTTCTTCTGATCCGCTCCGTCGGCGACGCCCGCAGAGGCCCCGAGGCCTCCGTAGGTCACCCCCGCGCTCTCTCCAGCAGCACGGCGTGCACGGCGACGGCCACGGAGATGAGCACCGCCGTCGTCGTGTGCATGCGTCGCTTCCGAACGCGATCCTTGAGCCTCACCTCACGGAGCTGGAGGCCGAGCCCCGCGTGCGCGACGAGGAGGAAGAACGCGGCTCCGGCCGGGAGGAGCGCCGCGACGCCTCCGCCGATCGCCGCGGGCGAGCCGAGGGCCGGCAGCGCCGCGAGCGTGTGGGCGAACGCGAACGCGGCCGTCGTCAGGCCGAGGACGACGTGGAGACGGATCGTCGGGGAGCCCGGCGCAGCGCGCTTCCCCGCGCGCAGCCGCTGCACGATCGGGACGGCCGCGGCGAGCACGATCGCCACCGTCGCGAGCCATCCGCTGTAGAACGCCATCGCTCCGCTCACCTCGACGGACCGGCCGGCGACGACGTCCGATCGGCCACGCTCACCTCTTCGAAGACCTGCTCCGCCGGGAGGAGGAGGACCTCGCGACCGAGCTCGCGCGCCTTCTCGCGCGGGGTGTCTGCATAACGCTCGCGGAACGAGGCCGTCGGCCGGAGGGCGATCGTCCGGCCGCTCTTCTTGTCGCGGTAGATCGTGAGCACGTTCTCGGCGGACGCTTCGACGAGCGAGAGGTTGAGCTTGCCCACGCTCGCGCCGGAGTACGCGGCGGCGCCGTCGGCGATGCACGAGTAGCGGACCTCGCGCGGCGTCTCGTGGACGATCTCGAGGTCGAAGCTGCCGGGCGGCAGCCCGAGCTTTGCGAGCGCGTGCTCGCTCATGCGCCAGCCTGCGACCGCCCACGGCCCGGGCGCGCCGTGGATCGCCGCGACCCGATCGAGCGCGCGCTCGATTGGATCGTCGTGCGTCCGCGCGTGACCGTGCCCGTGCGCGTGCGGGCCGTGCGCGTGCAAGACGTGCGCGTGCGTGGGCTCCTGCCCGCGCATCGCCGCCTGCTCGGACGCGGCGCCTCCGCAGCCGGCGACGAGAAGCGCGCCGAGGACGAGGAGCACGCGCGCGGTCGCCCCGCCCCTCACGCTCACGCCCCCGTGCTCGCTCCGAGGACCCAGCCGACGAAGAAGGGCCCCATCTTCTCGACGAACTCGCTCGTCTGCTTCGTCTTGCGCATCGCCTGCACGAGATGCGAGAGCGGGTGCAGGTCGCGCCCGACGAGGCCGATCACGAACTCGTTGTCTCCGGCGTCGATGCCGTGGCACGCGAGCCGGACGTCGTGCGCGAGCTCCGCCTGGCCGTACGCGATGCCGAGCGCGGCGTGCTCGCGGAGGATGTGGCTCTGCTCGATCGGCTCGAGCCGCGAGAACGCGCCCTTGCGACGGAGCGGGTACCAGACGTGCCAGCGGTACGCCTCGTTCGTGACGTTCTCGATCGGCCGCCGGAGGAGCGTCCACTCGAGATCGGGCTCGTGCCCCGTGCCGTACGTACGCCCGATCATCGCGAAGTCGTTCCGGAGCTCGACGTCCGACAGCAGCGGCTCCGAGAAGAGGGGCCGCACGTCGCGCACGAAGCGCGCGGGATCCTCGCTCCACGTGAGGAGGCCCAGGCTGCGCGGATCCATCGTGTCCGCGTAGACGACGCCCGGGATCTTCCGCTCGCGGAGCGTCTTCAAGAGCTCCCCGCCGAGCGCGTCGGGCGACATCTTCGCTCCGCCGCTCGCGGGCGGTGTCCGGAAGACGAGGAGCTGCATGAACAGTCGCCGGTTCATCGACTGCTTCACGCCGTCCTTCTTCCCGCCGTACTCGTTGACGTCGATCGTCGGCAGGCCCTTCGCCTCGGGAGTGCTCGCGTCGGTCATGGTCCATGCCTTAGCACGCCACGACCGCGACCGAGAGGCCGTCGGAGGCCTTCACTCGTTGTCGGTGGCCGCGAGCACGGCGGCGGTGCGACCATCGGCGCGGAGCACGAGCACGCCGAGGTCCCAGGCGACGTCGTGGAACCACGGACCGGGCGCGCGGAAAGACAAGAACGCACATTTTGCGGTCTGCGCGTCGATGGCCTCGATGCCGGCGCCTTCGGGCGCACCGACGAGCGCGCCGAGCGACGTCCACGCCGCGAGACGCCCGTAGGCTCCGCCGAGACCGGAGGAGTAGGCGCCGCCGTTCGACGCCGCCGAGAAGAGCGGGCCGAAGACGTTCTCCGCCTGCGCGCGCGAGCAGTCGAGCCGCGCCACGCCGGCCGTCGACTCGAGCGGCAGCGCGCGGAGGAGCCAGCTCCCGAGAGAGGAGGCGGTGACCGGCGGCTCGATCGCGAAGAGCTTCGCCTCGACCTTGCCGCTCGTGCCTTCCGTCCACGGTCGCACGGCCGTGCACATCCGATCGACCACGGAGGGCTCGGTGAGCCGGGTCGCGCGGACGGTCGCGCCTTCGGCCGGCGGGGGGATCGTACGGACCGAGACGGCGCCGCTCGCGAGCGTGTCGATCGCGCGGCCGAGCCCCTTGTCGCCGTACAGCGGCATGTACGAGGGCGCCTCGCGCTCGATGTTCCGGAGCTCGAGCGGAAGGACCGCGAGCGGATGATTCTGCTTCGCGAGCGCCTCGCGGAAGCGCTCGGCGCGAGGCTCGCCGACGAGCGAGCCGCCGCGGAGAACGACCTCCTGCATCCAGCAAGCGAAGAGCTCCTGGTGCTCCGGACGCTCGCCTGCGCGGTCGAGCGCGGCGAGCAGTGCGTCCGCGCCGTGCGCGTAGCCGAGGCGCGAGGCGAACGCGGCGACGCGCATCGAGCGCGTGCGCGGGACGACGACGGAGCGCTCGCGGTCGCGGAGGGAGAGCGACAAGAGCGCGTCGATCGCCTCCGCCGCGGGCGCGAGGGCGATCTGATCCTCGATGTGATCGGCCACGATCTCGTGACGCCCGCGCTCGTCCTCGTGGGCCGCGTCCACCGGGCAGCGCTCCTCGAGCGCCGCCGCGAGCGCGACGAGATCGTGCCAACGTCCCTCCCTCGCCCAGCCTTCGACCGCCTCGCACGCCTTCGTGACGCCTTCGCGCTCGAGGAGCTCGACGATGCCGTCGACCGTGTCCGCCATCGCGCGCACCTTGCCCAATCAGACGAGCGTCGTCAACGCGCCGCGGAGGAAGTCACGAGCGACGAGCACGTCGTGGACCTCGTCCGGTCCATCCGCGATCCGCGCCGCGCGCGCGAAGCGATACCAGAGCGAGAACGGCTTGTCCTCGCTGTAGCCGAGCGCGCCGTGCATCTGGATCGCGTCGTCGAGGACGCGACAGAGAAGGCGCGCGACGTGGTTCTTCGCCATCGACGAGTACGGACGCGCCTCCTTCTCGAGCCCTTTCTCGAGCATCGACGCGCAGTGGATCGTCATCAGGTTGCCCGCGTGGATCCCGGCGGCCGCGTCCGCGATCATCTTCTGGATCATCTGGTGATGCGCGAGCGTCTTGCCGAAGCTCTCGCGCGTGAGCACGTACTCGCGGCACATGTGGAGCGTGCGATCCGCCAGGCCGAGCCAGCGCATGCAGTGCGTGAGGCGCGCGGGGACGAGCCGCGCCTGCGCGAGGCGGAAGCCCTCGCCCACCTGACCGAGGACGGCGTCGTCGCCGACGCGGACGGAGTTGAAGCGCATCTCCGCCTCGCGGTGCGCGAGGATGGGCGGGCTCATGACGGGTATGTCGCGCACGTGCTCGACGCCCTCGGCGTGGCGGTCGACGACGAACATCGTCGCCCCCGTGCGCGGGTCGTCGGACGTGCGCGCCATCACGATGAGGAACGCCGCGTCGCCGCCGCCCGTCGTGAACCACTTGTGCCCGTCGATGACCCAACCGCCGTCGATCTTCGTCGCGCGCGTCCGGAGGTTCGTGGGATCGGCGCCCGCGCCGGGCGCGGGCTCGGTCATCGAGAAGCCGCTCGTGATCTCGCCGCGGGCGAGCGGACCGAGCCACTTCTCGCGGATGGCCGGCGACGCGGCCTTGAGGAGCAGCTCCATGTTGCCCTGGTCGGGAGCGTCGCAGTTGAAGCACGCCGCCCCGACCGGTGATCGCCCCATCTCGCGGAAGAGGGCGCACATCCCCATGATGCCGAGGCCGAGCCCTCCGAGCTCCTTCGGCAGGTGCGGGACGAACAGCCCCTCCTTCTTCGCCCGTTCGCGTAGCGCGTTCAGCGTGTCGCGCTTCTTCTCGGCGTCCTCTTCGAGGATCCGCCGCTCCGCGGGGATGACGTAATCGTCCATGAACGTCCGCACGCGCGCGCGGAGCTCGACGAGACGAGGCGGGAGGTCGAGACTGGTCACACGGGCAGCATACAGATAAGACAGGACCGACGCATGGCGCTCACTCCCCCTCCGAACACGCGGCCTCCTCGCGAAGCGCATCGCATCGACGAGACGAAGCTCGCCGAATGGCTCGGCCGCAACGTCGACGAGTGCGCCGGCGGCAAGGCGACGGTGCTCCAGTTCAAGGGCGGCCAGTCGAACCCGACCTACTGGATCGGCGTCGAAGGGCCGAACGGCGAGGTGCAGCTCGTCGTGAGGAAGAAGCCGCCGGGGAAGCTCCTCCCCTCCGCCCACGCGGTCGAGCGCGAGTACCGGGTCATGCGCGCGCTACGCGGCACGAAGGTCCCCGTGCCCGAGGCGCTCGCGCTGTGCGAGGACGCGTCCGTCATCGGCACGCCCTTCTTCGTCATGCGATGGGCGCCGAGCCGCATCTTCTGGGATCCGACGTTGCCCGAGCTCTCGAAGGACGACCGGCGCGCGCTCTACTCCGAGTACGTGCGCGTGCTCGCCGAGCTGCACATGGTCGACTGGGCCGCCGTGGGGCTCGGCGACTACGGCAAGGTCGGCGGCTTCGTCCAGCGTCAGGTCGAGCGGTGGTCGAAGCAGTACCAGGCGTCGCGCACGTCCGACGTCGCGCCGATGGAGGCGCTCATGCGCTGGCTCGGCGAGAACGTCCCGAAGAACGACGAGACCACGCTCGTCCACGGCGACTACCGCATCGACAACATCCTGTTCTCGCCCGAGGGCACGCCGAAGGCCATCGGCGTCATCGACTGGGAGCTCTCCACGCTCGGGCACCCGCTCAGCGATCTGGCGTACGCTTGCATGGGCTACCACTTCAACATCCCGGGCCGCGGAGGGCTCGCCGGCATCGATCTCGCCGCGCTGGGCATCCCGACCGAGGACGAGATGGTCGCCGAGTATCGCCGCCTGACCGGACGCGGCGAGATCGAGAGCTGGCCGTTCTTCATGGCGTTCGGCATCTTCCGCCTCGCCGCGATCGCGCAGGGCGTCTATGCGCGAAGCCTCCAAGGCAACGCGAGCTCCGAGGACGCGGGCTCGTACGGGGCGGCGGTCCAGATGCTCGCCGAGCTCGCCTGCTCGATCGCCGGCGTGAAGTGGAAGTGATCACGACCGCGTCGCGGTGCCCCGCTCACCGCGCGGCCGGTACGAGGACCTCGCGCACGAAGTCGTCGATCGAGCGCGGCGGGTGCCCCGTGATCCGCTGGACGTGGTCCGTCGTGAAATCGCCGAAGCCCTTCGAGTACGCCGTGCAGTAGTCGCGGATGAGCCGGACGGTCCACTCGTCCGCGCCGAACGCACGGACCGCCTCGCTCGCAGCCTCGGGGGTGACGGGCACGTACTGCACCTCGCGCCCGAGCCCGCGCCCGATGGCCGCCGCGACCGCGTGGTAATCGATGCTCGCCGGACCGGTGAGCTCGTACGTCTTGCCGTCGTGCTCGGACGTCGAGACGACCGCGACGACGGCGTCCGCGACGTCGCGCGTGTCGATCATGCCCATGCGCCCGTCGCCCACCCCGAAGTGGAGCTTGCCGTCGCGCAGGATCGCGGTCAGCGAGCCGAGGATGTTCTGCATGAAGAAGTGCGGGCGCAGGACGACGTACGCCAGCCCGGAGTCGCGCAGCGCGGCCTCCGCTCGCCCGTGCTGCCGCGTGTTGTCCGTAGGCCCGTCCGGATCCGCCTTGAGCGCCGACACGCGGACGATCCTCCGCACGCCCACCTGACGGGCGGCGTCGATCACCGCGGTCGCCTGCTCGAAGGCGCGCGCGTTCGCGGGCGTGATCGCCACCACCGTGTCCGTTCCCGCGAAGGCGGCGCGCAGCGCGGCTCCGTCCTCGAACGTCGCCAATGCGACCTTCACGCCCGATTTCGTCAGCGCGTCGGCCTTCGCCGAATCGCGCACGACCGCGACGACGTCGGCTTTCCTTTCGGAGAGCAGACGAACGACGTCCTTGCCGATGGTTCCCGTAGCTCCCGTGACGATGATTCGCTTCGACATGCGCTCGATGTTGCGTCGTCCGGGGCGGACGCAATAGTGTCGAATTTCGGAATCGATTATTGCTGCTGACGCAATGACGGATCTCGACCTGAACGACGTAGCGCTCCTCGTACGCGTCGTCCGCGCGGGGAGCTTCACCGCCGCGGCCCGCGAGCGGGGAGTGCCCGTGTCGACGGTGAGCCGCCACATCGCTCGCCTCGAGTCGCGCCTCGCGGTCCGCCTGCTCGAGCGGACCACGCGTCGCCTCCGCCTCACGGACGCAGGCACCACCTACGTCGAGCATGCCGAGCGCGCGCTCGACGAGCTCGCTCAAGGCGGCGCACGCCTCCGCGAGCTGCAGGAGGAGCCCCGCGGACGCGTGCGCATGACCGCACCGGTCGCGCTGGGCGGCGTCGTCGCGCGCGCGGTCGCGCCGTGGCTGCGCGCCAACCCGCAGGTGAGCCTCGAGATCGACCTCACGGAGCGCCGGGTCGACCTCATCGGCGAGGGGTTCGACGTCGCGCTCCGCGCGGGCGACGTCGACAGCATCGACCTCGCCGGCAGGAAGCTGTGGTCGGCGACCTACCAGCTCTTCGCGAGCCCGGAGTACCTCGCGTCGCGCCGGCCGCCGCGCACGCTCGCGGACCTGCGCTCGCACGACTGCATCGCGCTCCGCTCGGCGGAGGCGGGCGTGACGTGGATCCTCCAGCGCGGCCGGAAACGAGAGCGCGTGACGCTGAAGCCACGCATCGTCGTCAACGAGCTGCAGGCGGCGAAGGAGGCCACCGCCGCCGGCCTCGGAATCGCGCTCCTGCCCACGAAGTCCTGCGGGCCCGAGCTCGCGGCGGGCGGGATCCGGCGCGTTCTTCCTGCATACGAGGGCGCGCACGGCGGCATGTGGCTCGTCTATCCGGCGCGCCGCAGCCTCACGGCGGCGGTGCGTTCGTTCATCGCTCACCTCTCGACGGCGCTCTCGGACGTGCCGCCGCCGTGAGCGCTCGTCCGCACGTGCCTTCGGCCGCCGCGACGATCAATCCATCTCGATGAGGATCTCGGCCGGGTTCTTCGGGTGGACGCGCACGGGGACCGTCGCTCCCGGGGTGATCGTGACGAGCGGACCGGTCGGTCTCGAGGCGCCTCGACCTCCTACAGCCGAGCGGGGGCTCGGGGTCGCGCCAGCGACGCACCGGACGCGATCGGCAGCCACTCGACGAAGCTCGCCGCTGGACGAACGAGGCCGGGAGACCGCCCTCCGTGGTACGGTTCGCCCGTGCAAGAGCCCAACGCCGACCTCCACGCGTTCCGTCCCGTCCCGAAGACCGGTGTCATCTTCGTCACGAGCGAGGCCACGAAGCTCGGGTTCTCCACGACGGATCCCGAGTGGTGCAACCTCGGTCAGGGGATGCCCGAGACCGGCGAGCTGCCCGGCTCTCCGCCGCGCGTGCACGCCGTCACGATCGCGCCGGACGATCAGGAGTACGCGCCGGTCGCCGGGCTCTGGGAGCTGCGCGAGGCGATCGCAGCGCTCTACAACCGCCTCTATCGCAAGGGCATGCCGTCGCAGTACACGGCCGAGAACGTCTGCGTGTCCGGCGGAGGGCGCGCCGCGCTGACCCGCGCCGCGGCGAGCCTGGGCAGCATCAACCTCGGTCACTTCATCCCGGACTACACCGCGTACGAGGAGCTGCTCGACATCTTCAAGGCGTTCACGAGCATCCCGATCCTCCTCGACGGCGAGCGCGGATACAGCTTCACGGCGGAAGATCTCCGGCGAGAGATCCTCGGGCGCGGCCTGTCCGCCATCCTGCTGTCCAACCCGTGCAACCCGACGGGCAAGCTCGTGGCGGACGAGGAGCTCGATCGGTGGGTCGGAGTGGCGCGCGATCTCGACTGCACGCTCCTGCTCGACGAGTTCTACTCCCACTACGTCTACCGCGGCCGGCCCGGCGCGCTCCCGGTCGAGAGCGCGGCCAGGTACGTGAAGGACGTCGACAAGGATCCGGTCGTCATCTTCGACGGGTTCACGAAGAACTGGCGCTACCCGGGCTGGCGCATCACGTGGGCGATCGGTCCCAAGGCCGTCATCGAGCGGTTCGCGAGCGCCGGATCCTTCCTCGACGGCGGAGGCTCGAAGCCGCTCCAGCGCGCGGCCATCCCGCTCTTCGACGACGACTACGTCACGAAGGAGACGCTCGCGATCCAGAACGCGTTCCGCGACAAGCGTGACCGCATGCTCTCGAAGCTCGAACGCCTGGGCGTCCGCTTCGATCGCATCCCCGACGGGACGTTCTACTGCTGGGGCAACGTCAGTCATCTCCCTCCGCCGCTCAACGACGGGATGGGTTTCTTCCGCGCCGCCCTCGCGAAGAAGGTGATCGTCGTGCCCGGCGAGTTCTTCGACGTGAACCCGGGCAAGCGCCGCCACGGTCGCGTGTCGCGCTTCCGTGGCTACGTCCGCTTCTCGTTCGGACCTCCTTCCGACTCCATCGAGCGCGCTCTCGGTAGGCTGGAAGAGCTCGTCGCCGGCCGCTGAGGCGCGCGTCGAGGCACGACGACTGCACCTCGCCGTCGCGAGGTCCGTCATGACTCACGCTCGCGCTCTGCCCGCCGTGCTGCTCGCGCTCGCGCCGTTCGGCGTCCTGTCCTGCGCCGACCTCGACGACGAGAGACCGCCGCCTGCGAAGATCAGCCGTCCTCCCTTCCCCGAGCCCCCGGCCGTCGGCATGGGAGGAGGAGGCGGTGGCGGCTCGGCCCCTGGGAGCGGCGGCGCGCCCGGCGACGGGGAGCTGGGCGACGGCGCGCCACGCGAGAGCGTCGGCGGTGCCGATCCGTTCACGGAGCAGCGAGGCCCGACGGGCAACGCCGGAACGGGCGGAGGCTCGGGCGCGGGCACGGGCATCGGCGCCGGCCAAGGGATCTCCGGCGCGGCGGGAGCAGGCGCGACGGGCACGGGTCAAGGCACGGGCAACATCCCCTCGCCCGGCCCGGACCCGCTGCCCGGCACCGGCGGCACGAACATCGGAACCGGCCGAGGCACGAGCGGCGGCATCCCGGGCGCGGCCGGCCTCGGCGCGTCGGGCACCGGCGGCGGCGGCTTCGGCACGAGCGGCCCCTCGGGCTCGACGGAGCTACCGGCACCTCCGTCGGGCTCGTTCGGTGGCGGAGGCGGCCGCGCACCGTCGAGCGACGTCGTCATCATCGAGATCTTCTGAGCGCCTCTCGAAGCCGCGGCGCCCGGAGCCCTCTCAAGGCAACGGTCGCTCGGCCATGAAGACCTGCTGCCCGCCCGGCCCGACGTGGCGCGAGAAGTAGATGCGGCAGTTGTCGGGAGAGATCGATCCCGCCTGCTCGCTGACCTCCGTGTTGAGCTCCACGATCGGCACGGGAGCACCGAAGGGTGCGTTCGGATCCGTCCTCGTCGCGATGTAGAGATCCTGCCCGCCCTTGCCGCCTTCGCGCGTCGAGCTGAAGTAGATCGTGAGCCCGTCCTCGGAGAGGAACGGCAAGAACTCGTCCTGCGGCGTGTTCAGCTCGGTGACGGGAACGGGCTCGTCGAAGCCGTCGCCGTTTCGCTTCGCGCGGAACAAGTCGAAGGTCCCGTTGCGCGTCGACACGAACCAGAGCTCGTCGCCGGCGACGTGGAAGAAGCCTTGTCCGTCGTACTCGGGCGACGCGATCCCCGGCACGGGGACGGGCGCGCCGAAGTCGCCCGCCGGATCGGCGCGCTTCGCCCACCACACGTTCTGGTTGCCCTCGCGGCCCGTGTGGAAGACGAGCACGAGGCCGTCGGCCGAGATCGTCGGATCGTTGTCGTTCGACGTGCTGTTGATCCCGGGCACGGGCTCGGCGGGACCGAACGGCTCGGTTCGCGAGATGCGTGAGGCGCGATAGACCTGCGCGGAGACGTCCGGATCGTGGCTCGTGAAGTAGATGACGCGCTCGTCGGGCGTGAGGTGCGGCGACGAGGCGTGCCGCGCGGGATCGATCCCGGGCACGAGCACGGGCGGACCGAACGGCGTGGACGACGAGCACTTCTTCGGAGCCGGAGGCGGGTCCTCCACTTCGATCGGCACAGGAACGCCGCCGTCGTCCTCGCCCTCCACGCCGCCGTTGGGATTCGAGCGCGTCGGCTGCTTGCAGCTCCGGCATGCGAGCGAAATGGGATCCCCGTCCGGATCCGGGAAGCACCCGAACCACGCGAGGCAAGACAATCCTCCGAGCAGGAGCGCCGCCGCCCGCATACCTCTCCGAGCCTTCATTAAACCACTTCCGGTCCTGGCGCGCGACCGGAGCGCCCAGGAGGCCTCTCACGGCCGACACGACGCTGACCGGTCGGTCTCTTGCCCGGTCCACGCGATCACTCGTCCGAATCGTCCCGCATCCCGACGGGAAACCCCATCGAGTAGCGAGCGTTGATCTCGCTCCTCGGCTGCAGGCGCATCCCGCCGTCGCGATCGCGATACGTGAACGCGTCGATCCCGAACGGACCGAAGTACCCCATCGCATGGAGCGCCTCGGCGACGCGGCGCGCCTCGGCCGCGATCGTGCGCTCGATCTCCGGCTCGACGTCCTCGGCGATGGTCGTCGCGAGCCACTGGCCGCGCGCGTCGCACGTCTGCGCCACGAGCCGGCCCCAGACGACGGCCCCGGTCGGGTCGAGCATCCCGTGGAGGCCGAGCTCGCGATCGATCGCGACGTTCGGCTCGATCTGCACGCCGCCCTCCGCGATGCCCGCACGCAAGAAGGTGTGGTCTCCGTCGGAGAGCGGGCCCGGATCGATCACGCGATGGCCGCGCCCCGCCATGCCGAAGGCGCGCTTGACGCGCCAGCAACGCGCGACCGGCTCCGGCGGCGGCGCCGCGAGCACGCTCGCGGCCGTCTCGAGATCGCGCGCGAACGTCGCGCCTGGGAGCGTCTGCCCGAGGGACGCGCAGAACGCGCGGCCGTTCGCGACGCGAAGCACCTCGAAGGGCGGATGCGGCTCGGGAACGGCTCCGGCGCGACGGAGGATGGAGCGCGCGCGACGGGTCGGGCAGAACGCGCGCCCCGACAGGCCCTCGGCCACGCCTCGTGGAGAGGTCTCGTCGACGAGCACGTCGTCGGGTCCGAGCAGCGTCGCGGCGAGACGCTCGACGTGCGGAGCCATCGCGGCGCGCACCGCGTTCGTCGGCGCGTAGCGTTCGCCCGACGCGAGCTCGAGGTCCGCGTCGAGGTTCAGGACCCAGGCGACTCGGGTTGCCACGCTTCGAGCTCGTCGAGGAACGTCTCGGGCTGTCCGGCAGAGAGCCTCGCCTCGCGCCGGATCGGCTTGCCGCGCATGAGGAGCGGCGTGAGCGGCTCGGGCAGCGCGCGCGCCCACGCATCGAACGTCAGCCCGCCGGTGAGCTCCGAGAACCAGCGCACGCCGAACCGCACGTGCGCGATCTCTTCACGACCGACGATCTCCTGCAGGCGGGCGCCCTCCTCGTCGCCGGCCTCGCGGAAGCGCTCGGCGAACGACGCCGTGTGGTCGAGGTTCGCGCTCTCGAGGCCGAGGCCCATGACCGCGACGAAGGAGACCGGATCGCGGCAGGTGGGCACACGCGTCCAGAACCAGTCGCGCACCGGGAAGTCGCCCACGCCGTGGCCGAGGCGGGCGAGGTGATCGGCGTACATGCGCATGTGCCTCGTCTCGTCGAGCGCGATGCGAAGCAGCCCGCGCCGGAAGGCCACGGGAGCCTCGGGGAAAGCGAGGATCGCCCACGCCATGAGCTCCGCCGCCTGGAGCTCGTGATGGAGGAAGGTGTGGATGGCACGGGCCCGCCCGAGCGGCGACCGGAGCCCGCGCGTCTTGCCGGCGCGCTCGGTGACGCGGAGCTCCGGCGGACGCCCCGGCCGCTCGAGCCGACGACCGGCGAACGCCGGCTCCCACTCCGAGGGCGGCGGCGGCGGATCGAGCTTGTCGGCGAGGGACGTCGTCGTGACGTAGTCCCACGCCCAGCGCTCGATCGTCCCTTGCCGCGGCGGGCTCATCGTCTCCGGAGAAGGGCTACTTCAGCTTCGCGTCGCAGAGCGCGATGCACATCCGGTCGCCCTGGTTCTTGCACACGGTCCGCAAGAGACGGATCTCGGCCTTCGATGCCTTTCCGTCCAGCAGCTTGGGCTCGAGGATGCCGCGCGCCTCGGTGTACTGCCCTTTGAGCGTGAGGTCACGCGCGCGCGCCAAGTCCGTCGCGGGCTCCTCGTGCTCGCCCGGATCGATCTTCGGGCGCGGGGCGCCACCGTCGAACTTGAGCTTCTTGCCGAGCTTCTTCGAGCACTGCATCACGCACGCCTCGTCGCCTTGCTCGTGGCAGATCGAGGCGAGGAGCTCGAGCTCTTGCTTCGTCCCGTCGGCGCCGAGCGCCTTCTTCTCGAGCACGAGGCGAGCGAGCCAGAGCTGGCCGTTGGCGGCGTAGGCGCGCGCCTGTTCGTACGGCGTCTGGCCCTCGGGGAGGGCCGCGTCGGCGAAATCGCTCACCGGTGCCACGCCTTCCACCGCAGCAGGCGGGACGGTCGTCGGGGGCGAGACGCTCACCGACGGCGGCGGCTCCTCCTGGGGCGGCGGCGACGGCTTCTTGCAGGCCGCCGCGACGAGAACGAGCGCGGCAGCGATCGGCGCTCTCGTCACGGCTTTCGGATCCACACTTCGACGTTCTTGTGATGGGCCTCGACGTCGTCCGCCGGCAGCCAGCCCGAGGTGAAGTCCACGATGCCGCGCTTCTTGCCCTCGAGGGCGATCGGATCACCCTCGGTCGAGAAGTCCACCGCCGTCGCGCGCAGCATGACCCAGCCGTTGTCCTGATCGAAGATCTCCACGATCCGGAACTGGTGCGGGTAGTCCGCGATCGCGGCCGTCATGACCTCCCACCAAGGGTGTCCCGACTCCGGCTTGATGGCTTCGACGCGATGGCGGTGCGAGTGCCCGACCATGCTGAACAAGACGTTGTCGTACTGACCGACGAACGTCTTCCACTGCTCCGCGGTGAGCGCGTCCGGTGCCTTCGTGCCGCCGAGCCCCGTGCCGTCGGAGAGGCTGAAGACGCCGTGGTGCGACGAGAGGACGACCCACTTGCCGTCGGCCTTCGCCTTGTCGAGCAGCGGCTTGATGACACGGTCGATCTCGCCCTGCGTGATGACGCCTTCGGAGGCGCCGTTCGGATGCGCGGTGTCGATGACGAGGAAGCGCAGCGGCGTGCCGTCGACGTCGAACGTGTACGTCGCACGACCGCTCTCGATCTCCGCCTGGCCGATGCCGTGTCCGTCACCGTGCCCGCCGACCTTCGCCATCAGCTCGTGGCCGCTGAGGAGCGCCCTCTTCGGGTCCGGGATCACGAAATCACCGCGCTCGACCAGACCCTTGAGCCCGTTGTCGTAGCGACGGGTACCACCCGTTGCCACGACGTCGAGCACCTTCTGCCGCTGCTCGTCGTCGACGACGAAGTTGCCCTGGATGAGCACGTCGTGGTTCCCCGTGACCCACTTCCAGGGCATCTCGAGGCCCTCGGCCTTGAACGGATCCTTGCCGTCGTTGTCGGGCCCTTCGACGATGTCGTCGTCGTCGCCCGAGTCGCACTCGACCGATTCGGCGCCGCTCAGGATGTCGAGCACCCACTCGACCTCGTTCGTCTGCGCGCTGTCGGCGTTGTCACCGCCCATCAGCGTGAACGCGATCGGGTCCTTGGCGTGGAGCGCGTTGATCGTCCGCACGGCGGCGTTCGCCATGTGACAGAGGTACGCGTCCTGCGGGCGGAGCGCCGACGAGGTCGGGCCCTCTCCGTCGAACTGCCCGAGGCGCGTCGGCGACTCGTCGTCGGCGAGCTGCAAGTCGGCGAGGTGCGCGAAGCGCACGAGGCGCTTGGCGTTGGGCCCGGGCGGCGGCGGCTGCTCGCCCTCGTCCATCACGCGCGTGACGTACGCGTCGCCAGGACCGAGATCGAACTCCCCGAACCCTCGCGCGAGGTAATCCGCGAGCGCGTCGGGCAGCGCGGGGTTCGGTCCCTGGTTCGGGTTCGCGCGCGGCGTGCGCACGACGATCGTGCGCTCCGCGGTCGTCGGCGCATCGCCGAGCGGCGGGAAGACCGTCGGCGCGTAGCGGCTCTTCTGCTCCGGCTCCGGATCCGGCTTCGGATCGCTCGAATCCGAGCAACCGAGGACGACGACGAGCAGAGAAGAGCCGAAAGCGAGGCGCCGAAGCATGGCGTGCATTGTACCATCGCGTGCGCCATGCTCACGCGACGTCACGTCCTCCTCGGGATCGGTGCGACGCTCGTCCCGGGCGCGCTCGGCGCGTGCAGCCGGAGCCGCGAGACGAGCCCGAGCTGGCCGAGGACGACGCACCACGAAGGCGTCGAGATGATCGAGCTGTTTCCGAACGGAGCGCTCGAGAGCTCGCCGCTCGTCGTCGCCATCCACGGGATGGGCGATCGCCCCGATCGTTGGGTCGACGACTGGCGACGCTTCCCCGCGAAGGTCCAGATCGCGCTGCCGCGGGCGTTCGATCGTTGGGGCGACGGCTGGTCGTGGTTCCGCTTCGAGGAGGGGATGACGGACGAGCAGTTCGGCGCGCGCGTCGCCGCCGCCGAGGAGCGGCTCTGGCGAGGGCTCGCCAAGCTCGCCGCCGGGCGCAAGATGATCGTCACCGGCTTCTCGCAGGGAGGCATCCTCTCCTTCGCCATCGCCGCGCGCCATCCGGACGCGGTGATCCGCGCGTTCCCGGTCGCCGGCTCGTGCCCCGGACCGCTACTCCCGCGCGACAAGGCCCGCGCGGCGCCGATCCTGGCTTTCCATGGCACGAGCGATAAAGTGCTCGACGTGAAATGGGGCCGCGAGGCAGTCAGCGCCTTCAGGGCGCAGGGCAACGAGGCGGAGATCAAGGAGTACGAGGGCGTCGGCCACACGATCACGCGCGAGATGCGCGAGGATCTCTGGCGCGCGATCGTGGCCGCAGTCCCGAACGCGCCGGAGGGCTCGCGATGAAGCGCACGTCCTCTCGTCGCGTCGCGATCGTCGCCGCGTGCGCCTCGGCGATCGCCATCGTCGCGGCGTGCTCGCCGAGCGGCCCGCCGGAGCCCTCGGGCGACTACGGCCCCTACTCGGAGCCGCCGTACGTCGGTCCGCGGAGCCCGTGCTCGACGGGACCGGCGCACCCCTGGGACGCGACGTTCCCGCCGGGACCGAACCAGAGCCCGCACCCCGTCTGCGTGCAGCGCTGCGGGATGCATCCGACGATGGTATGGGACGAGCGCGGCGGCGTCGCCCCGACGATCGACGCCGTCCCGTCCGGCGCATGCACGTACGAAGGAGAGGCATGCAGCATGGTGGCGGTCCGTCCGTGCTGCAGCCCCGAAGGCGATCACGGTCTGGCGCTCCTCTTCGAGTGCCGGTGCCGCGGCGGCGTGTGGACGTGCGCGGCCGCACATCACGGAGGCGTCTGCTCGTGCGGCGACGGAGGCACGCGCGGTGCGGACGGAGGGGCGGACGGCGGCGGAGACGCGAGCGCGGGTCCCGACGCCGAGCCTGCGGACTCCGGCGCCGACGGCGGCGACGAGGCCGGCTGAGAGACCGGCCGGGCGTATCCGCGGAAACGATAGACCCAGAGCCCGAACAGCTCGCGCAGCATCGCCGCCGACTCGGCGAACGCGCCGGCGCGTGGGAGGAGCTCCGTGAGCCGCAACCGGGACGGGTATGCGCGATAGTCGACGGCGAGCGTGTCGACCTTCATGTCCACGGCCGCGAAGCACTCCGCCGAGCGCCGCATGTGGAACGCGCTCGTCACGATCAGCACTTCGCGGAAGCCGCGCTCGACGGCGATGCGCTTCGAGAACACCGCGTTCTCGCGCGTGTTGCGCGCCTCGTCCTCGACGATGACACGCGACGGCTCGATGCCCCACGCGACGAGCTGATCGGCGAGCACGCGAGCCTCGCTCCACGCGCGAAGCTCGGGCTCCACCGCGGCCCCCGAGACGATCGCGAAGCGCGCCTTGCCCTCGGCGAGGAGCCGGTGCGTCATCACGAGCCGTTCGACGTTCTCGTTGTACGCAGGCTGGCCGGTGACCGCCATCACGCGCTCGTCGGTCACTCCTCCCAGGAGGACGACGGCGTCGTACGTCACGTCGGGCCTGTAGGTCGACACCGCGGTGCGCTCGAGCCAGCCGAACATCGCGTTCGAGACGGCCGGCAGCGAGAAGACGACGAGCATCACGAGCCCGAGCACGCCGATCGCACGGCGGCGGCGCCACGCCGAGGGCCGGCGCGGTCGACGCCAGGGAAGCGCCGCGGCGACGCAGAGGATCACCCAGGTCAGCGGGCTGAAGAAGACATCGAGAAGCTTCGAGAGGAAGAAGAACATCGTGCTCCGACGGACGGATCCGCGAGGCGCTCAAGGGCTCGAGGCGTCCCACGCGGCGCGAGCGTCGATCCCAGCGCGCGCGAAGCGAGGGATCCAGTCGCGCGTGAGCGCCTTGTCGACGGACTTCCGATAGAGCGCGATCGGCATGAGCCCCCACGCGCGCTCCTCGTCGCTCATCGGAGGCTCCGCGCCCTTCACGGGCGGAGCATAGGCGGCCCGGAGGCGCGCGAACCACGACGGCAGCTCGCGTACGACGAGCGCTCGCAGTTCCTCCGCCATCGGATGCTCGAGGAGCCATCCGAGCATCGTCCAGCCGAAGTCGCGGTGACGCACCTCGTCCTTGAGGACGCGGTCGAGCGCCTTGCGCGCGACCGGAACCGTGCACTCCGCACGCAGCTCCTTGAAGAGCGGCACCGCGACGGTCTCGCCGAGGCAGAAGATCTCCACGGCGGCCCTCGCGACGTCGTTCTCGAGCGGCTCGTCCGCGGTTCGCGGCAGCTCGAGGGTCTCTCGCGCGAGCCGCGGACCGCCCTCGCCCCCCGCCGCGACGAAGACACGATGGCTCATCTCGGCGTGGACCATCTCGTCCGCGGCGATCCGCAGACCGGCGCGCACGAGATCCGGCGAGGCGCCGATCTGGATGAGCCACAGCGTGAGGTGTTGCGTCCGCGCCGCCGATCGATACTCCGCCTCCACGCGACGGAGCCACTCCTCCCGAACGGCGGCGGTGGGCTTCGGTCGGGTCGCCTTCACATGCTCGCCCCACGCAGAAACCAGATGAACGAGCCGAGGATCGCCGCGAGGACGACCATGATGGCGATGGCGGCGGCCCACTCGTGGACCATGTTGACCGGCTTCGAAGCCGTCGTGGGGTTCGCCGCGTCGCTCGCCGCGCCGCCCGTGACGGAGGACGCCTCGGCTCGGGCAGGCTCGTGACGAGTCGCGTCCGGTGACGGAGCGGAGCTCTCCCCTGCCCCTGCGCCTGCCGCAGGCGCATGCTCGCGCTCGGCGGCCTCGGGCTTGTCGTCCTTCGTGCCGCCGCTCGCCGTCTCGTCCGCCATGGGGCTCAGGGTCGCGGCGATCGGTCTCCGTGTCCAGCGGGACGCGACGTTCACCGGCCCGAGGAGCATGTGATTCTCGACACTTGGACCCACCCGCGCGATGCCTCGAAATTTCGGGCCGCCCTCGATCGACGAGGGGTATGGACGATGTTCGCGGCGCTCATGACCAGGCCTGTGCCCCATCCCGACGACGTGGGCCCCGGAGCGCTCGCCGGACGCGGCCCTGCCTCGCTGCACGAGCAGGCGCAGGAGCTCCACCTCGTCGTCCGGTCCGTCGTGGCCTGCGTCCTCCGCGAGCGCCCCGATCACGCGGACGTCGAGGACTGCACGAGCGAAGCGCTGCGGCGCGCGCTCGAGTCTTCGTCGCAAGCGCGCGGACCGATGCGCCCGTGGCTGCTCGGCATCGCGCGCCACGTCGCCCTCGACATGCTGCGCACGCGTCAGAGAGAGCGAGCGCGCACGGTCGACGTCCCGCAGGATCCGCCGAGCTCGACCACGGCCATCGTCGATCGACTCGCCGATCCGAGCGCAGGGGCGGACGAGCAGCTCGAGCTCGCGGAGCGAGCCGCACGCGTCCGTCGCGTGATGGAGAAGCTGCCGGAGGGACCGCGCCGCGCCCTCGAGCTCTTCCACCTCGAGGGGCTCTCGTACCAGGAGATCGGAAAGCGGCTCGGGGTGCCGCTCGGGACCGTCGCGACGTGGGTGACGCGAGGGCGCAAGGCGCTGGCCGAGGCGCTCGAGGACGAAATCGAGAGGTCGAAGAAAGGCAAGGGAGCTTCCGCATGAGCGACCACCACGACAACGACGCGAGCCGTCGCGATGCAGGCGAGGCGAACGCGGCCGAGCTGCTCCCCGAAGAGCTGCTCTGGGCCGAAGGCGGCCACGCGAGCGACGTCGTGCTCACCGCCCTCGCGGACGGCGAGCACGCGATCGTGCCGCTCGCGGCTCGCCTCCACGTCGAGCGCTGCACGACGTGCATGACCCACCTCGGCAACGCAGCGCTGCTCTCGTTGCACACCGAGCGAGAGCTCCGTGCGAAAGCGGAGCACGAGCGCGCCGTCGCGCGACGACCTCTCCCTCGCGTCGCGATCGCCGGAGGGATCCTCGCCGCGATCGTCGGCATGCTGCCGAGCGTCCTCGACGGCGCGGAGACCGCCTCGCTCCACGACTGGGTCGCGCACGGTGTGCCGATGCTCGTGAAGGGACTCGGCACCGTCGCGCGCGGCCTCGACGAGCCCGGCAGCGCCGCCGGGCTCTTCGTCACCTACGTCGCGGCGGCGACGCTCATCGCCATGGGCGTCGCGCTGACCCGCATCCTCCCGAAGAAGGAAATCTCCCGATGAACCGCGCCCGACTCCTCAGCATGCTCGTCATCGCCGCGCTCGCGTTCGCGCTCCCCTTCAGCGCCGGGGCGACCGTGAAGAAGGAAGGCTCGTGGCCGGGCGTCGAGAAGAAGGTCGACCTCGAATTCCGCGGCAAGCCGAGCGACGGTCTCAAGCAGCTCGCGAAGAAGGCCGATTGGAGCCTCGTCATCACGAACGGCGTGGCCATCGACGGAGCCGAGGTCCAGATCGACGTCGAGGACGTTCCGGCCGACGCCGTCCTCGAGGCGCTCTTCGTGAACGCCGACGTGATCGCGCACCGGAACGGCAAGCTCATCACGGTGACGCCCGCTCCGAACGGGACGTCCGCCGGCGCGCCCGCCGCCGCAGCCGACGGCACGCCTGCCGCCGACGCGACGCCCGCCGCGCCCCCGACGTCGCCGGCTCCTCCTCCGCTCGACACGGCGCAGCCGCCGTCGCCCCCCGCCGTGCCCGCCGCTCCGCCGGTTCCGACCGTCCGGGGCGAGGACCGGAACGTCTTCGGCGGCCGCCTCGTCGTACACGAGGACGAGGTCGTCCATTCCGTGACGGTCACGGGCGGCTCGCTCAACGTCGAAGGGACCGTGACCGGCGACCTCGTCGTCATGGGCGGGGCGGCGAAGGTGGCGAAGGGCGGCCGCGTGATCGGTAACGCGACCGTGATCGGCGGATCGCTGAAGGTGGAGAAGGGAGGCCGCATCGACGGCGACGTCGCCGTCGCAGGCGGATCGCTCAAGCGCGAGAAGGGCGCGATCATCGGCGGCCGCGTCATCGACGACAGGCACGCCGGCAAGGTGACGATCCACGACGGAGGAGAGAAGGACGCGGCGACCGATGCGTCGGAGTCGAAAGGCTCGCGGCTCTCGAGGGTGGTGCATGCGCTCGGCCGCTCGCTGACGAAGATGTCGCTCCTCTTCGTGCTCGGCTGCGTGCTGCTCGCGCTCGCCGCGCCGCGGATGGAGAAGCTCCGTGTCGAGGTCGCATCGCGCCCGATGCGCTCGTTCGCCCTCGGGATCGTGAGCGCGCTCCTCGGATCGATCGGAGGGCTGATCCTCCTCACGATCCTCTGCATCACGATCATCGGCATCCCCGTCGCCATCGCAGGAGTCATCTTCGCCGTGCTCGCCCTCTACGGCGCGATCGCGTCGGTGCTGACGACCTTCGGCGCGGCGGTGGCCGGACACCGAACGCAGAACGCGTACGTTCATCTCCTCGTCGGGTGCGCCGCCTTCTTCCTTCTCTCCGCCATCCCCTGGGTCGGAGGGATCGTCACGTTCGTCGTCACGATGATCGCGCTCGGCGCCCTCGTCGCGACGCGGGCCGGCGGCCTCTTCGAGCGCCGCAGAGCCTGACCGGCCTTCCGGCCGGCGATCCCGGAAGGCCTCGCCGGGTCGGCGCCTCGCCGCCCGTACCTCGACTCCCTCACGTGGAATCGCGGTACGCTGCGACGTGATGCGCCGTCACGTGAAGCTCGGACTGGGACTGGTCGTCGGGATCGCCGTCGCGACAGGGTGTATTCGGCCGCAACAGTCCACGCAGCAGCAGGGACAAACCTACCCGCCCGGGTACGCGCAGCAGTATCCGCCGCCGGGCTACCCGCCCGGCTACTACCCGCCGCCGCAGCAGCAGCCCGGCTACTACCCGCCGCCGCACACCCAGCCGCAGCCGGCGCCGCAACCCCAACCGCAGCCGACGCAGCCCGCGCCCCAGCCGCAGCCTGCGCCCACGCAGAGCTCGCGGCCGCCGTACAACCCTTGGCTCGAGATGATCGGGCACCTGCTCAGCGGCGGCGCGCCGCCCTTCCCGTGGCCCGTCCCTCAGCCGGCGCCGCAGCCGCAGCCGCAGCCCCAACCGCAACCTCAGCCCACGCCTCAGATCAGCGCGCGATCGCTCGAGCTCGCGAACGCCATCAACGCGTACCGCGCGAAGCACGGGCTTCCGGCGCTCCCGATCTCGAAGTCCCTCTCGTACGTCGCCGAGACGCACGTGAAGGATCTCCGCGACTCGCCGAAACTCCCTCCGCAGTGCAACGGGCACAGCTGGTCGTCGAACGGACCGTGGACGCCGTGCTGTTACACGGCGGATCACGCGCAGGCCAAATGCATGTGGGACAAACCTTCCGAGCTGACGAGCATGAAGGCGACCGGCTTCGAGATCACGATCGGTCAGCCGGGCGAGGTGACGGGCGTGGTCCTCGACGCGAATCGTGCGATCGCGGCCTGGGAGAGCAGCCCGCTCCACAACGACGTCATCCTCAACCGCGGGCAGTGGGAGAAGCTGACCTGGCGCGCGATGGGCGCGGGGATCATCGACAGCCACGCCTGCGCCTGGTTCTCCGATCAGCCGGATCCCGTGCAATGACGCACGGGTGAACCGACCTCCGAACGACAGGTCCGAGCGATGTTCGAGTCCGCCGAGCTGGGACACACCGTCGACGATCGACGCTACGAGAAGGAGGTCGCGAAGCTGCGAGCCGACCTCCTCGACGCGCAGTACCGCCTGCTCCAAGACAAGAGTTTCCCCGTGATCGTCCTCGTGAACGGCGTCGACGGCGCGGGCAAGGGCGAGACGGTGAACATCCTCAACGAGTGGCTCGACCCACGCCACGTCCGGACGCGCGCCTTCGGACCGCCGACCGAGGTCGAGCGGCAGCGGCCGCCGATGTACCGGTTCTGGCTCGCGCTGCCGCCGAAGGGCACGATCGGCGTGCTGTTCGGGAGCTGGTACACGGACCCGATCGTCGGCCGCGTGAACGGAGACCTGAGCGATGCGCGTCTCGACGCAGCGCTCGACCGCGTGCGTGCCTTCGAGCAGATGCTCGTCGACGAGGGCGCCGTCCTCGTCAAATTCTGGTTCCACCTCTCGAAGAAGGCGCAGAAGAAGCGCCTCGAGGCGCTCGAGAAGGACAAGCTGACGCGGTGGCGCGTCACCGCGCAGGACTGGAAGAACTTTGCGCGGTACGACCGCTTCCGGAAGGTCAGCGAGTACGTGCTGCGCGAGACGAGCACGGGCTCGGCGCCGTGGCTCGTCATCGACGGCTCGGACGCGAACTATCGATCGCTGACCGTCGGCAAGGCGCTGCTCGCCGCGATCCGCGCGCGCCTCGACGAGAAGCGCCCCGCATCGAAGAACGGCAAGGCGAACGGGTCGAACGCCACCGTGTCCGTGCCGTCGGTCGTTCCGCTGATCCGCAGCGTCGACACCGCCGGCCTCCTCCGGAACCTCCGCTTCGAGGAGCGCCTGTCCAAGGAGAAGTACGCGACCAAGGTGGTGAAGGCGCAGGAGAGGCTCGGACGGCTGAGCCGGCGCTTGAAGAAGCACGCCGTGGTCGTGGTCTTCGAGGGCATGGACGCGGCCGGCAAGGGAGGCGCGATCCGTCGCATCACGCAGGCGCTCGATGCGAGGCAGTACGCCGTCATCCCGATCGCCGCGCCGACGGACGAGGAGCGAGCGCAGCCGTACCTCTGGCGCTTCTGGAGGCACATGCCCGGCCGCGGTCAGTTCGCGATCTTCGATCGATCGTGGTACGGACGCGTCCTCGTCGAGCGCGTCGAGGGCTTCGCGAGCGAAGCCGAGTGGTCCCGTGCCTATCGCGAGATCAACGAGCTCGAAGAGGAGATGACCGAGCACGGGATCGTCGTCGTGAAGTTCTGGCTCGCGATCACGCAGGAAGAGCAGCTCGCGCGCTTCAAGGAGCGCGAGGCGACGAAGCACAAGCGCTACAAGATCACGGCCGAGGACTGGCGGAACCGCAGGAAGTGGGACGACTACATCGTCGCGGCGAGCGACATGATCGACCGCACGAGCACGTCGTACGCGCCCTGGACGGTGGTCGAGGCGAACGACAAGCATCTCGCCCGCATCCGCGTGCTCGAGACGTTGTCGCGTCGCATCGAGGAGGTCCTCTGACCGACCCCATGACGGACGACGAGACGCTCCCGTTCGACGTCGAGGTCGAGCGGTACCCCCTCTGGGCGCACGCGGCGTCGGGCGCCGTCGTCGTGGTCGGCGTTCTGGTGGCGATCGGAATCGCCCCCATGCTCGCGTTCTTGCCGTTCCTGCTCGTGAGCGCGATGGGACGGCGGTTCGCGACGACCGCGATGCACGTCGAGGTCGGCCCGAAGACGCTCACGCTGGGAAACCGCGAAGTCTCGCGCGAGCGCGTCCTCGACGTCTGGCACGATCGCGACGAGAGCGAGGCGCGCGTGCTCGTCGCCGTCCGCCGCGACGCCGGCGGCGCCGATCTCGTGGTCATGTACTTCGAGAACCGCGAGCAGGCGCGGCGCTTCGCGAGGTCGTTCGACGACGTCCCGGCGGTCGTCGCCGGCCACGCACCTCGCGCCATCGACCTGCTCCCGAGCCTTCGCTTCGCGGCGCTCGCGGTGGCGTTCTTCGGAACGCAGTCCTGGTTCGGTGTCCTCGCGCTCCTGTTCTTCGCGCTCGGCGCGTACGCCTGGGCACGCGCCAAGCAGGTCGTCGTGACCGCGGAAGGCGTCGAGGTCCGCACGGCCTTCGGCTCGAGCACGTACCGTTGGGAGGACGTCGACGCCGTCGACCGAGACGCAGCCGTCGTCCGCATGCGCGGCGGCTCCGAGATGGCCCTGCCGCGCGCAGCGATCCGAGACGTCACGCTCTCGGCCCCGGCCTGGCTCGACGGCGCACGCACCCGTGTGCTTCGGCGGATCGCCGATGCCGCCGCGAGAGCGAAGGGCGGCAGCGAGCCGTCGAGCGACTGATTCGATGATGGCGCGCCGCATCTGCTTGGCGAGATCGGGATCGTGGCGCCCGACGACACGGCAGACCCGGTGAATCGTCGAACAGACCGCGAACGGCCGCCGGCGCGGAACCTGCGCGCCCAAGGCGGAGCCGGGCCGAGGCGCCCGGCTCCCTCAGGGACGCCACGCCGAGCATGCCGATAGAGCGTGCAACCGGGATCCGGAGCTCGGAATCCGGACCCCGGATCCGGAATCAGCCCGTCACCGCCCGCGCGATTTGCCTCCGCGGCCTCCGCGCCCGCCGAAGTCGCCGCGGCCGCGGCCGCCGAAGCCGCCGCCTCCTCCGAACGCGCGCCCGCCTCCGAAGCCGCCACCACCGCCGCGAGGCCTCTCTTCCGCCTCGTTCACGCGAATGGGCCTCCCGTCGAGGATGCTCCCGTTCATGGCCTCCATGGCCTTGCGCGCCAACTCGGGCGTGGCCATCGTCACGAAGCCGAAGCCGCGGGAGCGACCGCTCTCGCGGTCGATCACGACGTGCGCGTCGGTCACTTCACCGTTGGCCTCGAAAGCCTGCCGGAGCGTCTCCGTGTCGGTGTCGTAGGAGAGGTTCCCAACGTAGAGGCGCGAGCTCATTGTCGTCTCGTTTCCAACGACCCACGCCGAACCATCCGAGAAATCCACACCCCGCGTGGGTCGTTCCGAGGAATCGGAGAGTGGACATGCGCGGTGACAGCCGCCGCGCACACAGTCCGTCCGCGAGTCGTGTCCGATTCCCCTCTTCGAGACTTCGAGAGAGCTCTCGATCCGTGCCCGTGACCAGCCGTGTCGACGTTCAGTCTAGCAGCCGCCCCGAGACGGGCAAAGCACGGATCGGTCAGGGCGCCGTGATCGGAGCGCCGCGACTCTCGACGCCGCGGCGATCGATCGTGCTCACGAGCCACTCTCCCGGCTCGAGCTTCGCGCGCGTCTCGCTGCCCGTCATGGGCAGGATGCGCTCGAGCGCGACCCCTTCTCCCTCTCGGCGGTAGATCGCGACCGAACGGATGCCCTCGCCCGTGGTGACGACGACCTCGGCGTCCTCGACGACGACGGCGGGCGGCGGTCCGGGCGGGACGTCGCGTGCCGAGGCGAGCGGCGGCGTCGCAGCGTCGGCGGCCCAGTACTTCGTCGCGAGCATCGTTCGCAGGCTCTCCTTGTCGCTCACGAGCGGCGCGGCGGAGAAGAAGATGCTGCCGGCGACGTTCCGATCGCGGTGCGAGCGCATGATGCGCATCTGCGCGTCGTACTCGTCGAGCGAGAAGGCGCCCTCGCCCGCCTTCGTCGCGTCGTGACCGACGAAGATCCATCGACCGCCCTTCGAGATGCTGGCCCACCAGTCGAGGAGCTTCCCGAAGGCCTGCGCCGCCTGCGTCGTCGGCCAGTAGAGCTGCGGCGCGAGGTAGTCGACCCATCCCTCGTCCATCCAGCGGACCGGATCGGCGTAGAGCGTCGCCCAGGCGTCGAGGCCTTGGATCCCCGGAGGGATCCCCGGCCGGTAGATACCGAAGGGGCTGATGCCGAAGCGCACGTCGGGTCGCATCGACGCGACGACCTCGGCCGTCTCGCGGACGAGCGTGTCGACGTTGCTCCTCCGCCAGTCGTCCTTGCCCAGCTTGCCGCCCGCGGCCGTGTACGCGGCGTACGTCTTCGAGTCGTCGAAGGTCTCGCCGCGCACGGGGTAAGGGTAGAAGTAGTCGTCGAAGTGGATGCCGTCGACGTCGTAGCGACCGAGGATGTCGCGGATGACGGCGAGGATGTGCGCGCGGACCTCCGGCGCGCCAGGGTCCATCCAGAGCAGGTTGCCGTAGGAGCGCGTCGCGTCGGGCAGCTTCTTCGTCAGATGGTTCGGCGCGGGCGTGACGTCTTTCGCCGTCAGCGCTCGATACGGATTCAACCACGCGTGGACCTCGAGCCCGCGCCGGTGGCCCTCGTCGATCACGAAGGCGAGCGGATCCCAGCCGGGGTCACCGCCCTGCTTGCCGGTGAGGAAGCGGCTCCACGGCTCGAGCGTGGACGCATACACCGCGTCGCACTCCGTTCGGACCTGGAAGAACACCGCGTTCATGCGCGCGGCGGCGAGCTTGTCGAGGATGCCGACGAGCTCCGCCTTCGCGGCCTCGGGCGAGAGCCCCGTCTTGCTCGGCCACGTCCCGTTCCACACGGTGGAGATCCACGCGCCGCGGAGCTCGCGATCGTGCGCGACGATCACGCTCCCGTCGGGCTGGACCTCACCGGGCTTCGGCGTCACGCGCGCAGGCCCGTCTTCGCGCCGCGAGGAGGATTCACCGGCGCCGTCCTCGTCCGCCTCCACCGCGCACGCGGAAGCGAGCGACGCGGCGAGCAGGAGCGCGAAGAGAGAGCTCGAGCGAGTCATCACCGCAAGCATGGTCGGCGATCGGTCGAGGTCAAGCGATCGAGCGAAAGATTCTCGGCTTCTCTTCACGGCGTCGCGCTCCTCGCCGTTCCGGCCGAAGGCATCACCGCCGTGGTGGTCTCGGGAACCAGACGCCGAACGGTTCGATTGCGCAGACCTCTGCGCGAGGTGCATGGACGGCCGCGGCCATCTGCGCCATAAGGGCTCTCTCCGCGTTCCACTGCTCTCGCGCCATGAGCGTCCTTTCCGCCCTCGACATCGACAAAGCCCATGGAGAGCGCGTTCTGCTCTCGCGCGCGTCGCTGACGATCGGCGAAGGAGAGCGCATCGGCGTCGTCGGCCGCAACGGCGCGGGCAAGAGCACGTTCGCGCGCATCCTCGCCGGCGTCGAGCAGCCGGACGGCGGCTCCATCGCGCTTCGTCGCGGCGCCCGCGTTGCCTTTCTCGCGCAAGAACCTGCGCTCGACGAGCAACTCTCGGTGCGTGCGACCGTGGAGCTCGGACTCGACGCGTGGGTCGCCGCTCGGAAGAAACACGAGGACATCAGCGCGCGCATCGCCGCAGGGGATGCGACCGAGAAGCTCCTCGAGGAGCAGCTCGCGGCGGCGGCGGAGGTCGAGCGGCTCGGCGGATGGGACCGCTCGCACGAGATCGAGCGCGTGCTCCATCACCTCGGCGTCGCCGACGTCGTCGACCAACCGGCGGGCCGCCTCAGCGGAGGGCAGCGCAGGCGCGTCGCGCTCGCGCAGGTGCTCGTCGGCGCGCCCGACGTGATGATCCTCGACGAGCCGACGAACCACCTCGACGCGGACACGATCGACTGGCTCGAGCGCTGGCTCGCCGAGGAGTTCCGCGGCGCCGTGCTCTTCGTCACCCACGACCGGTGGCTTCTCGACCGCCTCGCCGATCGGACCGTCGAGATCGATCACGGCACGGTCTACGCCTACGAGGGCGGGTACGCGGCGTACCTCGAGGCGAAGGCCGAGCGCCTGGCGCTCGCGGAGCGGACGGAGCGCAATCGCCAGAACTTCCTCCGCACCGAGCTCGAGTGGCTACGCCGCCAGCCGAAGGCGCGCGGCACGAAGCAGAAGGCGCGCATCGAGCGCGCGGAGGCCGCCCTCGCCGCAACACCGGTCCGCGAAGAGAGGCGCGTCGAGCTGTCGGCCGAGGTCGCCGACGCGGGCCGCAGCATCCTCGACATCCGCGGCCTCGGCCTCAAGATGGGCGACCGCTGGCTCGTGCGAGGCCTCGACCTCGCGATGACGAGCGGAGAGCGCCTCGGCATCCTCGGCCCCAACGGCGCGGGGAAGACGACGCTCCTGCGCGCGATCCTCGGAGAGCACCCCGTGGCCGAAGGGACGATCGGCCTCGGCCGGCGCGTGCGCGTCGGCTACCTCGATCAACAGCGCGCGTCCCTCGATCCGGACGACAGCGTCTTCGAGTGCGTGGCGCGCGCCGTCCCCTCCGTCGACGAAAAGAGGATCGATCCGAGGAGCTGGCTCGAGCGGTTCCTCTTCGACTCGCGCGCGCAGCGCAAGAAGGTCTCCGCCCTCTCCGGCGGCGAGCGCGCGCGTCTCGCCCTCGCACGCCTGCTCGCCTCGGCGGCGAACCTGCTCCTCCTCGACGAGCCCTCGAACGATCTCGACACGGACACGCTCTCGGCGCTCGAGGACTTCCTCTCGACGTACGAGGGATCCCTCCTCGTGGTCACGCACGATCGCTACCTCCTCGATCGCGTGACCACCGGCATCCTCTGCTTCGAAGGCGACGGGCGCGTCACGCGCTACGCCGGCGCCTACCAGGCGTACGCCGCCGCACGCGCGCGCGAGGCCGAAGAGCGGAAGGCCGCCCGGAGCGCCGCGCCGAAGCCGCCGCCCAAGGTCGACAAACCGCGGCCTGGTCTCTCGAAGAACGAGCAACGCGAGCTCGACGCGATCATGGACAAGATCGACGAGGCCGAGCGCGCCGCCGCCGCCATCGAGGCGGAGCTCGGCGACGCGTCGCTCTACGCCCCGGGCGCCGATCCCGCGAGGCTCGCGGAGGTGCAGGCCCGCCTCGCCGACGCCCGCGCCCTCGTGGCCAAGCTGACCGCCCGCTGGGAGGAGCTGGAGGCGAAGAAGGCGCGCTCGTGACGGCGAGCCCGACCTCCCACAACCCGGAGTCACCTTCCGAAAGACGCGGCGTCGTGAGATGCTCGGGCCGTCGTGAACCGCGACCATCTCGCCGTCTTCGCTCTCGTCGTCGCCTCCGCCGTCGCCTTCCTCATGCTGAGGTCGTCGGGCCCGACCGCGCCGGACGGCCACGCGGAGCACACGAGCGTGCACCCCGCCGACACCCCCGAGGACGTCCCGGTGAAGGAGATCGAGCTCGACGACTCGAACGAGCGCCGCTCGGTCCGCGTCCTTCATCCGAGCAAGGCGGTGCAGCAGTACCTCCACGACTGGCTCGAGCCGCGCGAGCAGGCCGCGGCGGCGAGCGGGGCGGCGCTCGCGTGCACCGCCGAGACGGCGACGACGAGGCTCGTCAGCGTCCGGTGCGTGTCGGTCGAGCGCACCGAGCCCGGGCGCCCCGAGCCGGAGCCCGAGTACGTCGCCGTCACGTTGCGCGTCGACGGGGACTCCTTCGAGAAGCTCGAGCTGTACGACGTCCTCGCGCCCGGCGTCGGCGAGCCGCAGGTCGTGGAGGCGTGCAAGCGATTCGCGAACCCGCCCGATCCGTGCGGATGGCCGCCGAGCGCGTTCGCGATCGTCGGCGGACGCTCGCTCTTCGTCTGTCACGCGCACCGCTGCGTCGACATCGAAGAGGAGGAGGGCGCGCCGCCGCTCCTGCGCCGCGGGCTCGTGACGACGTCGAGCCGGTGGTGACCGGCGATCAGGCGATCCCGAGCACCTTCCGCATGACGCCCTGCGCGACCTCGAGCGAGTGGCTCCGCTCGAGGTAGGCGTACCCCGCTTCGCGCAGACGCTCGCGGAGATCGGCGTCCTTCGCGAGCCGCTCGACACGCTCGGCGAAGGCCTCGGGGTCGTTCGCGATCAGCGCCTCGCGTCCGTCCTCGAGCGGCAGCCCGAAGGCGCCGTCCGGCGTGGTCACGACGGGCATGCCCGCGCGGAAGCCCTCGAGCAGCTTGAGCCGCACGCCGGATCCGCCGACGACGGGCGCGATCATCGCGAGCGAGCGCTCGTAGAGCGGCTCGAGATCCTCGAGGAAGCCCACGGTGCGGATCCCCGGGACGTCCCAGGCCTTCGGGACGGGCAGACGCCCCGAGGCGTCCGGCTTGAGCCCGACGCCGGCGATCTCGAACGTCGCCTCCGGCAGCCGCCGGCGCACGAGCGGCCACACCTTCTGGCAGAACCAGTCGAGGCCTTCCACGTTCGGCTTCCAGCGAAGGCTGCCGACGTAGCAGAAGTGAGGCTTGCCCGGGTGCGGCCTCGCCTTTCGCTCGAAGGTCATGACGACCGGCACCACGTGCGCGTGGACGCCGGCCATCGCCGTGAAGCGCTTCGCGTCCTCGTTCGATATCGCGACGACCGCGTCGACGGCCCGCATCGTGCGCTCCTCGAACTTGCGGGCGAGCCGGTACTCGGCGTCGGCGACGAGCTTCTTCGGCCCCTTCTTCGTTCGCGCGAACTGCTCGAAGAAGTCGCTCTCGACGTTGTGCTGGTCGAGCACGACGCGGCAGGTCGGGCGCTCGGACTTCACCTCGGGCAGGTAGCGGGCCATCCCGAGGTGGTCGATGTAGACGACGTCGACCGGAGCGTCGGACAGCTCGCGGCGGAGCGTCCGCCGCAGTCGGCGCGAGTCCCACTTGCCGGCGAGGTACGGCACGCCGCGCAGGCGCAGCGCGACGACGCGCGGCACGTAGCGCTTGAAGTCGAAGAGGTGGATCGGGTGGAACACCGGCGGCACGATGGCGAGCTTCGGGACCGCGTCGCCGAGCGCCTCGATCTCCGAGCGCGGCACCGGGCGCTCCGTGACGGACAGGAGTGTGATCGATTCGACCTCCGGCAAGGAGGCGATGATGCGGAGCTGGGACAGCGTGCGGACCGGACCGCCGCTCGTCGCAGGCCAAGGGAACTCCGTCGTCAGGTGGACCACGCGCATGGCCGCGGAACGTAGCCCAGTCCGAAGCGTGCGTGTACCATCGCCATCCGATGCAGCAGTCGAAGCGAAGGGTCCTCTGCGTGTTCGGAACGCGACCCGAGGCGATCAAGATGGCCCTTCTGTCGAAGGCCCTGCGAGCCCATCCGGATTTCGAGGCCGAGGTCTGCGTCACCGCCCAGCACCGCTCGATGCTCGATCAGGTGCTCGCGATCTTCGACGTCGTCCCCAAGTACGACCTCGACCTCATGAAGGACAACCAGGGGCTCGCCGACATCACGGCGCGGATCGTGACCGGCATGACCGGCGTCCTGCGCGAGCACAAGCCCGACTGGATCCTCGTGCAGGGCGACACGACGACGGCGTTCGCCGCGGCGCTCGCCGCCTTCTACGAGAAGGTGAGCATCGCGCACGTCGAGGCCGGGCTCCGCACGGGCTTCAAGTACTCGCCGTGGCCGGAGGAGATGAACCGCGCCCTCGTCGGCCGCCTCGCCGACTTGCACCTCGCGCCGACCGCGCGCGCTCGCGACGCGCTCCTGCGTGAGGACGTCCCCGCGGAGCGCATCCACGTGACCGGCAACACCGTCGTCGACGCGCTCCTCTGGGTCTCGAAGAAGCTCGACGAGGATCAGGCGGCACGCGAAAAGCTCGACGCGCGCTTCTCGTTCCTCGACCCGAGCCGCCGGCTCATCCTCATCACGGGTCACCGCCGCGAGAGCTTCGGCAAGCCGTTCGAGGACATGTGCAACGCGTTCGTCGACATCGTGCGCGCACGGCCCGACGTCGAGATCCTCTACCCGGTGCACCTCAACCCGAACGTCCAGGCGCCGGTCAAGGCGATCCTCGCGGCCGCGCCGGCCGAGCTCCGCTCGCGCATCCACCTCATCGATCCGATCGAGTACCTCCCCTTCGTCTACGCGATGAAGCGGTGCCACTTCATCATCACCGACTCGGGCGGCGTCCAAGAGGAGGCGCCCTCCCTCGGCAAGCCGTGCCTCGTCACGCGCAACGACACCGAGCGGCCCGAGGCCGTCGAGGCCGGCACCGCGAAGCTGATCGGCACCTCGCGCGAGCGCATCGTCTCCGAGTCGCTCCGCCTGCTCGACGACGAGGCGCACTACCGCTCGATGAGCCGCGCCCACAATCCGTACGGAGATGGCAAGGCGAACGAGCGCATCGTCGAGATCCTGAAGACCGCGCAGCCGCGGCGTTGACCCGCGACGAGGCACGTGCTCCACGCGGCGCAGGCTGATATCCTGATGCGGATGGTACGGGGAGTCATCGCAGCGGGCATGGGTCTCACGATGCTGCTCGGCGCGAGCGCGGCGCGCGCCGACGAGGCGCCGGCGGCGACACCAGCCACGGCGGGACAGGCCGCGGCGCCGCAGGCCGCGGCGCACGCGACCGCTCCCGCGGCGCGGCCGCAGGGCACCGTGCGCCTCCACGTGCGTTCCTACAAAGAGGACGTTCCGGCGAGGCTCTTCGTCGCCGCCGCGAACGGCGCGTACGCGTTCGTCTGCCAGGCGCCTTGCACGGCGGACGTGTACCCGGGTACCCCGCTGCGCGTCACGATCGGCGACTCGGACGAGGGCCATGACTTCACGATGACCGGCACGCCGGGCAACGACGTCGACCTCGTGGTGCGCCCCGCATCGAAGGGGCCGATCGCCGGCGGCGTCGTGATGCTCTCGTTCGGCGGGATCACGGCGCTCGTCGGGATGGTCCTCGCGGCCGCCGGCGCGCAGAGCGGGCGCGACGGCACGGCCACGGCGGGCTGGATCTGTCTCGGCATCGGCGGTGGCCTCACGGCCGGCGGGATCGCGCTCATCGCCTCCCGCTCGCGTGAGCCGCGCATCCGCACCAACGAGCGCGCTCCGTCCGGGGCGACGGCGAGCCGCGCGGATCTCTTCTCGGGCGACCTCGCGTCGTTGCGCCCGCCGTCGCCGATCGCGCCCGCGTTCGCGCCCCTGAGCTTCGGCGGCACCTTCTGATCGCCCGCACGTCCGGCTACTGTGATGGGGACGACATGGCGACCCCCGATCCGGCCGGCGACCAGCATCGAGCCCACGGCGACCACGCCCACGATCGAGCCGACGACGCGGCGCGCTCGCGCCGGAGGCCGAGGAGCGCGCGCATCGAGCTCCTCGGCTGTCCGTTCGACGCGATCACCGAGCAGGAGGCGATCGAGCTCGTGTTCCAGTGGCGAGACGAGCCCGAGCGCAAGACGCATCACATCATCACGGTCAACGTCGCCATCCTCATGATGGCGCGCGACGACGCGAAGCTCGCCGCCGCGATCGACAACGCCGATCTCGTCGTCGTCGACGGCAAGCCGCTCGTGTGGACGTCTCGCTGGCTCGGCGCGCCGGTGCCGGAGAAGGTCTCCGGCGTCGACCTCATGAAGCGCCTGCTCGAGGTGGGCAACGAGCGAGGCCTCTCGGTCTTCCTCCTCGGCACGACGCAGGAGCGGCTCGACGTCCTCGAGCGCGTCATCCGCGCGAAGTATCCGAACGTCGTCATCGCCGGCACGCGCAACGGCTACTTCAAACGCGAGGACTGGCCGGACGTCACGCGGCAGATCCGCGAGGCGAAGGCGGATCTGCTCCTCGTCGGGATGCCCGCGCCGTTCAAGGAGGTCTGGTGCGAGGAGCACCGCGAAGAGCTCGCCACGCCGGCAGTCCTCGGCGTCGGCGGCGCGTTCGACGTCATGGCCGGCTTCGTGCCGCGCGCCCCGCGCTTCATGCAGGAGGCGGGGCTCGAGTGGGCGTGGCGCCTCGCGATGGAGCCGCGGAAGCTCTGGAAGCGCTATCTCGTGACGAACTCGACGTTCCTCGCGCTGCTGGGGAAGACGCTCGTCACGCAGCGGTTCCTCCGGCGTCGCTGACCGGCGGCAGGGCGCTATCATCGACGCGTGGCGCCGAACGACAGCACGCTGAGCCTGGGCGAAGGTCCGTCCCTCAAGGTCCGCTCGGCGACGATCCACGTCGCCAAAGGCCCCGACGCCGGCCGCCAGGCGAAGCTCGATCAGGTCTCGTTCGTCGTCGGCGTCGGTGACAGCGCCGATCTCCGGCTCACGGACCCCGCCGTCTCGCGCGAGCACCTGCGCCTCGGTCTCTTGCCGAACGGCATCCGCGTCCGCGACGAGGGCAGCAAGAACGGGACGTACCTCGGCGGGGCGCGCGTCCACGACGTGACGCTGACGAGCGACGCCGCGCTCGTGATCGGCAGCACGACGCTCGCCATCACGCTCGCCACCGATTCCATCGTCCTTCCGCTGAGCGATACCGATCGCTTCGGCGAGGCCATCGGCACGTCGAACGTGATGCGCTGGCTCTTCGCGAAGCTCGAGCGCGCGGCCGCGTCCGAGCTCACGGTGCTCCTCGAGGGCGAGAGCGGCGTCGGCAAGGACGTCCTCGCGCGCGCCATCCACGCGAAGAGCCCGCGCAAGGACGGCCCCTTCGTCGTCGCCGACTGCAGCGCGATCCCCGAGCACCTGATGGAGAGCGAGCTGTTCGGTCACGAGCGCGGGGCGTTCACGGGCGCCGATCGCCCGCGCAGAGGCGTCATCGAGGAGGCGAACGGCGGAACGCTCTTCCTCGACGAGGTCGGCGAGCTGCCCCTCGAGCTGCAGCCGAAGCTGCTCCGCGTGATGGAGCAGCGCGAGGTCCGGCCCGTCGGCTCGAACACGCCTCGGCCCGTCGACGTGCGCATCATCGCGGCGACGAACCGGCGCCTCGCCGAGGCGGCGCGCACCGGCGAGTTCCGGAACGATCTGTTCTACCGCCTCGCCGTGGTGCGCGTGACGGTGCCGCCGCTCCGCGAGCGCACCGAGGACATCCTGCCCATCGCGCGCTCGATGCTGCGCACGCTCACGCGCGATCCGAACGCCGACTTCCCCGAGGACTTCGCGTCGATGCTCGTCGCCTACTCCTGGCCGGGCAACGTGCGCGAGCTCCGCAACGTCGTCGAGCGCTACGCCGTGTTCGGCGCCGAGGACAAGGGCCTCTTCGAGAACGCGGCGGCCATGAAGCATCTCGCAGACGAGGAGCTCGCGAACCTCACCTACCACGAGGCGCGGAAGCTCGTGCTCGACCGCTTCGAGGAGGCCTACCTCCCGCGCGTGCTCGCGCGCGCCGACGGCGTCGTCTCGCGCGCCGCCGAGCTCGCGGGCGTCGCGCGTCCGAGCTTCTACCGCATGCTGGAGCGGATCCGCCCGAGCGCGAAGAAGCAGTCGGCGCCGAAGTCCGACGACTGAGGACCGGGGACCGAGCAGCGCCTTCTTGCGTCGAGCCGCTCGCGGCCTGTGGTCGCGCGGCGATCGTCCGAGCGACTTTTCGGGCGCTCCGCGTCGCCGAGGCCCAATCGTACGCGAGAGCCGTAGCGGGGTGCCCCGACGCGCCGGTCGTCGAGGCGACTACGCCGTGCCGGCGCCGCATCGCGAGCGTGTTCTCGAGGTTGCTCGCGCACATACGGAAGGGGTCCGTCGCTTGCTCGGAGGTCGGCCTCGAAGCGTCGCGTGCGCTTCCCAGAGACACGGGGGTCGAGACGCACATGCGCAAGTCGCACTTCGTTCTGTTCGGGCTTCTTCTTTCTGCTTGCTCCGCGTCCGAGGGCGTCGAAACGCCCGACATCGCGTCGCCGACGCCACCGCGCGGCGAGCAGGCATTGGGCGGCGCGTGGGACGGCGCGCAGGCGGGCACGTACGACGGCATGTACAACCACGGCTCGCACACACACGACAAAGGCAAGCACGACAAGCACAAGAAGCCGAAGCACCGGCCTGACAAGCACCGCCCCGGCGAGAAGGACGATGCGACCAGCATCTACGGAGACGGCTCCGCCGGTGCTCGGAGCTTCGACGCTCCGAACACCATCCTGGACGAAGCGAACCTCCAGTTCACCGATTTCACCGTCCAATCCGGCACGACGCTGTTCGTGAACAGCGGCACGGTCGTCCGCTGTACGGGCACCTTCAGGAACGACGGAACCATCGTCGTGCGTGCGGCCGCCGCCACGGGAGTCATCAGCGTCGCTGGTTTGCTTCCGAACCTCGTCCTCGCGGCGTCCACGCCGCCGGATCCGGGCATCAGCCTAGGGCCCGCAGGCAACGCGACGGTCAACGCCGGCTTCGGCGGAACGGGCGGTGCCGGTGTCGGCGCGTTTGCGCGTTCGATCCTCCACCCAGGCGTCAAGGCTGGCGGTGGCGCCGGCGGGTTCAACTTCATCGGCCTGACGGGAGGTGGCTCGTTCACCGTGCTCTGCAAGAAGGGCGTCCACAACTCGGGGGCCATCCAAGCCAACGGCAACGACGGACCGGGCAGCGCCGTCGGTGGCGGTGGAGGTGGCGTCATCATCCTGGCGTCGAAGACCGAGGTGACGAGCACGGGCGACCTTCACGCCATCGGCGGCAACGGCGGCAACGCCACGATCATCCCCGGCGAAGAAGCCCACGGCGGCGGCGGTGGCGGCGGCGGCGGGATCGTCCACCTCGTGAGCCCTTCGATCGAGGCCGACGCGAGCCGCGTCGTCGTCGACGGCGGCCAGGGCGGCGCGGGCACGGCGGATCCGGTCCCGCTGGGGGTGGCCCGCATCGGCGGAGCCGGCGGCGGTGCCTGCGCGGGAAACGGCGGCAGGGGCAGCCAAGTGAACACCGGGTTTCCCATCGTGGATGCGGAGGATGGCACCCCCGGTGTCTTCCTTCGGACGCTCGCCGATCCGAGCGATCTGTTCTGATACGGCATTCGGAACCGGGCCCCGAATCCGAGACATGGATTCGGAAGCTGGAATCCCGTCGAGGACCGAGGATGAACCGCTGAGAGCCGGAATCGGAAGTCGGTCGTCGTTTCCGTATGAAGCTGCCTGTAAGAGTCCTCAGTCCTCAACGTCCGAGGGTGCGCGCGCGAAGCGCGCGCCCTCGGTCCTCGGCGCAGATCGGCTCTCACTCCTCCGCTCACACCAATGCTCGCTCTCGCGTCTTCGGGACGCGAGCCCCCTCGATGTCACGGTGCTCTCGACCGCCTGGAACCGGAAGCCTCAACCCCAAGGCCCCATGGCCGCGTGATGCTCGAGCGGCGAAGGGTCGACCGTCTCTCCGCTGAGGACTGAGGACTGAGGACTGAGGACTGACTCCCTGGAGCCTGGAGCCCGGAGCCTGGAGCCTCCCTCAATACTTCTTCAAGAACGCCGCCACGCTCGCGCGTCGGCTCTCGAGCTGCGCCTCGCACAGCGCCATGCCCTCGATCACCTGCGCGACCAGGCGAGGACCGCCCGTCGAGCGCGCGGCTCGCTCCTCGAAGAAGGACTCCACCTCCGCGCGGTGCCCGGCGTCGCAGAAGCCGCCGCCGATCGCGGCGAGGCTCGCGCCCCACTCCGCCGGCATGCGCGACACGATCCGGTCGTAGCTGTCCTTCACGAAGTCCCAGGCGAGCTGACGCGTCTTGCCCCGTTCGGCCGCTCCGAAGAGGAGCGTGATCGACTCGCGTGGATCGAGATCGTCGCCGAGGACGACCTCGAAGTTCTTGCGCACGAGCTCCGGATCTTCGAAGGACGCCATCGCGCCGAGGATGCGGCTGCGATCCTTCCGATCCTGCGATTTCTTCGCCTCGGCGAACAGCTTCTCCCAGAGCGCGCGATCGCCGTACCGCGATCCGGCGGCGAGCACGGTTCCGACCAGATCGTGATCGATCGCCGTCCGGTCGGTGAGCCACGCCTCCGTGAGCTTGCGTGCCTCGTTCGTGAAGGCGTTCGGGCCGACCTTCGAGACGAGCCACATGACGCTCGGCCGGAGCAGGCGGGTGCCGTCGTCCTCGTTCGGACGCGGCTTCCACCCGAGCGCGCGCGCGCGCGCGGCGTAGTGCTTCTCGACGAAGCGCTTGTAGTTGGGCCAAAGCTCGTCCGAAACGAGGTGCTCCGAGAGACTTCCGACGAGGCCGGTCGTCATCGAGACGAGATGACGGTTGCCCTCGCGCACGAGCCCGGGGACGAGCGCGAGCACCTCGGCCTCCTCGAGGTGACCGTTGCGGACGAGCGCGAGCGCGTCGCCGAGGATCCCGATGCGCTCGTGGACGGAGAGGGCCTTGGCGCCGCGATCGAGCAGGCGGGAGAGGAGGTCGCCCTTGTAGAGGACGCGGTAGTAGCCCGTCGATCCGGCGTTCGGGTTCACCCACGCCGGACACGTCTTCGCCTCCGCGAGCGGCAGCTCGGCGGTCTGCGAGGTCATCAGCGTGCAGCTCTTGCCGCCCGGGTACGAGGCGCAGACCGGCACCATCCACGTCTGCTCGGCACTGCCCGACGAGCCCCGCGGGAGGTAGCGCTGCTGGGAGAGCAAGAGCTTCGGCGTCGCGCCCTTCTCGCACGACAGCTCCGCGCTCACGAGCGGCACGCCCGGCTGATCGAGGAACGTCGCGAACGCCGGGGCGAATGCCTCGGCGCGCGCACGCTCCTCGGCGGTCGTCGCGCGCTCCTTCAGGCTCCGCCCGACGTCCGCGAGGAAGTCCGCAGCGGTCGCATTGCCGTGCGCGTGTCGCGAGAGATAGTCGGTGACGCCCTTGCGGAAGCTCTCCTCGCCGACGAACGACTCGAACATCGCGATGACGGCGCCGCCCTTCTGGTACGTGATGCCGTCGAACGCGTTCGCGATGTCGTGCTTCGACTCGATGGGCTGGCGGATGCGCCGCGCGGTGACGAGCGAGTCGCTGCCCATCACGCCGTTCTTCGACTGCACCCGGCTCACCTCACCGTCCCACTCCGGGTGCCACTCGTGGACGATCTTCGCCGAGATCCAGGTGGCGAACGCCTCGTTCAGCCAGATGTCGTCCCACCACGCCGTCGTGACGTAGTCGCCGAACCAGATGTGTCCGAGCTCGTGCGCGGCGATGCCGAGATATCCGCGCTGCAGGCGGATGCTCTTGTCCTCCGGCTTGCCGAGGATCGTCTCCGTCCCGAACGTGATGAGCCCCGGGTTCTCCATGGCGCCGCGCTTCTGAGGCACGGCGATGTGATCGAGCTTCTCGTACGGGTACGGGATGCCGAAGTACTTCTCCAGGCGCTCGAGGAGCGGGCCCGTGGTCTCCGCCGCGTACGCCGCCTCGGCCGTGCGCCCCTTCGGCACGATGATTCGCACGGGCACGCGGTTCTGACCGGCGACGCCCGCGTCGACGACCTCGAACGGCCCGACCGCGAACGCGACCAGATAGCTCGGGAGCGGCTTCGACGGCGCGAACGTGACCGTCTTGAAGCCGTCCGCCGACGGCGCTTCGCTCGTCTGCGGCGTGTTCGCGAAGGCGAGATGCTCCTTCGGCACCTCGAGCGTGATCTGCCAGGGCGTCTTGAACCCGGGCTCGTCGAAGCACGGGAACGCACGCCGCGCGTCCGTCGCCTCGAACTGCGTGTAGATGTAGTGCTCGCCGCGCTCCTCCTGACGGTACGCGCCACGTCCCTCGCGCGAAGGGAGCTTGCCCTCGTAGTCGAGCGAGATCCGGTACCGCCCCGGCACGAGCTTCCGATCGAGCACGAGCCCGAGGAGCTCGCCCTCTGCACGTTGGATCGTGACCGCGCCGGTGTCGGCGCTCGCGAGCTTCGCCGAGCGCACGGTGATGCTGTCCGCCGCGTGGAGCCAGACGACGTCGGTCGGCTCGACGACCTCGACGTCGACGTCGACGTGTCCCGTGAACGCCTCCTCCTTCGGCGTCATTCGCATCGTCACCGCGTACGAGAGCGGCCGCACCGACGTCGGGAGGCGGAGCTTCGGAGCCGGACGCGGAGCCGGCGGCGTCTGCGCGTGCGCGACCGGAGCCGTGGTCGGCGTCGCCGTCCGAGGCGGCTCGGTTCGTGGACCGGAGCAAGCGGCGAGGCAACCGACGAGCGTGATGCAGAGGGCCGATGAGGTTCGCATGAGCTCTTCTCCCGTCGCGAGGGGCGGCTCCTCTTAGCACGTCGACGAACGCCGATCGTCCCGCCCGTCCGGCAAAAAGAGGCGCCCCGTCGGCTCCACGGACGAGCGCCTGCGTGACTTCGTCCTCGCGACGGGAGCGGCGCGTGATGGATCCTCGGCTCACGACCGCGGACACGAGATTCCTCGGCCGGGGGACGTCGCTCGCGAAACGCTCGTCACTGCTCGGCTACGGTCGCGGGGCTCGACGAAGGGCGCGCTCCGCCGAGCCAAGAATGCATCACTCGAGGCGTGCGACCCTTCGCGCGCGGAGTCGACGTCGGACGGAAGACAGCTCCGCGTCGTCGCACAGCCCGACTCCATCGAAGCGTGATCGCTCGACCCGGAGAGCCACAGCCCGATGACGCCGTCGGGATCGGGCGCTCGTCCCGGCGCTGCTCCGCGGCGGAGCCGAGGCTCACCGACAACAGGCGGTTCGCCTCGGCCTGGCGGATGAGGACGGTCTCGTTGACCGTCGCGAAGCCAGGCGCCTCGTAGGTGAAGGCGTGCTCGCCCGGGTCGACGTTCAGCGGCCGCCCGTCGAGCTTCTCGGCGGGAGCTGGCCGTCGACGAGCTCGGTCACGTACGGCAACGAGAAGGAGCTCTGGGGGCTCGACGCGGAGCTGTCGCCCCAGGCCGTCAACGCCCCCGATTTCGGGGTCGCCTACGCGGTGAGATTCGACGCGATGACGAGCGGCGGAGTGGCGGCCGTCGATGCGATCACCGTCGAAGTGCACTACTGCGAGTAGCTCGCCGCGCACGAGAGCCCGCGCGTCAGCGCGGGCCCTCGCCGCCCAGGCGTCAGTGGGCGGCCTCGCCGGACGCCTGCTTCGGCTCGAACCCGCCCGGCGCCTCCTCGCCGGTCTTCGGCAACACCTTCACGTTCTGGTCGGCGTCGATCTCTCCGCGATGCTCGGTGTCGTTCATCGTGTAGGCGAAGAAGACCGCGATGAAGAAAATGGCCGACAGGAACGCCAGGACGTTGAACTTGTTGTCCCAGCGCAGGTGCATGAAGAACGCGACGACCAGCGACGCCTTGCAGGTCGCGATGAAGACGACCGCGATCAGGTTGAAGCGGCCGAGGTCGACGTACGACTGCGCGACCGTCACGACGGTCAGGAAGATGAGCGCGAGGAACACCGCCAGATAGAACGCGGCGGAAGAGATGTGCGCGTGAACCGCGCCGTCGTCCTTGTGAGCGTGGTGCGCCATGACGGTTTCCTCAGATCAAGTAGAGGAGCGGGAAGAGGTAGATCCAGATCAGGTCGACGAGGTGCCAGTAGAGGGCCGCGATGTCGACCGGCGTGAAGTACTCCTTCGAGAACTCACCGCGGTTGTTCCGGATCCAGATCCAGATGAGGATGCCGATGCCGATGAGGACGTGCACGCCGTGCACGCCGGTCATCATGAAGTAGATGCCGAAGAACGTTCCGGCGTTGGCCGGCAGCGGCGGAGCGCCCGGAGCGAGGTGCTCGGGGTGCGGGTTGAAGTAGCGGCCGGGCAGGAGCCCCGCGTGGATCTTGTGCGTGTACTCGAAGTACTTGATGACGAGGAAGATGCACGCACACGCGATCGTGACGAGCAGGTAGTTCCCCGTCGCCTTCTTGTTCCCGAGCTGCGACGAGCGGACGGCCATCGCGGCCGTGAACGACGAGAAGAGCAGGACGACCGTGTTGCAGCCGCCCATGATCTTGTCGAGCTGGTGGCTCGCCGCCACGAACATCTCCGGGTACCAGCTCCGGTAGACGCCGTACGCGACGAACAGACCGCTGAAGAAGAGGAGCTCCTGAACCAGGAACACCCACATCCCCAGCTTGGCCGCGTCGAACTGCTGCGCCGGGGTGTCGAAGTGGTGTGCGAGCCACTTCGGTCCGTGGTGACCGTGGTCGTGATCCGCGGCGTGAGCCGTGGCTTCGCTGCTCATTCCTTGTCTCCTTCGGTCTTCTTCTCGGACGCCTCGGCGGCACCCGCCGGCTTCTTGGCGCTCGGGAACAGCGGATCGTCGAAGCCGGTGTAGAGCTCGTCCTCGGTCGCGAGGTGGTACTCGTACTGCCCGCGCGTCAGCACCGGATCCTTCACGAAGTTGAAGGTGGGCGGCGGCGTCGGCGTCATCCACTCGAGCGCGGCCGAGCCCCACGGGTTGCGCGGCGCCGGCTTACCGCTCTTCAGCGACTTGATGAAGTTGTAGAGGATGACGAGGAAGCCGACGCCGAGGATCCACGAGCCGACCGTCGAGATCTGGTGGAACGCCTCGTACTGGGGCAGGTAGTCGTAGTAGCGCCGCGGCATGCCGCGGGAGCCCATGATGAACTGCACGATGAACGTGACGTTGAACCCGACGAACACGAGGAACCAGCCCACGCGCGCCGGGCCCTCGTCGTAGAGCTTGCCCGTGAACTTCGGCCACCAGTAGTGGAGGCCGCCGACGAAGGCCACGACGGTGCCGCCGACCATGACGTAGTGGAAGTGGGCGACGACGAAGTACGTGTCGTGCAGGTGCACGTCGACGGCGAGCATGCCGAGGAACAGACCCGTCAGGCCGCCGATCGTGAAGAGGAACACGAACGACAGCGCCCAGAGCATGGGCGACTGGAGCGAGATCGACCCCTTGTAGAGGGTCGCCAGCCAGTTGAAGACCTTCACGCCCGACGGGATGGCGACGAGGAACGTCAGGGCGCTGAAGACCATCGTCGCGTACTCGCTCATGCCCGCGACGAAGAGGTGGTGGCCCCACACGAGGAAGCCGAGGAGCGCGAGGCCGAGCGAGCTCGCCGCGATCGCCATGTAGCCGACCGGCTCACGGCGAGAGAAGGTCGCGAGGATGTCGCTGACGACGCCCATCCCCGGGACGATCATGATGTAGACCGCCGGGTGCGAGTAGAACCAGAAGAAGTGCTGGTAGAGGACGGGGTCGCCGCCGAGCTTCGGATCGAAGATGCCGATCCCGAGGAAGCGCTCCATCGTGAGGAGGAGGAGCGTGATCGCGAGCACCGGCGTCGCGAGGATCTGGATGATCGACGTCGAGTAGAGCGCCCAGGTGAAGAGCGTGAGCCTGCGCCAGGTCAGGCCGGGCGCGCGCATCTTGTGGACGGTCGCGATGAAGTTGACGCCCGTGAGGATCGACGAGAATCCCATGATGAACGCGGCGAGCGTCATCGGGATGACGGAGGTGTTGGTGCCGACACCGCCGTGGGCCGGATCGCTCGAGGCGTAGGGCGTGTAGAACGTCCAGCCGGTGTCGACGCCTCCGTTGATCATCGAGTAGAGGCCGAAGAGAGCGCCGAACCAGTAGATGTAGAGCGACAGTAGGTTCAGCCTCGGGAACGCGACGTCCTTCGCTCCGAGCTGGATCGGCAGGAAGATGTTCCCCAGCGCCGCCGGAATCGACGGGATGATGAAGAGGAACACCATCACGACGCCGTGGAGCGTGAACATCTTGTTGTAGGTGTCGGCGTCGAACAGCGTCTCGCCGCGCGTGAAGAGCTCCGCGCGGACCAAGAGCGCGAACAGGCCACCGAGCGCGAAGGCGATCGTGACGCTGATGAGGTACATGATGCCGATCCGCTTGTGATCGAGCGTCACGAGCCAGCTCATCAGGCCCTTCTTCTCGAGGAAGCTGGCGTTCGGATCGACGTGGTCGTGGTGCGCGCCCGTAGTCGTCGTAATGGCGGCCATCTCAGGCTCCAGGCGGAAGGCTCCAGGCTCCAGAATGAGGCTGGGTGGCAGGGGTGATTCGATGGGAAGCGCCTCCCCTCACGGAGAGGGCAATGGCTTTCTCGTCCTCGTGGAGGCAGCAGTCCCCGGACGCATCAGACAACGAGGTCGACGGCTCATCGCTCGTCAGTCGAGCGGCCATCTCCCTGGAGCCTGGAGCCCGGAGCCTTGTGCCTCTCATCACTTCAAACTCTTGATGTAAGCGATCACGGCGTCGAGCTGCTTGTCCTTCATCACGAAGGGCGGCATCTGCACCGTCTGGTAACCCGCGACGATCTTCGCGTTCGGGCGGAGGATCGACTCGCGGAGGTAGTTCTCGTCCACCTGCACCGGGCCGGTGGTGGTGTTCTCCGTCTTGCCGAACAGACCGGCGAGCTTCGGACCCGGCGACGGCGAGCTCCCGATCATGCCGGAGCCGCCCGCGCCGTGGCACGTCGTGCAGCCGTTCTTCACGAAGAGCTTCTCACCCCACTTCGCCGGCTCGCACTCCTCGGGCGGTCCCTGGCAGTCGCCGAGCTTCTTCTCCCACTCCTTGTACTCCTCGGGCGGGAGGATCTTGACCGTCGCGAGCATGCCGGAGTGGCTCGTGCCGCAGTACTCGGCGCAGAACACGTTCGCCGTGCCGGGCTTCGTCGGCGTGAACTGGATGAACGAGTACTGCCCCGGGACGGCGTCCCGCTTCATGCGGAACTCGGGGATGTAGAAGGAGTGGATGACGTCCTCCGACGAGATGATCATCTTGTAGGGACGTCCGACCTCGAGCGTCAGCTCGCCGGGCTCGCGATCGCCCGTCGGATACTCGAACTCCCAGCTCCACTTCTTCGCGCGGACGCGAATCTCGGTCGCGCCCTCGGCCGCCGTCGCGTTGCGGACGTAACCCGTGAACCCGAGGTGGAAGAGGAAGAAGATGAAGATCGTCGGCGTGATCGTCCAGAAGAGCTCGAGCTTCATGTAGTGCCCGGTCGGCTCCGCCTTCACGCCCGGGCGCCGCTTGTACTTCCAGACGAAGTACAAGAGGAAGAACGTGACGAGCACGGTGAAGACGACCGAGAACCCGAAGATGAAGTTGTAGGCCTTGTCGATGGGCGGTGCCGTGTCTGCCATCGACGGCGGGAGCTGAAAACTATCGGACTCTACAGGTTGGAACGAGAACACCTTCAGCCTCCTCGCACGGGAACGCTCCCCTCGTATGCGTGTTCGATCGGGGCACCGCTCGCACGACTCGATGTGTCTTCTTCATGGGCGGTCTCTCCGACGCTGCCTGCACCTGCGTCGGAAGACGCCTTCTTCTTTCGGAGCTCGCGCGCCCAGAGCAAGCCGAGTACGCCCATGAGCAGGATGGCGACGGCACCTCCGCCGACCTGCATCACGCGCCGGGCGACGAGCACGTATTTCCCGCCCTGCGGGTCGTAGTGGTAGCAGTAGAGAATCAGCTTCTCGACGGTCGAGATGTGACGACCTTCGGACGCCTCGAGCAGGCCGAGGCGGAGGTCGCTCGACGGGAACTCCAGGCCGTAGAGGTAGCGCGCGAGGCGCCCGTCCGGCTTCACGATGAAGATGACGGACGGGTGGCCCCACTGCTTCTGGCGCTCGTCGTACTGGTACTCGAAGCCCGCCGCGTTCGCGACCGCCGCGATCGCGGGCTCGTCGCCGACGAGGAAGTGCCAGCCGCTCTGGCTCCGGCCGTACTCGTTGAGGATGCTCGTGCGCTTGTTCGCCGTCAGCTCGAGCGACTCGTTCGGATCGATCGAGATCGTGATGACGTCGAACTCCTTGCCGACGGTCCAGGGCACGCCCTTGAGACCGGCGGCGAGGTTGTTCGTGATCATCGAGCAGACGACCGGGCACGTGTGGTACGCGAACTGAAGGACGACCGGACGCTTGCCGTCGAAGAAGTTGCGAAGCTTGACGGGCTTGCCCGTGTGATCACGGAACGGCGTGTCGAGAGGGAGCGGCTCGTCGAGGTGCTCCGTCACGCCGACCCGCTCGAGCTCCGGCGGCGTCGCCGCGATCTGCGCAGAAGCCGACGACGGCAGGAGCGCCAGGACACAAGCCACCACCGCGACGACGATCGCATGACGGAATCGGGTGGTCTGCTTCGAGCTCATGGCGTCTCTCCTGGGGTTCGGGGTCTGGCTTCTTCTTGACCTCTCGACCTCGTGTCGGCTCCTCGAATGATCGTCTCAGTGACCTCCGGCCGCGCCGGCGTCCGCGGCGGCGGGGACCGTCTGCGGCGCGCCTGCCTCGGCGGCGAGCGGGGCGCCGCCGTCCGTCGCAGTCTCGGTGGCCGGCGCCGCACCGGCGTCGGCGGTCGTCGTGTCGTCGCCGGCGGGCGCCTCCGGCGCCGTCGGCAGCGGCGTCGGCGCCGGCTTCGGGAGCTTGGTCCACCCCGTCATCGGCGACAGGTCCTCGGACGGCTGCGGAGCGATCAGCTCGGGACGCGTGCCCTTCGCGAGCTGCGCCATCGCCTGATCGATCGGGATGGCGGCGTTGGCGAACGCGGCCTGCTCGGCCTTCTGAAGCTCGTCCCGATCCCGCGTCGGGGCGAGCTTCTCGCGAGCTGCCTGGTCCGTCATCATCGCGAAGTAGCTCTTGAAGACGAAATCGAGGCTGATGAGCGTGACGACCGTGATGACCGCGATCGTCGTGATCAGCTTCAGTCTCGGCGGGGTGTTGTCGATCGCCATGGAGGAACCCTGTCAGGCGTTCTGGAAGTGGAGGGAACGCTCGAGGCGCGGATCCCCGATCGGGACGAGCGGGAACTGCGTCATCCGGTGGAAGACGAACGCGCCGTAGACACCGACGACGGCGAGCAGGCACGCGGCGTCGAGCCAGTGGAAGGTGAAGCCGGGCTTCCCGAGCTGGAAGTTCGGCATCACGAACCAGTAGATGTCGACGACGTGCATCACGAGGAGGATCGCCGCGCCGATCTGGAGACGCCCGACGTTGCGCTTGAAGTTGCGGGAGATCGTCCAGAAGAACGGGACGACGAAGTGGAAGAGCACGATGGCCTTCGAGACGTTGGCCCACGGCTCGTAGTCCCACCTGTTGTGATAGAACGTCGTCTCCTCGGGGAGCGCGGCGTACCAGATCAGCATGAACTGCGAGAAGCTGACGTACGCCCAGAACACCAGGAAGCCGAACATCAGCTTCCCGAGGTCGTGGTAGTGCTCGACGGTGACCGCGCCGTCGAGCGGCCCCGACTTGCGCAGCGCGAGCGTCACGAGGATGAGGACCGCGTAGCTCGCGACGACGCCGCACGCGAAGATGACGACCCCGAAGATGGTCGAGAACCACATCGGGTCGAGCGACATGATCCAGTCGAACGCCGCGAACGTCACCGTGATCGCGTAGAGGAACGTCGCCGGAGACGCGAAGCGCTGCGCCGCGAGCGTGAGCTTCGGGTCCTTCGACTTGTCCTGCGCCGTCGAGTAGCCGAAGAGGCGCACGGCGAGGAACACCCAGACCGCGAAGTAGAAGACGACGCGGATCAGGAAGAAGTTCTTGTTGAGGTACGGAGCCTTCTTCTCGAGCGCCTTCTTCTCGAAGATCTCGTGCGGATCGCCGGCCGGCCCGTGGGCGCCGTGGCCCTGCGCGGCGTGGGCGGCCGCACCGTGGGCGTCGTCGCCGTGATGCTCGGTCGCGTGCTCCTCGGCCTTCGCGGCCGCAGGCGCGGCACCTTCGGCCGTCGGCGCGGCGGCGCCTTCCGCCGTCGCCACGGGCTCCGCCGTCGCCACCGCCTCCGCGGGCGCGTGGTCCTGCGCGTAAGCGGGCGTGACGAGCTGGATCGAGCTGTGCGACCCGCCGTGCTCCTCACCGTGACCGAGCCACGGGAAGAGCGTGTTCATCGTGAGGAGCACCGGCGCGAACAGCGGGACCATCGCGATGAGACCGAGCGCGAAGAACTCGGCGGTGCGACGGACCGTGACGCTCCATCCTGCGGCGGTGAGGCGCTGGACGAGGACGAAGAAGAGCGCCCCGAGCCCGACGAGCAGGACGGTGATGAAGGCGAAGAGCCACGAGAACGCGAAGCGCTTCGGATCCTGCGTGTAGCCGACGCCCGCGCCGGCGAGACCGAGCGCGCCGATGCCGGCAAAGATCTTCCACGCACCCGCCCACGAACCCGTGAGCTTCCACTTCGATGTGTCGTGATTGCACTCCTTCGCGCTCACGGCTTGTTCTCCTCGTGCGTCGGTGCCGGCGCTGCGTTGTTGCCGCTCTCCCCGGTCGGGCTCGCGGCGGGTGCCGTCGTCGCGGCAGGCGCCGCGGGCGCCGTCGTGGCGGCGGGCGCGGCAGGTGCCGTCGTCGCGGCGGGCGTCGCTGCGGGCGTCGTCGCGGCCGGCGTCGCTGCGGTCGTCGTCGCGGCCGGCGCCGCCGCTGCATCCGCCGCCGGGGTGGTCGTCTCGGCGGGCGCCGCCGCGTCCGCGGTCTCCGGCGTCGCCGCCGCTTCTTCGGCCGCGGCCGAGCCGCCGGGCGCCGGAGCGCTCGTGCCCTCGGGCGACGCCGTCGGGGCGGCCGGAGCCAGTGATGCCATCTTCGGCTGCGCGAGCTGCAGCGCGCGGACGTAAGCGACGATCGCCCAGCGGTCGTCGACCCTGATCTGCGCCGCGTACGGGGGCATGTTGCTCTTGCCGTTCGAGATCGTGGCGAAGAGCTGCCCGTCCGGCATGCGCCGGATGCGGTCCTGGTGGAACGTCGGCGGAACGAACGCAGCCGCGCCCGAGGCGACCGCGCGCCGCTTCACGAGCCCCTCGCCGCTACCCGTGCTGTCGTGGCAGGGCGCGCAGAAGATCCCGTAGCGGTCCTTGCCGCGCGCGACGAGCGCCTCCATGCCGCCGTTGCGCGTGACGACCTGCTCGGGAATCTCGAGCACGTAGCCCGACTCGTCCTCGAGGCGGCCGTACGCGATCTGGTGATCGACCTCCTGATCGCGCGCGACCACGCCTTCGACGAGCGGACGCATCGTGCGGCCGTCGTTGAAGAACGCCGACTCCTCCTGCACGTCGTAGCGAGGCTGGTCGTACATGTTGCGGATGCCGAAGATCGGCGTCTCGCGGCTGGTCTGCCCGCGGCATCCCGCGAGCGCCGCCAGCGCCACGACACCGAGCAAAACCTTGGGCGCAGCCATCGTCATTCTCACTGGAGCCTGGAGCCTGGAGCCCGGAGCCTTCATCGTCAGTGTCCCCCCTGAGGCGAAGGCTCGAAGTCCGCGCCGCCCTCGTCGTCGTCGTAGACGAGCTCGATGTGGGTCGGGTGCGTCGACTCGAGGAGCTTCTTCGTCCGTTCGAGATCCCACTTCGGGTCGCTCGACTCGACGGAGAGGAAGAACTTGTCGTCCGAGAACCCCTTGAACCGCTCCGAGTTGAAGAGCGGGTGGTGGTGCCGCGGCAGGCGGTTCAAGTGCAGCATCCCGAACACGGTCGCGAACGCCGAGAACAGGATCGTCAGCTCGAACATGACCGGGATCTGCGACGGCAGGCTGTACGGGGGCTTGCCGCCGATGACGAGCGGGTAGTCGACCCCGTTCATCCACCACATCATCAGGAACGCGAGCGTCGTGCCCGTGAGCCCGATGGGGAAGACGATCAAGCCGAGCTTGCTGTCCGGCAGGCCCATCGCCGCGTCCATCCCGTGGATGGGGAACGGCGAGTGGGTGTCGAACTTCGTGTAGCCGGCGTCACGGAACTTCTCGGCCGCGTGCAAGAGCTCGCCCGGGCTCCCGTACTCTGCCAGGAGCAGCGCCGGCGTGTTGTCTTCGGTGTCCTTGTCGACCTGAGCCATCTTTGAACGTGTCGACCGAAGTCGACCTCCAATTGCGGGTGGTCGGGGATCCCCCGGTTACTCGGCCTCCGCCGTCGCCGGCGCGTGCTTCGCGCCGTGCTCGCCCTCGTGGTGCCCGCCGTGATTCAGGTGCGGGTCGGCCTCGGGCATGACGCCCTTGACCTCGGCGATGGCGATCATCGGCACCCAGCGGATGAAGAGGAGGAACGCCGTGAAGAAGAGCCCCAGCGTGCCGAGGTACGTGAAGATGTCGACCAGCGTCGGCCGGAAGTAGCCCCAGGACGAGGGGACGAAGTCACGGTGGAGCGACGTCACGATGATGACGAAGCGCTCGAACCACATGCCGATGTTGATGAGGATCGACACGACGAACATCACGGGGATGCTGGTCCGGAAGCGCTTGAACCAGAACACCTGCGGGCTGAGGACGTTGCACGAGATCATCGTCCAGTACGCCCACGCGTACGGTCCCGCGACGCGGTTGCGGAAGATGAACCACTCGTACTCGTTGCCGCTGTACCAGGCGATGAACAGCTCCATGCCGTACGCGTATCCAACGAGGGATCCGGTCACGAGCATGATCTTGTTCATCAGCTCGAGGTGCTTCATGAGCACCAGGCTCCTCATGCCGTAGACCGCGCGGGTCAGCAGCATGAGGGTCATGACCATCCCGAACCCGCTGAAGACGGCGCCCGCGACGAAGTACGGCGGGAAGATCGTCGTGTGCCAGCCGGGCATGAGCGACGTCGCGAAGTCGAACGAGACGACGCTGTGGACGGAGAGAACGAGCGGCGTCGAGAGCGCGGCGAGGATGAGGTACGCGCGCTCGTAGTTCTGCCAGTGGCGGTTCGCGCCGCGCCAGCCGAGGGCGAGGAAGCCGTAGATGATGCGGCGCCACTTGTTGCGCGCGCGGTCACGCAGCGTGGCGAAGTCGGGGATGAGGCCGACGTACCAGAACAGCAGCGAGACCGTGAAGTACGTGCTGACCGCGAAGACGTCCCAGATGAGCGGGCTCTTGAAGTTCGGCCAGAGCGCCATCTCGTTGGGCACCGGGAACATGTAGTACGCGTACCAAGCGCGTCCGACGTGGATGCCCGGGAAGATGAGCGCGCAGATGACGGCGAAGATCGTCATCGCTTCGGAGAAGCGGTTGATCGCCGTGCGCCACTTCTGCCGGAACAGGAAGAGGACCGCGCTGATGAGCGTCCCGGCGTGACCGATACCGATCCACCAGACGAAGTTGGTGATGTCCCACGCCCAGTAGACCGGAGCGTTGTTGCCCCAGACGCCGACGCCCGTCCAGAAGAGGTAGCCGACGGAGAGGCCGAGGACGCCGGTGAACGTGACCGAGAGCAGGAAGGCGACCCACCAGCCGCGCGGCGCCTTGTTCTCGGTCACGCGGCAGACGGTCTCGCTGATCGACTTGAAGGTGACGCCCTCACCGACGAGCGGCGTTTCGCCGAGCTCTTTGATGGGGAGGTTCCAAGTAGACATCGCTAGGGCTCCTCCCTCTCCTCAGGCTTGCGTGCCCATGGCGGGATTGGGGTTGCGGATCTTGCCGAGGTACGTCGTACGCGGCCGCGTCCCGAGCTCGGCGAGCAGACGATAGGACCGATCCTTCGCGCGCCACTGCGCGACCTTGCTCTTCGGGTCGCTGAGATCGCCGAAGACGATCGCGTCGGCGGGGCAGACCTGCTGGCAAGCGGTCACGATGTCCCCGTCCTTCAGCGGCTTGCCCGTCCGCTTGCTCTTGATCTTGGCCTCCTGGATCCGCTGCACGCAGTACGTGCACTTCTCCATGACGCCACGCATGCGGACGGTGACGTTCGGGTTGTAGTGCATCTTCTCGGTCTCGGGGACGTCGTCGTACCAGCCGCCGCTCGTGTGGTAGTTGAGGAAGTTGAAGCGACGGACCTTGTACGGGCAGTTGTTCGCGCAGTAGCGCGTGCCGATGCACCGGTTGTAGGCCATGTCGTTCAGGCCCTCGGGCGAGTGCTCGGTCGCGTTGACCGGGCAGACGTTCTCGCACGGAGCCTCCTCGCACTGCATGCAGGCGACGGGCTGGAACACGACCTGCGGATCGTTCTCGTCGAGACCGACGAAGTAGCGGTCGACGCGCAGCCAGTACATCTCACGGCCGCGCCAGACCTGCTCCTTGCCGACCGCGGGGACGTTGTTCTCGATCTGGCAGGCGACCACGCAGGCGTTGCAGCCCGTGCACGCCGTCAGATCGACCGCCATGCCCCAGCGGTGCTGGTTCTTGAAGAACTTCTCTTCCTTCCACTCGCCCCAGAGCGGCGGCGTGTGCGGATCGGGCGATCCCATCTCGCGGACGCCGATGACCTGGCCGTCGAGGTTCCGATCCTTGCGGCCCGTCTCCGGGTACTGCGGGAAGTAGGGGTTCTTCCGGTACTCCTCGAGGGTGGCGTCGATCGCGATCGGACGCCCCTCCATCGAGTGGTGCTCCTGCGTCTGCGAGATCTTGTACCGGTAGGTGTCGACCTCGAACGGATCGTCGGGGCGGATCTGCGCCGGCCACTGGCTGTCACCGGCCGCCATGCCGACCTTGCGGAGCTTCGGACGCAGAGCGTCGAGCTCGGCACGATCGAGCACGCGCGCCTTCACGCCGCCGACGAAGCCCATCGCATCCGTCGAGCGGAGCGGGTTCACGTCGAAGCCGTGCTTGTCGCCGTAGCGACCCGCCTTCTGGCGGCCCCACCCGAGGTGGACGCCGATCGAGTTGTCGGCCTGCCCCGGCGTGATCCACGCGGCGATGTCGATCGACCCGCCGCCCTCGCGCGAGAGGCGGATGACGGTGCCGTTCTCGACGTTGAGCGCCTTCGCGGTGCCGGGCGAGATCAGCGCGACGTTGTCCCAGGTCACCTTCGTGACCGGATCGGGCAGCTCCTGGAGGAGCGGGTTGTTCGCGTAGCGGCCGTCGAGGAGCTTCGGGCACGGCGCGAACGTGACCTCGAGGCTCTGCGGAGAGAGGGCCGCGGCAGCCTTCGCCTCCGACAGCGCGGAGGCGATCTCCGTCTGCCGCGGGTCGAGCGGGCCGAACGGCCGCGAGGCCGCGCCGAGGACGCCGTTCTTGAGGCCCTCGTTCCACGTACGGTTGAACACGGCCGCCGAGACCGACCCACGCACCGTCTCCTGGACGAGCGCGAGGCCCTTCGGCGCCGTGTCACCCGCGATGCGCGCGAGCATCTCGATGTCCGAGCGCCCGTCGAACAGCGGCGCGATGAGCGGCTGCTGGATCGAGACCGTGCCGTCGATCGAGCGGTGATCCGACCACGCCTCGAGCTCGTGCGCCCGCGGGACGTACCAGGTGCAGACCTCGCTCGTCTCGTTGACGTGGCTCGAGAGGTGGATCGTGGAGCCGACGGAGCGGAGGCGCTCGGCGAACTTCAGATCGGCGGGCGCGTCGTAGACCGGGTTGCCGCCGAGGATGAAGAGCGTGCCGACCGCGTTCTTCTCGATGTCCTGGGCGAGCTCCTTGATGCTCGCCGTCGGGTCCTGCTGGGTAGGATCGGCGACCGGATAGTAGTTGACCGTGTGGCCGGCGTTCCCGAGCGCGGCGTTGAGCGCGTGGGCGAGCGCGTGGACGCGCGGCGGCTGCCGCGACCCGACGACGATGACGCCCTTCGCGCGCGCCTCCGCGAGCTCCGAGGCGACCACCTTGATCCAGTTGTCGGGGATGCCGGTCTTGTCCGCCTTCGCCACCGCGCCGGCGATCGCGCCGAGGTCGACCTTGTGCGCCGTGGCGAGCTCGTGCGCGAGCGCCATGAGGTAGCGCTCGGCGTCCTGCGCGGGCAGGCGGAGCCGGTGATCGGCGTTCATGCCGGTCACCGTGAAGTGCGGCTCGACCACGTAGAGCCGGCTCATGCTGTCGTGCGCGCCGTTCCGGAGCTTGCGCCCCTCGACGAACGACCGCGTCGCACGGACCGAGCCCGTCTCCGTCCCGAGGAAGTCGGCGTCGACGGAGAGGATGACCTTCGCCTGCCCGTAGTTCGGGACGACGTTGACCGCCTGCCCGAACGCGAGCTTCGCGCCCTCGCGCACGTTGCCGTCGTGGGCGGCGCTCCACACATGGAACTTCGCCTTCGGAAACTTCGCGAGGATCGCGTCACGGAGACGAATGAACGTCGGCGACATCGTCGGCTCCGAGAGGATGCGGAGCCGCGCGCCGCCGTCGGCCTGCGCGCTGCGCAGGATGTCCGTGAGCGCCTGATCGAGGTCGTTCCAGGTCGCCGGCGTGTGGTTGCCGTAGCCGCCCTGCGCCTGGCGCGTGCCCTTCATCGGCGTGGTGCCGCGATCGGGATCGTACAGGTCGTAGATCGCGGCCTGCGTCCACGCGCTCGTGGCGCCGTTGCTCGACGGGTGATCCGGGTTGCCCTCGATCTTCGTCGGGCGCCCCTCGTGGCTCTCGACGAGGACGCCGACCGCGTCACCGCGCTCCGGGAGCACCGACGCGTAGTACGTAGAGACGCCCGGGATGACGTGCTCGGGCGCCTTCGAGTACGGCAGGATCTTCTCGACGGGGCGGCGGGCGCAGCCCTCGGCGAGGAGCGCCGCCGACGCGCCGGCGAAGAACATGAAGCCGCGGCGGCCGATGGAGACCTGCATCTCGGGCCGCTCGGCGGGCTCCGCCTTCGACTTGCGGAGCTTCACGAGCTGCTCCGGCGAGACGTTGGCCTCCTCGAGCCCGTACGGGAACTCGCTCTCGGCGCGCCGTTGCGCGGCCGCCGGGTTGGCCTTGTCTTCGAGGCTCCTCCAAAAGACCTTCGCGCCGTCTTCCGGCTGCTTGAAGGTATACGGATCGCGGCGACTCATCGGTGACACCCCGAGCAGTGCTGCGGCGGATGGACTTCAGGCGGCGTCCATCCGGCGGCCATCTCCGGCTTCCATTCCATGTTCGTGATCTGATCCTTCGGGCGAAGGTTCGGCTTCGGATCGCGGTGGCAATCCAGGCACCACCCCATGCCGAGCGGCACCTCCGCGCGCACGACCTCCATCTGATCGACGCGCCCGTGACACGTCACGCAGCCGACGCCGGCCGCGAGGTGCGCGCTGTGATCGAAGTAGGCGTGGTCCGGCAGCTTGTGGATGTGGACCCACTCGATCGGCTTGCCCGTCTCCCAGCTCTCGCGGACGGGGGCGAGCCGCGCGCTGTCGGTCTTCACCATCGCGTGGCAACCCATGCACGTCTGCGTGGGCGGGATCATCGCCTTGGCGGCGACCTCCACGTTCGCGTGGCAGTACCGGCAGTCGATGCCCAACTGCCCGGCGTGGAGCCGGTGCGAGTACGGGACGGGCTGCGCCGGCGCGTAGCCAACCTGGAAGTTCTTCGGCGTGGCGTAGTACCAAACTGCGCCGACGAGCAGCGCCGGCACGATCGTGCCCACCGCGCCGAGGATCAGCGGCAGTTTGTTGAGCGATCGGGGAAAGATCTGCATGCGCGCACTCGCGGGAATCGGCCACGGATGTCGCGCCGGTCCAAGCTGGCGCCCGTGGCCCCACGGAGATTCAGAAGGGACGGCGGGCGTCCTTATAGAGGAGACGACTCCTCATTCACAACCCCCCGTTTCTGCGTCGAGCGCGCAAAGTTTTCGGGCAGGGCATATGCTGCGCTTACGCGTGTCGATCCCGAGCCCAACAGCGAGGAATTGGCCCTCTCCGACGGCGCTCCGACGGCCCGTACCGACCCCCCGAGAGCGCGAGCGCGCGATCGTCAGCTCTAGCAATCGTTGGTTGTGCTAAGAGTCGGCGGTTACGCGTTCGGCGCCGCGACCTCGCAGCGGTTCGGATCGGGAGCTCCGACGGCAGTCTTCGAAAGAGGCTCCAGGCAGGCGAGTCGGAGACGGAGTGCTCGAGGAGCGAGGAAAGCCCGATCTGGAGCCCGGAGCCTGGAGCCCGATCTCACCTCGCCCGCACAGCGAAGGCTTCCGCCTCGTCCTTGTGCGTCGGGCAGTCGCGCGCGAGGACCGTCACCGTCGTGCCGCCCTCGCCTGCGGGAGCGCGCACGGTCACGGTCTTCGGTGTGAGCGCGATCGTCTCCTTCGAGGTCGGCTCGTTCGTGCGTGCGCGGATGGCGACCAGCATTCCGAGGTGGAACTCGAAGCGCGCGTGCGCGATCGGAGCGTTCGGATCGCGTGCCGTCCACTCGAGGACGGTGTCGTCGCCGGTGCCGACCGCCGTCTGCCAGCTCCCCTCCCCCTCCGGCGCGAAGCGGGCGCGCACGTCGCGCGGAGCCATCCCGAGGCGCACGTTGGGGAGCGCCTCGCTCGACTCGCCTCGCGTGCATCCGACGAGGAGCGACAGGGAGAGGCAGAGCCCGAAGAGGGCCGAGAGCACGGACCGCACGAGCGCTGCTCGTAGGGCCCCTTCGCGCCCGACGCAAGGAATGGTCGTCACGAAGGGGCCCGCACGAGCGGCGCTGCGATCTCGACCGTCCGGGACCGTTCAGCCCGATCGCACGCGGGCGCAGCGCGCCGCGCTCTGGATGGCGTCGATGAGCCGAGGGATGTCGACCGGCTTGGTGAGCCGCTCGTCGAAGCCGCTGGCCGGCCCGCACGCGACGTCCTTCGCAGCGAAGCCCGTCAGCGCGACGATGCCCACGCGCCCGCCGTGTGCGGTTCGGATGCGCCGGACGAGCTCGAAGCCGTTCATGTCCGGCAGCCCGAGGTCGGTCACGATCACGTCCGGCCGCTCGGCGTGCGCCAGCGCGAGCGCCGACGTCGCGTCGCGCGCGCACGTGACGCGCGCCCCTCGCGTCGAGAGGACGCGGGACAATAGCTCGACCGCGTCGATCTCGTCCTCGACGACGAGGACGTGGAGCCCGTCGAGCTTGCCGAGGGGCAGGACCACGCTGCTCGGGGTCGAGACCGGCACGGGGTCACAGCAGGGCAAGACGACGGTGAACGTCGCGCCGCGTCCCGGGCCGTCGCTCGTCGCACGCACCGTCCCGCCGTGCAGCTCGACGAGACGGCGCACGATGAAGAGCCCGAGCCCCAAACCCTGGCGCGTCGGGACCGCGTCGCCTCCCTGGTGCAGCCATTTGAACACGTGCGGGAGCTGGGCCGGCTCGATGCCTTTGCCCGAGTCCCGCACCTCGATGCGGGCCTCTCCTCCCTCGCGCGCGACGCTCACGTGGACCACGCCACCCGCCGGCGTGAACTTGAGGGCGTTCGACACGAGGTTGTTCACGACCTGCTCGAGGCGGCCACGGTCGCCCGCCACCGTCACGCCGCTCTGGACGTTCGTGACGAGGCGTATGCCGCGGGCGGTCGCCTCCGGCAGCGCCGCTTCCAGCGTGCGGCGGACGACGAGGCCGACGTCGCAGGCGGCGATCTCGAGCGAGAGCCGCCCTTCGTTGAGCCGCGTGACGTCGAGCAGCTCCTCGATCAGCGCCGCCTGGGACCGCGCGTTGCGCTCGATGGTGGCGAGCGCGCGCTCGCGCCCGGCGGCATCGAGCATCTCTCGCCGCATCAGCTGCGTCCATCCGAGTATGGCGTTGAGCGGCGCGCGGAGATCGTGACCGAGGATGGCGATGAACTTGTCCTTCGTCCGCGACTCGCGCTCGAGATCCTCGATTCGGCGGCGCAGCCGGTCGATCACCTCGTCCTTGTCGGCGAGGCGGCGCAAGAGCTCGCTCTCGCGCGCGGAGGTGTCGGGCGCGAAGGTCCAGAAGACGTCCTTGTCGCTGATGGCGCGGGCCTGGACCAGCAGCCACTCGCCCGGTCCGTTCGCGAGCCGTGCGCGCACCGAGATCGGCTCGCGGTCGATGCGCACGAGGGCGTGCTCGAGCTGCCCGCTCGCGGATCGGTCGAAGAGCTGCGCGATCGGACGTCGAAGGACGAGCACCTCCTCGAGGCCGAGAAGGCGTCGCGCGGCCTTGTTCACACGGAGGACCTCTCCGCGCAGGTCGGTGAGCAGCGCGGCGACGCCCAGCGACTCGAAGATCGATCGGCCCGAAGAGCCGACCGGCAGGTGCTTGCGCTCCTCGAAGGTCGGATCGTCGACCGGCTCGTACGTCGACCGGCCGAGGGCGCTCGACTCGGCCAGCACGACGCCGAACGCATGCAGGCCGGAGTCGGAGACGACGTTGGTGGGCGAGTTGCTCATGCTGCGACTCCTCCGCTGCTGAGCAGCTCGGCCATCGACTTGGCGCGTTCATCGACATCGGACTCGACCTTCGCGACGTGCTCGCCTTCGAACGCGATCTTCACGCACGCCGAGGTCTCGCAGACGCGGTCATCGAACGAGCCGACCGCATGGCTGCGCGTGACGAAGGGATGGCGTCGGAGCGAGGCGAAGAGTGGACGAGTGTCTGTCGAGGATCGAGCCCCCCCTGGGGTACCGAACATGGACCTCTCGATTCGAACAATCGGGCGACGAGGTCGCCGGATATACGCACTTGTATGATGCGGGTCCGACTATCCGTCAACTCACAATCGGTACAGCACGATTCATGATTTCAGAGAAATTCGTGGCTACCTGGCAGCAGGTCCCTTCCGCATGTACCGACCGATGAAGTGACGCTCTCGCGCGTTGCGCAAGCCGTCGCGCACGGCAGCATCGAGTGGTTGCACGGCCGCCAGGTCCATCGTGATCCACCCGCCCACGAGCGCGTAACCGTCCGACGCGACGGCGTCGGACAGAGCGCGCAAAGCCGCGCGGGTCGCGCTCACGCAGCTTCGACCGCGTGCACGAAGACGAGCGCTGCTCGTGACACGACGAGCGCCGTCGCCGTTCGATCGTTCGCTCGACGCGAAGACCGTCGACCTGACGGTCGAGCGATCAAGGATTGATGCAGAGCGCCGTGAAGAGGAGCACGAGGTAGAGGATCGAGATGCCGAAGAGAGACTTCGCCCAGCGCCTTCCCGAGCCTTCCCGGAGCCCGTAGCAACCCCAGATGAAGAACACCGCGCCGAGGATCGCCGCGATGACGAGATAACCGCGCCCGGCGAGCCCGAGCGGGACGACGAGGAGGCTCGCGGCGACGTTGGCGAAGATCCACCGCACGATCGCGTGCCGAGAAGCGAGCTCGCCGACCACGTTGGGCATCACGACGAGGCCCGCGTTCGCGTACTCGGTCCTGCGGAAGAGCGAGATCGCGATGAAGTGCGGGACCTGCCACAAGAACAGGATCGCGAACAGGACCATGCCGGCGGCGTCGATCCGGTTGGTGCCGGCGGTCCATCCGAGCAGCGGCGGGAGCGCGCCCGGGATCGCACCGACGTACACCGCCCAGTGCGAGTGCTGCTTGAGCGGCGTGTACGCGAGCACGTACGTGAGGTTCGCGACGACCGCGAGGAGCGCGGTCAGGGGGTTCGCGCCGATCGCGAGGATCGGAACGGCGAGCGCCGAGATCGCCACGCCGAAGACGAGCGCCATGCGCGGGGTCAGACGGCCCGCGGGCAGCGGACGGGACTGCGTCCGCTTCATCCGGCGGTCGATGTCCCGCTCGAGATACATGTTGAGCGCGTTCGCGCCCCCGACGATCAGGGCGAGCCCGATGAGCGTCGAGAAGACGGTGACCGCGCCGGGGCCCGGCCCGTCGACGAGTCCGGAGCGCGTCGTGAGGAAGAGCCCTCCGGCCGCAGTGATCATCACGGTGAGCGAGAGACGCGGCTTCGCGAGGGCCAGGAAGTCACGCCAGCTCGATGCGCTGGTGGTCTCCCCGAGGGCGTGAGCTAGCGGCTTCGGCATGAACGTCGGAGCGCCTATAGGTAGGTGCCTACGGGAAATCAAGGACTGTCCACCGAAAGACGCAGAGGTGCCGCGCTCGGAGGGCGGTCTCGCGGGTGGAGGGGGCGGACCGGCCCGGAGAAAACGTGCTTCGTCGCTCCAAAGATGACGTACTAGGCGCGCGAAACTTCCGGTACTCTCGGGGTTCCACAGCAGCTCGGTCACGATCGGGGCACGCGTCTCGGCGCACGCCCGCCACAGCTCTGGAAGATGGGTTCATCCCCCCGACAGTCACGCGCAGGCATCCCCTCGTTCGAGGCCAAGCTCGAGAACGAAGAGGAGGTGCTCGACTCCATCTTGTCGGCGCTCTCCAAGAACGCCCTCGACCCTGCGATCTGGCAGGAGCTCCACGAAGCGGCTGTGAAGCACGATCGCGTCTCGGAGCTCGCCTTCGCGTACGAGTCGACGGCGCAGAGCCGCAAGCTCAAGACGTATCTGCCCGCGGTCCAGGCCGAGCTCTTGTATCGGGCGGCCACGTTCTTCGGCGACGTCCTCGGCGACGAGTTCGGTGCGACGACGTACCTCGAGCGTGCGCTCGCCGCATTCCCCGGCCACGTCGGGGCCTTCGAGCGCATCGACGCGCAGCTCACGCGCGTCGAGGACCACAAGAAGCTCGCGGACCTGTGCGTCCAGACGGCGGCGCACCGTCCGCGCCCGGAGCAGATCGAGATCCTCAAACGGGCGGCGGGCCTGTACGAGCGCGCGAGCCTCGAAGACAAGGCGATCGAGACCTACCAGCAGCTCGTCAAGCTGGACCCGGCGGACGAGGAGCTTCGCAACGCCCTCGAGGCGCGCTTCATCCGCGCGAACCGGTTCCGCGACGTCGCGCGCATGTTGGAGCAGGCGCTCGCCTCCGATCCTCCGCCGCCGGAGCACGAGGCGCTCCGGATCCGGCAGAAGCTCGTCGAGGTCTTCGCCAACCAGCTCAAGGAGCCGGAGCGCGCCATGCCGCACGTCGAGGTGCTGCTCCAGGCGGACCCGACGAACGCGGAGGCGCGGCGGGTCGCCACGCGGCTGCTCGAGAGCAAGGGGCTCGCCGCGCGCGCCGCCGCGATCCTCGCGGCGAGCGCCGACACGACCGCCGATCGCGCGAAGTACCTCACCATCGAGCTCGAACACACGCGTGGCCCGCGCCGGCGTGACGTCCTCCGGCGGATCGGCATCCTCAAGCAAGACGAGCTCGGCGATCTGCAGGGCGCCTTCGAAGCGTTCGAGCAGGCGCTCGGGATCGATCCCGGAGACGACGAGCTGCGCACCCGCTACATGCAGCTCGGCGTGCAGTTCAAGGGACCGCTCGAGGTCGCACGGACCTTCGCGCGCGTCTCGACCGTCGCCAAGGACGCCGCGGTGCGATCGCGCATCACCGCCGAGATGGGCGACTTGCTCCTCCGCGGCGGAGACACGAAGCGCGCGCGGACGACGCTCGCGGGCGTCCTCTCGGCGCCGAGCGCCGACGCGACCGCGATCCTCACGGCAGCGCGCGCGCTCGCGAGCGTCTACGAGAACGAAGGCGACATGAAGAACCTCGTCGAGGCGCTCACGCGCATCGGCGAGCTCTCGCCGCTCGAAGGCGAGAGGCAGCTCGCGAACGAGCGCATCGCCGAGATCTGCTCGACCCAGCTCGGCGACGTCGACCGCGCGATCGCCGCGTGGCGCCGCCTGGTCGACTCCCCTGCCCGCGCGCGCGCCCTCGAGGCCCTCGAGCCTCTCTACGAGCAGCGCGAGCAGTGGGTCGACCTCGCCTTCGTCCTCGAGGAGCGCGCCAAGGACGTCGCCGCCGGCGATCCCGACGCGGCGCGTGCGCTCTCCTTCAAGGCCGCCGAGGTGCTCACGTCGAAGGCGAAGGACGTCACGGGCGCGTCGGAGGCCTGGCGGCGGATGATCGCCACGTACGGCCCGGCGCGCGACGTCTACGAGCAGTGGATCCCGCTGCTCGAGCAGCAGCGGCTCTGGCCCGAGCTCGCCGAGGCGCTCGCCCGCGACGCCGAGCTCGCGCCGATGGACGAGCGTCCGAATGTGCTCGCGCGACTCGGCAACGTCTATCTCCAGCGCACGCGCGACACCGAGGCGGCGATCGCGGCGTTCAAGAGCGCGCTCGATCTGGATCCGACCGAGAAGACGAGCCGCTCCACGCTCGAGAAGTTGCTCCTCGGCGCCGACCACCGGCTGTCCGCGGCCGCCGTGCTCGAGCCCATCTACCGCGCCGAGGAGAACGCCCAAGGCCTGCTCCGCGTGCTCGACATCCGCGCGGCCGCGTCGCCGATCGTCCAGGATCGGCTCGCCGCGCTCGAGGAGGCCGCGAACGTCGCCGAGAGCGTCTCCAAGGACAAGGCGGTCGAGATCGTCGCGCGCGGCCTCGCCGAAGCGGTCGAGAGCCAGGAGCCGATCCGCCCCTGGCTCGAGCGCTTCACGCGCTCGGCCGAGTCGCTCGATCCGAAGCGACGCGCCGCGTTCCTCGCGAAGGCGCTCGGCGATCGGCCGATCGACTCGGAGGAGCTCCTCGGCCTCGCCATGCTCCTCGGCGAGGAGAGCGCCGCGGCCGGCGACGTCGCCGGCGCGCTCGCGGCCTACCGCCGGGCGCTCGCGTTCGAGCCCTCGTCCACCGAGCTCATCGCACGCGTCGATCAGCTCCTCCAGGAGCAGGGCAACCCCGAGGAGCGCGTCGCCTTGTACCGAGCGGCGCTCGAACGAGGCGCCGACCCCCACCGGCGCCGCCAGCTGCTCCACAGCATCGGGACGATCGAGCGCTACGAGCTCGGGAACCGCGACGCCGCGATCGCCGCGTACCGGCGTGCGCTCGAAGACGATCCGACCGATCGCGAGGCGCACCTCGCGCTCGTCGAGCTCTACACGGAGGCCGAGGCCTGGGAGGAGCTGTGCGATCGGCTCGAGGACTACCTCGGGCACGCGACCTCCCCGGAGGAGACACGCGCCACGCGTGCGCAGCTCGCCGAAGTGGCGACCGCGCACGGACAGGGCATGCGCGGCGCGCTCCATGCCGGCGCGCTCCTCTCCGATCCGCAGCTCACGTCGTCCGAGCTCGACCTCGTCGAGCGCGTGGCGACGACGCTGGGCGACAACGTACTTCTGCGCGGCGTGCTCGAGCGGCGCGTGCGCGAGTCCACGGATGCGCGCGAGCAGGTCGAGTGCCTCGACAGGCTCGCCCAGCTCGCGCTGAAGGGCGGCGAGTCCGCGCTGGCCATCGAGCGACTCCGCCAGGCCGCGGAGATCGCGCAGTCGATGGGCGACGACGCGACGGCCATCACGCTCTTCGATCGGCTCCGCGAGATCGATCGCCTCGACGCCCACGCGACGACGCAGCTCGTCGCGCTGCACGAGCGCAACGGCAGTTGGGATCGCGTTCCCGCGCTCTACTCCGTGCTCCTCGAGCTCGCGAGCGACGCGCCGGCCCGCGTCGCGCTGCTGCGGCGGCTCTCGAGGACGCTCGCCGAGCACCTCGGCGATCTCGATCGCGCGTTCGCGGCCGCGCGGAGCGCGTTCTCGCTCGCGCCCGAGGACAAGGAGGTCCTGGCGGAGGCGGCCGACCTCGCGATCCGCACCGGCGCGACCGAGGAGTTCGCGATGGTCATCAACGAGGCGCTCGCGGCGACCGCGGGCGGCTCGCCGAACACGTGGGCCGAGCTGATGCTCGCGAAGGCGCGCGTGCTCTCGACGAGCGAGGCGACCTGGTCGGAGGCCGCCTCCTCGTACCGCAGCGTGCTCGAGAAGGCCGAGGACCCTGCCCTCTCGTCGGCGGCGTCGACCGGCCTCGAGGAGCTGCTCCGCGGGATGCCGCGCAGCCAGGCGCGCACGCGCGACGTGCGGTGGCTGCACTCGTGGCGCGTCGAGCACGCCCCGGCGGAGGAGCGGGCACGCGCCCTCTTCGCCTGGGCGGAGGCGGAGGAGAAGGAGCTCGGACACGAGCAGACGGCGCTCGAGCTCTACAAGAAGGTGCTCGAGATCGACGAGGCCGATCTCGACGCGCTCGCCGCCGTCTCGCGCCTCTCGCTCGCGCACGGCGACATCGAGGGCGCGCTCGAGGCGCTCATGGCGCGTCGCGCCGCCTCCGAGGGCGAAGCGAAGAACGCGCTCGACGTGCAGATCGCCGGCATCCTCGCGGAGCCGCGGATCGGGCGCGTGGCCGAGGCGATCGAGCGCATCGCTGGCGTCCTCGAGAGCTCGCCGGGCGACACGGGCGCGATCGAGCTCGCCGCGCGCCTCCTCGGCAACGCCGAGGTCGGCGATCGCGCCGCGAAGGTGCTCGAGTCGTCCCTCGACGCGGTCGAAGAGCCCGATCTCAAGGTGAAGATCTTCGACCACCTCATCGCCGCGGCCCCGCCTACGCGCGAGCTCTACGGGCGATACCTCGACACGCTGACGGAGCTGGACCGACTCGACGCCGCGTACGAGGTCGCCCTGCGTGCGGTGAAGGCGCTCCCGGCGGAGCAGGCGCTCTGGGATCGCGCCGAGCAGATCGCGCGTCAGATGTCGTCCGCCGAACCGCTCGCGGACGCCTACGAAGAGGTGCTCCAAGCTTGCGTACCGCGGCCCGAGCGCGCCTCGGAGGCGCCGCCGAGCGAGAGTCGCGAGCGGCCTCGACTCGACAAGGCCGCGGCCGTCGAGCTCGGGCAGCGCGCGGTCGCCTTCTACGAGGAGTGGTACGAGGACAGCGAGCGCGTCGTCCGCATCCTCGAGCGGCTCCTCGCGATCGATCCCGAGGACATCTGGGCGTTCGACCGCCTGAAGCTCATCTTCGACGCGCAAGAGCGCTGGGACGACATGTTCGCGCTCTACGATCGCGCCGCCGCGACGGCCGACAAGGAGCGCAAGATCGAGCTCCTCGAGGAGGCCGCGCAGATCGCGAAGGACTTCGCGAACCACTCGCAGCGCGCCATCCGCTACTTCGAGCAGCTCCTCGAGCTGAAGCCGGGCAACGCGCGCCTGACGTCCGCGCTCGAGCGCCTCTACGAGCGCCACGGCTGCCACCGCGAGCTCATCACCCTTCGCGGCATGCGACTCATGTCGCTGCCGCACGAGGAGGCGCAGAAGGAGCGTGCGCGCATCGCGGCGCTCTGGCTGGACGAGCTCAACGATCCGTCGAGCGCGCTCATCGTCGTCGAGGACATCATCGCGAACCAGACGGCGGTCGAGGACGTCGGCACGGTGCCCACGGCTCCCGAGCCGCAGCCCATCGACGTCACGCCGCTGCTCGAGCGCATCCTCGCGATGGCGCCGCGGACGGCCGACATCCGCGAGACGGTCCCGCCGCCGCCCGACGGCCGCCGCGACTCGTACATCCCGACCGCCCCGAAGCGAGGCCTCGTCCGCCAGCGCGCCGCCGCCCTCCTCAAGGAGCGGTACACCGCGCCCGGACACGAGGCCGATCTCGCGCGCGTCCTCGAGGTCGAGCTCGAGGTCGTCAAGAGCGTCAAGGAGCGCATCCGGCGCCACCAGCAGATCGCCGCCATCTACGTCCAGCTCGGCAACGACGAGGCCGCGCTCGAGCACTTCGTCCAGCTCGTCCTCCTCGAGCCCGAGGTGGCTTCGCATCGTCAGGAGCTCGCGACGATCGCGGCGCGCATCAACCGCTTCGATCGGCTCGCCGAGGTGCTCGTGGCAGCGGCGGACGACTCGAACGACGACGCTCTCCGGATCGAGCTCTTGATGAGCGCGGGCGACGTGACCGCCGAGAAGATCGGCGACATCGAGCGCGCCATCGAGCTGTTCTTCCGCATCCTCTCGATCTCGCCGATCGCCGACGAGGCGTTGCTCGAGGCATGCCGCCACGTCGAGCCGCTCCTCGAGAAGGCCGATCGCCGCGCCGATCGGCTCGACGTCCTCGAGCGCCTCGCCATCCTCGAGCGCGACCCGGACGTGAAGTGGCGCGTGCTCGGCGAGGCCGCGCGCCTCGCGATGAGCCTCGAAGAGGACGATCGTGCGATCTGGGCCTGGGAAGGCCGGCTCGAGGCACGGCCGGGTGATCCCGAGGCGCTCGACGGGCTCGCGTTCCTCTTCGAGAAGGCCGAGCGTTGGCGTCCGCTCATCGACACGCTCGACAAACGGTCGCGGCGCGAAGGGCGCACCGACGAGGAGCGCCGCAACGATCGCGTCCGCATCGCGCAGATCCTCAGCGAACGCCTCGAAGCGGTCGAGGAGGCCATCGAGACCTGGCGCGACGTCGAGCAGACGTTCGGTCACTCCGAGGAGGGCACGCGAGCGCTCGCCGCGCTCTACCGCCAGACGCGGCGCTGGGAGGAGCTCGCGGAGCTCCTCGCCGGCGCGGCGACGCGGACCGAGGGCTCCGCGGACAAGGCCGACATCCTCTGCCAGCTCGGCGACGTGCAGCGCGAGCACCTCGAGGAGCTGAACCTCGCCATCCAGAGCTACGAGCAGTCGCTCCTCGCCGATCCTCGGATCGAGGGATCGCGCTCGGGGCTCCGCGCCCTCTTGAAGAAGCGCGAGCACCGTCCCGCGGTCGTCCGGGTGCTCTTGGCGGCCTACGCCGCGGCGGACGACTGGCGGCTCATCCTCGACCTCACGGAGCATCGCCTCGACGCGGCGCCCGACGTCGAGTCGCAGATCGCGATCCTCATGGAGGCCGCGCGCATCTCGGAGACGCGCGCCGACGACGCCGACGCCGCGTTCGCGCTGGTGCGCCGCGCGCTCTTGCTCGATCCGGGCAACGAGAGCACGGTGGAGGAGATCTTCCGGCTCGCGGAGAAGACTCGCGCGTGGCGCCCGCTCGCCGAGGCGCTCCGCGAATGCATCGACGGGCGTGCCGTCTCCAGCGACGGCGAGGCCCCGTGGGCACGCGGGCTCCGCTTCCGGATGGGCGAAGTGCTCGAGACGCGGCTCGAGGAGCTCCGGCCCGCGCTCGACGCCTACGTCCACGTCGCGGATCAGGACCCGGCGGATCTCGAGGCGGCGCGCGCGGTCATCCGCGTCGCGGGCAAGATCGCGCGCTGGGACGCCGCCGCACGTGCGCTCGTCGAGGCCACGCGCGCGCGGTCCGTCCTCGAACGCGAGCTCGTCGAAGCCGTCGAGGAGGCCGCGCTCGCCTCCACCGGCTGGGACGCGGTCACGTTCGCCGTGGCGTCTCTGGTCCACGACGGCGGCCTCGCGCCGAACCTCGCACGCGATCTCGAGGAGGCCGTCGCGATCTGGCACCGCGATCGCCGCGGCGATCCCGACGCCGCGGAGGCCGCGTACACGCGCGCCCTCTCGCACGATCCGGCGAACGCCGCGCTGCTCGCCGAGCTCGCGAAGCTCCAGCGGCGCGCGCGCGGGCGGCCCCTCGTCGACAGCCTCCTCCGGCTCTCGCAGACGACGGGCGGCGATCTCGATCTCCTCGGCGAGGCGGCCGACGTCGCGCTGAACAGCGTCGGCGATCGCGCGCTCGCGCGATCGATCTTCGATCGTCTCCTCAAGCTCGCCGCCGAGCGCTGGCTCGGCGCCACGGAGCCGAACGTGCTCACGAGCGGCACGCCGCAGCCGCCCGACGCGTACGTCGATCGGGCCACGCGCGAGCTCGTGCGCATCTACAGCGACGACGGCGACTTCGACAAGGTCGTGCAGCTCCTCACCGACTGCGCGCACCTGCCGTGGAAGGGCGGCAAGGCCCGCGAGCTCCGCCACGAGGCGGCGCTCGTCGCGGTCGAGAAGCTCGGGGCGACCGACCGCGCCATCAGCATCTACCTCGGGCTCATCGAAGAGGATCCGCACGACGACGAGGCCGTCTCGCGCGTCGTTCGGCTCTACGAGTCGGCGGGCAGGAAGACGGAGCTGCTCGATCTCAAGCGGCGTCTCGTCGGCTCGGCGCGCACGACCGACGAGCGCCTCGGGCTCCGGCTCGAGGTCGCCGCCCTCGAGGACGAGCTCGGCCAAGTCGACGCCGCCATCGCCGCGCTGCGCGAGAACCTCGGAGAGGAAGCGCGGCACGACGCGACGGTGAAGATGCTCGCGAAGATCCTCGAGCGCGAGAGCCGCTTCGCCGAGCTCGAGGAGCTCCTCGCGTCGCAGGCCGAGCTCGCGGAGGGCGCGTCGGACGGGCGGATCGCCGCCGACTTCTTCGCCCGCGCCGCCGAGGTGGCCGAGACGCGGCTCGAGGATCCCCACAAGGCCATCGCCCACTTGAAGCGGGTCGTCGCGCTCGAAGAGCGCCCGCCGGCGTACGACGCGCTCGCGCGGCTCGCGACGCAGACCAAGGCCTACGACGACGCCGCGGGCTGGCTCGATCGGCTGCGCGAGCTCACCGACGGCCCCGAGCGCGCGTCGGTCACGCTCCGACTCGCCGACGCGCTCGTCGCGGCGAACCGCCAGGCCGAGGCCCGCGAACGGCTGAAGGAGGAGATCGCGCGGGATCCCGAGGCCGACCGCGTCCGCGTCCGGCTCGCCGAGACGTACCGCGCCGAGCAGGACTGGTCCGCCCTCGCCGAGCTCCTCACCGAGGGCGCTCACTACGCGCCGGACAAGGCGACGCGCCTGTCGCGCCTGCGCGAGGCCGCGGAGCTGCACCGGTCCCGTACGGGCGAGCCCGAGAAGGCGATCCCGCTGCTCGAGCAGGCTTGCGACCTCTCGCCCGACGAGAACGCGGTCAAGCTCGCGCTCGCCGACGCGCTCGGCGCGGCCGGCAGGTTCGAGGAGGCGCGCACGCTGCTCCGCACGCTCGTCGAGGCGTTCGGCGGCCGGCGCCCGAAGGAACGCGCGCCCGTCCACTACCACCTCGCCCGGCTCGATCTCGCCGTGGGCGATCGCGCGCGCGCCCTCGTGGAGCTCGACGCGGCCACGCGCATCGATCCGGCGAACCCGGAGATCCTCCGCGCGCTCGCCGAGCTCGCGCGCGACGACGGACAGCTCGATCGCGCCGAGCGCTCGTACCGCGCGCTCCTCACGGTCCTGCGCCGCCAGGAAGAGGTGACGGAGGAGACGCCCATCACGCGCACCGAGGCGATGTTCGAGCTCTCGCAGATCGCGCTTCGGCAGGGCGACGCCGAGCGCTCGAAGGAGATCCTCGAGAGCGCCTTCGAGCTCGCCGCGGAGAACGACGTCGAGGCGCGGCGCCTCGAAGGCGCGCTGCGGCGCGCCGGCGACCACCAGAACCTCGCGCGCGCGCTCGAGGCGCGGCTCGCTCGCGGCGGCGCCGACGACGAGGCCGCGGCCCGCACCGAGCTCGGACGCCTCTACGACGAGCACCTCGGACGCAAGGACGAGGCGCTCGAGATGCTCCTCCGCGCGATCGACCTCGATCCCGACAACGAGGACGCGCACGACGCCGCGTATCGGCTCGCGTCGGCGACCGACAAGGTGCCCGCCTACGAGGCGCGCGTGCGGAACCTGGCCGAGGCGCGCGCGGGCTCCGACGGCGACCTCGCGGGCATCCTCTACTCGCGCCTCGCGCGCATCGCCGAGAACGACCGCAAGGACGACAAGGAGGCTGCGGCCCTCTACGAGCGCGCCGTCGAGGTCCGCCCCCACGATCGCGAGCTGTTGTCCGCGCTCGCGGCCGTCTACGAGCGGCTCGGCGACGACGCCGGACAGGCGCGCATGCTCCAGATGCGCGTCGAGCTCGATCGCAACGAGGGCGGCGCCTCCGCCGACATCCTCTACCGCCTCGCGCAGCTCTACTTCCGCTCCGGCGACGTCGACGCGGGCTGCGACGCCTTCGAGCAGGCGTTCGAGGCCGACCCCGATCCCGATCGCGCCGAGGAGCTCCTCCGCAGCGCGTCCGACGCGCATCCGCAGGCGGAGCGGATCATCGACATCTACGAGCGGCTCGCGCGCGCCCCCGGCCGAGAGAGGTCGCTCGTCGACGCGCTCACGCGGCGCTGGGCGCTGCCCGGCGCCGGGACCGAGCCGATGAAGGAGGCCGTCGAGCTCGCGGAGAAGCTCGAAGACTACGAGCTCGCCGAGTCGCTCCTGCGGCGCTACCTCGAGCGTCCGCCCGAGGAGGGCGCGGAGCTGGACAAGGAAGGACGCGTCTGGGCCCTCGCGCTCCTGTCGTGGCGCTGCGAGGAGACGGGCCGCGTGCGCGAAGCGGCGGTGCTCAAGCGCGAGGCCGCCGAGATCGCCGAGCCCGAAGCCGCGCGACGCTATCTCTTCGAGGTCGCCGGCCTCGCGTCGGGGCCGCTCCAGGATCTCGGCCTCGCCGCGTCGATCTACGAGGAGCTGCACGAGAAGGAGCCTCAGGATCGCGACGCGTGGGAGCTGCTCCTCGACGTCTACCGCCGCCTGAACGAGTTCTCCAAGCTGGTCGACCTCGTCGCGCGCATCGTCGAGTTCGTCGACGACGCGAACGAGCGATCGCGCCTCCGGCTCGAGCGCGTGAAGATCCAGATGGAGAAGCTGCACCTCTCCGACGAGGACGCCGCCAACGAGCTGCGCGACATCGTCGAAGAGAACCCGGCTCAGGTCGACGCGGCGCTCCTGCTCGTGAGCATCTACGAGAAGAACGGCCGCGAGGACGATCTCGTCTCCCTGCTCGGCACGCTCCTCGACGGCGCGAAGGATCGTCAAGACGCCGACGCGGTCAGCTCGCTCTCGCGCCGCCTCGGACTGTTGCTCGAGAAGCGCGATCGGAGCCAGGCCCGCGACGTCTATTACACGGCGCTCGATTGGGATCCGGAGTCGCGCGAGATCCTCCTGGCCCTCGAGCGCCTCCACGACGAGGACGGCGACATCGAGGCTCGCTCCGACGTCATGGAGCGCCGCCTCGCCCTCGAGACCGGAGACGTCGCGGAGGCGCTCGCGCTGACGCTGCACGAAGCGCGAAGGTCCCTCGACGACGCCGACGGCGCCCTGCGCGCGCTCGAGCTCGGGTTCAAGGGCGCGCCGCGGAGCACGGTCTTGCGCGATCGACTCGAGGTCGTCTACCGCGAGTCGCTCGAGTACCAGAAGCTCGCCGAGCTCTACATCCTCGACGCGCGCGGCCGAGCCGACGCGAAGGAGCGCGCCGAACGCCTCCGCGAGGCGGCGAGGATTCACCGAGACGAGCTGTCCGATCCGGAGGAGGCCGCGAAGGTCCTGCGCGAGGCCCGAGCCGCCGATCCGACCGATCCGCTGCTGCTCGTCGAGCTCGTCGACACGCTCTCCGCGTCCGGCGAGCTCAAGGCCGCCGTCGAGGAGCTCACCGCCGCCATCGAGCCGCTCGATCCGGACGATCCTCTCCGGCCGGACCTCGTCGGTCGTCGCGCGCTCTTCCGCAGCCGTCTGAACGAGATGGACGGCGCCCTCGAAGACTTCGAGGAGGCCGTCGGCAAGGGCAAGCAGGATCTCCGCCCGTACCTCGCCGAGCACCTCGGGAAGATGGCCCTCCACGCCGCCGGCCGCGGCGACGTCGCGCTCTGGCGCGCGTATCGCCTCCGGATCGCGCATCTGCGGCTCGAGATCGGCGACATCGAGGAGGCTCGCAACGTCCTCACCGAGCTGCTCAAGACGGACAGCAAGGACAAGGCGACGCTCCGCGCGATCGCGCACCTCGACGAGCTCGAAGAGCGTTGGGATCAGGCGAGCGCCACGTACCGACGCCTCGTCGGTCTCGAGGAAGGCGAGGGTATCGTCACGGCCGCCCTCAAGCTGCTCGAGACCTGCGAGAAGGCCGGACGCCTCGCAGACGCACGCGGCGGCCTCGAGCGCGCGCGGCTCGCCGCGCCCCACGACGCCGCCCTCCGCGAGCGCCTCGCGTGGCTCTACGAGCAGCTCGGCGCGCTCAAGGAGCTCGCGGAGCTCGTGCTCGAAGAGGCGCGCGCGCACGGCGAGGTCGGACCGCGCTTCGACGGCCTCGTCCGCGCAGGCCAGCTCTTCCTCGAAGCGGCGGCCGATCCGAACCAGACGGCCCAGATGGACATGACGGCCGCGATCGCGCCGCTCGAGGAGGCGCACGCGCTCCGTCCGTCCGATCTCGACTGCGCGGCCCTCCTCTCGGACGCGTACGTCGCGGGCGGGCGCATCGACGAGGCGCAGGACCTGCTCCACCGCACGATCGCCACGTTCAAGGGGCGGCGCGCGCGTGAGCTCTCCGCGCTCTACCACCGCCTCGCGCGCATCGCCGAGATCCTCGGCGACAAGAACGCCGAGCTCCAGCACCTCACGACCGCGCTCGACATGGACGCGCAGAACGGCGTGGTCGCGTCCGAGCTCGCGTGGCTCGCGATGGAGATCGGCAACCTCGACCTCGCGCAGCGCGCGCTCCGGCAGATCACGATGCTCAAGGTCCCCGCGCCGCTGCCGAAGGCGCAGGCCTACCAGTACCTCGGCGAGATCGCGCGCCAGCAGGGTGACATCCGACGCGCCATGATGCTCCTCAAGCGCGCGATCGACGACGATCCGACGCTCGAGAACGCGCGGCTCCTGCTCGATCAGCTCCAGGCGGAGAGCGGCTGAGTCGACGTTCCGAAACACCACACACGCGGTTCGCGCGGTCGCAAGACGCCCCGCTCGGGTTTCTGCGCGGTGCCGGCGTCGCTACGTTCGTGTGCTGCTTCACGGGCCGCCCGGCCTCGTTCGCCCGTGGCATCGAGGTTGCTGCGGTTCGAGACTCCGAATGACGCAGGCCGCCGAGCATTGCGCTCGGGCCTGCGGGGCGTCCCGCCGACCCGGGACGCCTCGAGAGCACTTCCGTGACGAGCACGACGTTTCGCAAGTCGGTCGCCATCGCCGATCTCGCGACGTTCCTCCGCGAGCAGGGACACGCCATCCTCGCGGAATGGGAGGGCCGTGTCGAAGCGCAGGCCGCGGGGCTCACCCGTCCAGCCCTCTCGGACCACGTGTCCCGCCTTCTCGCGCGCATCGCCGAGGGCGCAGAGGGCATCGAGGACGAAGCTTCGCCGGAGCCTTCGCCGACGGCAGAGCACGCGACGTGCGACGAGGCCGTCGATCTGCTCGAGGTCATATTCGAGTACTCCGTCCTCCGCGAGTGCATCCTCCGCCGGTTCGCGGCGAAGGCCGGTCCGGCCGTGACCGAAGGCGTCACGCTGCTCGACAAGGCGATCGACCGCGCCGTGGCCGCGTCGGTCGACCGATACACGCACGCCCGCGACCGCACGCTCGAGGCGCTCGATCGGCTCTCGACCGCCGCGCTCGAGAGCAAGAACGTCGACGAGCTGTTGCGGAAGCTCCTGCGCGTGCTCGTCGAGACGACCGCGACCGTCGACACGGCAGGCATCCTTCTGCGCGAAGGCGACATCCTTCGAGCGCGGGCCACCTTCCCCGTCGACGAGGAGGAGGTGGCGAACGGCTTCGGGCTGCGCATCGGCGAGGGCTTCGCCGGGACGATCGCGGCGAAGCGTCGCCCCATCGGTCTGACGGATGCCTCGACGAGCGCGCTCGTGAAGAACGAGGCCGTCCGCAAGAGGAATCTCCGGGGGCTCTACGGTGTGCCACTGATCGAGGACGGTGACGTCATGGGCGTCGCCTACATCGGCTCGAGGAGCGCCCCGGACTTCTCCGAGCGCGACAAGCGCCTGTTCGGCGCGATGGCGGCCCGCGCCGGCTCGGCGCTCCGCCAGCACGTGCTCCGCGAAGCCGCTTCGGTGCGGAGCCTCCAGCAACGGACCCTCGCGGACCTCGGCCTCTACGCGCTCGAGACGACGGACCTCCAGCTCCTCATGAAGCGCGCCCTCGAGGTGACGCACGACGTGCTCGGGACCGAGCTCGTGGGTCTCCTCGAGCTCTTGCCCGACGAGCGTGCGCTCGTCGTGCGCACCGCCCTCGGCTGGAACGAGCACGTCGTCCCGGGACGCACGACGGTGGAGGCCGGCGCCGAATCGCCGGCGGGCTACTCGCTCCTCACGGGAGAGCCGGTGATCATCGACGACGTCCGCACGGAGACGCGCTTCGACGCTCCGGAGGTCATCCGCGAGCACTCGATCGTGAGCGGAATGACCGTGATCATCCACGCGCCAGGACGACTCGGCAGGCCGTTCGGCGTCCTCAGCGCGTTCTCGCGGACACGGCGCTTCTTCTCGTCGGACGATCTGACGTTCCTGCGCGCCGTCGCGAACGTCATCGCGATCGCGATCGCACGGCACGCGGCCGAAGAGGACCTTCGCAAGGCAGAGAAGCGACTCTCCCTCTACCCGGAGCAGGTGCGGCTCCTCGCGGTCGTCGCGGACTCCGTCCCGAACCTCGTCGGGTACCTCGACGCCGACCTCCGCTTCCGGTTCGGAAACAAGGCGTACGAGACCCGTCTCGGGCTCTCCAACGACGAGCTGCGCGGAGCGCACGTACGGGACATCATCGGAGAGGACGCCTACCAATCCATCCGGGCGGAGCTCACGTCCGCTTGCTCGACGCCCGTCACGCGCGAGCTCGATCTCACGTCGAGAGCGGGCCACGGGCTCCACGTGGAGTCCACGTTCACGCCCGATCTGAGGCCGGACGGCTCCGTGGCCGGCTTCGTCATGATCGGCTCGGACGTGAGCGAGCGGAAGCGCGACGAGCAGCGTCAGGTGTTCCTGAAAGAAGCCTCGACGGCGCTCGCGACGTCGCTCGACTACCAAGACGTCCTGAAGCAAATCGCCAAGCTCGCCGTCCCCACGCTCGCCGACCTGTGCATCGCGGAGGTGATCGATCTCGGACGTCTCGAGCAGCTCGAGGTCGAGCACCGCGACCCTCGGAAGATCGAGCTCGTCCGCAGCCTGAGAAGCCGTTTCTGGGCTCAGGCCGGGCTCGGATCCACGCGTCACGTCCTCGCGAGGGGCGAGAGCCTCCTCTTCGAGGAGGTCTCCGACGAGCTGCTCGCCAAGACCGCGACGAACGCCGAGCACCTCGAGATGTTGCGGGCCCTCGGGCTCCGCTCGGTCGTCATCGTCCCGATGGTCGCACGCGGACGGAGCATCGGCGCGCTCTCCTTCGCATCCTCCGAATCGAACAGGCGCTACAAACCGGAGGACGTGCTCGTCGCCGAGGCGCTCGCATCACGCGCCGCGCTGGCGCTCGACAACGCCCGTCTCTTCCAGAAGGCGCAGCGCGAGGCGCACACACGCGAGGAGGTGCTCGCGGTCGTCTCGCACGATCTCCGGAACCCCGTCGCCGCGATCGACATGAGCACGACGCTCCTCCTCCGGAGCGAGCTCGGGAGCGATCCGAAGACGCGACGGCTGCTCGAGACGATCCAGCGGTCCACTGGCCGCATGACGCACCTCATCGCGGACCTCGTGGACATGGCGAGCATCCAAGCCGGTCGGCTCGCGGTGCACGCGGAGGTACATCCGGCCGCACCGCTCGTCGCGGAGGCGGTCGAGCTGCACGAGCCGCTCGCGGCCGAGAAGGGCATCGTCGTCGAGCGCCGGTGGGAGCTCGCCGACGTGGCGCTCCGCTGCGACCGAGACAGGGTCCTGCAGGTCTTCGCCAACCTCCTCGGCAACGCGATCAAGTTCTGCGGGCCGGGCGACAGGATCGAGGTGGGCGCCGAGGCCGAGGAGGGCAACGTCCACATCTCCGTGACCGACACGGGCCCCGGCATCCCGGCCGAAGACCTCCCGCACATCTTCGAGCGTTACTGGTCCGGCGCGCGACACGACAGCAAGGGCACCGGCCTCGGGCTCTTCATCACGAAGGGCATCGTCGAGGCCCACGGCGGGAAGCTGTGGGTCGAGAGCGAGCTCGGCGTCGGCACGTCGTTCCACTTCACGCTGCCGCTCGCACCTCGTACGTGAGGCCTCAG